>NZ_CP139141.1:0-662500 GCF_034059295.1 Pseudomonas sp. HR96
GACCCCGCGCACCCTGGACATCGACCAGGCGCAGGCGGCGATGCCCGCCAAGGGCATCACGCCCAAGGCCGTCATCGAGGGGCCGCCACCGCGCAAGCACCCGATTCTGCTGCGCCAGACCAGCTTCAAGGCGTTGCAGGAAAGCATCGCCTTCGCCGACCGCAGCGGCAGCCACACCGCGCGCTTTGGCGAGATCGAACAGCGCGGCGCGGCGCTGACGGCCAAGGGTCGGGCCTTGTACGACCGCCTGCTGGACAGCTCGCGCGAAGCGCTGGCCGGGGTGCCCGCCGAAGGCAACGCCCAGCAGTACATGCAGTTGCTGGGCGAGCATTTCAGCGAGTTTCCCGATGACCTGGGGCAGATGCGCGAACAGGGCCTGGCGTTCTTTCGCTATTTCCTCGCCGACGGCGCTCCCTCGCAACTGCAGGGCACGCTGGACGAGCTGCTGGCCGCCGGGCATGTGCGTTGCGAGCCATTGGTGTACGAGGATTTTCTGCCGGTGAGTGCGGCGGGGATCTTTCAGTCGAACCTGGGCGATGGCGCTCAGGGCGGCTATGCCGCGCAGTCCAACCAGGTGGATTTCGAGGCGGCGCTGGGCGCGGCGGTGCTCGATGAGCTGGCGCTGTATGCCGAAACCGAGCGGCGCTCGTTGTTGGAGTGCGGGCTGGCTCTGTAGCACCGAGCTCGCTCGGGAACAGGGTTGACCCCATTCCCGGGCGAGCCCGGTCCTACGGCAAGGGTGCCGGCGTCAGGCCTTGCCCACCCGGAACTTGTCCACCTCCTGACGCAGCTCGGCCGCCAGCCCTTCCATCTCCCGCGCCGTATCGGCCAGGTGGGAAATTACTTCGCGCTGCTCGCTGTTGGCCAGGGCGATGCTCTGCAGGTTGCTGCTGAGCACGGTCGCGGTGCTGCTCTGCTCCTGGGTCGCGGTGGTGATCGCGGCGAACTGCTGGCCGGCCGAGCGGCTCTGTTCGTCGATCTGCTCCAGCGCTGCCGCCACCTTGGCGTTGCGCGCCAGGCCTTCGGTCATCAGCGCATTGCCCTGCTCCATGGTCTCGATGGCGTTGCTGGTTTCTTTCTGGATGCTGCCGATCATGGCAGAAATCTCGTCGGTGGCCTGGCGGGTACGCGAGGCCAGGCTGCGCACCTCGTCGGCGACCACGGCAAAGCCGCGACCCTGCTCACCGGCGCGTGCGGCCTCGATGGCAGCGTTCAGCGCCAGCAGGTTGGTCTGCTCGGCAATCGAGGTGATCACCCCGACAATGCCGCCGATCTCCTGGGAACGCTGGCCGAGCGTGTTGATCACGCTGGCGGTGCTGCCCAGCGCGCCGGCGATCTGCTCCATGGAGCTGGAGGCCTCGGTCATAGCGCTGCGGCCGATGCGCGTCTGCTGCACGTTGTCCTGGGCCAT
Organism: Pseudomonas sp. HR96; assembly: GCF_034059295.1. Lineage (NCBI taxonomy): Bacteria > Pseudomonadati > Pseudomonadota > Gammaproteobacteria > Pseudomonadales > Pseudomonadaceae > Pseudomonas > Pseudomonas sp. HR96. The sequence continues at coordinate 1,412 of NZ_CP139141.1, forward strand.
GCGCTCGGTATTGGTCATATTGTCGGCGATATTCAACGAAGTCGCGCTGAACTCCTCGACCGCGCCGGCCATGCTGGTGATTTCGCCGGATTGCGACTCGATGCCTTCATAAGCACCGGACGACAGGCTGGACAGCTGCTGGGAGCGGCTGCTGACCTGCTCGGCCGCCGAGCGGATGTGCACCACCATGGTGGCCAGGGCGTCGCCCATGTGGTTGAAGCTGGTCGCCAGCTGGCCAATCTCGTCGTTACTGGTGATGCGCAGGCGTGCATCCAGGTCGCCGGCGCCCAGGGCTTCGGCCTGCTGGACCAAGGCGTTGAGCGGGCGCAGCTTGCTGCGCAGCAGCCAGATGGCCGCGCCGACGGCCAGCAGCATGGCGATCAGGCTGCCAATGCTCAGGTGGGTGCCGACGTCCCAGGTCACCGCGCGCACTTCGCTTTTCGGCATGCTCGCGATCACGGTCCAGGGGCCGCCGGTAAAGGGCATGGGCACGCTGTAGAAGTCTTCGTCGGTGTCGCTCCAGAACGCTCCCTTGCCCGGCGTCTTCGCCTGTTCGAGCAAGGCGGCGGAGGCTTTCTCCAGGCTTTTCACGCCAGCCGGTGGCACCAGCCACTTGCCCTGCTCGTCGAGCAGCGCCAGCGAGCCGGTCTGGCCGATGCGAAAGCGCTTGAGGTTGTCGAACTGGGTGTTCTGCGCGTCGGTGTAGTCGAAGCCGACGAACAGCACGGCAATCACCTGGCCGTTCTTGTCGGTCACCGGGGTGTACTGGGTCATGTAGGAGCGGTCGAACAGCACCGCGCGGCCCACGTAGTTCTGCCCGCTGAGCAGGCGCTGGTAGGCCGGGTGGTTGTGGTCGAGCAGGGTGCCGATGGCGCGGCTGCCGTCCTGCTTGGTCAGCGAGGTGCTGATGCGCGCGAAGTCATTGCCGCTGCGCACGAACAGGGTCGCGACGCCAGCGGTCATCTGGCGGAAGTCGTCGACCTCGGCGAAGTTGTTGTTGAGCACTTCGTCGCCCAGGCGCAGGGTCGGCGTCTGCAGGCTGCCGACCTGGATAGGCTGGTCGGCGGCAACGCTGAGGCCACCGGCAAAACGCCGCTCGAACAACCCGCTCAGGCGCTGGGTGCTGTCGCGCAGGCTGCTGTGGAAGGTGTTGAGCTGGTCGGCCAGCAGCCGCGCTTCGCTGCGCAGGTGCTCTTCGCGGGTGGTCAGGTTGGCCTTGTCCAGCGAGTGCAGGGCAAAGACGGTACTGAGGCCGGTGACGGTGGCCAGGATGATAGCAAGGGCAATAGCCAGTTGCGTGGCTATCCGGGCTCGGGGCTGAGGCATGGTGTCTCCTGGCAAACGGCTACGCAGGCGCGCTTTGCAGATAGTAACGATCGGAATGGGTAGCGGGCGTTCTTGGATCCCTGTGCATAGGAATTCGGCAGCACGCGGGGATTCTTGAGCGGGGGGCAGGTTTCAGGGCGGCGATGTTACAGGATCCTGAAACCGGTTGCTGCGCGCTGCCCCACATTCTCACGCCAGAATCTGCACCTGGGGCATGACCATCGCCGCCACCTCGGCCTGCAGGAACTCACCCAGGCGCCGAAGCCGATCGCCTCCGGGCCGGGTCTTGGGCCACACCAGGTAATAGTGCTCGCCACTGGCCACCGCCGTCGGCCATGGCAGGCTCAGGCGCCCCTGGGCCACGTCTTCGGCGACCATCAGCAGGTCGCCGATCGCCACGCCATAGCCGCGCGCTGCGGCGATCATGCCCAGCTCCAGGGTGTCGAAGGCCTGGCCGCCGCGCAGCGAGACCTGCTCGTGCAGCTGCATGCGGGTCAGCCAGGTGCGCCAGTCGCGACGGTCGGGCGTGGGGTGGAGCAATTCGGCGCGGGCCAGCTGCGCCACGGTCCAGGGCGCATCGTCGCTCAGGCCCGGCGACCCCACCGGCACCAGCCATTCGGGAAACAGCAGGGTCACCTGCCAGTCGGGGGGAAAGTTGCCGGTGCCCAGCAACACCGCGCAATCAAATGGCTCATGGTTGAAGTCGACATGGTCGATGTCCATCCAGGCGCTGGTCAGCTGCACTTCATTGCCCACCTGCAAGTGGCGAAAGCGGCTCAGGCGCGCGAGCAACCAGCGCATGGTCAGGGTCGAAGGCGCCTTCATGCGCAGGATGTCGTCTTCGCTGCGCAAAGTGTCGCAGGCGCGCTCCAGTGCACCAAAGCCGTCGCGCACGCCCGGCAGCAGGGTCCGCGCCGACTCGGTGAGCTGCAGGTTGCGACCGTTGCGCTGGAACAGCCGGCAGGCGAAGTGTTCCTCAAGGGTACGGATATGCCGGCTCACGGCGCTCTGGGTGATGGACAACTCCTGCGCCGCGCGGGTGAACGAGCTGTGCCGCGCAGCGGCTTCGAAGGCGCGCAAGGCATACAAGGGCGGTAGACGGCGGGACATGGCGGCTCTCCTGAGCAAGCACCTGCATGATTAAAACTCATGCCAGGCATCGTTTTTATCCTTTTGTGCCCACCCGGCGCAACCCGGACAATCGACTTCCAGACTCAGCGGATCGAGCCCACTGCCATGCACGCCAACGCCCGTACCGAACTTCGCGCCCTGCTCAGGCTGGCTGGGCCCCTGATCGCCTCGCAGCTGGCGCACATGCTGATGGTACTGACCGACACCCTGATGATGGCCCGGCTCAGCCCCCAGGCCCTGGCAGGCGGCGGCCTGGGCGCGGCCAGCTATTCCTTCGTGTCGATCTTCTGCATCGGCGTGATGGCGGCGGTCGGCACTCTGGTGTCGATCCGCCAGGGTGCCGGCGACATCAAGGGCGCCGCGCGGCTGACCCAGGCCGGGCTGTGGCTGGCGTGGATGCTGGCGCTGGCCGCCGCGCTGTTGCTGTGGAACCTCTCACCGCTACTGCTGCTGTTCGGCCAGCACCCGGACAACGTGCAGGCGGCCAGCCAGTTCCTCGCCCTGCTGCCGTTGGCGTTGCCCGGCTACCTGAGCTTCTTCGCCCTGCGCGGCTTCAGCAGCGCCATTGGCCGCAGCAGCCCGATCATGGTCATCAGCCTGTGCGGCACGGCGCTGAACTACGTGCTCAACCATATCTTCATCGAGGGCCTGTTCGGCCTGCCGAAGATGGGCCTGGTAGGCATCGGCCTGGTCACCGCCATCGTCGCCAACGGCATGGCCCTGGGGCTGGCCTGGCACATTGGCCGGCACCGTGCCTACGCGGCCTACCCGATCCGCCACGGCCTGCTGCGCCCCTCGCTGAGCGCCTTGCGCGAGCTGTGGCGGCTGGGCCTGCCGATAGGTGGCACCTACGCCGTGGAAGTCGGCCTGTTCGCGTTCGCTGCGCTGTGCATGGGCACCATGGGCAGCACCCAGCTGGCGGCGCACCAGGTCGCCCTGCAGATCGTTTCGGTGGCGTTCATGGTGCCCGCCGGCCTGTCCTACGCGGTGACCATGCGCATCGGCAAGCACTATGGCGCCGGCAACCTGCTGGCGGCGCGCCTGGCCGGGCGGGTCGGCATCGCTTTCGGCGGGGCGGCGATGTTCGCCTTTGCCGCGTTGTTCTGGCTGGGCGCCCATCGGCTGGTGACGCTGTTCCTGGACGCCGGCGACCCGGCCTTTGCTCCGGTCATCCAGCTGGCCGTCAGCCTGCTGGCGGTGGCTGCCTGGTTCGAGCTGTTCGACGGCGTGCAGACCATCGCCATGGGCGCCATTCGCGGCCTCAAGGATGCTCGCACCACCTTTGTGGTGGGGCTGGTGTGCTATTGGGTGATCGGCGCGCCCACCGCCTGGCTGTTGGCGTTTCGCTTCGAGCAGGGCGCGGTAGGCGTCTGGTGGGGCCTGGCGCTGGGCCTGGCCTGTGCGGCGGTGACCCTGACCCTGGCCTTCGAATGGCGGGTGCGGCGCATGCAGCGGCGCGAGGCGCTCAGGCTTGCAACACCTGCAGGCCCGATGCCCCCTGCAGGCGCAGCACCAGCTCGGCGAAAGGCAAAGGCTTGCTGATGAGGTAACCCTGGATCTGGTCGCAGCCGTAGCTGCGCAGCAAGGCCAGCTGGGCGTTGGTTTCCACCCCTTCGGCGACCACCTCCAGGCTCAGGTTGTGCGCCAGGTTGACCATGGCGTGCACCAGCTTGCGGTTTTCCTCGCGGCCCTCCATGCCGGCGACGAAGCTCTTGTCGATCTTCAGCAAGGCGATCGGCAGGTTGTTCAGGTGCACGAACGAGGAAAAACCGGTGCCGAAGTCGTCGAGGGAAAACCGCACCCCCAGGTGGCCCAGGGCGTCCATGGTCTGCTTGACCAGCTCGTTGCGGCGCATCACCGCCGTTTCGGTCAGCTCGAACTCCAGCCAGCGCGCATCCACGCCGCGCTCGGCGATCAACCGGCTCAGGGTCGGCAACAACTGGCTGTCGTGGAACTGGCGAAAGGACAGGTTGATGGCCATGTGCAGCGGGTCGATGCCCAGCTCGCGCAGCGCCTGCATGTCGCGCAGCGCCCGCGAGATCACCCAGTAGCCCAGCGGCACGATCAGCCCGCTCTGCTCGGCCAGCGGCACGAACTCGCTGGGCGGCAGCAGGCCGCGCTCGGCATGGCGCCAGCGCACCAGCGCTTCGAGGCCGACGATGTGGCCGTCGTGCAGGTCGAGCCGCGGCTGGTAATGCAGCTCCAGCTCGTCGCGGCGCAGGGCCCGGCGCAGTTCGCCTTCCAGGTCGACCAGGCTGCGCGCGTCACTGTTCAGGCGCTCGTTGAACACATGAAAGGTGCAGCCCTGGATGCTCTTGGCCTGCTGCATGGCAATGTGCGCGTGCCACATCAACGGGTCGGCGCCGGCCTGGCTGCGCGCATGGGCGATGCCCAGGCTGCAGCCCAGCAGCAGGCTCTCGCCGTCGATCCAGTAGGGTTCGGCCATGGCTTCGACGATGCGCTCGGCCAGGGCCTCGGCATGCAGCGGGTCGCGACGGGTGTCGATCAGCAAGGCAAATTCGTCGCTGCCCAGCCGGGCGATCTGGTCAGCGCTTTCCAGCTGCGCCTTGAGGCGCCCGACCACCTGCAGGATCAAGCGGTCGCCGGCCTGGTGGCCGAGGGCGTCGTTGGCGTAACGGAAGTTGTCGAGGTCCAGGTGGCCCAGCGCCACGCCGCGCCCGTCGTGCTCGTCGAGGCGGGCGGCCAGCAGGGCCTGGAAGCCTTGGCGGTTGGCGATACCGGTCAGTGGATCTTGCTCGGCCAGGCGCTGCAGGGTGGTTTCCAGCACCCCGCGCTCGCGCACATGGCGCAGGCAGCGGCGCAGGCTGTCGGCACTCAGGTGGTCGCGCACCAGCCAGTCGCTGACTCCCAGCGGCGGCTCCTGGGGCTCCTGGTCGAGCAGCAGGACCATCGGCAGGCTGCACAAGGCGGCGCTCGGCTGCAACGCCGCCGTAGTCAACAGCAGGCTGTTGCGGCTGTCGTCCAGGTGCTGGCTGAGGGCCTCCCAGTTGTTCTCCACCACCAGCTCCAGCTTGCTGCCCATGGCCGCCAGGCACACGCGCACCGCCATCGCCCATTGCGGCTCCTGGGCCAGCAACAGCAAACGCACGGGGTCGGCAGGCTTGGTCACGAGAACTCCTTGATGCATCTTTGCGTGGAGGGCGGCCCACTTGTGCAGGCCGTCGAAACCTTTAAAGAGTAATGAGTTTCAATCGCATCTTACTCGAGTGCGGCACCATACACGCAAACGAGTGGTACATCCTGCTCGAAAGTGCGCAAAGCGGCAATCTTGTTGCTAGCACACACCGACAGGCAGACGGTCGCGGCAGAATCCGTCGAGCCTGTTAAAATGCGCGACCTTTTCGCCAGCGAATCCCGTTTCCGTCATGTCCCGACTCAACCCCCGGCAGCAAGAAGCCGTGAACTACGTCGGCGGCCCTCTTTTGGTGCTCGCCGGTGCCGGCTCCGGCAAAACCAGCGTAATCACCCGCAAGATCGCGCACCTGATCCAGAACTGCGGCATCCGCGCCCAGTACATCGTCGCCATGACCTTCACCAACAAGGCGGCGCGCGAGATGAAAGAGCGTGTCGGCACCCTGCTGCGCGCCGGCGAGGGGCGCGGCCTGACGGTGTCGACCTTCCACAACCTGGGCCTGAACATCATCCGCAAGGAACACACGCGGCTGGGCTACAAACCGGGGTTCTCGATCTTCGACGAAACCGACGTCAAGGCGCTGATGGCCGACATCATGCAGAAGGAGTACTCCGGCGACGACGGCGTAGACGAAATCAAGAACATGATCGGCGCCTGGAAGAACGACCTGGTGCTGCCGCCCGAGGCGCTGGAAAATGCCCGCAACCCCAAGGAACAGACCGCCGCCATCGTCTACACCCACTACCAGCGCACGCTCAAGGCGTATAACGCGGTGGACTTTGACGATTTGATTCTGCAACCGGTGAAGTTGTTCCAGGAACATCCCGACATTCTCGAGAAATGGCAGAATCGCGTGCGTTACCTGTTGGTGGACGAATATCAGGACACCAACGCCAGCCAGTACCTGCTGGTGAAACTGCTGATCGGTACGCGTTGCCAATTCACGGTGGTGGGCGACGATGACCAGTCGATCTACGCCTGGCGTGGCGCGCGCCCGGAAAACCTCATGCTGCTCAAGGACGACTATCCCTCCTTGAAAGTGGTGATGCTGGAGCAGAACTACCGTTCCACCAGCCGCATCCTGCGCTGTGCCAACGTGCTGATCTCCAACAACCCCCATGCCTTCGAAAAGCAGCTGTGGAGCGAGATGGGCCACGGCGACGAGATCCGCGTGATCCGCTGCAAGAACGAAGACGCCGAGGCCGAGCGGGTGGCCATCGAGATCCTCACCCTGCACCTGCGCACCGACCGCCCGTACAGCGATTTCGCCATCCTCTACCGCGGCAACTACCAGGCCAAGCTGATGGAGCTCAAGCTGCAGCACCACCAGGTGCCCTATCGCCTGTCGGGCGGCAACAGCTTCTTCGGCCGCCAGGAAGTGAAAGACCTGATGGCCTACTTCCGCCTGCTGGTGAATCCGGACGACGACAACGCCTTCCTGCGGGTGATCAACGTGCCGCGCCGCGAGATCGGCTCCACCACCCTGGAGAAGCTTGGCAACTACGCCACCGAGCGCAAGGTATCGATGTACGCCGCCACCGACGAGATCGGCCTCGGCGAGCACTTGGACAGCCGTTTCACCGACCGCCTGCAGCGCTTCAAGCGCTGGATGGACAAGGTCCGCGAGAAGGTCGCTGGCGACGACCCGATCATGTCGCTGCGCGAGATGGTCAGCGACATCGACTACGAAAACTGGATTCGCACCAACAGTTCCAGCGACAAGGCCGCCGACTATCGCATCGGCAACGTCTGGTTTCTCATCGACGCGTTGAAGAACACCCTCGAAAAAGATGAAGAGGGCAACATGACCATCGAGGAAGCCATCGGTAAACTGGTGCTGCGTGACATGCTCGAGCGTCAGCAGGAAGAAGAGGACGGCGCCGAAGGCGTGCAGATGATGACCCTGCATGCCTCCAAGGGCCTGGAATTTCCCTACGTGTTCATCATGGGCATGGAGGAGGAGATCCTCCCTCACCGTTCCAGCATCGAGGCCGATACCATCGAGGAAGAGCGGCGCCTGGCCTACGTCGGCATCACCCGGGCGCGGCAGACCCTGGCCTTCACCTTTGCCGCCAAGCGCAAGCAGTACGGCGAGATCATCGACTGCTCACCCAGCCGCTTTCTCGACGAACTGCCGCCTGACGACCTGGCCTGGGAAGGCAACGACGACACCCCGGTGGAGGTCAAGGCGGTACGCGGCAACACGGCACTGGCAGACATCCGCGCCATGCTCAAGCGCTGATTCATTACCCTATTTCAACAAGATGCCCCGGCCAGGCGCCGGGGCTTATGCGTAGACCGAGGAACCGCTGTGGAAGCACTGCACAAGAAGATTCGCGAAGAAGGCATCGTGCTTTCCGAACAGGTATTGAAGGTCGACGCCTTCCTCAACCACCAGATCGACCCGGTGTTGATGCAGCAGATCGGCGACGAGTTCGCCCGCCTGTTCGGCGACTGCGGCGTGTCGAAGATCGTCACCATCGAAGCTTCCGGCATTGCCCCGGCGGTGATGACCGGCCTCAAGCTTGGCGTGCCGGTGATTTTCGCGCGCAAGCACCAGTCGCTGACCCTGACCGAGAACCTGCTGACCGCCAGCGTCTACTCGTTCACCAAGCAGACCGAAAGCACTGTGGCCATTTCGCCGCGGCACCTGAACAGCAGTGATCGGGTGCTGATCATCGACGACTTCCTGGCCAACGGCAAAGCCTCCCAGGCGCTGATCTCGATCATCAAGCAGGCCGGCGCAACGGTGGCCGGGCTGGGCATCGTCATCGAAAAATCCTTCCAGGGCGGCCGCGCCGAGCTGGATGCCCAGGGCTATCACGTCGAGTCGCTGGCTCGGGTGAAATCGCTGGCAGGCGGGCAGGTGACGTTCGTCGAGTGAAGCGTTTGGCGTCTATCCCGTAGGACCGAGCTTGCCCGGGAAGGCAGTTGCTGCGAGGCCCTTTCCGTACAAGCCCGGTCCTACAGGGAAGGCTCATGCCGTTGAGTCGCCTGCAACGCCGCCAGCAGCAGCCGCTGGTACAACTCTTCGCGCAACCCCTGCGGCTGGGCCAGCTCCATGCGCAGCAGCTGCGCCGGGTACAGCTCGGCCGACGGCGCATCCAGCGCCGCCTTGCCCAGGTCGAACAGCTCGCTGAGCTTGAACTTGCTCTTGAGCCAGTTCAGCGCGCGCAACAGATCACGCTCCTCCAGGCTGAAATCGCAACCCAGCGGGTACTCGACGAACAAGGTCGGGTGGCGCCCGGCGATTACCTGCAGCACCTGCGGCGTGTTGTCGGCAAAGCGCGGGTCGAGCTTGAAGTCGCGCGGCAGTTTGCCGGCCGCCTGCGCCTGGCCGATCAAACCGTGCTGAAAGCGCGAATCGCTGATGTTGATCAAGGCTTCGACGACTTGGGCGTCGGTCTTGCCGCGCAGGTCGGCGATGCCGTACTCGGTCACCACAATGTCGCGCAGATGGCGCGGGATGGTGCAGTGGCCGTAGTCCCAGACGATGTTGGAAGTCACCACCCCGGCGCTCTCGCGCCAACTGCGCAGGATCAACAGCGAGCGCGCGCCCTGCAGCGCATGCCCCTGGGCCACGAAGTTGTACTGCCCGCCGACGCCGCTGAGCACTCGGCCGTCTTGCAGTTGATCGGAAACCGCCGCGCCCAGTAGGGTGACGGTGAACGCGGTATTGACGAAGCGGGCGTCGCGACGTTGCAGACGCTTGAGCGCTTCATCGCCATACAGCTCGTTGATGTAGCTGATGGCGCACATGTCGAAGGCCCGGCGCGCCGCTAGCGGCATCTCGTTGAGCCGCTGGTAGAAGCTCTGCGGGCCGAGGAAGAACCCGCCATGGATGCACACCCCATCCACCTCGGCGGCTTCATCGAGGATGCCGGCATTGGCCGCAGCCTGGCGGCCGATGTCCGGGTACACCTTGCGCCGCACCACCCCGGCATCGGCCAGCACCAGCAGGCCGTTGACCAGCATTTCGCTGCACCCGTACAGGCCTGCGGCAAACGGCTCGACCCCGCCTTCGCGGGCGATCAGTTCCTTCCAGGGCAGCAGGTCCATTTCTTCGAGCAGCGCGCGATAGCCCGGGTTGTCGGCCTGACGCGCCAGCAAGGCGGCGCTCAGGGCGTCGCCCATCGAGCCGATGCCGATCTGCAGGGTGCCACCATCGCGGATCAGGCTGCTGGCGTGCAGGCCGATGAAATGGTCCTGGACACTGACCGGCATGTTCGGCGTGGCGAACAGCCGCGTGGTTTCCGGCTCGTCGAGCAGCAGGTCGAACACCTCGCGGGGCACCTCGCTGCTGCCGGGCATATAGGGCAACTCGGTATGGACCTGGCCGAGCACGAGAATGGTCTCGCCGGCGGCGCGGCGTTCGGCCAGCAGCGGCAGCAGGTCCAGGGTGATGTCGGGGTTGCAGCTCAGGCTCAGCCGGTCGGGCTGGCTCGGGTCGGCAGCCACCAGCTGTGCCACCAGGTTCAGGCCCTTGGCGTTGATGTCGCGGGCGACGTGGCTGTAGTTGCTGCTGACATAGCTCTGCTGCGCGCTGTGACTGCCCAGCAGGCTGCCGGGCTGCATGAAGAACTGCTCCACGCGCACGTTGGCGGGCAGGCTGTCGGCGCGCAGGTCGGCGAGGTAATCGAGCTCCAGGGTGTCGCCGAACACTCGCTGCACGAAGGGCTCGAGAAAGCGCCGGTGCAGGCCATCGCCCAGGGCGGGGCGGCCCAGGCTCAGGGCGGTGTAGAGGGTCAGCTGGCGTTCGGGCAATTGCTTGATCCGGGCGTATAGCGCATTGACGAAGCGGTTGGGCTTGCCCAGCCCCAGTGGCATGCCCAGGTGAATGTGGGCAGGCAGGCGGGCCAGCACCTCTTCAACGGCGCGGTCGATCGAGCAGGTTTGCGGCATCGAGATCATCCTGAAAGCTGTGCAGTGAAAGTAGGACCTTGCTGCCCCGGATTCACTCCTCATGGCGATATTATTTCAGCAGGTTTCTACAGCTAGGCAGGGTAGCGCTTGCGCAGGAAACTGGCGCCCTACTCGCCATTTTCTGCGCAACAATGCCGTATCAGGAAGCCACCATGAAGCTCACGACCCGCCTCGCCATCGCCACCGACGCCCAAGCCATTTCCACCCTGCTGCTCGCCAATGCGGCGGCCAAGGGTGGCGCGCTCTACGGCGACTGGTCCCTGGCAGTGGTACGCGCCTGGATTGCCAGCGACGCCTGCGTGGTGCTGGCCTTCGAAGGCGACAACCTGGCCGGGGTGCTGTTCACCGATCACCCGGGAGCGGCGGCGGCGCCACCGGTGCTGGCCGCCCTGCAAGTATGGCCGGCCAAGCCGGGCAGCTACATCTACGGCCCGGTATGCGTGGCCGAGGCGTACCGCGGCCAGGGCATCTTCGAGCTGCTGCTCAACCGCCTGGCGCTGACCATGAAAGGCCGCGAGGGGGTGCTCTTCATTGCCCGGGACAACAAGCGCTCCCTGCGTGCCCACCAGCGCATGGGCATGCAGGAGCGCGCCTCGTTCGAGCTCGAAGGCAAGGCCTATGCGGTGCTGACCTACAACGGCGCGCGCACGCCGGCCTGAGCACCGGGCCTAGAAGTTCGCCGGAGTGGCCGCACTGATCAGCCGGGCCGGGGCTTCGAACGGATTGCGAAAGCGATGCGGCTTGGAGCTCTCGAAGTAGTAGCTGTCGCCGGCTTCGAGGACGAAGGTTTCAAGCCCCACCACCAGCTCCAGCTTGCCCTCGACCAGAATGCCGGTTTCCTCACCTTCGTGGGTGAGCATCTCCTCGCCGGTGTCAGCGCCCGGCGGGTAGATCTCGTTGAGAAAGGCGATGGCCCGGCTCGGGTGCGCCTTGCCGACCAGCTTCATGGTCACCGCGCCGTCGGAGATGTCGATCAGCTCGTGGGCCTTGTAGACGATCTGCGTGGGGTTTTCCGGCTGCAATTCTTCGGAAAAGAATTCCACCATGGACATTGGAATGCCGCCCAGCACCTTGCGCAATGAGCTGATCGAGGGGCTCACGCTGTTTTTCTCGATCATCGAGATGGTGCTGTTGGTAACGCCCGCGCGTTTGGCGAGCTCACGCTGGGACAAACCCTTGAGTTTGCGAATGGCTTGCAGTCGGTCACCGACGTCCAATGATGGAGTCCTCCGGGCATTCAAGTGAATGTGAATCGAAGGTTTATCATGGCAACAGTGTTCGATATTTACAACAAGCGACAATTTCAGTCGCAAGCTCAGGCTCAGGAATAGATCAAGGGCACCCGGCGCAGGTTGCAGAAGATCTGGTACGGGATGGTGCCTGCCGCCTGGGCCACGTCGCTGGCCAGAATGTGCTTGCCCCACAGCTCCACCGGGCTGCCGACCCCGGCCTGGGGCACGTCGGTCAGGTCGATGCACAGCATGTCCATCGACACCCGGCCCAGCAGCTGGCTGCGCTGCCCTGCCACCAGCACCGGGGTGCCGGTGGGCGCCAGGCGCGGATAGCCGTCGGCATAGCCCATGGCGACCACACCGATGCGGCTGGGCCGCTGGGTCACGAACCTGGCGCCATAACCCACGGGCTCGCCGGCGGCCAGTTCCTGCACGCAGATGACCTTGGACTCCAGGGTCATTACCGGCTGTAACAAGGCGGCCTGAGCCTGTGATTCTTCGAAGGGGGTGGCGCCATACAGCATGATGCCCGGGCGTACCCAGTCGCTGGGCACCTGCGGCCAGCCAAGCACGGCCGGTGAGTTGCGCAGGCTGACCTCGCCCTCGAGACCTTGTCGGGCCGACTGGAACACGGCCACCTGATCGGTACTGGCAGAACAGTCCAGCTCGTCGGCACGGGCGAAATGGCTCATCAGGACGATCCGGCCGACCTTCCCGCTGGCCTGCAGGCGCTGGTAGGCCGGTCGGTAATCATGCGGCTGCAAGCCCACCCGATGCATGCCGGAGTCGAGCTTGAGCCACAGGTTCAACGGCTTGCCCACGGCCGTGCGTTCGATGGCCTCGATCTGCCACAGCGAATGCACCGCACACCAGAGGTCATGCTCGACGATCAGCGCCAGCTCGTCGGCCTCGAAGAAGCCTTCGAGCAACAGGATGGGCGCGCGGACTCCGGCGGCACGCAGCTCCAGGGCCTCCTCGATGCAGGCCACGGCGAAACCATCGGCTTCGGCCTGCAACGCCTGGGCGCAGCGTACCGCGCCATGCCCGTAGGCATCGGCCTTGAGCACGGCGAGCGCGCGGGCGCCGCTCAGTTCACGGGCCAGGCGGTAGTTATGACGCAGCGCTTGCAGGTCGATCAGGGCACGGGCAGGACGCATGACACGGGTTTCCGGACAAGAAGTGAGGGTGAGCGAGCTGTCAGCGCGGTTACGAGTGCGCGGGCGCCGGGCTGCCGTGCCGGGCACTCGCCTGGGCGTTGCCGTAGCGGGAAATATCCAGGCCCTCGGCGCTGATCTGCGGCTTTTTACGCGCCATCAGGTCGGCAAGCAAGCGCCCCGAGCCGCAGGCCATGGTCCAGCCCAGGGTGCCGTGGCCAGTATTGAGGAACAGATTGGCGAAGCGGGTGGCGCCAACGATCGGGGTGCCGTCCGGAGTGGTCGGGCGCAGGCCGGTCCAGAAGCTGGCCTGGGCCAGGTCGCCGCCCTGTGGATAAAGATCGTTGACGATCATTTCCAGGGTCTCGCGGCGACGCGGGTTCAGGCTCAGGTCGAACCCGGCGATTTCCGCCATGCCGCCGACTCGGATGCGCTGGTCGAAACGGGTGATGGCGACCTTGTAGGTTTCATCGAGAATCGTCGAGGTCGGTGCCATCGCCGGGTTGCTGATCGGCACGGTCAGCGAGTAGCCCTTGAGCGGGTACACCGGCGCCTTGATGCCCAGCGGCTTGAGCATCTGCGGCGAGTAGCTGCCCAACGCCAGCACATAACGGTCAGCCGTTTCGAGCTTGCCGTCGATCCACACGCCGTTGATGCGGTCGCCGGCGAAATCCAGGCGCTCGATGGCCTGGCCGAAGCGAAACTCCACCCCCAGCTGCACGGCCATCTGCGCCAGGCGGGTGGTGAATATCTGGCAGTCGCCGGTCTGGTCGTTGGGCAGGCGCAGGGCACCGGCAAGAATGTCGGTGACCTGGGCCAGCGCCGGCTCGACGCGGGCAATGCCGGCGCGGTCAAGCAGCTCGAACGGCACGCCCGACTGTTCGAGCACGGCGATGTCCTTGGCGGCGTTGTCGAGCTGCGCCTGGGTGCGGAACAGCTGGGTGGTACCCAGGGTGCGGCCCTCGTAGGCGATACCGGTTTCGGCGCGCAGTTCGTCGAGGCAGTCGCGGCTGTACTCGGACAGGCGCACCATGCGCTCCTTGTTCACCGCGTAGCGGCTGGCGGTGCAATTGCGCAGCATCTGCGCCATCCACAGGTATTGGTCAACGTCGCCGGTGGCTTTGATAGCCAATGGCGCGTGGCGCTCGAGCAGCCATTTGATCGCCTTGAGCGGCACGCCCGGGGCAGCCCAGGGCGAGGCATAGCCTGGCGAGACCTGGCCGGCGTTGGCGAAGCTGGTTTCCATGGCCACGGCCGGCTGACGGTCGACCACTACCACCTCGCAACCCTGACGGGCCAGATAATAGGCCGTGGCGGTGCCGATCACGCCGCTGCCAAGCACCAGAACTCGCATATTCAACCCTCGACGCGGATATCCGCTGACCTTAAGTGTGCAAACACAGAATGTGGGCAGTGTATTGAAGAAGAGGCAGTGCTTTTCACTGTATGCATGGCTATATTTGGCGAGAATTCTCGGCAAAATCGCCTTTTATGGAGGGGCATCGCCTGTGCGTACCCAGCATCAGAGCAAGCGCGAACTCGACAAGATCGATCGCAGCATCCTGCGCATCCTGCAGGCCGACGGGCGCATCTCGTTCACTGAACTGGGCGAGAAGGTCGGCCTCTCGACCACCCCCTGCACCGAGCGGGTCCGGCGCCTGGAACGCGAAGGCATCATCATGGGCTACAACGCCCGCCTCAACCCGCAGCACCTGAAGGGTAGCCTGCTGGTCTTCGTCGAGATCAGCCTGGACTACAAATCCGGCGACACTTTCGAGGAATTCCGCCGGGCGGTGCTGAAACTACCCCACGTACTGGAGTGTCATCTTGTTTCAGGGCATTTCGATTATCTGGTGAAGGCGCGCATCTCGGAAATGGCCTCGTACCGCAAGCTGCTGGGCGACATTCTGTTGAAGCTGCCCCATGTGCGCGAGTCGAAAAGCTACATCGTGATGGAAGAGGTAAAGGAAAGCCTCAACCTGCCGATACCGGATTAGAGACCTTGCGTGACGGGGTCAGACCAGCACCTGACGGGTACTGGCGATCAGCTTGTGAATCTGGGTTTCGACCTGCGGATCGATCATCTGCGCCGGCCGCCGGCCATTCGGGCACGGCAGGCGCGGGGTGGTACCAAACAGGCGGCAGATCAACGGGCGCTCTTCGTATACCGTGCAGCCCTGCGGGCCGAGATGGACGCAATTGAGCTCGGCCAGCGCGGCGTCCTGTTCGGCGGCGGTCTTGCGCGGCAGGCGGGCCATCTCCTCGGCGGAGGTGGTCACCGGCCCGCAGCAGTCGTGACAGCCCGGCACACAGTCGAACGAAGGGATCTGCTCACGCAGGAAATAGATTTTGTGACGATTGCAGCTCATGTGGGTTACCCGCGATACCGAGATGCATTCTGGCGCCAAGCGCCCCATGAAGGAAGCCTGGCTTATGCTCGGTAAATTGAAACCAGACACTACAGGTCAGGACGCGATGAACGCCCAGGTCGAGTTACCCCGCAGCAGTCCCGACGCTCGCTCCTATTACGCAGCCAGCTGCGTCCTGCATTCGCCGCACCTGCCGCTGCAAGGGGAAACCCGCGCCGACGTCTGCGTGGTGGGCGGTGGGTTTTCCGGGCTCAATACCGCGATCGAGTTGGCCCAGCGCGGCCTCAGCGTGGTGTTGCTCGAAGCCCGCACCATTGGCTGGGGCGCCAGCGGACGCAATGGCGGGCAGCTGATCCGTGGCGTCGGTCACGGCCTGGAGCAGTTCACCCGGCATATCGGCAAGGAAGGCGTGCAGCAGATGAAGTTGATGGGCTTCGAAGCCGTCGACATCGTGCGCCAGCGTATCGAGCGGCATGCCATCGACTGCGACCTGCGCTGGGGCTACTGCGACCTGGCCAACAAGCCCGCCGGTTTCGAAGATCTCAAGCGCGAGGCCGAAGGGCTGCGCAAGCTTGGCTACAAACATGAGCTGCGCCTGGTGCAGCCCGTGCTGATGCGCAGCGTGGTCGGTTCGGACAACTATGCCGGCGGCCTCATCGATATGGGCTCGGGCCACCTGCACCCGCTCAATCTGGCGCTGGGCGAGGCGCGGGTGGCCGCCGAGCTGGGCGTACGCCTGCACGAGCATTCGGCGGTGACCCGCATCGAGTACGGGCCCGAGGTGCGGGTGCATACCGCTCAGGGCTGCGTCAAGGCTGCCCACCTGGTGCTGGGCTGCAACGCCCACATCAACAACCTCAATCCCGAGTTGTCAGGCAAGGTGCTGCCCGCCGGCAGCTACATCATCGCCACCGAGCCGCTGAGCAAGGCGATGGTCAACGAGTTGCTGCCGCAGAACATGGCAGTCTGCGACCAACGGGTCGCCCTGGACTATTTCCGCCTGTCGGCCGACCGCCGCCTGCTGTTCGGCGGCGCCTGCCATTACTCGGGCCGCGACCCGGCGGATATCGCCGCCTACATGCGGCCAAAGATGCTCAAGGTGTTCCCGCAACTGGCCGACGCGCGCATCGACTACCAGTGGGGCGGCATGATCGGCATCGGCGCCAACCGCCTGCCGCAGATCGGCCGCCTCGCCGAGCACCCCAACGTGTTCTACGCCCAGGCCTATTCGGGCCACGGCCTGAACGCCACCCACCTGGCCGGCAAACTGCTAGGCGAGGCCATCAGTGGCCAGGCCGGCGGCGGCTTCGAGCTGTTCGCCAAGGTGCCGCACCGCACTTTCCCGGGCGGCGAGCATCTGCGCTCGCCACTGCTGGCGTTGGGGATGTTGTGGCATCGGTTGAAAGAGTTGGTTTGATCTGCTGAAAAAAACTCGGGGCTGCGCCCCTCCCACGTCCAATGTGGGAGGGGCGCAGCCCCGAGCTTTGGGTCTTCACTCCCGCCAGAACGGCTTCATCCCCTCCTGCAGCGCATCCACCTGGCTCAAGCCGATGTCGCGCAACTGATCGCTGTCCAGGCGCAACAGCTGGCGCCGCGTGCGGTAGCGCAGCCACAGCAGCTGCCACCGACTGAAGTGTGCCGCGGCGCCGGTCTTGCGCACCTTGGGCGCGGCGTTCAGCGCTTGCAGTTCTTGACCATGCAGTGCCAGGCGTACATCACTCAAGCCGTTCATCTTTGATTCCCTCAGTGGATTGTCCCTGAACGAATCATGTGCTTAAGTTGCATTCCGTTACAGATTCAAAGACCGGCTATTTTTTTCATACAGATTTGCCAATGAAAGGCCTGAATGGCGATTTTTCGGCTGATCTGTATTGCTTTCAACGCCCATCGGAGCGTACGCCATGACCTTGTACGTCAACCTCGCCGAGCTGCTCGGCTCGCGCATCGAACAGGGTTTCTACCGTCCTGGTGATCGTCTGCCTTCGGTCCGGGCGCTGAGCGTGGAACACGGCGTCAGCCTGAGCACGGTGCAGCAGGCCTATCGCCTGCTGGAAGACAACGGCCTGGCGGCGCCGCGGCCCAAGTCCGGCTATTTCGTGCCGACCCTGCGTGACCTGCCGGCACTGCCGGCGGTCGGCCGGCCCGCGCAGCGCCCTGTGGATATCTCGCAGTGGGACCAGGTGATCGAGCTGATCCGCAGCATTCCACGCAAGGACGTGGTGCAACTGGGCCGCGGCATGCCGGACATCGAGGCGCCGACGCTCAAGCCGCTGCTGCGCAGCATGGCGCGGCTTAGCCGCCATGAGGACATGCCCGGCCTGTACTACGACACGGTGCAGGGCACCCTGGGCCTGCGCGAGCAGATCGCCCGCCTGCTGCTCGACTCCGGCTGCAACCTGGGCGCCGCCGACCTGGTGATCACCACCGGGTGCCACGAAGCGCTGTCGAGCAGCATCCGCGCGGTGTGCGAGCCGGGGGACATCGTCGCGGTGGACTCGCCAAGCTTCTTCGGCGCCATGCAGACGCTCAAGGGCCTGGGCATGAAGGCCCTGGAAATCCCCACCGACCCTATCACCGGCATCAGCCTGGAAGCCCTGGAGCTGGCGCTGGAACAGTGGCCGGTCAAAGCCATTCAGCTGACTCCCAGCTGCAACAACCCGCTGGGCTATGTCATGCCCGAATCGCGCAAGCGTGCCTTGCTGACCCTGGCGCAGCGCTATGACGTGGCCATCATCGAGGACGATGTCTACGGCGAACTGGCTTTCAGCTACCCACGACCGCGCACCATCAAGTCGTTCGACGAGGACGGCCGCGTGCTGCTGTGCAGCTCGTTTTCCAAGACCCTGGCCCCCGGCCTGCGCATTGGCTGGGTGGCGCCTGGGCGTTACCTGGAGCGGGTGCTGCACATGAAATACATCAGCACCGGCTGCACCGCCACCCAGCCGCAGCTGGCCATCGCCGACTTCATCAAGGACGGCCACTACGAGCCGCACGTGCGGCGCATGCGCGCCCAGTACCAGCGAAGCCGCGACCTGATGACCGATTGGGTGATGCGCTACTTCCCTGCCGGCACCCGCGCCAGCCGGCCCCAGGGCGGCTTCATGCTGTGGATAGAATTGCCCGAGGGCTTCGATACCCTGCGCCTGAACCGCGCGCTGCTCGAGCAGCAGGTGCAGGTGGCCGTGGGCAGCATCTTTTCGGCGTCGGGCAAGTACCGCAACTGCCTGCGCATGAATTTCGCCAGCAAGCCCGACGCCAGCATCGAGCAGGCCGTGCGCAGGGTTGGCGAAACCGCCACACGCCTGCTTGCAGAAATGCAACGCGGCATCGAGTAACCTTTCGTCCGGGCGGCCGCACAGGTTGCAGGGGAACTGGTGAAAGGATGAGGTCTGTGGTGAACGCCCGGCTGTGCTGGTGGTATTGCTTGATGCTGTCTGCAGCCTTGACGCTGGGTGGCTGCGCCAGCGTCAACGGTCCGCGCCAGCCCAGCGTCGCCATCCCGGCCGCCGACTCGCCGTTCGGCCGCTCGCTGCAGGCCCAGGTCGACAGCCACGGCGGCCGTTCCGGCTTTCGCCTGCTGCCCAACAGCGGCGAGGCCTTTCGCGCCCGCGCCGAGCTGATTCGCAACGCGCAGAAAAGCCTCGACCTGCAGTACTACATCGTCCACGACGGGGTCAGCACCCGCGCGCTGGTCGATGAATTGCTCAAGGCCGCCGACCGCGGCGTGCGCGTGCGCATCCTGCTCGACGACCTGACCAGCGACGGCCTGGAAAACATCATCGCCACCCTCGCCGCCCACCCCAACATTCAGGTGCGCCTGTTCAACCCGCTGCACCTGGGCCGCGGCACCGGCCTGACGCGCAACCTCGGCCGGCTGTTCAACCTGGCCCAGCAGCACCGGCGCATGCACAACAAGCTGTGGCTGGCCGACGACAGCGTGGCCATCGTCGGCGGGCGCAACCTGGGCGACGAGTACTTCAACGCCGAGCCCAACCTCAACTTCACCGATATCGACCTGCTCGGCGTCGGCCCGGTGGCCGCGCAGCTGGGGCAGAGCTTCGACGAGTACTGGAACAGCACCATGAGCCGGCCGATCGGCGAGTTCCTGCTGGTCGAGCGCAGCGCCCGCGACCTGGCGAAAACCCGGCGCAAGCTGGAGCAGTCGCTGGCCCAGTCGCGCCGCGAGCGCCCCGAGCTGCATGAACGGCTGATGCGTTACCAGACCCAACCGCACATGGCGCAGTGGCGCAACGAGCTGATCTGGGCCTGGGGCGAGGCGCTGTGGGACGCGCCGAGCAAGATCCTCTCCGACGGCGAGCCTGACCCGCGCCTGCTGCTGACCACGCAACTGGCCCCGCAGCTGCTCGATGTACATCAAGAGCTGATGCTGGTGTCGGCGTATTTCGTGCCACGCAACGAGGGCCTGCTGTATCTCACCGGGCGGGCCGACGCCGGGGTCTCGGTAAGCCTGCTGACCAACGCCCTGGAGGCCACCGACGTGCCGTTGGTGCACGGCGGCTACGCACCCTACCGCAAGGCGCTGCTCGAGCACGGGGTCAAGCTCTACGAGCTGCGCCGCCAGCCCTGGGATGACCCGAAGGCCGCGCGGCGCTTTCGCGCCGGGTCGGATTCGAGCCTGCACAGCAAGGCGATGATCTTCGACCGCCAGCGCAGCTTCATCGGCTCGTTCAACTTCGACCCGCGCTCGGTGCTGTGGAACACCGAGGTCGGCGTGCTGGTGGACAGCCCGGAGCTGGCCGAACGCCTACGCGACCTGGCCCTGCAAGGCATGTCGCCGGCGCTGAGCTATCAGGTGCAACTGCAAGGCGAGCGACTGGCCTGGGTCACCGAGGACAATGGCCAACTGCACACCCTGACCCGCGAACCCGGCGACTGGTGGCGACGGCTGAACGCCTGGGTGAGCAAGACGGTGGGGCTGGAGAAGCTGCTTTGACCCGGTAGCTGCCCACCGGCGGCGGTGAACGCGCCGTTGCGCGGCCTGTCGGGCAAAACCGGCCAAGCGTTGCTATACCTTCGGTTCGACCCTTGGTGGGTGCCGACGGATTGTGGTTGATGATCCCCACGCTGTTGCAATTACGCCCGATCACCCATCGCCCCTGGGTTCTCGCCGCGCTGGCTACCCTGCTCAGCGGCGCGCTGCTGATCGCGGCGAGCCTGGGCCTGATTCTGCATCAGAGCCGGGCCGCCGAAAGCGCGCAGATGAACGCCAGCGGCGAGCGTTTCCTGCTGCGCCTGGAACAGGTGTTCGGGCAACTGCGCCAGGGCATGCGCGAGCTGGAGTCGCAAGCGCTGCGCGATTGCAGCCCGGGCATGCTGAGTTTGTTGCAGCGGGTGGGTACCGACCATCGCTTCATCTTCGAAACCGCCTTCGACGACGGCCAACAGCGCTGCTCGAACCGGCCCGGGCACGCCCTGCCGGACTTTCACCGCGCCCCGGACCTGATGGGTACGACCTACGGCTACTGGCTCAACACCGCCAACGAAACCGACGACAACCTGGCCGCGTTGATGATGGGCCGCGGGCCGTTTCGCGTGACCACCTCGCGCGGGCACCTGGCCGACGTCGCCGACCTGCCGCCCGGCGCCAGCCTGCTGGTGCTGGTCAACGACGGCCGCCAGGCGGTGCCGATCCTCGGCCCGGCGCAGCCCTGGCCGCCGACGGCCGACTGGCTGCAAAAGCCGCGCAGCGGCCTGATCGACCAGGGCGACCGCCAGCTGTACCTGATGAACACCCACTTCGCCGACTACCAGCTGGCGATGATCATGCCGCGCCCGCCACTGCTGCCCCAGGTCAGGACCGCCCTGTGGCTGCTGCTGCCGATCAGCCTGGTGCTGGCGCTGATGATCGGCTGGATGACCCTGATGCAGGTCCGCCGGCGGCGCTCGCTGGAGGGCGAATTGCAAGGCGCCATACGGCGCAACGAACTGCTGGTGCTGTATCAGCCGATCTTCAACCTGCGCAGCCGCCTGTGCGTGGGTGCCGAAGCCTTGGTGCGCTGGCGCCGGCCGGACGGCAGCCTGACCAGCCCGGACCTGTTCATACCGCTGGCGGAGAACACCGGGCAGATCGAGTCGATCACCGATTTCGTCCTGACGCGCCTGCTCGACCAGCTCGGGCCGCTGCTGCGGGCCAACCCGCAGCTGTACATTTCAGTCAATCTGGCCGCCTGCGACGTGACCCGGCCGCGCATCGGCCGAGTGGTCGGGCGCCTGCTGCTGGAGCATCGCGTGGCCGCCAGCCAGATCGCCTTCGAGGTCACCGAGCGCGGGCTGGTGGATGTCAGCGTGGCCCGGGAGACCTTGCAGGCGTTGCGCAACGTTGGCCACCGCATCCTCATCGACGACTTCGGCACCGGCTACTCCAGCCTGGCCTACCTGCAGACCTTGCCGGTGGACTGCCTGAAAATCGACAAGGCCTTCATCGATGCGCTCGGCCATGACGCCGCCAGCAGTGGGGTGGCGCCGCATATCATCCGCATGGCCCATGCCCTGCACCTGCGGGTGATTGCCGAGGGCGTCGAGCTGGAGACCCAGGCCGACCTGCTGGCCAGTGAAGGCGTTGCATTCGGTCAGGGCTGGCTGTTCGCCAGGGCGCTGGATGCCCTGCATTTCAGCGAGCTGATCACCGGCGGCCGGCGCATCGCCGGGCGTCGGGGAGATGATTGAAGACCGCCGCAGGAGCCGGCACAGGTGACGAGCACCATCAGCGAGGGAAGACTCGGTCTGCTTCCCGGACCGTCAGACCGGCAAGGTCATATAGAACTGCGTACCCTGGCCCGGGCGCGAGTACACGCCCATGCGCCCGCCGTGCAGCTGCACGATCTCCTTGCACAGCGCCAGGCCCAGCCCGGCGCCACCTTTCTTGCGCCCTACCTGAACGAAGGGTTCGAAGATGCGCCCCTGCTGGCCATAGGCAATCCCTTCGCCGTTGTCTTCGACGCTGATGATCACCCGATCGGCATGGCGGCGGGCCTGCAGGCGGATATGGCCGCCTTCCGGCGTGTGCCGCAGGGCGTTGTCGAGCAGGTTGTCGAGCACCCGGTCCAGCTGCGCGGAGTCGGCGTGCAGGCGCGGCAGCTGCTCCTGCAGGTCGATGGACAGCTCGATACGCCGGCCACGCGCCAGGTCGATGAAGCGCGCCGAGGCCCGCTCCAGCAGCTCGTCGATGCCGCAATAGCTCAGGGTCAGCTTCTGCAGACCGTTCTGGTAGCGGGAGAAGTTGAGCAAGTCGTTGATCAGCTGCATCAGCCGCTGCATCTCTTCGTTGACCGTATCGAGCAGGTCGGCCTCACGTGACTCGGCGGCGAAATGCGCGCGCTCGCGAAACAGGCCGAAGGCCATGTGCATGCCGGTCACCGGGGTGCGCAGCTCATGGGAGGCGCGCAGGACGAATTCGCTGCGCACCCGCTCGAAGGCGCGTTGCTCGGTGACATCGTGCAGCACCATCACCGCGCCCAGGATGTGGCCCTCGGTGTGGCTGACCGGGGTCAGGCTATAGGACAGCAGCCGCGCCTCGCCCTCGATGTCGAAGCTCAAGTCTTCCAGGGCGCGGTCCAGGCTGCCGCCGCGAAGGATCAGGTTGAGCTGCTCGTCCAGCTCCGGCTGTTGCAACGCCTGGCCCAGGCCGATGCCAAGCCGATCGTCCTCCCAGCCCAGCTGGCGCTGAGCCACCGGATTCAAGTGCTCCAGGCGGCCCTGGCGGTCGATCATCAGCAGGCCGTCGTCGATGCTGTCGAGCACGGCCTGCAGGCGTTGCTGGCCGGCCAGCAGCTCGTCGACGTTGGTCGCCCGGTGCCGGCGCAAGGCTTCGGCCATGGTGCCAAAGCGATCGGACAGCTGATTGAGCTCGGCGGCCGGCGACTCCGGCAGCTTCACCTCGAAGTCGCCGCGAATGATGCTGTCGGCGGCCTGGGCCAGTGCCTCGATCGGCTCGCCGAAGCGCCGGGCGATACCGTGGGCGGTGACGAAGCCGATGAACAGCACCGCCAGGCCCACCAGCCCCAGCAGGCTGGACACCGTCACGGCGTGCTCGTGGGCATGGGCCTCGCTGGCGTTGATGCTGTCGAGCGCCTGCCTGTAGGACTCCAGCAGGCCATTGCGCAAGGTGTTGAACGCCTGGCTCAGGCGGCTGTTGTCGCTCAGGCTGAGCTTCTGGCTGGCGGTCTGGCGGTAGGCCTCGAGAAATTGCTGGTAATCGCTGGCGGTGCTGATGAAGCCGTAGTGCGCGTGGTGTTCCTGCTCATGCCGGATGCCCTCCTCGACCCATTGCTGGAACTGCTGCTGGGAAGCCTGCAGGCGCAGTGGGTCAGTGGAAGTGTCGAGCATCATGATCAGCTGATCGCCCAGGTTCTGGCGCAGCTTGAGGCCCAGGTCCAGGGTGATGAAATTATCGCGCACCAGGCTTTCCTGGCTGCTGGCCATCTGCATGACACTGACCAGCCCCAGCAACAACCCCAGCAACGCTACGGTGATCAGCGCCGAGATGCTGAGGAACAGCCTTGTTCGCAGCTTCATCGCCAGCTTCACAGGTTGTACTGTTTGCGTTTGCGATACAGCGTGGAGGCGTCGATGCCCAGGGTCCTGGCGGCCTGGTCAAGGGTCTCGCTGGTGGCCAGCACCGCGCCGATGTGGGCCTTCTCCAGCTCGTCGAGGCTCAGTGCGGCGCCGATACGCGGGGCATTGTTGACCGGCTGTTCGGCCATGCCCAGATGGCTGACCTCGACCCGCTCCTGGGCGCAGATGATGCTCGCCCGCTCCACCACGTTGCGCAGCTCGCGGATGTTGCCCGGCCAGCGATAGTTCAGCAGCGCGGCGCGGGCTTCTTCGCTGAAGCCGCGGGCCGGCCGCGCGTATTCCTTGACGAAGCGCGCGAGGAAGCGGTCGGCCAGGGTCAGGATGTCTTCGCTGCGCTCGCGCAGGGGCGGCAGGTGCAGGGTGATGACATTCAGGCGATACAGCAGGTCCTCGCGAAAGCGCCCTTCACGAACCATGTCCTCGAGGTTGAGGTTGGTGGCCGCGAGGATGCGCACGTCGGCGCGGCGGGTCACCGGGTCGCCGACCCGCTCGTATTCCTTGTCCTGGATGAAGCGCAGCAGCTTGGGTTGCAGGGTCAGCGGGAAGTCGCCGATCTCGTCGAGAAACAGCGTGCCGCCGTCGGCCTGATTGACTCGGCCCAGGGTGCTTTCGCTGGCCCCAGTAAAAGCGCCGCGGCTGTGGCCGAACAGCTCGCTCTCCATCAGCTCGGCGGTGAGCGACGGGCAGTTGATGGTCACGCAGGCTTTCTTGGCGCGCTTGCTCCAGCCATGGATGGCCCGGGCCAGTTCGCCTTTACCGGTGCCGGACTCGCCAAGAATGAGAATGTTGGCGTCGGTAGTGGCCACCTGGCGGGCGGTTTCCAGCACCACCTTCATCGCCGGGCTGTGCGAATCCAGACCGTCCTTGGGCTTGCGCACTTCACCTTCAAGGGCCTCCAGGCGCGCCGACAGCTGGCGCACTTCCAGCTGCTTGGCCGTGGCCAGGCGCAACTGGTCCGGGCTGCAGGGCTTGACCAGGTAATCGGCAGCGCCGGCCTGGATGGCGTCCACGGCAGTGTCCACCGCAGAGTGCGCGGTGACGATGACCACGCGCATCCACGGCGCCTGCACGCGCATCTGTGCCAGCACGTCCAGGCCGTTGTCTTCGCCCAGGCGCAGGTCGAGGAAACACAGGTCGAACACCTGGCGTTGCAGCAGGGCATCGGCCTGGGCGGCGCTGCTGGCAGTGGCCACGGCATAGCCTTCGTCTTCCAGGCAATAACGGAAGGTGCGGAGGATGGCGGACTCATCGTCCACCAGGAGAATTCGGCCTTGATGTTCCGTGCCAGATTCCATGTGTCCTGCGCTCCCAAAATAAAGGTCGAGTGTGAAATGTCTTGGTTAGTCCAGCAAAGATCGGGCAAGTTGCATGGTTGATTCTGATTGATTCAACACGCCGCCGCTCAAATATCTGCTTACACAAAATTTTAACCCATTGAGCGCGATAAATTTCCTGCCATCGGGCACTGCGCGGCGCAATGCGAATCTACTGGGCTGGTCACCCAAGGAGATACGCCATGCCCCGCTTGCGCAAACTAGCCCTGGCCGGCACCACCCTCGCCCTTCTCGGCCTTGCGCCCATCGCCGCCCAGGCGGCTTCCGGCGACATTGCCGGGCAACTGGCGGCGGCCCGCCAGGAAGGGTCGATATGGACCTCGTTTGCCCTGAACAAGCACCTGAGCCCCTTCGCGCTCTCGGTCAAGGTCAACCAGGGCACCGCCGTGCTGGAAGGCAAGGTGGAAAATGAAGTGGATCGGCAATTGGCCGAACAGATCGCCCTCGACACATCCGGTATTAATAAAGTCGACAACCGTCTGACGGTCGACCCGGCCCTCGCCGAGCAGGCCCCGGCCCGGCAGCCGATCGCCCAGAAGCTGGAAGACGCCACGCTCACTGCCACCATCAAGTCCAAGCTGCTGTGGAACAGCATTACCCAGGGCCTGGATATCTCCGTGGACACCGTCGCCGGCGTGGTCACCCTCAAGGGTCACGCGCAGACGGTGGACGCCAAACAGCTGGCCGGGCAGCTGGCCAAGGACACCGACGGCGTCTATGTGGTGAACAACCTGATTAGCCTCGGCGCCCCGGACTCCAATACCACTCGCCTGGAGGTCGACACGCGCAAGACCGAGGACAGCCTCAGCGACGCCTGGATCACCAGCAAGGTCAAGGCGAGCCTGGTGCTCGACCGCCACCTCGACGGCCTGAGCATCGACGTCGCCACCAAGGCTGGCATCGTCAGCCTCACGGGCGATGTGGCCAACGCCGACCAGAAAGACATGGCGGTACAAATGGCCCGCAACATCCGTGGAGTGCGCGGGATAGACGCCGACCTGCTGAAAGTGGCCAAGCCGAGCGCCGACTGATCGTGCAAATCGCCCGAGGCGCCGACGGCCATCGTGCAGGATGCGCGCCACGAGCGTTGATTAGCCTTTGTAACTCGTTGATAAATAAGTAATTAAATTTACCCTGAGAAGTGGCATGCACACTGCAATAACCCTCTTGTAAAGCGGCATTGATCAAACGAGATAGCACGGGAGGGTTGCAGAATGAATCGTCAAGGCCTGGTACAAGCAGCCGCTGTGACCCCCCAGCATATCCAGAAGGGTTTGTTCGTGATGCTGGCGGTCATCGTCACCCTGTTGGTATGCCAGCAATACCAGCGTTGGGTCGATGCCCACACCCCGGAGCCAGTGGCGTTTCATAGCACGCACACGCAGCAGCACTTCAGCCCGGCCTTGGCGCAGGCAGACACCCGCCCGACCTTGCAACAGGTCGAAGGTACGGCGCCTGAGCAGGACCAACCGGCACAGCCTCACTGGACCTTCTGAGACCAGCGGCGAACAACAGAATTTCGTGGTCCGCTTCCTCGGACGACGACTTGCAGTAAGGCAGTAAGGCAGCAGCCACTTAATCAAACGAAGGAGAATCACCATGCTTAGTTGGGCAGTCACATTCCTGATCATCGCCGTCATCGCCGCCGTCCTGGGCTTTGGTGGTATCGCAGGCACCGCAGCAGGTATCGCGAAGATTCTCTTCATCGTCTTCCTGGTGCTGTTCGTGGTTTCCTTCTTCATGGGCCGTCGTGGTCGACCCTGAGATGCGAGCCGTGAAAGCGAAGGCGCAAGCCTTCAGGGCGCTGGTAGTTGCCGGGCTGTTCGCCGGCAGCGGCCTGGCGCTGGCAGCTGGCAATGATGGCCAGACCCAGGTCAACGGGTTGCTCAGTACTGACCCGGTATACCTGACGACATGGAAGAAAGTGGTCACCAGGGAAGAGCGATTGCCCGACTGGGTAATCAACCTCAGCGGCACATCTACGCAACAGATGACGGCCGTTGAAGAACATGGCGACAAGTACCTCGTAGGTCCGCTGTGCGAAAGCCAGCAGGCGTGCGACCACGAACGTTTGATCGTGGCGTTCAGCTGGGACAAGGAAGACGCTTACGGACTGTTGGCCAACGTGCCAGCCGCCCTGCCCGCCGACACCTCGCCTCGCAAGACCGAGTACCGCTGGTTAGGCAAGCCGAATGCCGGGATGCAGCAGCTGCTGACCGAACAGCTAGGCAAGCAATAACCGATTTTGCTGGAGGCGGAACCTTTTACCGGGGTCAGCTTCTATTCACTGCGCCGCCCGAGGAGGGTAGGCGCATGACCAGGGGGCCGGGACGTTCTGATCGCCGTTTGATCGGAGTGACCTAGGAGTACAGGGAGTGCTCCCGACAAGGGCCAGGTCAGGAAAAAGCTGCGACGCAAGCCCGTGAGCCTGAATTGGCCGGGCTTGCGAAGAGCTGAAAAAGTACCACCCATCGTTTTTATGCTTCACCCATCCCCTCATTGCTCCTCGTTCGGCGGGCCGAACGCCAGCCTGAGCAAAGCTTTATTTCCCTTCTGCACAGCCCGTCCTGGTGGCCTGTTGCCTGTTCGCTTTTCCGAATATTCCTGCGCGCTCGCCTAAGTCACGGTTTCTTAAGAGTTTTCCTTATGCCGATTCGGCATGGGGTAGTCATCTCCGGCATTAGACTCGCGCCGGTTGCATCGGAATGATTGCGCCTTTTTTCGCTGACGGCAGTGGTCACCTGCCTGCCTGCAGCGCTCGGTTCGTTTCTCTGATGCAAGGTAATGATATGAAGAAGGCAAAACTCAGCCTCGCGTGGCAGATCCTCATCGGCCTGGTACTGGGTATCGCGCTGGGCGCCCTGCTTAACCATTTCAGCGCGGAAAAGGCCTGGTGGATCAGCAACGTGCTGCAACCGGCCGGTGACATCTTTATCCGCTTGATCAAGATGATCGTCATCCCGATCGTGATTTCGTCGTTGATCGTGGGCATTGCCGGCGTGGGTGATGCGAAGAAGCTCGGGCGCATCGGCGTCAAGACCATCCTCTACTTCGAAATCGTGACCACCCTGGCGATCATCGTCGGGCTGGGCCTGGCCAATCTGGTACACCCGGGCCTGGGTATCGACATGAGTACCCTGGGCACCGTGGACATCTCGCAGTACCAGAAGACCACGGCCGAGGTGCAACACGACCACGCGCTGGTGGCGACCCTGCTCAACCTGATTCCCTCGAACATCTTCGCCGCCATTGTGCGTGGCGACATGCTGCCGATCATCTTCTTCTCGGTGTTCTTCGGCCTGGGCTTGTCGAGCCTGCCGGACGAAACCCGCGAGCCGCTGGTCAAGGTGTTCCAGGGCGTGTCCGAGACCATGTTCAAGGTCACCCACATGATCATGAACTACGCGCCGATCGGTGTGTTCGCGCTGATCGCGGTGACCGTCGCCAACTTCGGCTTCGCCTCGCTGCTGCCATTGGCCAAACTGGTGGTGTTGGTGTACGTGGCGATCCTGTTCTTCGCTCTGGTGGTGCTGGGCCTGATCGCGCGCCTGTTCGGTTTCTCGGTGATCCGCCTGATCCGCATCTTCAAGGACGAGCTGGTGCTGGCCTATTCCACGGCCAGTTCGGAAACCGTATTGCCACGGGTCATCGAGAAGATGGAAGCCTATGGCGCGCCGAAGGCGATCAGCAGCTTTGTGGTGCCGACCGGGTACTCGTTCAACCTCGACGGCTCGACCCTGTACCAGAGCATCGCTGCCTTGTTCATTGCCCAGCTGTACGGCATCGACATGCCGATGAGCCAGCAGATCCTGCTGGTGCTGACCCTGATGGTGACTTCCAAGGGCATCGCCGGGGTGCCTGGGGTGTCCTTCGTGGTGCTGCTGGCCACCCTGGGCAGCGTCGGCATCCCGCTGGAGGGCCTGGCTTTCATCGCGGGGGTCGACCGCATCATGGACATGGCTCGCACCGCGCTGAACGTGATCGGCAACGCCCTGGCGGTGCTGGTGATCTCGCGCTGGGAAGGCATGTACGACGATGCCAAGGGCGAACGCTACTGGGCGTCGTTGCCGCATCACGGGAAATAAGGCTGGATTGATGCCGTTATGAAGCTCGGGGCGCAGCCCCTGAGCTTTTCGCCATCCCACCTTCAACCCCGGTATCATGCCCGCCATCGAATCGAGGGGAACATCCCATGCTCAACGGCTTGTGGCTCGGCTTTTTCCTGGTGGCGGCGGTATCGGCGCTGGGCCAATGGCTGGTAGGGGGCAATGCCCATATCTTTGCCGCCATGGTGGAGAGCCTGTTCGCCATGGCCAAGCTGTCGGTGGAGGTCATGGTGCTGCTGTTCGGCACCCTGACCCTGTGGCTGGGCTTTCTGAAAATCGCCGAAAAAGCCGGCATCGTCGACTGGCTGGCAAAAGTGCTGGGGCCGCTGTTCAGCCGGCTGATGCCGGAGGTGCCACCCGGCCACCCTGCCCTGGGCCTGATCACCCTCAACTTCGCCGCCAACGGCCTGGGCCTGGACAATGCCGCCACGCCGATCGGCCTCAAGGCCATGCGCGCGCTGCAGGAGCTCAACCCAAGCAACACTACGGCCAGCAATGCCCAGATCCTCTTCCTGGTGCTCAACGCCTCGTCGCTGACCCTGCTGCCGGTGTCGATCTTCATGTACCGCGCCCAGCAAGGCGCCGCCGACCCGACCCTGGTGTTCCTGCCGATCCTGCTGGCCACCAGCGCCTCGACCCTGGTCGGCCTGCTCTCGGTCGCAGTGATGCAGCGCCTGCGCCTGTGGGACCCGGTGGTGTTGGCTTATCTGATTCCCGGCGCCCTGCTGCTGGCCGCCTTCATCGCCTTCCTGCACACCCTGACCGCCACCGCGCTGGCAGGATTGTCGTCGATCCTCGGCAATCTGACGCTGTTCGGCTTGATCATGCTGTTCCTGATCATCGGCAGCCTGCGCAAGGTCAAGGTCTACGAGAGCTTTGTCGAGGGCGCCAAGGAAGGCTTCGAGGTGGCCAAAAGCCTGTTGCCCTATCTGGTCGCCATGCTCTGCGCGGTCGGCGTACTGCGCGCTTCCGGGGCGCTGGAGCTGGGCCTGGACGGCATTCGTCAGCTGGTGCTGTGGCTGGGCCTGGACACGCGCTTCGTCGACGCCCTGCCGACCGCACTGGTCAAGCCGTTCTCCGGCAGCGCGGCACGGGCCATGCTGATCGAGACCATGCAGAGCCATGGCGTCGACAGCTTCCCGGCGCTGGTGGCCGCGACCATCCAGGGCAGCACCGAAACCACCTTCTATGTGCTGGCGGTGTACTTCGGCTCGGTCGGCATCCAGCGCGCGCGGCACGCCGTGGGCTGCGCGCTGCTGGCTGACCTGGCCGGGGTGATCGCGGCCATCAGCGTCTGCTACTGGTTCTTCGGCTGATCGTCGGCGGTGACTGCAAAACGCAGTACGCCAACGATCTGCCCGTCCTCGGTGAGCACCCGCACCTGCCAGTCGCCCACAGGGTTGCCGGGGAAGTTCTGCTTGTGGGTCCAGGCGCGATAGCCGTCGTCGCTGCCACCCTGGATGTTCAAGGCAATGCGGTCGACCTCTTTGCCGTTGAACTGCCACACATGGTAGATGCGCTCATTGAGCCCGCGCGGCGCGTTGATCGCGGTGTATGCGTACAGGCCCTTCTTCAGCAGCTCGGCGGCGCCGACCTGCTCCAGACTGTCGCCGGGGGTGCGGTTGTCGACCTCGGTGGTGACCGCCACATGGGTCAGCCACAGGGTCGCTGGCGGCACCCATGAGCGCAGCAGCCAGCCGCCAGCGCCGATGGCCAGGGTCAACCCCAGCAGGATCAGGCCGCGCCGCCAGCTGTGAATGGGAAAGCTGGCCGCCAGGCTGGGGAACGACAGCAGCATGGCCACGCCCAGCGCCAGCTTGAAGCTCTCGGCGGTGGTCAGGTGCAGAATGATCGGCAGCGCGGTCAGCAGCGCGGCGAACAGCGTCAGGGTGTGCATGGCGAGGAACAGCCAGCGCCGCGGCGCCACCCACTTGTAGTACAGCGGGTCGACGATCGAGACCAGCCCCGCCAAACCGAGCAGGCCGGTGAACACCAGCTGGCCGCTGTTCCAGGTGGTGGTGATGTAGAAGAACGGGAGGACGAAGAACAGGCTTTCCTGGTGGATCATCTGCGTGGCATAGCGCAGCACCGGCACCGGAATCTCGCGTTTGAAAGTGCGCTGGAACAGCTGGGTCAGGCTGTTTTCCAGCATCAGCCAGATCCAGCTGACCAGCATGATCACCGCGATCCAGCTGGCCAGCTTGGCCTGGCGGTCGACCAGAATGAAGCTGCCCACCCCGGAGAGAAAGCCGCCCAGAGCGATCACGCCGGGGTAACGCTTGATCAGCGCTAGGATGCGCTCGATGGCCTGGCGCATGAGTCAGGCCGCTCCCGCTGCAGGCGGCACGGCGGCGCGCCGCTGGCGACGGCAGGCGCGCCAGGCCCAGAGCAGCGCCAGCACGATCAGCAGGAGCACCCCGGCGCTTGCCGCAAGCAATGTGTAGAGCATGTCGTAGCTGAGCAGCGGCTGCTCCACACGGATATACGGAGGCTTCTGCAGCACCTGGCGCAAGGCCTGGTTGGCCTGGGCCAGGGTCACCGCGCGGATGCCCCGGGCCGGGTCGTCGAAGCGCCCGGCGTCATAGTCGCCCAGGTTGTTCCAATAGTAGTCGGCCAGGGCGCTGTCACCTTCCACGGCCCAGGCCTGGCGGGCCAGGGTCTGCTGCTTGAGGCGCTCGAAAGTGTCCGGGTCCAGGCCGTGCTCGCGCAGGTTGTCCATCAACTGACCCAGGACGGTGTTGGCTTCGGTGATGTCGTCGCGGTCGACGTCGGCGTTGAGGCTGAGGATGCCGGTGTCGCCAAAGGCGTCGCGCTGGCTCCAGGGCCCATAGGACAGGCCATGCTTGAGGCGCAGTTCGGTGTACAGCGCCCAGTCGAGGTAGCCTTGCACCAGGTCCAGAGCCTCGGGCGGGTCGCTGGCGGCGGCCGGTTCCAGGTAGAACCAGTGCAGCTGCGCGCCGTCGCCCAGCCAGCCTTCAGGCAGGGTGCGCCGCGCCTCGGCCACATGGCTGATGCTGAGCAGGGGCTGCTCGCTGTCTTCCAGTTCGGCGGCGGGCAGGTCGCCGTAGCTGCGTTCCAGGTAGGCCGGCAGCAGGCGGTCGAGATCGCCGACGATGATCAGGCTCATATTGTTGGCCACGTACCATTTCTTGCGCACCGCCAGCACCTGTGCCAGGGTCAGGTCGGCGGCAGTGGCGCGTTCGGTACACTTGAGGCCCAGCTCGGTGGCGAGCTGGTCAATGGCGCCATGCCCCAGATCCTGGCGATCGAGCAGGCGCTGCAGGTGCGAATAGTGGCCGCCGTCCTCGTGTTCGACGATCTGCCGCGACAGCTCCAGCGCCTTGGCGTCGATGTTTGTCTTGGTGATGATGTCGCGCAGCAGGTCCAGCACCTTACGCTGGTTGCGCGCCGGGGCTTCGATCACGAAGGTGGTGTCGCTGCTGCTGGTGAAGGCGTTCCATTCACCGCCCAGTGCCTGCATACGCTGCTCCAGGCCACCTTCGCCGGAATCGTCGAGGCCGCTGAACAGCAGGTGTTCGAGCAGGTGCGGGAGCTCCTGGTCGGCGCAGGGAAAATCATCGAAGCCGACGTCGACCACCAGGCGAATCGCCACGTGCCCGCGGTCGTTGCCCGGTTTGAGGATGACTTGCAGGCCGTTGGCCAGTTCATAGCCTTCCACCTGGAAGCGATCCAGGGCCATGGCCTGGGACGCACCTGACAGCGCCATTAACAGCCCTAGCCTGCACAGCCATTGCCAGGTAGGTGCTTTGAACAGCTCAGCCATCAGTCAATCGTTTCCATTCAGGTCCGCAGGGTCTGAGCAACTGACTCCCCGCCCGCCTTTATGTTCAAGGCGCCTCGCCGGCCTCGACAGGGACATCGCTCAGCGCGCCGGTGTCACTGGTTTCCAGAACCACGTAGGCGCTGCCGCAGAATAGCGAATTCAGACGCTTCATGTCGGCAATCAATTCAAGATGTAACGAACTGGTCTCCATGCTCTGCACCACCTTGCGTTGCAGACGGCTGACATGGGCGTGGGCCAGACGCCGCTCCTGGGCGCGGAACCGGCGTTTTTCGCGCAGCAGCTGGCGCGCGCTTTCCGGGTCGCCGCTGAGAAACACCGACAGCCCCAGGCGCAGGTTGGCCATCAGCTGGGTCTGCAGGCCGGCCAGCTCCTCAAGGCCGACTTCGGAAAACGAGCGGCGCTGCGCAGTCTTCTGCTGCTGGACCTTGCGCAGCATGCGCTCGATCAGGTCGCTGGCCAGGTTGAGGTTGATCGCCAGCTCGATGATCTCGGCCCAGCGTCGGCTGTCCTGCTCGCTGAGGTCCTCGCGGGGCATCTGCGCCAGGTACAGCTTGATGGCGCTGTACAGCGCCTCGATCTCGTCGCTCTGCGCCCGCACCTCCTGGGTCACTGCCGCCTGGGTGCCGCGCAGCACGTTGAGCATGGAACCGAGCAGGGCATCCACCAGGTCGCCCATGCGCAGGGTCTCGCGCACCGCATTGGCCAGGGCCAGGCTGGGCGTGGTCAGCGCCGTCAGGTCCAGATGCCGCGGCCCGGTCGGCACTCCGACCTGCGGGCGCTCGGGCAGCAGCCCGGCGCAAATCCGGGCCATGTAGCCGACGCTGGGCAGCAGGATCAGGCAGCGCAGGCTGTTGTAGGCGACGTGAAAGCCGATCACCAGGCCCTGCACGTTGCTGTATTGCAGGCTGTCCATCCATTGCGCCAGGGGCGCCAGCACCGGCACGATCAGCACCAGGCCGATCAGCTTGTACAGCAGACTGCCCAGGGCCACCTGGCGGCCGGCGGTGTTCTGCATGCTGGTGGACAGAAAGGCCAGCAGGCCGCTGCCGATGTTGGCGCCGATCACCAGGCCGATAGCCACGGGCAACCCGATCACCCCGGATTCAGCCAGGGTGGCGGTCAGCAGCACCGCCGCCAGGCTGGAGTAGGACACCATGGCGAACACGGCGCCGAGCAAGGCATCGAGGAGGATATCGCCGGTCAGCGAGGCAAACAGCACCTTGACGCCCTGGGCGTGGGTGATGGGTGTGGCGGCTTCGACGATCAATTGCAGCGCCAGCACGATCAGGCCCAAGCCGATGCCGACCCGGCCCAACTGGCCGGCCCGGGTCTGCTTGCGCGAGAGAAAGAAGATCACCCCGAGAAAGATCAGCAGCGGCGACAGCCACGACAGGTCGAAGGTCAGCACCCGCGACATCAGCGCGGTACCGACATCGGCGCCGAGCATGATCGCCAGCGCCGGAGTGAGCGCCATCAGCCCCTGGCCGACAAAGGAGGTGGTGAGCATGGCGGTGGCGTTGCTGCTCTGCACCACGGCGGTCACGAGGATCCCGGCAAGGAACGCCAGCGGGCGCCTCGACATGTTCTGGCTGAGCAGTTGCCGCAGCTGGCCGCCATAGACCCGCAGGATGCCGGTACGGACGATGTGTGTGCCCCAGATCAGCAAGGCCACGGCAGACAGCAGATTCAGCAGGGTAAGCATGACACGGCCCCCTGTAGGCGCCCGAACCGGGCGCGTGCGTATGTCGTTGTTACGTAAGCTGTAGTTGCCCCACAGCAAAAACGCCAGCATCGCACAGGCAAACCTTTTTTTGAAACAAATCTGTCATCAATCTGCCATGGTGTACTACTCGGCCTTTTCCGCCTTTTTCCGAGCGATTCGCGTACGCATGGTGATGTTGATCGACTCCACCGCCAGCGAGAAGGCCATGGCGAAATACACGTAGCCCTTGGGCACATGCATGTCGAAGGCTTCGGCGATGAGTACGGTGCCGACCACGATCAGGAACGACAGGGCGAGCATCTTCAGCGACGGGTGCTTGTCGATGAAGTCGCTGATGGTGCCGGCGCACAGCATCATCACCAGCACCGCGACGACGATGGCGGCGATCATCACCGGTACGTTGGAGACCATGCCCACGGCGGTGATCACCGAGTCCAGCGAAAAGACGATGTCGATGATAGCGATCTGCAAGATAGTGGCGAAGAAGTTGCCGCCCTTGCCCTTGGGATCGGCACCTTCCTCGGCTTCGCCTTCCATGCCCTGGTAGATCTCCTGGGAGCTCTTCCACAGCAGGAACAACCCGCCGAAGAACAGGATCAGGTCACGCCCGGACAGGCCCTGACCGAAGACCACGAACAGGTCGGTGGTCAGGCGCATGACCCAGGTGATCGACAGCAACAGCATGATGCGGGTGAGCATCGCCAGCGCCAGGCCGAAGAGCCGCGTGCGCGGCTGCATGTGCTTGGGCATGCGGCTGACGAGGATCGAGATCATGATGATGTTGTCGATGCCCAGCACGATTTCCAGTGCGGTGAGGGTGAAGAAGGCCACCCAGAGTTCCGGGCTAGTGAGCCATTGCATAGCGGTTCCTTGAAGAGTGCTGCGGTATCAGGGGCGGTTGTACAGCGGAAAGACGCCCAGCGCCAAGGCGGCGAGCATTATGCACAGGCACACCAGCACCGCCCATTTCAGGGTGAAACGCTGGTGGTCGCCGAAGTCGATGCCGGCCAGCGCCACCAACAGATAGGTGGAGGGTACCAGCGGGCTGAGCAGGTGCACCGGCTGGCCGACGATCGAGGCGCGGGCCATTTCCACCGGGGAGATGCCGTATTGCGCGGCGGCCTCGGTGAGCACCGGCAGCACGCCATAGTAGAAGGCGTCGTTGGACATGAAAAAGGTGAAGGGCATGCTCACCAGCGCGGTAATGGTGGCCATGTACGGCCCCAGCGCGTCGGGAATCACCGCCAGCAGGCTTTTCGACATGGCGTCGACCATGCCGGTGCCCGAGAGGATGCCGGTGAAGATGCCGGCCGCGAAAATCAGACCGGACACCGCCAGCACACTGCCGGCGTGGGCGGCAATGCGCTCCTTCTGCTGATTCAGGTCGGGATAGTTGACCACCATGGCGATACTGAAGGCGATCATGAACAGCACCGGCAGGGGTAGCAGGCCGTGGATCAGCGCGGCCATGAGGGCCAGCGTCAGCAGGCCGTTGAACCACAGCAGCTTGGGCCGGCGCGCCTCGGGGTATTGCGAGACGCTGATGTCACTGGCGCCGTCCGCCGAGTCGCCAGGCAGGTGCAGTTCACCCAGCCGTGCACGCTCGCGCCTGCCGTAGCACCAGGCGATTACCAGCACGGCCGCCACCCCGGCGAGCATGGCCGGGATCATCGGCACGAAGATCGCCGAAGGGTCGACGCGCAAGGCGCTGGCGGCACGGGCCGTGGGGCCGCCCCAGGGGGTCATGTTCATCACCCCGCCGGCGAGGATGATCAAGCCGGCCATGATCCGCGGGCTCATGCCCAGACGCCGGTACAGCGGCAGCATGGCCGCAACGCAGATCATGTAGGTGGTGGCGCCGTCACCGTCCAGCGACACCACCAGGGCCAGCACGGCAGTGCCCACCGAGACCTTCACCGGGTCACCCTTGACCAGCTTGAGAATCTTGCGCACCGCCGGGTCGAACAGGCCGGAGTCGATCATCAGGGCGAAGTAGAGGATGGCAAACATCAGCATGACCCCGGTCGGCGCCAGCTTGCTGATGCCGTCGAGCATCATCGGGCCGATCTTGCTGGCAAAACCACCGAACAGCGCGAAAAGAATGGGGACCAGGATGAGGGCGATCAACGCCGAGAGGCGGCGGGTCATGATCAGGCCCATGAAACAGATGACCATGGCAAAGCCAAGGAAGGTCAGCATGAGAGTATTCACCGTTGTTTTTATTGGATGGCGAACAGGGTAGGGAGCGAAGCTTTCATTCAGCTTTCGATTTGTAGGAAATTTCCTAAAGCGCGGTAAGAAATTTCCCTGGTGTTGACGAGTTGCTCAATAGGGCGGCCTATCGCGGGCTTCGCGCGCTCCTACCTTCGTTTCGAGCACAGGCGTCAGCCGCCAGCCCCTATGGGTCGAAACGCGCGTAGGAGCGCGCGAAGCCCGCGATCCGGCCGCGAGGGCGGCCGGTGCCGGCAATCACGCGAGAACCAGGGTCAATCCTGGTTGAATTGCGACGCCAGCTCGCGCAGCAGCGCCTCGGCGTCGAGCACCTTGGTGACGACGTCTTCGGCCTTCTCGCGGCTCAGGCCCAGGCGGTCGAGCAGCTCGTCGGGGATCGGCTCCTCGGCGCCGGCGCCCACGCCGCGGCTGCGCAGCAGGCGCACTGCCAGGCACACCAGATTGGGGTACTGCGAGTATTCGCCGGCATAGTGCGGGTCATGCTGAAAGCGCAACGCGGTGGCCAGCTCGTCGGGCATGTCCCAGTAACGCATCAGCCAGGCGCCCATCTGCTCGCGGGTAATGCCCAGCAGATGTTGCTCGACGTAACCGTGGTTGAGGTGCGGGTTGACCTCCAGGTGGCGGCAGATCAGCGAGAAGTGCGGTGGGAACACATGGGCCAGCAGCAGGTAGCCGAAATTGTGCAGCAGGCCGGCCAGGTAGGTCAGGCCCGCTTCGGGGCGCTCGGCGCGAGGAATGGCGCGGGTCAGACCTTCGATCACCGCTGCGGTGTAGATCGACTGGTGCCAGTAAGGCGTGGCCTGCTGCGGGTGATCCTTGGGCAGGCTGAGGGTCTTGCCCAGCGCCAGGCCCAGGGCCAGGTTGATGACCAGGTCAAAGCCGAGGATACGCACGATGGCGTCTTCCACCGAGCGAATCTTGCCAGGCGAAGCGTAGTAGGGCGATGCGGCCCAGCTGACCACCTGGGCGGCCAGAGCCGGATCGGTTTCCACCACGCCGGTGATGTCATCGATCGTGGCGTTGGGGTCGACGCGCAGCTTGATGATCTTTTGCGCGGTTTCGGCCAGCGGCGGAATCTCGATGGTCGCTTCCAGGCGCTGCTGGATGCGCCGCGCGGTGAACGCCTGGACAGCCTGGGTGATTTCCTGGCGGTCGTCGTCCGGGCGGGTCAGGTTGGGCACGATATCGGTCAACGGCGAGCCGAAGTTGCCGGCGCTGGCATTGAGCAGCATTTTCCTGAAGTCTTCGCTGGCCAGTTCCAGCAGCAAGCCGGGCTGGCCTGAGGCTACCAGCAACTGTGGTTCGCGCAGCAACTGCTCATCGTACAGGCACGGCGAGCTGCTGAGGATCGGCAGGCCCGGCAGCGAGGTCAGCTCGTGCTTGGCCAGCAACTTGCCCAGGCGGTCCAGGGGCACGGCAGTCAGCTTGCGCCCGGTCAACTCGGCCAGGCGGTTCAAGTCCAGCAACTGGTTTTGCGCGAACAGCACCATGAGGGTGCCGACCGCGTCGCCCAGGAGCACTGTCTGCACCCTTTGCGCCGGATTCGTGGCCTGATGTTCAAGAACTTCACGATAGCCGATGCCCAGCTTGGTCAGCATCAGCTGAATGACTGAGGGGGCGTGCAGAGCAGCAGTGTCCAGAGCAACTTCGGTCATGATCTGTATCCAAGGTCTCACATTACTAAGCAGTATACCCAGCTTGTCTGCAAGCCGGACCCGGTGGTGCACGGTCTTTTTCAGCCTGGCGGCTTTTTCTCGCTAGCAATCGTCACACTTGGCCATATTGCTGGCCATGACGCAACCAGCGCTCGAGCAACGGCGCGACATGCTCGGGCCAGCGCGCCAGCAACGCCTGCGCGGCATCGCGCACCGCAGGCAGCAGGTCGGCATCGCGCATCAGGTCGGCAACCTTGAACTGTAGCAAACCGGTCTGGCGGGTACCGAGCATCTCGCCGGGGCCACGCAGCTGCAGATCTTTTTCGGCGATGACGAAGCCGTCGTTGGTTTCGCGCATGATGCCCAGGCGTTCGCGGCCGATCTGCGACAGTGGCGGGTGATAAAGCAAAACACAGTGGCTTGCCGCGCTGCCCCGACCGACGCGGCCGCGCAGCTGGTGCAACTGGGCCAGACCCAGCCGCTCGGGGTTCTCGATGATCATCAAGCTGGAATTGGGGACGTCCACGCCCACTTCGATCACTGTGGTGGCCACCAGCAACTGCAACGCGCCGGCCTTGAATTCGGCCATCACCGCGGCTTTTTCCTGGGGTTTCATGCGCCCGTGGATCAAGCCGACCCGCACCTGGTCCAGCGCGCTGGTGAGGTCTTCATAGGTGCCCTGCGCGGCCTGGCACGTCAGCTCTTCGGATTCCTCGATCAGCGTGCACACCCAATAGGCCTGGCGGCCTTCGGCGCAGGCGGCGCGCACGCGCTCGATCACCTCGATGCGCCGGCTGTCGGCGACCAGCACCGTGTTGACGGGGGTGCGACCCGGGGGCAGTTCGTCGAGGATGGACGTGTCGAGGTCAGCGTAGGCGCTCATGGCCAGGGTGCGCGGGATAGGTGTGGCAGTCATGATCAACTGGTGCGGGCATTGCGTGCCCCCCACGCCTTTCTGGCGCAGGGCCAGGCGCTGCTGGACGCCGAAGCGATGCTGTTCGTCGATGATCACCAGCGCCAGACGGTGGAATTTCACTTCGTCCTGGAACAGCGCATGGGTGCCCACCACCATCGGCGTGCCGCTGGCGATCTGTTCCAGGGCGGCGGCGCGGGCCTTGCCCTTGAGCTTGCCGGCCAGCCAGGCGGTCTCGATGCCCAATGGCTCGAGCCAGCGTTGAAAGGTGATGAAGTGTTGCTCGGCGAGGATCTCGGTCGGCGCCATCAGCGCCACCTGGTAACCGGCTTCCAGCGCCTGCAGGGCTGCCAGGGCGGCGACCACGGTCTTGCCAGCACCGACGTCGCCCTGCACCAGGCGCAGCATGGGCTCGGGCTGGGCGAGGTCATAGGCGATCTCCTTGCCCACCCTCTGCTGCGCGCCGGTGGGCGTGAAGCCAAGGTTTTTCAAGTATTTGCCCGGCAGCACGCTGGCCTTGGGCAAGGCCGGCGCGCGCTGGCTGCGCAGGCTTTCGCGCAGGCGTTGCTGCGACAGCTGATGGGTCAGCAACTCTTCGAACGCCAGGCGATGCTGGGCCCAGTGATGGCCCACGGCGAGCTCTTCGAGGTCGGCGTCGGGCGGCGGGTTGTGCAGGTAGCGGATGGCCTGGTCGAGCGGCGCCAATTGGTAGTCGCGGGCCAGCTCCTCGGGCAGCCAATCAGGCAGGCTGCGCGGGCCGAGCATGCTCAAGGCCTGCTGCGACAGCTGCCGCAGGCGCTGTTGGGTCAGGCCTTCGGTGGTCGGGTAGATGGGCGTGAGGTTCTGTTCCACCGGCACCGGCTCGTCGCCGGTCAGCGCGCGGTATTCCGGGTGGTAGATCTCAAGCCCCGAGGCGCCGGGCCGCGCCTCGCCGTAGCAGCGCAGGTGCGTGCCGCGCTTGAGGGCCTCTTTTTGCGCGTTGCTGAAATGATAGAAGCGCAGGCTCAGCGACCCGGTGCCATCACCCAGGCGCACCAGCAGGCTGCGGCGCTTGCCCATGGCCACGTCGGCGCCGCTGACCACGCCCTCGATCACTGCGTCCTGGCCGGGGCGCAGCTGGCCGATCGGCACCACGCGAGTACGGTCCTGATAGCGCAACGGCAGGTGGAACAGCACGTCCTGGAGATTTTCCAGGCCCACCTTGTGCAGCTTCTCGGCCATGGCCTCGCCCACGCCCTTGAGTGCCGTCACCGACACCTTGGACAGCTCGCTCATGTCGCGACTTTGCTCGCCAGCGCCGCAGTCGGCTTGGCGACCGAGCACAGGCGGATGGAGTCGGCGAGGATCTCGATCGCCTTGGGCCGCGGGAAGCTGGCACGCCAGGCGATGGCCACGGTGCGAAACGGCGCGGGCGGGGTCAGCGGACGGACCTCGATCACTCCCGGGGCGTAATGATGGCTGTCGACCGCCGACAGCGGCAGGATCGACACGCCGAGGCCCGAGGCGACCATGTGCCGGATGGTTTCCAGCGAGCTGGACTCCACAGTGGTATGGCGCGCGCCTTCGGCGCCCTTGACCAGGGTCGGGCAGGCTTCGAGCACCTGGTCGCGGAAACAGTGGCCTTCGCCGAGCAGCAGCAGGCTCTTGTCGTTGAGCAGGCCGGCGTCGATGGTTTCCTTGCGCGTCCACGGGTGGTCGGCCGGCATCAACACGTAGAACGGTTCGTCGTACAGCGGCAGGGTCAGCACATCGGCCTCGTTGAACGGCAGGGCGATGATCACCGCGTCGAGCTCCCCATTGCGCAACTTGTCGCGCAGGATATGGGTGAAGTTCTCTTCGATGTACAACGGCATCTGCGGCGCCACTTTGTGCAGCTGCGGGATGAGGTGCGGGAACAGATAGGGGCCGACGGTATAGATGGCGCCGAGCTTGAGCGGTGCGGTCAGCTGATTCTTGCCGGCCTGGGCCAGCTCACGGATACCCTGGGCCTGCTCCAGCACCTTCTGCGCCTGGGCGACGATACCTTCGCCGACCGGGGTAAGCCGCACTGCGCTCTTGCTGCGTTCGAAAATCAGTACGCCCAGTTCGTCTTCGAGTTTCTTCACCCCGACCGAGAGGGTGGGCTGGCTGACGTGGCAGCGTTCGGCGGCATGGCCGAAGTGTTGCTCCTGGGCCAGCGTGACGATGTAGCGTAGTTCGGTGAGGGTCATAAGGTGCGTCCATGGAATTGCCGCCCCAGCATAGCCGGTGCTATCGATAGACGCACGTTATCAACGTCGAGCTTTTTTGTCAGATTTCTATCGACGTTTGTCCAGGGAATAAATGTAGGGCGCGGTAATCTCCCGGCGCCCGTTTACCAGCATCTCGGCAGGCGGCTTGGGCAACGGGGAGGCCTTGCGCACCATTTCCAGGGTGGCACGGTCCAAGGCAGCACTGCCTGAAGAGCTGACGATTTCGGCGGACAGCACGTTGCCTTCGGCGTCGACCTCGAATTTCAGCGTGGCAGTGCCGACCTGACCCCGGCGGCGCGCCTCATCCGGATAGCGCTTGTACTTGGCCAGCTTGACCTGAATCTCCGACAACCATGACGGCTTGGCGTCCGGCGTGGACGGCATCGGCGGCTGTTCGGTCTGCTTTGGCGCTGGGGCCGGAGCCGGTGCGGCCGGTGGCGTGTCCTCGGCCTGCTTGGCGACCTGCTCCTTGGGCGGCTCTGGCTTGCGCTCCGGCTTGGGTGGCTGCGGCTTGGGCTTGGGCTTGGGCACCGGCTTGGGTAGCGCGATGGTCGGCTTGGGCGCCTCGGCAACCTTGGGCAGCGGCGGCTCCTCGACCGGGGCCGGCGGTGGCGGCTGCACTACCTTGGGCGGCGGTGCGGGCGGCGCC
This sequence comes from Pseudomonas sp. HR96, assembly GCF_034059295.1. NCBI lineage: Bacteria > Pseudomonadati > Pseudomonadota > Gammaproteobacteria > Pseudomonadales > Pseudomonadaceae > Pseudomonas > Pseudomonas sp. HR96. The sequence goes on from NZ_CP139141.1 coordinate 43,944, forward strand.
TCCGGCATCGGCGGCATCTCGACCATCATCGCTGCCGGCGGCAGCTCGATGGCCGGCGGTGCACTGGTCCAATGCAAGGCAATGGCGATCGCCACCGCATGCACGGCCAGCACCACAGCCAGGCTGCTGCCATACCGGGTGAATTTTTGCCGCGTCGTGATCATTTGTGCCCAGCCGTCTCGAGTCCGACCAGGCCGACCTTCAGGTAACCGCTGGCGCGCAGTGCGTTCATCACTTCCATAAGGTCGCCGTAGTCCACGCCCTTGTCGGCTTGGAAGAAGATCGTCGTGTCCTTGTTGCCGTGGGTCTTGGCGTCCAGCGCCGGGCCCAGTTGGGTGCGATCGATGCGGTCGTCGCCGACGTACAGGTTGAGGTCCGACTTGACGCTGAGGAACACCGGTTTCTCCGGCCGCGGTGCCGGCTTGGCGGTGGAAGCCGGCAGGTCGACCTTGATGTCCACGGTGGCCAGGGGCGCCGCGATCATGAACACGATCAGCAGCACCAGCATCACATCGATGAAGGGCGTGACGTTGATCTCGTGGTTCTCGGCGAGGTCATCGCCACCTTCGTTCAGGTGCAGGCCCATGTATTAACCCACCTTCACCATGTGCGGTTGGCCGGCGCGTTCGGCAGGCTGGTGGTCCAGGTCGCGGCTGACCAGCAGCAGCACCTGCGCCGAGGCATCGGAGACCTGGGCCTTGTAGCCGGCGATGGAGCGGGCGAAGACGTTGTAGATGACCACGGCAGGAATGGCCGCGACCAAGCCCAGCGCAGTGGCCAGCAGGGCTTCGGCAATGCCCGGCGCGACCACGGCAAGGTTGGTGGTCTGGGTCTTGGCGATGCCGATGAAGCTGTTCATGATGCCCCACACAGTACCGAACAGACCGACGAAAGGCGCGGTCGAACCGATGGTGGCCAGCACGCCGGTGCCACTGCTCATATTGCGACCGCAGGCAGCAACCAGGCGCTCGAGGCGAAAGCTCACACGCTCCTTGATGCCTTCACGCTCGCGGCTGTTGCTTGACAGGTGCATTTCCTCGAGGGCGTCGTGCACCAACAGGTGGGCCAGGGTGCCCTGGCGGCTGGCGGTCTCGGCAGCGGCCTTGAGGGTGGAGGCTTTTTTCAGCGCGGCGATTTCGCCCTTCAGGCGACGCTTGGCGCCGAGCAGTTCGAAGCCTTTGGCGATCCAGATGGTCCATGTGATGATCGAGGCAAGTGCCAGGCCGATCATCACCACCTTCACCACGATGTCGGCGTGCTGGTACATGCCCCACGGCGACAGGTCATGGCTCATGCCGGCCAAAGGCTCGGGGCTGGCTACGGTTTCGACGGGTGCCGGGGTAGCGGCGGCTTCCTCCACTGCTGGCGCGTTGGCCGCAGGTGCCGTTGCACTGGCGCTGGCAGCGGCGCCGGGGGCGGTTTCGCTGGCTTGCAGGGTGGGGGCCATGGCCATGCCGAGCAGCAGGACTGCCATGGCACCCAAGGCGCGAGACCGTAGTGGCGATGCGATTAGTAGTGAGCGGATCATGCTGGCCGACCTGAAGGTTGGAAGAGGGGGAAGGTTCCGAATCCACGCCGTAGGTGGGGAACCGAATGGCCATTATTATTGCAATTAATTCTTGTTAACAAAAGCAATTGCGATTGTTTTTTTGCCGAAACTGTCTGTTTATGCTTCAACGCAGGCGGGTTTTTGTCTGATTTCATGAGGATAAGGGTATGGCTTCGCGTGCGGTAATCGTCGGGTGCGGCGATGTTGGCGGGCGTTTGGCGCAGCGCTTGCTGGCCCGGCAATGGCAGGTTTTCGGTTTGCGCCGGGATGTTGCTCGACTGCCGGCTGGCGTGATCGGGCTGGCAGCGGACCTGCGCGACGCCGCCTGCCCAGGGCAGTGGCCGAGTGGCAAGCTGGACTATCTGGTGTATTGCGTAGCGGCCTCCCAGCATGACGAAGCGGGCTACCGCCAGGCCTATGTTGACGGCTTGCGCCATGTGCTGGGCTGGTTGGAGCAGAACGCCCAGGCGCCCCGGCGCATTCTGTTCGTGTCCAGCAGCAGCGTGTACGGGCAGGCCGACGGCGAGTGGGTCGACGAGGTCTCGCCAACCCAGGTCAGCGGCTTCTCCGGGCGGCTGATGCTGGAAGCCGAACAGAGCCTGCTGACCAGCGGTTTTGCCGGCACCGTGGTGCGCCTGACCGGGATCTACGGGCCGGGCCGGGCACGCCTGGTCGACCAGGTGCGCCAGGGCTATCGGGTGGCGCAACAGCCGCCCCTGTACGGCAACCGGATTCATGTCGATGATGCCGCCGGCTTGCTGGAATTTCTGCTGCTGGCCGATCAGCAGGGCACCCCGCTGGAGGAGTGCTATATCGGCGTCGACGATGACCCGGCGCCTCTGTTCGAGGTGGTCGCCTGGTTGCGCGAATACCTTGGGGTGACCGGCTGGTCGGCTACCGAAAGCGTGCGCCGCACCGGCAGCAAGCGCTGCCGCAACGCCCGGGCGCGGGCCCTGGGCTGGGCACCGGAGTATGCGAGCTTTCGCGAAGGGTATGCGGCGATGCTGTGAGTGCGACAGGCGCCAGGGTTGGGAGTGGGCAAAGCCCCCGTCGGTTTGACCTTGAAGATCAACAGATCGGGGGCTGCGCCCCCTCCCACGCTGGACGCGACCCCGTTATTTCTTCAACAACCAGCGCCGTGCACCTGGATGCAGGTCCGGCATGTCATCGGCCTTGGCCTGGTTTACCGCCTCGAGGATTTCCAGGGTATTGCCGTCACGCTTGAAGATGTAGGCATTGCCCTGCTGGTTCTTTTCCATCCACATGCTGTCGTATTCGCCGCTCATCGCCGCACAATCGCCGGCCAGGCACAGCGCATAGCGGTCCAGGCCTTCGATGCCGTCGAGCTGGCCGTTGGCCGCGAAGTGCACCACGCTGCCCGTGCCCGGCCCCTCGACGATCTTCCAGTTGCCGCCCATGTAGGCACCGTACAGGGCCTCTTCGAAGGCGGTGCCCGGAGGTGCGGCTGGGTCGAGGGTGGTCTTGGGCTTGACGAAGCTCTGCTGCGGGCCGTTGTCGCTGGCGCTTTGCAGCAGTTCGTCACCCTTGAGTTGCAGGGCCTCGCTGTGGCTGCCGTAGAAATCCACGGTCCATTTGCCCGGGGTGTCGGCCATCAGCTTGCCTTCACCTTGTTCAAAGCCGTTGCTGTAGCTGGCCTGGCTGGCCACGGTGTTGACATGCCATTCCAGGATGAGTCCATTGGCCAGCAACGCCTGGCGCAGGCTGACGCCCTTGGCGGCGGCGTCGATGGCGTTCTGGTTGATCCAGATGCCGTTGGGGTCGACATTGGCATGGCTGGCGCAACCACCGAGCAGTGCGGCGACCAGCGAAAAGACGAGGGCGTGACGCATGGGCAAGATCCTTGGATATACGCTTGGGCCGATCAGTCGATGACCAGAACGCCGTCGATTTCAATCTGCGCACCACGCGGCAGTGCCGCGACGCCGATCGCCGCACGGGCCGGATAAGGTTGCTCGAAGTACTTGCCCATGACCTCGTTGACCTTGGCGAAGTGGCTCAGGTCGGTGAGGAAGATGTTGACCTTGACGAAGTCCTTGAACGTGCCGCCAGCGGCGTCGACCACGGCCTTGAGGTTCTCGAACACTTGCACGGTCTGGGCTTCGAAGCCTTCCACCAGCTCCATGGTTTTTGGATCCAGCGGGATCTGGCCAGACAGGTAGACGGTGTTGCCGGCCTTGATCGCCTGCGAGTAGGTGCCGATGGCGGCAGGGGCCTTGTCGCTGGAGATTACGGTCTTGGTCATGAACAACTCCTGGAGTTTTAGGGCCCCTAGGCGCGCATGCGCGTGATGCGGATGACGCCGGTCAGGGCTCGCAGTTTCTTGATCACTCGGGCCAGGTGCACGCGGTCGTGCACGCTGACCACCAACTGGACCACGCTGATGCGACCATCGCGCTCGTCCATGCTGATTTTCTCGATGTTGCCGTCGGCCGCGTTGACGCTGCTGGCCAGCAGCGCGATCAGGCCGCGCTGGTGTTCGAGTTCCACGCGCAGCTCGACGTTGAATTCGCCGGTCACATCCTTGGCCCAGGCCAGCTGTATACACTTTTCCGGGTTGTGGCGGATTTCGCTGATGTTACGGCAGTTTTCCAAATGCACGACCATGCCCTTGCCGGCCGACAGGTGGCCGACGATCGGGTCACCGGGAATCGGCGTGCAGCACTTGGCGTAACTGAGTACCAGGCCTTCGGTGCCGCGAATCGCCAGCGGGCCTTCGGGGCTGGGCAGCTGCTCGCCCTCGCTGGCCAGCAGGCGACGAGCCACGACGTAGGCCATGCGGTTGCCCAGGCCGATGTCCTCGAGCAGATCCTCGATCAGCTCCAGCCGGTACTCGGCGAGCATGGCCTGGATGCGCTCGGCCGGAACCTTGTCCAGGGCGCTGTCGAAGCCGTTGAGCACCTTGTTGAGCAGGCGCTCGCCGAGGCTGATCGACTCGGAACGGCGCTGCAGCTTGAGCGCGTGACGGATGTGCGTGCGTGCCTTGCCGGTGACCACGAAATTGAGCCAGGCCGGGTTGGGCCGCGCCCCGGGCGCGCTGACGATTTCCACCGTAGAGCCGCTCTGCAGCGGCTCTGAGAGCGGCGCCAGGCGGCGGTTGATACGGCAGGCGATGCAGCTGTTGCCGACATCGGTGTGCACCGCGTAGGCAAAGTCGACCGCCGTGGAGCCTTTGGGCAGCTCCATGATGCGGCCCTTGGGGGTGAAGACGTAGACCTCGTCCGGGAACAGGTCGATCTTCACGCTCTCGATGAATTCCAGCGAGTTGCCGGCGCGCTGCTGCATTTCCAGCACACCCTTGACCCACTGCCGGGCACGGGCATGGGTGCCCTTGGGCTGGCCGTCGTCGGTGGATTTGTACAGCCAGTGCGCGGCGATACCGTTGTTGGCCATCTCTTCCATCTCGCGGGTGCGGATCTGGATCTCGATGGGCACGCCATGCATGCCGAACAGGGTGGTGTGCAGCGACTGATAGCCGTTGGCCTTGGGGATCGCGATGTAATCCTTGAAGCGACCCGGCAGCGGCTTGTACAGGTTGTGCACGGCGCCGAGCACGCGGTAGCAGGTGTCGACCTTGTCGACCACGATGCGAAAGGCGTACACGTCCATGATCTCGTTGAAGGCGCGACGCTTGCCGCGCATCTTCTTGTAGATGCCATAGATGTGCTTCTGCCGGCCGCTGACATCACCCTCGATGCCGTCCACGGCCAGGCAATGGGCCAGCGACTGCTCGATCTTGTTGACGATTTCCTTGCGGTTGCCCCGGGCGCGCTTGACGGCCTGGTAGATGCGCGCCGAACGCATCGGATACATGGCCTTGAAGCCGAGGTCTTCGAATTCGACGCGTACGTTGTGCATCCCCAGGCGGTTGGCGATGGGGGCGTAGATTTCCAGGGTTTCCTTGGCAATGCGCCGGCGTTTTTCGCCGGACAGCACTTCCAGCGTGCGCATGTTGTGCAGGCGGTCGGCCAGCTTGACCAGGATCACGCGAATGTCGCGGGCCATGGCCATGGCCATCTTCTGGAAGTTCTCGGCCTGGGCCTCGGCCTTGGTCTCGAAATTCATCTGGGTCAGCTTGCTGACCCCGTCGACCAGCTCGGCGACGGTTTCGCCAAACTGCGCGCTCAGCGCTTCCTTGGCAATGCCGGTGTCCTCGATGACGTCATGCAGCATCGCCGCCATCAGGCTTTGATGATCCATGTGCATGTCGGCGAGGATGCCGGCCACCGCCAGCGGATGCGTGACGTAGGCTTCGCCGCTGCGGCGGCGCTGGCCGTCGTGGGCTTGTTCGGCGTAGAAGTACGCTCGGCGCACCAGGTTGACCTGGTCTGCGCCGAGGTAGGTCGATAGGCGATCGGCGAGGGCGTCTATGCTCGGCATGCGGTTACCCCCAGCCAAAGCCTTTTACCCTGCGCCGTGCTACGTCGACCAGGCATAGGCTTAGACGGCCTCGTTGGACTCGTCCTCGAACGCCGCGAAGAGTGGCTCGTCTTCGACGATCTCTTCGTTGGCGATCATTTCGTAGCTCACCAGGCCTTCGGCGATTTCACGCAGGGCCACCACGGTAGGCTTGTCGTTTTCCCACGCCACTTTCGGCTCTTTGCCACCGGTCGCCAGTTGGCGAGCACGCTTGGTGGAGAGCATGACCAGCTCGAAACGGTTATCCACGTGTTCCAGGCAGTCTTCAACGGTTACGCGGGCCATGGTATTCCTCGTTGCAAATGCGATAGACGCGCTGCCCGGATGGGCGAGCGGACTCGATAGTTTAAAAAATCACCAGCGATTAGGGAAGCTTTTGTTTTCCCGCCCTGCACAGGCGGGTCGCCCTGGCCGGCAGCTCAGGCGAGCAGGCTGGTCAACAAGCTCGCATGGCGCTCCTGCTGAGGCTTTTGCTGCAGACGGTTGGCGCGAAAGATCGCCTTGAGGTCTTCCAGCGCTGCGGCGAAATCGTCGTTGATCACCAGGTAGTCGTATTCGACGTAGTGGCTCATCTCGTTGACGGCTTCCTTCATGCGTGCGTCGATGATCTCGTCGCTGTCCTGGCCGCGGTTGGTCAGGCGCTGGCGCAAGGCCTGCTGGCTGGGCGGCAGGATGTACACCGAGCGGGCCCCCGGCATCAGCCGGCGAACCTGCTGGGCGCCCTGCCAGTCGATTTCCAGAATCAGGTCGTGACCTTCGTCGAGGGTCTGCTGCAGGGTGCTTTGCGAGGTGCCGTACAGGTTGCCGAAGACTTCGGCGTGCTCGAGGAAGTCACCGTGGTCGATCATGCGGGTGAACTCGGCGCGATCGACGAAGTGATAGTTCACCCCGTCGGTTTCGCCCGGGCGCATGGCGCGGGTGGTGTGCGAGACCGAGACGCGGATGCTCGGCTGAGCGTCGACCAGGGCCTTGACCAGGCTGGTCTTGCCGGCGCCAGAGGCGGCCGCGACGATAAAAAGGGTGCCAGTGCTGTGGTTCATTGTTCGGGTTGCCTTACTCAATATTCTGCACTTGTTCGCGCATCTGCTCGATCAACACCTTGAGGTTGACCGCAGCTTGCGTACTGCGCGGGTCGAAGGCCTTGGAGCCCAGTGTGTTGGCTTCGCGGTTGAGCTCCTGCATGAGGAAGTCCAGACGCCGCCCGGCCGCGCCGCCGGCCTTGAGCACGCGACGCACTTCGGTCATGTGGGTGGCGAGGCGGTCGAGCTCCTCGGCCACGTCGCTTTTCTGCGCCAGCAGTACCATTTCCTGCTCCAGGCGCTGGGGATCGAGTTCGGCGCGCATGTCGGCGAAACGATCGAGTACCTTCTGGCGCTGGGTGGCGAGCATCTGCGGCACCTGCGTGCGCAAGGTCTGCACCTCCTGGCTCATGGCATCCAAACGCTCGTCGATCAACCGCGCCAGTTCCGCGCCCTCACGGTCGCGACCCTTCTTCAGTTCATCGAGCGCTTCGCCGAACAAGGCGGTGGCCTCTTTATTGAGGGCCTGCGGGTCGCTTGCATCGCCCACCAGCACGCCGGGCCAGGCCAGCACTTCCAGTGGATTGAGCGGGGCCGGCTGCTGGATCAGGCTGGCGACGATCTCGGCCGCCGCCACCAGTTGCGCGGCGCGCTCGCGATCGACCTGCAGTGGCTTGCCGGAACTCTCTTCGGTGAAGCGCAGCGTGCACTCGACCTTGCCACGCGAGACGGCCTGGCGCAGGGCTTCACGCACCGCGCCTTCGAGGTCGCGAAAGGCCTCGGGCAGGCGCAGGTGAGGTTCCAGGTAGCGGTGGTTGACCGAGCGCAACTCCCAGCTCAGGGTGCCCTGGGCCACGGCCCGTTCGGCACGGGCGAAGGCGGTCATGCTGTGCACCATGGAAGTACCTCGCGCAATATATGGATGCCAGGGGCAGGGCGCAGGATTGTAGCGCACCCCGGGCCAGCCTCCCAATCGGCTGTGGGCAATGTGCGTGCGCCGCCGACCGATGACCACGCATTTCGGGCAATAAGCGCGGCAACGCCCTATAATGCTCGGCAGTTTTCCGCCCAGTACAGGTATCCAGATGAAACGTCCAAGTGGTCGCGCTGCCGATCAGCTCCGCTCGATCCGCATCACCCGCAACTACACCAAGCACGCCGAAGGGTCGGTATTGGTGGAGTTCGGCGACACCAAAGTCATTTGTACGGTCAGTGTCGAAAACGGCGTGCCGCGCTTCCTCAAGGGCCAGGGCCAGGGCTGGCTGACCGCCGAATACGGCATGCTTCCCCGCGCTACCGGCGAGCGCAACCAGCGCGAAGCCAGCCGTGGCAAGCAGGGCGGTCGCACCCTGGAAATCCAGCGCCTGATCGGCCGGTCGCTGCGCGCCGCACTGGACATGAGCAAGCTGGGCGACATCACCCTGTACATCGACTGTGACGTGATCCAGGCCGACGGCGGCACCCGCACCGCGTCCATCACCGGCGCCATGGTGGCGCTGGCCGATGCCTTGAAAGTGATCAAAAAGCGCGGCGGCCTGAAAGCCGGCGACCCGCTCAAGCAGATGATCGCCGCCGTGTCCGTGGGCATGTACCAGGGCGAGCCGGTGCTGGACCTCGATTACCTCGAAGACTCCGCCGCCGAGACCGACCTCAACGTGGTGATGACCAGCGCTGGCGGCTTCATCGAAGTGCAGGGCACCGCCGAAGGCGCGCCGTTCCAGCCAGCCGAGCTGAACGCCATGCTGGCGCTGGCGCAGAAGGGCATGACCGAGCTGTTCGAGCTGCAGAAGGCTGCCTTGGCCGATTGATCGCCGGGCTGCATGAAAAAACCGACCCTGGGGTCGGTTTTTTTTGCTTCAGATGGTCAGCGACCAGTCGTAGTCCACAATTAGCGGCGCATGCTGCGAGAAACGCGGCTGGCGCGGCAGACGGGCGCTGCGCACGAAGCGACGCAGGCCAGGGGTCAGCAGCTGGTAATCGAAGCGCCAGCCCAGGTTGAGCATCTCGGCCTGTTCGTTGTCCGGCCACCAGCTGTACTGGTCGCCTTCGCGGCTGACTTCACGCAGCGCATCGACATAGCCCATGTTGCCGACGATCTCGTCCATCCAGGCCCGCTCCGGAGCGAGGAAACCCGGCGATTGCTGACTGTCGCGCCAGTTCTTGATGTCGAGCTTCTGCTGCGCCACATACAGCGAGCCGCAATAGATGTACTCGCGGCGTTTGCGCCGCTGTTTGTCCAGGTACTTGGCGAAGTCGTCCATCAACTTGAACTTCTGGTTCAAGTCTTCATCGCCGTTCTGCCCGGACGGCAGCAGCAAGGTAGCAATACTGACTTTGTCGAAATCGGCCTGCAGGTAACGCCCGTAGCGGTCGGCTGTCTCGAAGCCCAGACCGCTGATAACCGCCTTGGGTTGCAACCGCGAATAAAGTGCCACGCCACCTTGGGCGGGAACTTCGGCATCGCAGGCGTAGAGGAAGTAGCCATCCAGTTGGAAGGCTGCATCGTCCAGTTCAAAGGCGGAGGCGCGAGTATCCTGCAGGCAGATGACGTCGGCATTCTGGGCTTGCAGCCAACTGAGCAACCCGCGCTCGACTGCAGCCTGAATACCATTGACGTTCACACTGATGATCCGCATAAATGGCCCCAAAAATCTCGTGCGTGTATGATACCCGAGCTCTACCTAATTAGCTAAATCCGTGGTATTCGAGACTTATCTTCATGCAGGATTATCAGCGCGACTTCATTCGTTTTGCCATTGAGCGCGGTGTATTGCGTTTTGGCGAATTCACCCTGAAATCCGGGCGTACCAGCCCCTATTTCTTCAACGCCGGGCTGTTCAACAGCGGGTCGGCGCTGGCTCAGCTGGGGCGCTTTTATGCCGCAGCCATCGTCGACAGCGGCATTGCCTTTGACGTGCTGTTCGGCCCGGCCTACAAGGGCATTCCCCTGGCCGCCGCCACCGCCGTGCAGCTGGCCGAGCAGCATCAGCTCGACGTGCCCTGGTGCTTCAACCGCAAGGAAGCCAAGGCCCACGGCGAAGGCGGCAGCCTGGTCGGCTCGCCCTTGACCGGCAATGTGCTGATCATCGACGACGTGATCACTGCCGGTACCGCGATCCGCGAAGTGATGCAGATCATCCAGGGCCAGCAGGCCACCGCCGCCGGGGTATTGATTGCCCTGAACCGTCAGGAGCGCGGCAACGGCGAGCTGTCGGCCATCCAGGAAGTTGAGCGCGACTTCAAGATTCCAGTGGTCAGCATCGTGTCGCTCAACCAGGTGCTGGAATACCTGGCCGACGATGCGCAGCTCAAGCAGCACCTGCCGGCCGTCGAGGCCTACCGCGCGCAATACGGTATCTAAGCCCATGGCCAGAGCCCTTGCCGCAGGTGTTTGCGTGGCTGTTGCGCTGCTTTGCCTGCCGCCACAGCCTGCCGTGGCCGGGGCCAAGGCGCCGGCAATGGTGCTGTACCGTTACGTCGACAACCGCGGCGTCAAGGTCCTGGACAGCCAGGGTGTGCCGCCCGAGTTCGCCGGCAAGGGCTATGAAGTGCTCAACCAGCAGGGCCGGGTCATTCAGGTGGTCGCTCCGGCGCCCACGGCCGAAGAGCTGCAGCAAAAGCAGGCGGCACAGGCCAAGGCCGAGGCCGACGCGCAGTTGCTCAAGAAATATCCGAGCATGGCCGACGTCGATCGCGCCTATGCCCGCAGCCTCTCGGACATCGACACCGCCATCGGCGTGGCCCACAGCAATCAGCAGGCCTTGCAGGCCCAGCAGGACTCGCTGCAGGGCGAGGCCGCGCAATACGAGCGCGGTGGCCACCCGGTGCCGCAGACCACCCTGGACCAACTCAAGACCATTCGCACCCAGCGTGATGCGCTGGATGTGAAGATTCGCGGCTACCAGGAAGCGCGGGTGAAGTGCGACAAGGACTTTGCCGACTTGAAGGTGCGCATGGCGGGCATTCTGGGGCAGTGACCTGTGCGACTTCATGTCGCACAGGCCAACGCCATCAATGCCGCTTGCGGTTGGTGATCATGGTGCCCATGCCAACATCGGTGAAAATCTCCAGCAGCACCGCATTGGGCACCCGGCCATCGATGATGTGCGAGCTGGTCACGCCACCCTGCACCGCTTCCAGCGCGCAGCGAATCTTCGGCAGCATGCCGCCGTAGATGGTGCCATCGGCGATCAGTCCGTCGACCTGCTCGGTGGTCAGGCCGGTCAGCACGCTGCCTTCCTTGTCCATCAGCCCGGCGATGTTGGTCAGCAGGATCAGCTTCTCGGCCTTCAGCGCCTCGGCCACCTTGCCGGCCACCAGGTCGGCGTTGATGTTGTACGACTCGCCGTCGGGACCCACGCCAATTGGGGCGATCACCGGAATGAAGTCACCCTTGACCAGCATGTTCAGCAGGCCCACGTTGACCCCGGTGACTTCGCCGACCTGGCCGATGTCGATGATTTCCGGCTTGTTCATCTCCGGCGTCTGCCGCGTGGCGTGCAGCTTGCGCGCACGGATCAGCTCGGCGTCCTTGCCGGTCAAGCCAATGGCGCTGCCGCCGTGACGGTTGATCAGGTTGACGATGTCCTTGTTGACCTGGCCACCGAGGACCATCTCCACCACGTCCATGGTTTGCGCATCGGTGACGCGCATGCCGTCGATGAAGTGGCTTTCGATGTTCAGGCGCTTGAGCAGGTCGCCGATCTGCGGGCCGCCGCCGTGCACCACCACCGGGTTGATGCCGACCGCCTTCATCAGCACCACGTCGCGGGCGAAGCCGGTTTTCAGCTCTTCGCTTTCCATGGCGTTGCCGCCGTACTTGATCACCAGCGTCTTGCCGACGAATCGACGGATATAGGGCAATGCCTCGGAGAGGACCTTGGCTACATTGGTGGCGGCATCGCGTTCGAGGGTCATGCGTGGCTCCGGGTGATCGATCAAAACGGTAATTGAAGGTCGGGGGCGACGGCCAGCAGCTGGGTACGAAACACCTGCTGCAGGCGGGCAAGCTCCGCCGGGCTATCGGCTTCGAAGCGCAGCACCAGCACTGGGGTGGTGTTGGAGGCCCGCACCAGACCCCAGCCGGTGGGGTAGTCGACACGTAGACCATCGATAGTAGTCAATTGTGCCTCGCCCCATTGGGCGTTGCGCTCAAGGGCGTCGATAATGGTGAATTTGCGCTCTTCGGTCACCTGAATATTGATCTCGGGCGTCGAAAGATCATTGGGAAAGGCGGCAAACACCTGCTCGGCGCTCTGCTTGCGCTGGCTGAGCAGCTCCAAAAGGCGCGCGGCCGCGTAGATGCCATCGTCGAAGCCGAACCAGCGCTCCTTGAAGAAGATGTGCCCGCTCATTTCCCCGGCCAGCAGCGCGCCGGTGCTGCGCATGTGCTTCTTGATCAGCGAATGGCCGGTCTTCCACATCACCGGGCGGCCGCCGTAGCTGTTGATCAGCGGCGCCAGGCGCCGCGTGCATTTGACGTCGAAGATGATGTCGGCACCGGGGTTGCGCGACACCACGTCCTCGGCGAACAGCATCAGCAGGCGATCGGCATAGATGATGGTGCCGCTGTTGGTCACCACGCCGACGCGGTCGCCATCGCCGTCGAAGGCCAGGCCCAGGTCGGCACCGGTCTCGCGCACCTTGGCGATCAGGTCGACCAGATTCTCCGGCTTGCCGGGATCGGGGTGGTGATTGGGAAAATGCCCATCCACATCGCAGAACAGCGGGACCACCTCACAGTTGAGCGCCTCGATCAGCCGCGGTGCAATGACCCCCGCCGCGCCGTTGCCGCAGTCCACCACCACCTTGAGGCGGCGCGCGAGAATCACATCGCGAGTGATCTGCTCGTAGTAGCGCTCGAGGATCTCGACCTTCGTGACGCTGCCGCGACCGCTGCTCAGGTCGTTGTTCTGGATGCGCTGGTGCAGGGCGAGGATCTGTTCGTTGGCCAGCGTGTCGCCGGCGATGACGATCTTGAAACCGTTGTAGTCGGGCGGGTTGTGGCTGCCGGTGAGCATCACGCCGCTGCGGCCGGCCAGCACGTTGGCCGCATAGTACAGCGCCGGGGTCGGCACCAGGCCGACATCGCTGACATGGCAGCCGGCATCGGCCAGGCCCTGGATCAATTGGCCGACCAGTGCCGGGCCGGACAGCCGGCCATCGCGACCGACCGCCACGTTGGGCTCGTTCTGCGCCAGGCTCTGGGCGCCGACCGCGCGGCCGATCCAGTAGGCGGTTTGCGGGTCCAGGGTCTTGCCGAAAACGCCACGGATGTCATAGGCGCGAAAGATGCTCACGGGCAGGCTGGGCGGCAGCGGCTCGCTGCCAGCCTCTTCGAGGGGCGGCAGTTCGCTGTCGTCATCGAGAATGCTGGTGTGCTGGAACAATGGATTGGAGAGCTCGTCGCCAGGGGCGCCGAAGCGCGCCGGACCGCTGCCGGGTTTGGCCTTGGGCATGTTGGCGACGTCGGCGGCGGTGGGTGCGCCGCGCAGGGAAAAACGCGCCAGGCTCACGGCAAGGGCGTTGAGCGGTGCCAGGCTGAGGCCAAAGGCCTTGACTGCCTTGCCACCGGACAATTCCTGGATCAACTGTTCGAGCTGGCGTGCATCGGCGCTGACCTGCTGTTGCAGGCGATTGCTGTTGAGCAGCATGGCCGCCCAGGCCGCGCCCAGCGCAGCAGCAGCGGCCAGCAGCATCATGACCACCGAGATCCATGGCGTGCCGGCCTGGTAGTCAGGCCCCGGGGTGTAGACCAGCTTCCAGTTCGGGTTGCCGGTGTCCTGACTCAGCGGCGCCAGGGCGGCCGGGTTGCCGGTCTGGTACAGCGTCTGCGTCGGGCCATTGGCGAACTGTTGCTGCAACTGCCATTGGCCAGCTTGCGGCGGCAGGCTGGACAGCGCGTGCAGCAGGCGCTGCAGGTCGAACACCAGCAGCACGCTGCCGATCACCGACTGGTCGACCGGGTCGTGCACCGCCGCCACGCTGTACACCAGCCAGCGCTGGCCCACCTGCGCGGCTTCGGCCGGTGGGTTCTCGCCGTTTTCCGCGCGGCGCAGCTGGTCGAGGGCGGCGAAGCTGACCGGGGCCGGACCGGCGGCGTTCTGCTCGGCCTGGCCGCGCAGATTGACCCGTGCATCGACCAGGCCATCCCAGACGCGCAGGGAATCCTGCGCCGCTTCCAGCTGGGCGCGGTCCTTGGCCTGCACCGCGCGCAACACCAGCGGGGCGCGGGCGGCAGCCTGGGTGTCGGCGCTCAGCTGGCTGACGGCCTGGCGCAGGCTGCTGGCCTGGCCCAGCGCCAGCGATTGCGCCAGCTGGCTGCGGTATTCCTTTTGCGAGGGCGGCGGCAGCCCCAGCCACACCAGGGCGGCGGCGACGAGCAGCCCGGCAAGCATGACCAGCAGCCCGGGCCTGGAGATCGACGAGGCGGCGGACGGTTCGGCCGGCTTGCCATCGGAGCCTTCCTGCCCCGGTTTACTGCTGCGAGTGAAACCTTTCACGTAGCGTCTCCGCGTCGTTCATCCTGAAAGTCTGGCCGTTACAGCCGGGCTGCCGTCATCGCGTCTCTCAGTGGCTGCCGGAGTGACCGAAGCCGCCGGTGCCGCGCTGGCTCTCGTCGAAGTTCTCGACCAGTTCGAAGTGCGCCTGCACGACGGGAACCAGCACCAGTTGGGCAATGCGCTCGCCCACGGCCAGCTTGAAGGCGGTCTGCCCGCGGTTCCAGCACGAGACCATCAACTCGCCCTGGTAGTCGGAGTCGATCAGGCCGACCAGGTTGCCCAGCACGATGCCATGCTTGTGGCCCAGCCCCGAGCGCGGCAGGATCAGCGCCGCCAGGCCCGGATCGCCGATGTACACCGACAGCCCGGTAGGAATCAGCAGGGTCTGGCCCGGTTCCAGGAGGGTTTCCTCGGGCAGCATGGCGCGCAGGTCAAGGCCGGCCGACCCCGGTGTGGCGTAGGTGGGCAGGGGAAATTCGGCGCCGAGGCGCGGGTCGAGAATCTTTGCTTGGAGAGCGTGCATGGATGAGTTCAAACCTGTTCACGCCTGATTCAGGCGTTGTGCGATGAATGAGATCAGCTGGCGGGCGATCTTGCCCTTGCTGGTCTGGGCGAAGACCGTGGCTTGCAGCTGGCGGTCGATGACGCTGCAGGCGTTGTCTTCGCTGTTGAAACCGATGCTGGGGTTGGCCACGTCGTTGGCGACGATCAGGTCCAGGTTCTTGTCCTTGAGCTTGCGCGCGGCGTAGTCGAGCAGGTGCTCGGTTTCGGCGGCGAAGCCGACGCTGAACGGGCGATCCGAACGGGTGGCGATGGTCGCCAGAATATCTGGATTACGGACCATTTGCAGCAAAAGGCCATCACCGCTGGTGGGGTCTTTTTTCAACTTCTGCGGGGCCACCACCTCGGGACGGTAATCGGCGACGGCCGCCGAGGCGATGAATACGTCACAGGGTATTGCCGCCTCGCAGGCCGCCAGCATGTCCCGTGCGCTGACCACGTCGATACGGGTCACTCGGTCCGGGGTGGCCAGATGCACCGGGCCGGTGATCAAGGTGACCTTGGCGCCCGCCTCCACGGCGGCCTCGGCCAGGGCGAAGCCCATCTTGCCGGAGCTGTGGTTGGTGATGTAGCGCACCGGGTCGATGTTTTCCTGGGTCGGGCCCGCCGTGATCAGCACGTGCTTGCCGGTCAGCGCCAGGTGCTGGAAGCACTCGGCCGCCAGCAGCGCCAACTCGGTGGGCTCGAGCATGCGGCCCAGGCCGATGTCGCCACAGGCCTGGCTGCCTGCGCCCGGGCCGAACACCTTGAGATTGCGCTGTTGCAGCAGCTCGAGGTTGGCCTGGGTGGCCGGGTCGCGCCACATGGCCTGGTTCATCGCCGGCGCCAGCGCCACGGTCGCGTCGGTGGCCAGTACCAGAGTGGTCAGCAGGTCGCCCGCCAGGCCCTGTGCCAGGCGGGCGATCAGGTCGGCAGTGGCCGGGGCGATCAACACCAGGTCGGCCCAGCGTGCCAGCTCGATGTGGCCCATCGCGGCTTCCGCCGCCGGGTCGAGCAGGTCCAGGTGCACAGGGTGCCCGGACAGCGCCTGCATGGTCAGCGGGGTAATGAATTCGGCGCCGCCGCGGGTCATCACCACGCGCACTTCGGCACCCTGTTCCAGGAGTCGGCGAACCAGCTCGGCACTCTTGTAGGCCGCGATACCGCCGCCGACGCCGAGAACGATGCGTTTTCGATACAGCCGCTGCATAGGCCTGCCTTTGTATTCAATGGACGCGCGACGGCGACGACGCTTCCCCAGGCCGGGATCACCGCGCAAAAAGATGGGCTAAGATAGCACCAGCGACCGCGAGGGAACAGCGGCGCCCACTCACATGGAGGTGTTATGAGTATTCGAGACTGGCCAGTGGCCGAACGGCCCCGCGAGAAGCTCCTGCAACAGGGCGCGGCAAGCCTTTCCGATGCCGAGTTGCTGGCGATCTTCCTGCGCACCGGAGTCCATGGCAAAAGCGCTGTGGACCTGGCGCGACACCTGCTGGGCCGTTTCGGCAGCCTGCGCGGGTTACTCGAAGCCGGCGCGGCGGATTGCGCCAAGGAGCTGGGCCTGGGCCCGGCCAAGTTCGCCCAATTGCAGGCCGTGCTGGAAATGGGCCGCCGCCACCTGGCCGAGCGCGTGCGCCGCGACAGCGCTCTGGAGAGCCCGGGGCTGGTGCGCGACTACCTCAAATCCATGCTGCGCCACGAACACCACGAAGTGTTCGGCTGCCTGTTTCTCGACAGCAAGCATCGGGTCCTGTGTTTCGAGGCGCTGTTCCATGGCTCCATCGACAGCGCCAGCGTCTACCCACGCCAAGTGGTCAAGCGCGCGCTGGCGCACAACGCGGCGGCCTTGATCCTCTGCCATAACCACCCTTCGGGGGTCGCCGAGCCGAGCCAGGCCGACCGGGTGCTGACCCGGCGGCTGAAGGAGGCACTGGCGGTCATCGATGTGCGCGTGCTCGATCACATCATCGTCGGTGAGGGGGACCCGCTGTCGATGATGGAGTATGGCTGGCTATAGCTCACTTCTGGACCGTGACTCGAGCAAAATCCTGGCGCCCGAATGGGCTCACTTCATAGCCCTGTACCCCCTTGCGAGCCAGCACGGCGGCGGTCGGGTGGGCCAGCGGCAACCACAGGGCCTGCTGCTGGATCAGCGCCTGCGCCTGCTGGTAAAGCTTGCTGCGCTCGGCCTGACTGGCGCCGGCCTTGCCCTGGGTAATCAGCTTGTCCAGGGTCGGGTCGCAGTAGCGGGCGAAGTTGGTGCCCGACTGCACGGCCGCGCAGGAAAACTGCGGCGAGAGGAAGTTGTCCGGGTCCCCGTTGTCGCCGGCCCAGCCCATGAACAGCAGATCATGCTCGCCCGCCTTGGCGCGGCGAATCAGCTCGCCCCACTCGATGACGCGGACCTGCGCCTTGATGCCGACCTGGGCCAGGTCCGCCTGCAGCATCTGCGCGCCGAGGCTCGGATTGGGGTTGAGCAGGCTGCCCGAAGGGCGGGTCCAGATGGTGGTGTTGAAGCCGTCCTTGAGCCCGACCTTGGCCAGCAGCGCCTTGGCCTTGGCTGGATCGTGGGCGTAGCCGGGCAGGTCCTTGGCGTAGCTCCAGGTGTTGGGCGGGTAGGGCCCGCTGGCGGCCTCGGCAGTGCCTTCGAAAACCGCCTTGAGGTAGTTGTCCTTGTCGAAGGCCAGGTTGATCGCCTGGCGCACTTCGGGCTTGTCCAGCGGCGCATGCTGCGAGTTGATGGCGACGAAGGCGGTCATGAAGGCCGGGGTCTTGATCGCCTGGATATCCTTGTCGTCCGCCACCGAGGCGATATCCAGCGGCTTGGGCGACAGGGTAATCTGGCATTCGTTGGCACGCAGCTTCTGCAGGCGCACGGTGGGGTCCGGCGTGATCGCGAACAGCAGCGGGTCGACGGCCGGCTTGCCGGCGAAGTAGTCGGGGTTGGCCTTGTAGCGCACCACGGCGTCCTTCTGAAAGCGCACGAACACGAACGGTCCAGTGCCGATCGGCTGGGCGTTGAGTTTTTCCGGGGTGCCGGCCTTGAGCAGCTGATCGGCATACTCGGCCGAGTAGATCGAGGCGAAGCCCATGCTCAGAGTGGCCAGGAAGGTTGAATCGGCGTGGTCCAGGGTAAAGCGCACGGTCAGCGGGTCAGGCGCCTCGACCTTCTTGATCAGGCTCGGCAGCTGCATCGACTGGGCATGGGGAAACCCGCTCTGCGCGACCTTGTGCCAGGGGTTGGCCGGGTCGAGCATGCGCTCGAAGGTAAAGACCACGTCGCTGGCCGCCAGGGTGCGGCTGGGTTTGAAATAGTCGGTGCTGTCAAATTTCACCCCCGGGTGCAACTTGAACTCGTAGGTCAGGCCGTCGGCCGACACGCTCCATTTATCCGCCAGGCTGGGCACCACCTTGCCCTGACCGACATTGAACTCCACCAGGCGATTCATCAGCACGTCCGCCGAAGCGTTGGTGGTGGTCAGGGAGTTGTACTGCACCACGTCGAAGCCTTCCGGGCTGGCCTCGGTGCACACCGTCAGTGGCGCGGCCTGGGCGAAAACGGGAAGCAGCAACGGAGCGAGCAACAGCGGCAAAGTAGCAAGACGCATGGGAAGATTCCTTGGCTAGATCGAGGCCCATCTGCCGGCGCAGTCTGGTAGATTCCTAACCCTAGAGCGCATTGGCGCAAATGACTATCCCCTTTTTTACAATTTCCACGACGAGCGGCTGTCCCGGCTGCCTGCCCAGCCCTGCTGGGGCCAGCGCTGGGCTGCAGGACCTGGCAACAGCCGAATGCAATGCGGCTGTTGTTGTGCCCGGGTCTTTCTGGTATAAAGCAGCGCTCTTTTCTAGGGCCCGGTTCCTTTGCTCCACGGCGAGGCCGGTAAGACCCTGAAGAAACGCGGCGCCGTGCGCCAAATGACTGAGAGATAAGCGGCCAACCCATGCCGGGTTGGGCATGTGGTTTTAGAGGGCTGAGGCATGTCGAGAGTCTGTCAAGTTACCGGTAAGGGTCCGGTAACTGGGAATAACATTTCCCACGCAAACAACAAAACCCGTCGTCGTTTCCTGCCGAACCTGCAGCATCACCGCTTCTGGGTCGAGTCCGAGAAGCGTTTCGTGCGCCTGCGCGTTTCCGCCAAGGGCATGCGTATCATCGACAAGCGCGGCATTGATGTCGTGCTGGCCGAAATCCGTCGCGATGGCGGCAAGGTTTAAGGAGCTAAGTCATGCGTGAATTGATTCGTTTGATCTCGAGCGCCGGTACTGGTCACTTCTACACTACCGACAAGAACAAGCGTACTACCCCGGACAAAATCGAGATCAAGAAATATGATCCGGTTGTTCGCAAGCACGTGATCTACAAGGAAGGCAAAATCAAGTAATTGATTTTGGCGACCGCTGCGACACAAAAAGGCCCTTCTCGCGAGAGAAGGGCCTTTTTTATTGGATTGAGGCTGGCTGTGCCCAAGCCTCAGTTGAAGGCGAAGCCATAGATATGGCCAGCACCGTCAACCTGGATGTGCACGCGTTCAGGGTTGTAATCCTTGGTGGACATCTCGTTGGGCCCGACCACCAGCTTGCGCCCGGTGGTCGTAGTGATGTAGGTCTTCAGCGTATCGGCGTATGGCTTGCCGATCATGTGCTGCAGGCTTTCGAGGACTTCTTCGTTGGTCATGGTGGCTCTCCTTGAGCGCTGGTCGTCCGGATGGACGGCCCCATTCTTGCGCCGGCGAAGTCGCCCTGTACGCTACATAACGCTCACTTCTGCTCGAAGGTGACGTAGATCTTGCGGGTCGGCTCCAGCACTTCCCAAGTGCCACTGAAACCGGCCGGAATCACGAAGCGGTCGCCGGCGCGCAGGGTCTTGGCGCCGCCCTCGCGGTCGCGCAGCACCGACACACCCTGGACGATCTCGCAGTACTCATGCTCGCTGTACGACACTGTCCACTGGCCGACCTCGGCTTCCCAGACGCCGGCATTCATCTGCCCGCAAGGGCTGCCATAGTGGTTGTACAGGGCCTGGGCGGGCGCCCCCTTGAGCACTTTCTCCGGCGCCGGGCTGTAACGCTCGGGTTCGACCTGGTTGACGGCAAAATCCACAATCTGTTCGATACTCATACACCTGCCCCTGGTTGGCTGTTAGCTGTTTAATAAAACACACATATCACGACCGAATGCCGCTTACTGTCAAATATATTTGAAACCTGCCGGCACCTGGTTTAGGGTTGCCGGATGCGTCGAGCTCGTTCGACCACAGCCTTTTCGTTCGCGCTGCCTGAACCGCGGCGCCAAACACCTCACTGGAGATTCGCGATGAGCAACCTGACCCGTGCCGACTGGGACCAACGTGCCCAGCAACTGAAAGTGGAAGGCCGCGCTTTCATCGACGGCGAGTACACCGCCGCTGTATCCGGTGCCACCTTCGAATGTATCAGCCCGGTGGACGGCCGCCACCTGGCCAATGTGGCCAGCTGTGACGCCGAGGACGCCCAGCGCGCCGTGGTCAGTGCCCGTGCCGCCTTCGAAGCCGGTGCCTGGTCGCGCCTGGCGCCGGCCAAGCGCAAGGCGGTGATGATTCGCTTCGCCGACCTGCTGATGGACAACGCCGAAGAGCTGGCCCTGCTGGAGACCCTGGACATGGGCAAGCCGATCAGCGACTCGCTGAATATCGACGTGCCCGGTGCCGCCAACGCCCTGCGCTGGAGTGGCGAGGCGATCGACAAGATCTACGACGAGGTCGCCGCCACCCCGCACGACCAGCTGGGCCTGGTGACGCGTGAAGCGGTGGGCGTGGTCGGCGCCATCGTGCCGTGGAACTTCCCGTTGATGATGGCCTGCTGGAAGCTCGGCCCGGCACTCTCCACCGGCAACAGCGTGATTCTCAAGCCATCGGAAAAATCCCCGCTGACCGCCATCCGCGTGGCTCAGCTGGCCATCGAAGCCGGCATTCCCAAAGGCGTGCTCAACGTCCTGCCGGGCTACGGCCACACCGTGGGCAAGGCCCTGGCCCTGCACATGGACATCGACACCGTGGTGTTCACCGGCTCGAGCAAGATCGCCAAGCAGCTGATGATCTATGCGGGCGAGTCGAACATGAAGCGCGTCTGGCTGGAAGCCGGCGGCAAGAGCCCGAACATCGTCTTCGCCGACGCTGCCGACCTGCAGGCCGCCGCCGAGTCGGCGGCCAGCGCCATCGCCTTCAACCAGGGCGAGGTGTGCACTGCCGGTTCGCGCCTGCTGGTGGAGCGCTCGATCAAGGACAAATTTTTGCCGCTGGTAGTCGAGGCCCTCAAGGGCTGGAAACCTGGCAACCCGCTGGACCCCGACACCACCGTGGGCGCCCTGGTGGACACCCAACAGATGAATACCGTGCTGTCCTACATCAAGGCTGGCCATGACGGCGGCGCCAACCTGGTGACCGGCGGCAAGCGCATCCTCGAGGAGACCGGCGGCACCTACGTCGAACCGACCATCTTCGACGGCGTCGACAACGCCATGCGCATCGCCCAGGAGGAGATCTTCGGCCCAGTACTGTCGGTGATCACCTTCGACAGCGCCGAAGAAGCCATCCGCATCGCCAACGACACCCCCTATGGCCTGGCGGCAGCAGTATGGACCGCCGACATCTCCAAGGCGCACCTGACCGCCAAGGCGCTGCGCGCCGGCAGCGTGTGGGTCAACCAGTACGACGGCGGCGACATGACCGCGCCGTTCGGTGGCTTCAAGCAGTCGGGCAACGGCCGCGACAAGTCGCTGCACGCTTTCGACAAGTACACCGAGCTCAAAGCGACCTGGATCAAACTCTAAGCTTCACCACCCGGTCACACGTGGTGTCATGCAGCCGGGCTTTCCCATGGAAAGCCCGGCTGTTTCGTCTTGGCAGCAGGAGTCTGTTAATGCGTTGGGGTACCTATTTCGCCGTGCTCAGTGCCGTATTGAGTGTCGGCCTGGCGCTGGGCGTGAGCATGCCGCTGGTGTCGTTGCGGCTCGAAGCCTGGGGCTACGGCCCGTTCGCCATTGGCGTGATGGCGGCGATGCCGGCCATCGGCGTGTTGTGCGGCGCCGGGCTGTCGAGCCGACTGGCCGCGTTTTTCGGCAGCGCGGCGTTGATGCGCCTGTGCCTCTGGGCCGGCGCGCTGTCGATCGGCCTGCTGGCGCTGCTGCCTAGCTATGCGCTGTGGCTGCTGCTCAGGCTGCTGATCGGCAGCGTGCTGACCATCGTCTTCATCCTCGGCGAAAGCTGGATCAACCAGTTGCTGATCGAACGCTGGCGCGGTCGGCTGGTGGCCCTGTATGGCAGTACCTACGCCCTGAGCCAGCTGGCCGGCCCGTTGCTGCTGGGCGCGCTGGGCACCGACAGCGACTACGGCTTCTGGGCAGGCGCCGGCCTGCTGGTGCTTTCACCCTTGTTGCTGCTGGGCCGCAGCGGTGCGCCGCGCACGCAATCGGCGCATGTATCGCTGAGCGACCTGGCGGGCTTCTGCCGCGGCCTGCCGGTGATTGCATGGGCCATCGCCCTGTTCGCCGCGTTCGAGGCGATGATCCTCACGCTGCTGCCGATCTACTGCGTCAACCAGGGCTACAGTGCCTCGGTGGCGCTGTACATGGTCAGCGCGGTGGTGGTGGGCGATGCCCTGCTGCAACTGCCGATCGGCGCGCTGGCCGACCGCATGTCGCGGCGTACCCTGTTCAGTGGCTGCGCCGTGCTGCTGTTGCTTTCCAGCCTGGCCGTACCGCTGTTGATCGACACGCCGCTGATCTGGCCGCTGTGGGTGGTGTTCGGTGCCAGTGCCGGGGGGCTGTTCACCCTGTCGCTGGTGCTGATCGGCGAGCGCTACCGTGATGACGCGCTGGTGCGCGCCAACGCCCACGTGGCGCAGCTGTGGGGCGTGGGCTGCCTGATCGGGCCGCTGGCGGCGGGGGCCGGGAGCCAATGGCTGACCGGCCACGCGCTGCCACTGTTCATGGCCGCCGGGGCACTGGGCCTGGTGTTGCTGGCAAGGCGCCGTGGGGAGCTGGTGCCGGCGCTGTCTTGAGCGGCACCGGCCTGAGCACCTGTGTCATATCCGCCCACTCACGGCATGTTGTTGAGGACCTGCAGAATCGCCGCGCTTTCGGCGTCCGGCTGGCCATCGTACAGGCGAGCGCGGAAATGCATCTGGAAGGCGCCGAGCACGCGTTGGGTGGTCAGGTCCAGCACACCGCTCTGCGGCACGTTGTAGCCCAGGCGCGCCAGCTGCTGCTGATACCAGCCGATGCTCGGCGGATTGACGTCAAAGCGCGCTTTCTGCTGCGCCACGGCGGCCGGCGCTGGCCAGATGCCCAGGCCGGCATCGGCCAGGCGCTTCCAGGGAAACAAGGGCCCGGGATCGAGCTTGCGCAGGGGGGCGATGTCGCTGTGGCCGATGATGTTGCGCGGCGGGATGTGATGACGCTTGGCAATGTCCGCCACCAAGGCGATCAGCGCCTGGATCTGCGCCTCGGAGTAGGGGTACCAGACTCGCCCGGCCGGCGTGTCGCGGTAGCCCGGGTTGACGATTTCTATGCCGATGGAACTTGAATTGAGCCAGGTGCGCCCTTGCCACTGGCTCTCGCCGGCGTGCCAGGCACGCTGGTTTTCATCCACCAGCTGGTAGACGGTGGCACGCTGGTCGCCGATCAGGTAGTGCGAGCTGACCTCACCGTGGGTCAGCAACGCCAGCGAGCGGGCCTCGGAGGCCGAGGTGTAGTGCAGGATGATGTACTGCGCGCGGCTGTCCTGGTTGACCGAAGGATGCTCGTGATTGATTTTCAACCCGGTGGCACAGCCAGCCAGCATCAAGGACAGCAGCAGGGAAACGATAACTCTCATGGACGAACAGCTCGGCGCGGCGGGCAGGAATGCAACATTGTAACATCAAGCGCCGCCCCGCACAGGCATGCGCCGCCATGACGACGGTGCTGATCACCCGGCCTCGATGCGATTGCGGCCGTTATCCTTGGCGCGGTACAACGCCTGATCGGCGCGTTTGAGCACCAGATCACTGTTTTCCCCGACCTTGAACGCAGTGACGCCCATGGAAACGGTGATCGTCACCCGTTGCCCCTTGAAATGAAATGGGCAAGCTGCCACTGCCACGCGCAGGCCTTCAAGCAGCGCGGCGCCCTCCGTCCACTGGGTGGCGGGCATCAGCAGGACGAATTCCTCGCCACCGAAACGGGCAATGAAATCTTCCGGGCGCAGGCGCTTGCGCAGCTGCGTGGCGATGATCTTCAGCACTTTGTCGCCGGCCAGGTGGCCGTAGTTGTCGTTGATCGATTTGAAATGGTCGAGGTCGAGGATGCCCACCAGCAGGCCGCGATCATGGCTGGCTTGGCTGGCGATCTCGTGCTCCAGACGCTCCGACCAGGCGGCGCGATTGGGCAGGCCGGTGAGCGGGTCGATGAGGGCCTTCTGCCGCTGTTCTTCGAGGTGCACGCGGTAGTCCTGCGCCTCGCGCTCCATGCTGACCACACGCTCGGACAGACTCTGCAACCGCGCGGCGATCTCCTGCTCGCGCTGGTCACGCTGTTGCTGGTGGGCGTCCATGGTACCGAGCAGGCCCTCGAGGC
This sequence comes from Pseudomonas sp. HR96, assembly GCF_034059295.1. Lineage (NCBI taxonomy): Bacteria > Pseudomonadati > Pseudomonadota > Gammaproteobacteria > Pseudomonadales > Pseudomonadaceae > Pseudomonas > Pseudomonas sp. HR96. The sequence goes on from NZ_CP139141.1 coordinate 68,588, forward strand.
GGTGCTCCAATACGGCCTTGAGGCTGTCGACGTCGGCGGCACCGGCCACGCTGCTCTGCAGGCCGCCGACTTGTTCGCGCAGCTGTGTGTCCAGCTCTCGGGCAGCGCTGCGGTTGTCGGCGTGGCCTTCGCTGGCAGCTTGCAGGTTGCCCTGAAAAGCGTCCAGCCGCTCGTTGAGCTGCTGCAGGTAGCTTTCGAACTCGTGCTGGCCGCTGTCGTTGATGGCCAGGGTCAGCACGGCCAGGTCGTCCAGAATCGGCAGCAGTTCGTACCAGTTCAGCCCGTGCTCCAGGCGCAGGCGCATCGAGTCGGCCTGGGGCTGATGGCGCTCAGGCAGGCTGAGGTTGTCGAGCAGCCCCAACAGGGTGTCTTCGATGTGGCTGGCGACCGAGCTGTAGGAGGGCTCGGGCGACTCGGGCAGGGCGTAGAGCACATCGTGCTCGGCATCTTCCGGGTCGATGGCGGCGATTGCCTCAGCCATCACCGGCGGCAGCGGCAGGCTGTCGAGATAGACCGGCGCAGCGGGCCGCGCCGCCGCGACCGGCTCGGCAGGCGCGAGGGCAGGGGGCTCTACAAGTGCGGTGGCGATCGGCTCGGCAGCCTCGGCCGGCTGGGGGGCTGGGGCTGGGGCTGGGGCTGAAGTGTGTTCAGGTGCCGGCGGCGCCGGCTCGTCCAGCGGTTGCGCACTGGCGACGGGCGTTTCATCAGGCACGGGCGCGACGTGCAGCGTCTGGACCGGTTCCGGCCTGGCCTCTGCGGGCTGGGGTTGTGATGGCTCGGGCGCTATCGGACCGGGCGCCGCCTCGCTCTCGTCGAATTCGTCTGCCGCTCCAGCGGTCGCAACAATGGCGGCGTCGGCGGGCGGCGCTGCTGCCGGCTGTTCGTCAGGGCCACCGAACAGCCGCTGCAGCAGCCCCGGCCTGGCAGCCTGTGCCGGCTTTTCGACCAGGGTCAGGGCCTGACTCTGCAAGGCACTGAGCTCGGTGAGCAGCAGCGGGATTTCCCGGGACTGGGCAGCCCGCTCCTCGACTTGTTTGGCGAACTTCTTCAGCGGTCCGCGCACCTCGCGCGGCAGTGCCAGGCCTTGCAACTGCGCAACCAGGGCATTGAGCGCGGAGCCGATCTGGCTGCCCCGGGTTTCGCGGCGCTGCTCGGAGTCGAGCACGGCCTTCTCCAGGCGCGGCAGCAATGCCGACAGCTTGGCGTCCATCTCGTCGGTGCGCACCACCTCGCGCATTTCCTTCATGCACTGGTCGACCGCACGATCATTGCCTTCGGCCGCCAGCGTGCTGCGCACCAGGCCACGGCGTAGCAAGTCGACCCGCGCGTTGAAGCGCCGTTCGAGTTTTTCCTGCTGTTCGAGGCTTTTCAGGTACTTCTCTTTCCAGCGCTCGGCTTCTTCGCTCATGCCAGGGGTCCGGTCGGTATGGGGCTGGGCACCGGCAGCGTATCGGCAACAAGCGCATCAGGCAGGCGGATTTCCACCGCCACCGGCAGGTGATCGGAAATCGGCTGAGCCAGTACCTGGACCCGCTCCAGGGTCAGGCTGGGGCTGAGCAGAATGTGATCGAGGCAGCGCTGCGGGCGCCAGCTGGGAAACGTCGCCTCGACCTGTGGCGCCAGCAGCCCGAGGTCGCGCAGCGGCGAGGACAGCAGCAGGTCGTTGGCATGGGTGTTCATGTCGCCCATGAGAATCTGATGGCGATAACCGCCGATCAGCTGGCGAATGTAGGCCAACTGCAAATTGCGTGTCTTGGTGCCCAGGGCCAGATGCATCATCACCACCGCCAGGGCGTTGTCACCCTCGCCGAAGCGCACCAGGATCGCCCCGCGCCCAGGAGGGCCGGGCAGCGGGTGATCTTCGATGGAGGTAGGCCGCAGGCGGCTGAGCACACCGTTGCTGTGCTGGGCGAGACGCCCCAGGTTGCGGTTGAGCTGCTGGTACCAGAACGGGAAACCGCCGAGGTGGGCCAGGTGCTCGACCTGATTGACGTAGCCGGAGCGATGGCTGCCGCCGTCGACCTCCTGCAGGGCCACCAGGTCGAAGTCCTGCAGCAGCCGGCCGATCTTCTGCAGGTTGCCGGCGCGCCCCAGGTGCGGCAGCAGGTGCTGCCAGCTGCGGGTCAGGTAATGGCGGTAGCTTTCGGTGCTGTTGCCGACCTGGATGTTGAAGCTGAGCAGGCGCAGCCGCCCTTCATGGGCGAGCCCGCCCGCCTGGCAAGTCTCGTTGACCTGCGGGTCGTGCAGGCCGACGACTCGTTGCGATCTCCAGCGCTGCATGCCCTTGCTCCGTTTACTGAGCGGCGCCCCCTTTGTTGGCGGCGCGCTCCTTGGCGATCAATTGATCGGCAACGTTGAGTGCCTGTTCCTCGCCACCGGCGGAGCCGACGTCAAAGCGGTATTTGCCGTTGACGATCAGGGTTGGAACGCCCTGGATGCCGTATTTTTGAGCCAACTGCTTGTCGTGGGCCACTTTGCCAGTCACCGCGAAAGAGTTGTAGGTTGCAAGGAACTCGGCCTTGTCGACACCCTTGTCACTTAGGTAATCGGCCAGCTCCTCGGGAGTCTTGAACATTTTGTGCTGTTTGTGGATGGCGTCGAACACGGCGGTGTGTACCTGCTTCTCCACGCCCATGACTTCGAGGGTTTCGAACATCTGCCCGTGAACGTCCCAGATGCCGCCGAACATGGCCGGAATGCGCTTGAAGTTGACGTCGGCCGGCAGTTTGGCGACCCATGGGTTGATCACCGGCTCGAAGGCGTAGCAGTGCGGGCAGCCATACCAGAACATCTCCACCACTTCGATCTTGCCTGGCTCGGAGACCGGCACTGCAGGCGTGATCTCAGTGTAGGTCTTGCCAGCCTCCAGGGGCACGTCGGCAGCCTGGGCTGTCATCCCGAACACACTGGCGGCAACCAGAGCGGCGCTGAGAATCAGATTACGCATGCTTTACTCCTGAGCAGATAGGGATCGCCTTGGCGCGAACCACGATGGGACTCGGCAGCCAAGGTTGAGTTCGCTAGTGTAACGGCAGTGGCGTTAAAATTGCGCTGACCGGCGGTGGCAATTCGGGGCCAGCGGGCAAATTTCACGTTGCAGGACATGTCCGGCAAGCGGTCAGCCACACACATGCGGCAGGGCATCATATACTTGGCCTTTTACGACGCCACGGCAGTCGCGCCCCTACCGGATATCCCATGCAAGTCAAAAACCCGATTCTTGGTCTGTGCCAGCAGGCTACCTTTTCGCTCAGCGCCGCCAAGGTCGAGCAATGCCCGGACGACGAAGGCTTTGAAGTGGCCTTCGCCGGGCGTTCCAACGCCGGCAAGTCGAGCGCGCTGAACACCCTGACCCACGCCAGCCTGGCGCGCACCTCGAAAACCCCGGGGCGCACCCAGTTGCTCAACTTCTTCGCCCTGGACGACCAACGCCGCCTGGTCGACTTGCCTGGTTACGGCTACGCCAAGGTGCCGATCCCGCTCAAGCTGCACTGGCAGCGCCACCTGGAGGCCTATCTGGGCAGCCGGGAGAGTCTCAAGGGGTTGATCCTGATGATGGACATTCGCCATCCGATGACCGACTTCGACGTGCTGATGCTCGACTGGTCGATCGCCAGCCACATGCCGATGCACATTCTGCTGACCAAGGCCGACAAACTGACCTATGGCGCGGCCAAGAACACCCTGCTCAAGGTCCAGGCCGAGATCCGCAAGGGCTGGGGCGATGCCGTTTCCATCCAGCTGTTTTCCGCGCCCAAGCGCATGGGCCTGGAAGACGCCTATGCAGTGCTGGCCCGCTGGATGGACCTGCCGGATAAAGTCGAGGCAGCGGCGCAGGGCGAGTAGACGCCAGGCAAAAAAAACCCCGGACTTCATGTGGGGAGGGGAAGTCTGGGGCTCAAGTTCCGAACCACCAGGGGCGGGGGTTCGGATATCTGCCAACACTTAACACAACATAGGAGCATCGAACGGCTTGCTCAGCCATTCGTGACATCAGAGTCGGTTTTCAGGGGTTAAGTTCCTGATCGAACTGACGTTTCATGTCAGCCTCAGGGTTGTTTATGTAACTGGATGTTGGGGGCGTGGCGTTCCCCGCCCCCAACATCCTCAATGCGCTTCGTCCCAGTTGTTGCCCACACCCACCTCGACCAGCAATGGCACGTCCAGCTGCGCCGCCCCGCTCATGTGCGGGCGGATCTGCGCGCTAACCTGCTCGACCAGCTCTTCGCGCACTTCCAGCACCAGTTCGTCGTGGACCTGAAGGATGACCCGCGCGTCCAGCGAGGAGAGGCCAAGCCAGCCGTCGACCGCGACCATGGCGCGCTTGATGATGTCCGCTGCGGTGCCCTGCATCGGCGCATTGATCGCCGTGCGCTCGGCGCCCTTGCGCAGCGCCGGGTTCTTCGCGTTGATGTCCGGCACGTACAGGCGCCGGCCGAACAGGGTTTCGACGAAGCCCTGCTCGGCGGCCTGGGCGCGGGTGCGCTCCATGTAGTCGAGCACCCCGGGGTAGCGAGTGAAGTAGCGGTCAATGTAGTCCTGGGACTGCTTGCGGTCGACCCCCAGCTGTTTGGCCAGCCCGAACGCACTCATGCCGTAGATCAAGCCGAAGTTGATCGCCTTGGCGCTACGGCGCTGGTCGGTGGTCACGGCCTCCAGTTCGACGCCAAAGACCTCGGCGGCGGTGGCGCGGTGCACGTCCAGGTCATTGCGGAAGGCATGCAGCAGGCCCTCGTCCTGGGCCAGGTGGGCCATGATGCGCAGCTCGATCTGCGAATAGTCCGCCGCCAGCAGCTTGTAGCCCGGCGGCGCGACAAAGGCCTGGCGAATGCGCCGGCCCTCGGCGGTGCGGATCGGGATGTTCTGCAGGTTCGGGTCGCTGGAGGACAGCCGGCCGGTGGCTGTCACCGCCTGATGATAGGACGTATGGATGCGCCCGGTGCGCGGGTTGATCTGCTCCGGCAGGCGGTCGGTGTAGGTGCTTTTGAGCTTGCTCATGGAGCGATACTGCATGAGCACCTTGGGCAGCGGGTAGTCCTGTTCGGCCAGCTCGGCCAACACCGCTTCGGCGGTGGAGGCCTGGCCTTTGGCGGTCTTGCTGATGATCGGCAGGCCGAGCTTCTCGTAGAGGATCACCCCCAGCTGTTTGGGTGAGCCGAGGTTGAACTCCTCGCCGGCGATTTCGAAAGCCTCGCGCTCGAGGGCGACCATCTTCTCGCCCAGCTCGACGCTCTGTATACCGAGCAGCTTGGCATCCACCAGCGCGCCCTGGCGTTCGATCTTTGCCAGCACCGGCACCAGTGGCATTTCGATGCCGTCGAGCACCGAGTCGAGTGTCGGGATCGCCGCCAGCTTGCCCTGGAACAGCTGATGCAGGCGCAGCGTCACGTCGGCATCCTCGGCGGCGTAAGGACCGGCCTGCTCCAGGGAGATCTGGTCGAAGGTCAGCTGCTTGGCGCCCTTGCCGGCGATGTCCTCGAACTTCACCGTGGTGTGGTTCAGATACTTGTAGGCCAGGCTGTCCATGTCGTGGCGGGTGGCAGTGGAGTCCAGCACGTAGGACTCGAGCATGGTGTCGAACTTCACGCCCTGCACGCGGATGGCGTTGTCCGGGTCACCGCCGATGGCGCAATTGGCGAGGATGTTGATGTCGTATTTGGCGTTCTGGCCAATCTTCGCTTTCAGCGGATCTTCCAGCAGCGGCTTGAGCGCCAGCAGCACCTGGTCGCGGTCCAACTGCTCCGGCACGCCCATATAGGAGTGGGTCAGCGGGATATAGCAGGCCTCGTGGGCCGCTACAGCGAAGGACAGGCCGACCAGTTGCGCGCGTTGGGCGTCCAGGCCGGTGGTCTCGGTGTCGAAGGCGAACAGGTCGGCCTGGCGCAGCTTCTCCAGCCAGACGTCGAAACGCGCCTGATCGAGCACGGTTTCGTAGTTGACGGGCACCTCGACGATCGGCTCGACCTCGGCGATGACCTCGCCTTCACGCTTGGCCTCGCGCTGAACATCGTCGACCCAGCTGCGAAATTCCAGATCAGTGTAGAGCTCGAGCAGCGCCTGGTGATCCGGCTCGGCGCACATCAGCTGGTCGACCTGCACGTCCAGCGGCACGTCGATCTTGATGGTGGCCAGTTCGTAGGACATGAACGCCGCTGCGCGGTGCTCCTCGAGCTTGGCCGCCAGGTTCTTCGCGCCACGAATCGGCAGGGCAGCCACCTTGTCGAGGTTGGCGTAGAGTTCGGCGAGGCCGCCGCCGATGCCCACCAGAAGGCCCACGGCGGTTTTTTCACCCACGCCCGGCACGCCGGGGATGTTGTCGACCTTGTCGCCCATCAATGCCAGGTAGTCGATGATGTGCTCTGGGCCGACACCGAACTTTTCCTTCACCCCGGCGATGTCCAGCACGCTGCCGGTCATGGTGTTGACCAGGGTGATGTGGCCATCGACCAGCTGCGCCATGTCCTTGTCGCCGGTGGAAATCACCACCGGACGGTCGGCAGCGGCACTGCTGCGCGCCAGGGTGCCGATGACGTCGTCGGCCTCGACGTTGTCGACGCACAGCAACGGGTAGCCGAGGGCCCTGACGGCGGCATGCAGCGGCTCGATCTGCACGCGCAGGTCGTCGGGCATGCTCGGGCGGTTGGCCTTGTACTCGGCGAACAGCTCGTCGCGAAAGGTCCCGCCCTTGGCGTCGAAGACTACCGCGAACGGGCTGTCGGGGTACTGCCGGCGCAGGCTCTTGAGCATGTTCAGCACGCCCTTCACCGCACCGGTGGGCATGCCCTTGGAGTTGGCCAACGGCGGCAGGGCGTGGAACGCCCGGTACAGATAGGACGAACCGTCCACCAGAACGAGGGGTGCGTGGCTCATGTGCAGAATCAACCTTTTCGCTGGGCCCGGCGGTAGAATGGCCGGATCATTGACGACAAAGGGACAAGGTTATCATGCGATCAGGCAATCGCTGTCCCGATGATCGCGACTGGCGCAGTGGGAAATTTGCCCCTGGAAGATGGCTTTCCCACATTTTTCTTCAACCGGGCTCCGCCGACGGCGGCGCCAGTATGGGCACTCTTCGAACATGTCTGTGTTTACTCCGCTGACCCGGCCGCAGCTTGAAACCTTCATCGCGCCCTATGGCCTGGGCCGTCTGCGTGATTTCCAGGGGATTGCCGCTGGCACCGAGAACAGCAATTTCTTCGTCAGCCTGGAGCACGGCGAGTACGTGCTGACCCTGGTGGAGCGCGGCCCGGTGCAGGACCTGCCGTTCTTCGTCGAGCTGCTCGAAGTGCTGCACCAGGCCAACCTGCCGGTGCCCTATGCGCTGCCGACCACCGACGGCCAGGCCCTGCGCGAGCTGGCCGGCAAGCCGGCGCTGTTGCAACCGCGGCTGGCCGGCAAGCACATCAGCCAGCCCAACAGCCAGCACTGCGCCCAGGTCGGCGACCTGCTCGGGCACATCCACACCGCCACCCGCGAGCAGATCCTCGAGCGCAGGACCGACCGCGGCCTGGACTGGATGCTGGAAGAAGGGCGCAAGGTCGGCGCGCAGTTGAGCACCAGCGCCAACGCATTGCTGACGGCCGCGCTGGCCGAGATCGAGCAGCACAAGGCGCGCATCCTCGCGCTGCCGCGGGCCAACCTGCATGGCGATCTGTTTCGCGACAATGTGCTGTTCGAAGGCACGCACCTGACCGGCGTCATCGATTTCTACAATGCCTGCTCGGGGCCGATGCTGTATGACCTGGCAATCACCGTGAACGACTGGTGCAGCAGCGCCGACGGCGCGCTGGATGCACCCCGGGCGCGGGCGCTGCTGGGCGCCTACGCGACCTTCCGGCCGTTCACTGCCGCCGAGGCCGAGCTGTGGCCGGTGATGCTGCGCGTGGCGTGCGTCAGGTTCTGGGTCTCGCGGCTGATCGCGGCCCAGGCATTCGCCGGGATGGACGTGCTGATCCACGACCCGGCGCAGTTCGAAGAGAGGCTGGCGCGGCGCCAGGCGGTGAATGTGGCTCTGCCATTTGCGCTGTAAGGTCAGGATGGGTTACAGCGACTCCAGGCAGCCCGCCAGATCATTGCCCAGCTTCTCGATGAGCAGCTCATAACCGGTCGAGGTGGCTTCGTTGTAGCCGCCCAAGGCATCCAGCTCGGCCAGTTTCACCGGCAGGCCGGCAGTCAAGGTCTCGGCCAGGCGTGGGCGCATCGGTGGTTCGCTGAACACGCAGGTCTTGCCTGCTTCCTGCAGGCGCGCGCGCATGGCCGCGACGTGCTGGGCACCCGGCTGGACTTCGGCGGCGACACTGAACACGCCGGTGTGCTTGAGCCCGTAGGCGTCCTCGAAATAATCGAAAGCCTCGTGGAAGACGAAATACGGCTTGCCCTTGATCGCATCGACGCGCGCCTGTATGCGGCTGTCGACGCCATCGAGGCGGTCGCCGAAGGCCTTGGCGTTGCTCTGGTAGCGCGCCGCGTTGGCCGGGTCGGCCGCAGCAAGGTCGGCGGCCATGCGCGCGGCGATCACCCGCGCATTGAACGTCGACAGCCACAAGTGCGCATCCAGCGAACCTGGGCGGTGATCGTGGTCGTGCTCGTCCGCATCATCCGCATGCGACTGGCTGTCCTGGGCAAAACGTCGCAGCTTGAGGCCAGGCAAGTCCTGCACCGCCACGGTGGTCTTGCTGCGGGTTTTCAACACCCGCGGCAGGAATCCTTCCATGTCCGGACCGATCCAGTACAGCAGGTCGACTTCGCCGACCTTGCGCACATCGGACGGCCGCAGCGCGTAGTTATGCGGCGAAGCGCCCGGTGGCAGCAACACATCGGCAGTGCCCACACCGTCCTCGACGGCAGCCGCTATCAGCTGCAACGGCTTGATGCTGGTGAGCACCGTGACTTGGGCCTGGGCAGGCAGGGCTGCGGCCATGCTGAGCAAAAAACCGACCGAAAGGGCTGAAAGACGAGTCACGGCGACCACTCTGATGGGTTGGAAACAGGTAATATAATAACGTCTCCAAAGGAAGCCGTCTCCGCTCATGACTCTTACGCCACTGGCCAGCCGTCCTCACGACCACTCCCACTGCGTGCACAGCGCCCTGTCCGAGGCCGATGTGATCTGCGCGCGCCAGGGGCTGCGCCTGACCGCACTGCGCCGCCGCGTGCTGGAGCTGGTGTGGCAGAGCCATAAGCCGCTGGGTGCCTATGACATCCTAGCCGTGCTGAGCGAGGAAGACGGCCGCCGCGCGGCGCCGCCGACCGTGTACCGGGCGCTGGATTTCCTCCTGGAAAACGGCCTGGTCCACCGGATCGCCTCACTCAACGCCTTCATGGGCTGCAACCGCCCGGAGCATGCCCACCAGGGCCAGTTCCTGATCTGCCGCAACTGCCATGTGGCGGTCGAGCTGGAAGACAAGGCCATCAGCAGCGCCATCGTCGAGGGCGCTCAACAGGTCGGCTTCAGCGTCGAGGCGCAGACCGTGGAAATCGTCGGCCTGTGCGCCAACTGCCGGAGCACGGCATGAGCGACGCGCTGATTCGCCTGGAGCGGGTCAATGTCACGCTGGCCGGGCAGAACATTCTCAGCGACATCCAGCTGAGCGTACGCCCAGGCGAGATCGTCACCCTGATCGGCCCCAACGGCGCCGGCAAGACCACCCTGGTGCGCGCCGTGCTCGGCCTGTTGCAACCCGACAGCGGCAGCGTCTGGCGCCAGCCGAAGCTGCGCATCGGCTACATGCCGCAGAAGCTGCACGTCGACCCGACCCTGCCGCTCTCAGTGCTGCGCTTTCTGCGTCTGGTACCCGGGGTCGATCGCTCGCGGGCGCTGGCGGCCCTGGCTGAAGTCGGTGCCGAACAGGTGATCGACAGCCCGGTGCAGATGATCTCCGGCGGCGAGATGCAACGCGTGCTGCTGGCCCGTGCGCTGCTGCGCGAGCCGCAACTGCTGGTGCTCGACGAGCCGGTACAGGGCGTCGACGTGGCCGGCCAGGCCGAGCTGTACGGGCTGATCACACGGCTGCGCGACCGTCACGGCTGCGGCGTGCTGATGGTCTCCCACGACCTGCACCTGGTGATGAGCACCACCGACAACGTGGTCTGCCTGAACCGCCACGTGTGCTGTTCCGGGCATCCCGAGCAGGTCAGCGGCGACCCGGCCTTCGTCGAGTTGTTCGGCAGCCACGCGCCGAACCTCGCCGTGTACCACCACCATCACGACCACGCCCACGACCTGCATGGCGCGGTCGTCGCCGACGCCCCGGCGCGGCTCAAGCCCTACACACCTCACGTCCACGGAGACGACTGCACGCATGGCTGATTTCCTGTTGTATGCCCTGCTTGCAGGCCTGGCGTTGGCGATAGTGGCCGGGCCCCTCGGCTCGTTCGTGGTGTGGCGGCGCATGGCCTACTTTGGCGACACCTTGTCGCATGCCGCGCTGCTCGGCGTGGCGCTGGGTTTTCTGCTCAACGTCAGCCCGACCCTGGCGGTCACCGTCGGCTGCCTGCTGCTGGCCATTGTCCTGGTGACCCTGCAGAACCGCCAGCCACTGGCCTCGGACACCTTGCTGGGCATTCTGGCGCCGAGCACCCTGTCGCTAGGGTTGGTGGCCTTGAGCTTCATGCACGACGTGCGCATCGACCTGATGGCCTATCTGTTCGGCGACCTGCTGGCCATCAGCCCGACCGACCTCTACTGGATTCTCGGTGGCAGCGCCGTGGTGCTGGCGTTGGTACTGAGCCTGTGGCGGCCATTGCTGGCGATCACCGTGCACGAGGAATTGGCGCGGGTCGAGGGGCTGCCGGTGGCGACCCTGCGCATGACCCTGATGCTGCTGATCGCCATTGTCATTGCCGTGGCCATGAAGATCGTCGGCGTGCTGCTGATCACCTCGCTGCTGATCATCCCTGCCGCTGCGGCCCAGCGCCACGCCCGCTCGCCGGAGCAGATGGCCCTGGGCGCCAGCCTGCTGGGGGTCATCGCCGTGTGCGGCGGCCTGGCACTGTCCTGGTTCAAGGACACCCCGGCCGGCCCCTCCATCGTGGTTTGCGCCGCCTTGCTGTTCCTGCTCAGCTTCGCCCTGCCACGGCGCTGAGCGCACTATATGGCGCCGGTCGGGTCTGTTTGGGCGAGGGATATTTTCCCGGGGCCCGTGCGGGTGTAGACTTGCACGTTTTTTGGGCAAACAGAGAGTTGCAGGAATGAAGCCGTTCGCCTCCCGTTATCTGCTCCTTGCCGTGTTTTCCGTGCTGATCTGCGCATGCCAGAGCAAGCCGGTGGAGCCCGCGCCGGCGCCCGCGCCCGACGCGTGGCAGCAGCTGCAGCAGAACATCGCCAGCAACGAGCTGGCCACCGCCGAGGACCAGCTGAATGCGCTACAGGCGCAATCGGCAGATGACCCGCGCCTTGAACCCTTGCAGCGCCAGCTGGCCGAGGCCTATCTGGAGCGCAGCAAGGTGGTGCTGCAAAAAGGTGACGTCAACGCCGCCGCCACGGCCCTGAGCCGCGCCCGTGCCTTGATGCCCAAGGCGCCGGCGCTCACCGGCGGTGTCAATGGCGCCATCGCCCAGGCGCGCAAGGCCGAACTGGACAAGACCGAAGCGGCCCTCAAGCGCGCCGAGTCACGCCCTCCGGCCAAGGTGCTCGACCCCAGCGTGTCGGTTTCCTACATTCCACTGGTCATGACCAGCGGCCCACAGCTGCGCGCGCAGATGGGCGATATCGCCACCGACGTGGTGAATTACCAATGCGATGTGATCGTGCAAGTGGCGCAGCCCGGGGAGTATCGGCGGTTGGCCAAGCTGTTGAAAGCGCGAGTGGATGGCATCCAGCCTGACCTGCAATGGAAAATCGGCCGCCGTGTAGAACACGGACAGCCGACTCAGGTAATACTGATTCCACGGCCGCTGTAAAAGCTGCGACCAAGGCGCGCGGGACCGGGCAAACCCGGCCCCGCCAACCCATCAGGCTGGAATGGCCTTGGCCTTCGGCTCACGAGCCCACACCCGATGCTGGGCAATGACGGCGATAAAGGCCTTGTGGGCCTTCGCATCGTCGCCAATGATCAGCCCGGCGTCCGCCTCCAGATGCAGCGTATCAAGCAGGGTCTTGGCATCGCTGCTGGCACCGATCGCCTTGAGGTGCTTGTAGGCCTCAAGCAGGAAGTGCAGCGCCACGCCGTTGCCGCTCAGCGCTTGGACCGAAGCCTTGCCGCCTGGTACCCACACCGCATCGAACGCAATCGACGGCATGCCTTCAGCCGAGGCATCCACGGGCAGCGATTGGCCGTCGGCGGTCTTCACCGGTGCCGAAGTCGGGCCCAGCACCTTCACATGCGCGCCTTCGGCCTGGATGGCCTTCTTCAACGCATCCACTGCTGCTGCATCGACGCCATCGGCGACCAGCACGGCAATCTTGCGGGTCTTGATGTCGCCCGACAGCAGGTTGACCTGGCTCAGCGCTGGCGAAGCCTTGAGCGTCATGGACGGCGTTTCCACAGTGCCAGCTTTCGGCACGGGCAGGCCGAGGTTGGTGGCCACGCGTGCAGCCAGCTCCAGGTCGATGTTGGCGAGGATCTCGTTGACCTGACGGGCACGGATGTATTCGCGGTCGACTTTACCCAGCTCGAAGCTGTAGGCGGCGATGATGTGTTCCTTCTCCGGAGTGCTCATGCTCTGGAAAAACAGCCGCGCCTGGGAGAAGTGGTCGTTGAACGACTCGCTGCGCTGACGGATCTTGTGCGCCTCGATGCGCTCCGGGTAGCTCTCGAAGCCGCCATCAACCGGGCCTGGTGGCGTTTCCTTGGGCCAGCCACCATCGATCGAGTTGGGCTCGTAGGAAGCGCGACCCTTGGCGATGGTCATGCGGTGCGCCGCATCACGCTGGTTGTTGTGGTTCGGCGCGACCGGCCGGTTGATCGGCAACTCGTGGAAGTTCGGCCCGCCAAGACGGCTGATCTGCGTGTCGGTGTAGGAGAACAGACGGCCCTGCAGCAGCGGGTCGTTGGAGAAGTCCAGGCCGGGCACGATATGGCCAGGGCAGAAGGCGACCTGCTCGGTCTCGGCAAAGTAGTTGTCCGGGTTGCGGTTGAGCACCATGCGTCCCAGCGGGGTGACGGGCACCAGCTCCTCGGGGATGATCTTGGTCGGGTCGAGGATGTCGAACTCGAACTTGTGCTCGTCTTCCTCCGGCACGATCTGCACGCCGAATTCCCACTCGGGGTAGTCGCCCATCTCGATCGATTCCCAGAGGTCACGACGGTGGTAGTCGGTGTCCTTGCCCGCGAGCTTCTGCGCCTCGTCCCACAGCAGCGAGCAGACGCCCTGCTTGGGCTTCCAGTGGAACTTGACGAAGGTGCCTTTGCCTTCGGCATTGACGAAGCGGAAGGTGTGGATGCCGAAGCCCTGCATGGTGCGCAGGCTTTTCGGGATGGCCCGGTCGGACATCGCCCAGATCACCATATGCGCCGATTCGGGCTGCAGCGAGACGTAGTCCCAGAAGGTGTCGTGGGCGGAGCCGCCGGTAGGGATCTCGTTATGCGGCTCGGGTTTGACCGCGTGCACGAAGTCCGGAAATTTGATCGCGTCCTGGATGAAGAACACCGGCATGTTGTTGCCGACCAGGTCGAAGTTGCCTTCGTCGGTGTAGAACTTCACAGCGAAGCCGCGCACGTCGCGCACGGTGTCACCCGAACCGCGCGGGCCCTGCACGGTGGAGAAGCGGACGAACACCGGGGTTTTCTTCGCCGGGTCCTGCAGGAAGCCGGCCTTGGTCAGCGCGGCGTGCGATTCGTAGGTTTCGAAATAGCCGTGGGCGGCAGTGCCGCGGGCATGGACGATACGCTCGGGAATGCGCTCGTGGTCAAAATGCGTGATCTTCTCGCGCATGATGAAGTCTTCAAGCAGCGACGGCCCGCGAGCACCCACTTTCAAGGTGTTCTGGTTGTCGCTGATCTTCACGCCCTGGTTGGTGCGCAGGGCCTGGCCAGTGGCGTCGGAGCGGAACTGCTCGAGGCTGTCGGTCTTGGCATTATGGTTGGCGCGGTCCGGGGTGTCGGTGCCGGCGGCCTGGCTTGGGGTGTTGGCAGGTGGCTTGGTCTTCATCGAGATCATTCCTCATTCAGTGCGGCTGCCCCGTTTATATGGGCTCGTTTGGCGATCCCCCGAGCACGGTCCGGGGACGACGGATGCCTACAAGTGACTGGTGCTGCGTGGCAGCCGTTCCTTTTTTTTGCGCCGCACATACCGCGACTGCGCTAGCCGTCGCAGCACCGGGTGGGGTCCGCTCGCGGTCCTTATGTCGAAAACACAGGCAAGTGACCAAATAAATGCTAAAAGCCTCCAATACGACAGGCTAAAATGCGCGCCCGGCCAAACGCCGAGCCCTTTTTCATTGCGCCCCACAAGGTTCGCTACGTGATCGAGTTTCAACAGGTACACAAGACCTACCGGGTTGCCGGTAAGGAAATCCCCGCCCTGCACCCGACCTCCTTCAAGGTCGAAAACGGTCAGGTCTTTGGTTTGATCGGCCACTCCGGCGCCGGCAAAAGCACCTTGCTGCGCCTGATCAATCGCCTGGAAGCCCCCAGCGGCGGGCGCATCATCGTCGACGGCGAAGACGTCACGGCGTTCGACGCCCAGCACCTGCGGCGCTTCCGCCAGCAGGTCGGGATGATCTTCCAGCACTTCAACCTGCTGGCCTCGAAAACCGTGGCCGACAACGTGGCACTGCCGTTGAGCCTGGCCGGCGAGTTGTCGCGCAAGGAAATCGACCGGCGCGTGGCCGAACTGCTGCAACGCGTCGGCCTGTCCGACCACGCCCGCAAATACCCGGCACAGTTGTCCGGCGGGCAGAAGCAGCGGGTGGGCATCGCCCGCGCGCTGTCCACCAACCCCAAGGTGCTGCTGTGCGACGAGGCGACCAGCGCCCTCGACCCGCAGACCACCGCCTCGGTCCTGCAGCTGCTGGCCGAGATCAACCGCGAGCTGAAGCTGACCATCGTGCTCATCACCCATGAAATGGATGTGATCCGCCGCGTGTGCGACCAGGTCGCCGTGATGGACGCCGGCGTGATCGTCGAGCAGGGCCCGGTGGCCCAGGTGTTTCTGCACCCCGAGCACCCGACCACCAAACGCTTCGTCCAGGAAGACGAGCAGATCGACGAAAGCTCCCAGCGCGACGACTTCGCCCATGTACCCGGGCGCATCGTGCGCCTGACCTTCCAGGGCGACGCCACCTATGCGCCGCTGCTGGGCACCGTGGCCCGCGAGACCGGCGTGGACTACAGCATCCTGGCCGGACGTATCGACCGGATCAAGGACACGCCTTATGGCCAACTGACCCTGGCGGTCACCGGCGGCGACATGGAGGCGGCGTTTGCCCGCTTCACCGCAGCCGACGTGCACATGGAGGTACTGCGCTGATGGACCTGCTCAACTACTTCGCCAATGTCGACTGGAGCGAGATCTGGCAGGCCAGCCTCGACACCGGTGTCATGCTCGGCGCCTCGCTGCTGTTCACCATCCTCCTGGGGTTGCCGTTGGGGGTGCTGCTGTTCGTCTGCGGGCCGCGTCAGCTGTTCGAGGAAAAGCGCCTGTACGCCTTGCTGGCCCTGTGCGTGAACGTGCTGCGTTCGCTGCCCTTCATCATTCTGCTGATCGTGTTGATCCCGGTGACCGTGCTGATCACCGGCACCTCACTGGGCGTGGCCGGCGCCATCCCGCCGCTGGTCATCGGCACCACGCCATTCTTTGCCCGCCTGGTGGAAACCGCGCTACGCGAAGTCGACCGCGGCATCATCGAGGCCACCCAGTCGATGGGCGCGACGCCCTGGCAGATCATCGTCCGCGCGCTGCTGCCCGAAGCCCTGCCGGGCATCATTGCCGCCATCACCGTGACCTCCATCACCCTGGTCTCCTACACGGCCATGGCCGGCGTGGTCGGGGCAGGGGGGCTGGGCGACCTGTCGATCCGCTTCGGCTACCAGCGCTTCCAGACCGACGTCATGGTGGTCACGGTGATCATCCTGGTGGTGCTGGTGCAGGTGCTGCAAACCATTGGTGACAAATTGGTTGTGCACTTTTCGCGCAAGTAAGCGTTCTTAATCAACGAAGGGCCCGCCTCCGACAAGGGCCCTCATCAGGAGCCCATTCAATGAAACGCCTTTTCGCCGCCCTGGCCGCTGTGGTCGCCTTCAGCGCCCAGGCCAACGACACGCTGACCGTCGCCGCCACCGCCGTACCCCACGCCGAAATCCTC
Organism: Pseudomonas sp. HR96; assembly: GCF_034059295.1. NCBI lineage: Bacteria > Pseudomonadati > Pseudomonadota > Gammaproteobacteria > Pseudomonadales > Pseudomonadaceae > Pseudomonas > Pseudomonas sp. HR96. The sequence continues at coordinate 84,834 of NZ_CP139141.1, forward strand.
GAGTTCGTCAAACCGACCCTGGCCAAGGAAGGCGTCGACCTTCAGGTCAAGGTCTTCACCGACTACGTGCAGCCCAACGTGCAGGTCGCGGAAAAACGCCTGGATGCCAACTTCTTCCAGCACCAGCCGTACCTGACCGAATTCAACAAGAACAAGGGCACCGACCTGGTAGCTGTCGCCGGCGTGCACCTCGAACCCCTGGGCGCCTACTCGAGCAAGTACAAGAAGCTTGACGAGCTGCCAGGGGGCGCCACCGTGGTGATCCCCAACGACGCCACCAACGGCGGTCGCGCACTGCTGTTGCTGGAGAAGGCTGGGCTGATCAAGCTCAAGGACAGCAGCAACATCCTCTCCACGGTCAAGGACATCGCCGAGAACCCCAAGGACCTGAAAATCCGCGAACTGGAAGCCGCCACCCTGCCGCGGGTGCTGACCCAGGTCGACCTGGCGCTGATCAACACCAACTACGCCCTGGACGCGAAGCTGGACCCGAACAAGGACGCGCTGATCATCGAAGGCGGTGAATCGCCTTATGTGAACATCCTGGTGGCCCGCCCGGACAACAAGGATTCGGACGCCATGCAGAAACTGGTCGCGGCGCTGCACAGCCCGCAAACCCGCCAGTTCATCACCGACAAGTACAAGGGCGCGGTGGTGCCGGCGTTCTGATCGGTCATCGCTGCAACGCAAAAGCTCGGGGGCCTGGCTCCCTCCCACCAGCATCGTGGGAGGAAGCCAGGCCCCCGAGCTTTTTCAATTGCCGCTGAGCAGGCCTGGCAGCACTGCCAGCACCTTCTCTGTATTGAACGGCGCGCGGATCAGCCCGCGCTGCGTGCCGTCGGGCCCCAGCAAGGCCATGTTGCCCGAGTGCTGAACGCTGTAGTTGGGCTGGCGGGTATCCGGCGCGATATAGGGAATACTCAGGCCATTGGCCAGTTGCTCCAGACTCTCGGGCGTGCCCACCAGCCCGGTGAACGCCGGGTCGAAGTACCCCAGGTATTGCTTGAGCTGGCCCGGCGAATCGCGCTGTGGATCGACGCTGACGAACACTACCTTCAGGCGCGCGCGGCTGGCTGCGGGCAGCCGGCTGTCGATCTGGCGCAGCTGGGCGAGGGTGGTGGGGCAGATATCCGGGCAGAAGGTGTAGCCGAAGAACACCAGGGTCCAATGGCCGGTGAGCTTGTCGAGCCGCACCTGGCTGCCGTCCTGGTCGCTCATGCTCACCGCGGGCACGCCACGCGGCTCCTTCATCAGCAGCACCCCGGCCTCGGTCATGGCCGGGGTCTGCGCCGGGCTGCGGCTGCTTAACAGCAGCCACAGGCAAGCGCCTACCCCCACCATCAATATGGCCGCCAGGGTGAAGACAATCTTCTGGGTACGGTTCATGGCTGGGGTGCACTCATGCATTCGGTCGGGGCATTGAGCCATCATTGCCAAAGTGGTCTACGCTGGCTGCAGGATGATGGCACTTCGATATAGCGGGCGTTCATAAGTCGACCGGGATTATTACCAATCCGTCTTAACCCGCTGGTCAAGACAGCTATCGTACATCCTTCCGTTTGTCAGCGCCCCAGCCTGGAGAATTCATGAACACCGCCGCATTGCGCGAGCAGATCCAACGTGCCCACGAGCATGAAGCCAAGACCGACCAGCTCAAGCAACAGCTTGGGCAACAGCTGCCTCACCTGCACCCCAGTATCAGCCTGCCCAGCGATGCCCAGGGCGCACTGATTCGCTTCGTCGGCGCCTATATCGATCAGGTTCCCGACCTGCTGGAGGCGGCCAATTCGGTGGCGCGCGAAGCCGGCATCGAATCGCAGATTCGCCCGGTGCTGAAAATTGCCGAACAGTATTTCATCCAGCCGCCGGTGATGCTGGCCGATCATGTCGGCCTCGACTGCCTGCTGGACGAAGCCTACTTGGCGCACCGCCTGGTGGAAGAGGTGAACGACCTCTACATCAAGCATTTCAGCCAGCCACTGATTCCCCTGGACATGACCGTGGCCAACCTCATCGCCCATCAGCTGATCGGCGAGGAATTCGCCAACCAGTTGGATGAGGCCGTCCACCACTCGGTTGACCAGATGCTCGACGAAGACAGCTTTGCCCTGGAATCCGTGGAGACGTACCGCCAGCAGTTGCTGAGCCCGAATACCGGCGCGGCCTGGAGCCGCTGGCCGTGCCTGTCGCGGCAGCTGGGTGTGGATATCGCTTCACCGGTGTGAACGGGCACCCCAGGTTCAGCCCCATCGCGCTCGGTATGAAGCGCGATGAGGCGGCTGAGCCGCAGGTGTGGTACGGCATTACATACTACGTAATACGATATCAAATCGTCCGAGCCAGCCCCTTAAAAGCGTCCTTTGGGCGTAGCGCTTGGCGTCGGGTAGTTACCGTCCAGCGGGACGAAGCGATCCTGCCCAGCGTCATAGGCCTTGATCTCACTGGTTTCGATGCTGTAAACCCAGCCATGGATAAAAAGCTGGCCACTTGCCATGCGCGAGGCCACTGATGGGTGTGTGCGCAGGTGGTGCAATTGGGCAATGACGTTTTCTTCGGTCAGCACCTGCATGCTCTCGCCTTCATTGGCGCAACTGCAGTTGTCCTGCACGACGGTGCGGGCCACTTCGGCATGACGCAGCCAGGCCGAAACGGTGGGCATTTTCTTCAGGCTGTCTGGGTTCAGTACCGCGCGCATGGCGCCGCAATCCGAGTGCCCGCAGACGATGATGTGTTGCACGCCCAAGGCCAGCACGGCGTATTCGATCGCCGTCGACACCCCGCCATTCATTTGCCCGTAGGGCGGTACCACGTTGCCAACGTTGCGCGTGACAAACAGGTCGCCTGGCGCGCTTTGGGTGATCAATTCCGGAGCGACTCGCGAGTCGGCGCAGGTGATGAACATCGCCCGAGGGTTTTGCGCGGTCGCCAGCTTCTTGAACAGCTCCTGCTGCTGCGGGTAGACGTCGTGGCGAAAATGTAGGAAGCCGTCGACGATGTGCTTGAGGGCGATGTCGGCGCTCGACTGTCCGTTTTCCGGCAGACTGCCAGACTGCTCGGCACTTGCCGGGTTGCGCGTCGGTGAGTTGTTGTCGCTCATGAGTCATCCTCAGGTCAAAGTACAACTATGAACCTAGTCCAGATAACTTAATTCAAGCTGAAAGGCCCCTCGACGCAAGCGCCGAAGGGCCTTCCAGTGGACAGGCGCTGCCTAGAGGCGGGCGCGCGCCTGCTCGGCCACGGCCACGAAGCGCTGCAAAGGCAGCTCGGGAATCTGCAGGTTAGCCAACACTTGTTGCAACAGATCGACCAGGCCGGTGAAATCCAGCGCATAAGCTGCACGCCGGGTTTCCAGCTCGGCGCCCAGCTCAAGGCAAGCCAGGCGTTTTGCGAGGCTGGCCAGTTGGGTTTGCAGATCATTGCGCTCAGTACGCAGCGAGGCCAACTGTCGGTCGAGGCGCCGCTGTTGATCGATCAGATCTCGGGTGGTCAGCGCCTCTTGCAAGGCGGCCGCCTGCTTTTTCATGAATTCACCGGCGATGCGCAATTTTTCCGCCTTGTCGGGATTCTTGATCAGCTCGATGCTTTGCTTGATGTCGTCGATGATTGATGTTGCCAGCTCTTCGAGGTCCAGCTGCGCGAGGATCTCCAACGCATCGTTGACGATCTTCAATTGCCCCTCGATGGTTGCGATGCGAGCGAGCGCGTCATCAAGGGTGATCTGCAACGCGTTGCGTACGGTCGCTGATTCAGCGATGAGGGCGTCAAGGGAGGGCAGCGGTTGGCCGACGGCCCGTAGCCGAATCTGCTGCTGGAGGTGTTGAGCCTTGATCTCGGCGACCAGTTTGGCCTGCTCAGCCTTGATTTCAGCTTCCACGGCGCCTGCCTCGGCGGGGTGTAGCACGGCGTCTTGATGAGCTTCACGGATGCTGGTCAGCGCGCTCCTGATCACCTGCTTGAGCCTGGCCATGTCGTCGGAGCACTTGAAACAGTCAGTCAGGGTGCGCGCGAGGTCGTGGGCGTTGTCCGCCAGAGCGCGCAGATCACCCTGCGCAGTGGCCTGTGCACGAACTCTCATTATCAGCTCTTGGATCTGCTTGCCGCTGGCCTGCAAAGCTGCGAGATCCACAGTGGGCAGCGTGAGGGAAGGGTTGAGTGCGGTGACGCTAGGGGTATGGGTCATGACAGTGTCCTTACTGGTCGTAGTACTTCTTGATGTCCTTGTCGGCCTTGTCGAAAGCGGCCAGCAGCAAAGCGCTGGTCTGGCTGACATCCAGCCACGGCTTGGTGACTCGGGTGAACTTGCGCTTGAGGGTCAGCAACGAATCGACATCGGCGATGGTGCCAGCGGCAGCGGCGGATTCGTCGATGCTCAACGCCAGGGACTGCCATACGAACCGCAGGTTCTCAAGCGCCACGCTGGCGTCGTTGACGACTATTTGCAGATTCCCCAACCGATACATCACGCTGACCAGCGCGGTTTGCACGCCCTTCACCGCACTCAGCTGATCGAGCTCGCGCTCCTGGACCTTCATCAGCTCGTTGCGCTCCTTGCGCAGCTTGTCGGCCTTTACGCCGCCCACGATCCCGCCAATCGGGCCGAGCCAGGCGACTTTCTTGATCGCGCTGTTGACGGCAGCCCGATAGGCATTGTCCTTGGCCTTGATCTGCTCGGCGCGCTCGTCGATCGAAGTTTGCAGCGCCGCCAGCCCGGGCTCGGCGATCTTGTCGACCACCAGCTGCTTCTTGAGGGCAATCGCTGGCTGCACGTCATCGTTCAAGTCGTCGGTATAGTCGGTCACCCGCCGCAGCAGGTCCTGGGTGGTGCGCTGCTGGCCCTCGATGCTGGTTTTGAGCTCCCTCAGCATCTGCGTCAGCTCACCTTGGGTGTGCGCTTGCGACCAGGCTTCCATGCGCAACTGCGGGTGACGTTCCAGATTGAAGTTGTACCCTTCGGCGGAGAGCGCCTTGAGGGTCGCAGGCTTTCGCGAGGGATTGTCGGCGAAGCGCACATTGACCTCGTCGAGGATGTCCAGCAAGGACTCCTGGAACGTCGCCATGGTCCCGGAAAACAGCTGCAGCCCGCTTGCAGTAGAGCGGATATCGCGCCTGAGGGGCGCCCAGCCGCCGGCGTGCGCATGAATCATCTGGAAGGTCGCCAGGAAGTCCGCAGGCATCAGCCCGGGACCTGCATTGACGGCCTTGCCGAGGTACGCGTTGACGCTGGCAGGGGTCACCGGCAAAGCCCGCGCCGCCAGTTCGTATTTGCGAAAATTGACGATCTGCTGGGCCGTGAGGATCAGGCCCGGAGTATCGTCTTCAGTGATATCGACCCCTTCCAATGACCCCTGCAGAAACAGGGCGCTGCTGAAATAGGCGTTGTCCTCGCTGCTGGGGGGGCCGGGCAGCAGGTCGAATTCCTTGATTGTGCCATGCAACATGAGCGTTACCTTCCGTGGTGCGTTTGTGGAAGGACGATCATTGCGCGGCGGGGTCGAGGCCCCCATCGGACTGATTCTGCGGCGCGTGTAGGAAAAAGCCCGCGCTACAGTAGGCTCATCTGTTGGCCCGGCGGTGCGAACAGCGAGCAGTCAAGGTTGTAACCTTCGCGTTTTTGCAGGTCGTGCTTGCGCAACGCGCGGGAGAAACGCTGCGCCAGCAGCTCGGCGAAAATACCCTCGCCGCGCATGCGCACGCCGAAACGGCTGTCGTAGAGCTGGCCACCACGGCTCTGGCGCACCAGGCTGAGCACATGCTCGGCTCGCTGAGGGTAATGGGCATGCAGCCATTCCTCGAACAGCGGCGCCACCTCCAGCGGCAGGCGCAGCATCATGTAGTTGGCACTCTGCGCTCCTGCCGCGCTGGCCTCGGCCACCAGGTGCTCGAGCTCATGGTCGTTGATCATGGGAATCATCGGCGAGCACAGCACACCCACCGGCACCCCAGCCTCGCTCAGCACTCGCACGGCCCGCAGTCGCGCCCTGGGCGCCGCCGCACGCGGCTCGAGGATGCGCTTGAGCTCGTCGTCGAGGGTGGTCAGGCTGATCATCACCTTGACCAGGCGCAGCCGGGCCAGCTGCACCAGCAGGTCGAGATCACGTAGCACCAACGAGCCCTTGGTGACGATGGTCACCGGGTGGCGATAGCGCAACAGCACCTCCAGCAACCCACGCGTCAGCCTGTGTTCGCGCTCGATCGGCTGGTAGGGGTCGGTGTTGGCGCCGAGGTTGATCGGTGCGCACTGGTAGCCACGCTTGCTCAGTTGCTCCTCGAGCAGGCTGACGGCATTGGTCTTGGCGATCAGTCGGGTTTCGAAGTCCAGGCCGGGGGACATGTCCCAATAGGCATGGCTGGGCCGGGCAAAGCAGTAGATACAGCCGTGTTCACAGCCGCGGTAGGGATTGATCGAGCGATCAAAGGGGATATCCGGGGAAGTGTTGCGGGAAATGATGCTCTTCGCCGTTTCCAGGATCACCTCGGTGCCCTGGGTCAAAGGCACCTCCTGAAACCAACCGTCGTCTTCGGCCACCGAACGCTGGGCAACGAAGCGATTGTGCGGGTTGCTGGCGGTGCCGCGACCACGTGGCGGGAGTGGCGAAGACATGACGGCGAGCCCTTGATAGCTGTATTTATATACAGTACAGCAGCTCGCCCAGTTTGCCTAGTGACCTTGGTCAGCGCACAGGTGTCGCGATGCCGAAAGTTTGCAGCAGAGCCTGGCTGTCAGGCCTGGAGCGGGTGAATGATTCGATAAGGTCAGCGACCGGTCGCGTCCCTCCCGGCGCCAGAATCAGTTCGCGCAGCTGCATGCCGGCCTCGGCCGACAGCACACCCTCGCGCCTGAAGCGCTGGAACAGATGCTCAGCCAGCACCCGGGACCAAACATAGGTGTAATACCCGCCGGCGTACTCGTCGCTGGAAAACAGATGCGCGAAGCGCTGGATATGCTGAACATAGGCAGGCGTACCCAGTACCTCGACAGGTGCCAGCACCGCCTGGGCTAGCTCGGCGGGATCGAAGGCGTCGCTGCGCGCGTGCAGCCGATAGTCGAGCAGCGCGAGCTGCAGCTGCTGCAAAAAATCCATGGCGCTGAAGCGGCTTTCGGCCGTCACTGCTTGGCTCACTGCAGCGCTGTTCGAAGCTCCGCTGAACAGCACCAAGCTGTCGGGCAACAGCGCCCATTGCTCGAACAAGGTGCTGGTAAACTCGATTGCGTCCTCGGCCAGGCCCTTACCGCCGGCCACGCTGCCATAATCCACGCGGGTAAGGACATGCTGCAACCCATGACCAAACTCATGCAAAAGCGACTTCAGCTCGCGCAAGCCAAGGGAGGTGGGGTACAGCTCGCTGCCGCCGAGCAACTCGCAGCTGAGGAGGGCGGCCGGCAGTTGCAGGCGACCGTCGGCAAAGCGGTGGCGGTCGCACAAGGCTTCCATCCAGGCGCCCGGTCGCTTATCGGCCCGGGCCAGGAGGTCGAAGTAGAGGTGGCCAAGGGATTCGCCTCCCTCTATCAGCTCATAGACCAGAACATCGCTGTGCCAGACCGGCACGTCTGGACGTGGCAATAGTTCCACGTGGAACAATCTCAAGGTAAGCGCCTGCACACCTTCAAGCACTTGGGTCAGGGGAAAGAATTGACGCAACGCGCGATCGGTGAAGCCGTAATGGGCCTGGCAATACTTCTCCTGGTAGTAGTCCAGGTCCCAAGGTTGCAGCGGCGGCGCGCCAACCCATTCTGCCAGCTCGGTCAGTTCATCGAGCTCCTCGATGGCGACCGGGCGAATCTGGGCAATCAGCTCCAGTAAAAAGCTTTCGACCTCTTCATGGCTGTCAAACATGCGCGTGACCATGGCCCTGGAGGCGTAGTGCGCATGACCGGAAAGTGTCGCCAGCTCGCTCCTTAACCGCAGTACTTCGCGGACCACTGGAGCGTTATCCCATGGTGGCGTGCAGGCTTGGAAATGCCAGGCGCGATAGATCTCTTCACGCAGCTGGCGATTGTGCAGCTGTTGCAGCAGTGCCTGTACCTGGGGGAATTCGAGTGTAATCAGCCAGCCATCCCGGCCCTGCAGGCGTGCATTTTCCGCCAGGGTGAACAGCATTGCCGGTGACGCCCCGGCAAGCGCGGACGCATCGCTGACATGCCGGGTCCAGGCGCCTTGAGCTTGAGTCAGGTTGTAGCCGTATTGGCGGTACTGGAGATCAAGGTGGTGTTCGATCTGCAGCTGACGGCGTTGCAGGGCGGCATCGAAACCTATCCCGGCCAGACGCGCATCGCGCAGTGCCAGCTCCAGGGCTGCCCGCTGGGTCGGGTCGAGATCCCCAGCGGCCACCTGCTGCAGGCGCAGCAAGGCACCGTGCAGGCTGTTGTTGTGTCTGAGGGCCAGTTGATAGGACTGCAGCCGCTCGTTGCACTGCTGATACTGCTCGGCAAAGGCCTCGTCAGCGTCGTTGGCCAGGCGATAGATCGTTTGTTCCACGTTGAGCAGGCGCTGGTGCATGTCTTCCAGCGGCTGCATGAGGCCGGCGAAGGTGGGGTGAGCGAGTTGCCCGGGAAGGAAGCCGGCGAGCTGGCGCAGGTTGGCTTCCAGCACATGGGTGATAGCCGGCACCACATGTTCGGGGCGAATGGCGTCATAGGGTGGCAGCACCCAAGGTTGGAGCAGGGGATTGTCGTTCATCGTGATACCGCAGAAAGCGTCGGGGAAGAGGCCATTCTCACGGTGCCAACTGGCGCGCACGGCATAAGCATGTAGCGCAATGCGAAACCCCGTCAGGCGACGGGGTTTCGGGACTCACTCGGTGGGCTTTTTCAACTTCGGGTTGGGGAAGAACTGCACCGTCTGCACCTTGGGGTCGGCGACCCGGGGCGCCGCGTGGTTGACCCGCGTGATCAGCTCGCTGGGCACTGACTGACCCTGGGCGTTGAGCGTGTCGCTATAACCACAGGCCACGCATTGACGGTGCGGCACGTCGTCCACACTCCACATCATCAGCTTGTCCGGCTCACTGCACGCTGGGCAGACCGCCCCGGCGATGAAGCGCTTCTTGGTCACGACGGGGCCACTCATGCTGCCGCGTCCTCACTCAGACCGCTGTGGCGCAGCAGCGCATCAATCGAAGGCTCGCGGCCACGGAAGTCGACGAACAGCACCATCGGGGCCTGGGACCCACCGCGCGCCAGAATCGCCTCACGGAAGGCCCGGCCAGTGTCGCCATTGAGCACGCCGTCTTCCTCGAACTTGGAGAAGGCATCGGCAGACAGCACTTCGGCCCACTTGTAGCTGTAGTAGCCCGCCGCATAGCCGCCGGCAAAGATGTGCGCAAAGCTGTTGGGGAAGCGGTTGTAGGCCGGTGGGCGCATCACCGAGACCTCGTCGCGCACGCCTTCGAGCACCTGCAGCGCGGTACGGCCATCGCCATGGGTGGCGTGCATCTCGAAATCGAACAGGGAGAATTCGATCTGCCGCACCATCATCAGACCGGACTGGAAATTCTTCGCCGCGAGCATTTTCTCCAGCAGGTCCTGGGGCAGCGCCTCGCCGGTTTCATAGTGTCCGGAGATCAGCGCCAGGCCTTCGGGCTCCCAGCACCAGTTTTCCATGAACTGACTTGGCAGCTCCACGGCATCCCAGGCCACGCCATTGATGCCCGACACGCCGGCGTGCTCGACTCGGGTCAGCAGGTGATGCAGGCCATGGCCGAACTCGTGGAACAGGGTGGTGACCTCGTCGTGGGTGAGCAGGGCGGGCTTGCCGGCATCGGCCGGGGTGAAATTGCACACCAGGTTGGCCACCGGGCTTTGCAGCACGCCGTCGGCCGTGCGCCGACGATCGCGGGCGCCGTCCATCCAGGCGCCGCCGCGCTTGTTGGCGCGGGCATAGAGGTCGAAGAAGAAGCGGCCGACGTGTTGGCCGTTTTCCTTGATCTCGAACAGGCGGACATCCGGGTGCCAGCTGTCGAAACCCTTCTGCTCGGTGATCTCGATGCCATACAGGCGCTGCACGATGGCAAACAAACCGCCGAGCACCTTGTCGATCGGGAAGTAGGCGCGCAGTGCCTCCTGAGAGACGCTGTAACGCTGCTCACGGAGTTTCTCCCCGTAGAAGCCGCTGTCCCAGCTCTGCAAGTCGGCGCAGCCCTGTTCGGCGGCATAGATGCGCAGCTGCTGCAGGTCCCGGGTGGCGAATGGCTTGCTGCGCTGAGCCAGGTCGCGCAGGAAAGTCAGCACCTGGGTGCTGGACTCGGCCATCTTGGTGGCCAGGCTGAGCTCGGCGAAGTTGGCGAAGCCCAGCAGCTGCGCCAGCTCCTGGCGCAGGTCGAGGATTTCGTTCATCACCGGGCCGTTGTCGTTCTGCCCGGCATTGGGCCCCTGGTCCGAGGCACGGGTGCAGTAGGCGGCATAGACTTCTTCGCGCAGCGCGCGGTCGGTGGCATAGGTCATCACCGCGTAGTAGCTGGGGAATTCCAGGGTGATCAACCAACCACCGAGGCCCTTGGCCTGGGCGGCCACGGCCATCTGCGCCTTGGCCGATTCGGTCAGGCCGAGCAGGGCGGTTTCGTCGGTGACGTGCTTGGTCCAGGCCTGGGTGGCGTCCAGCAGCTGGTTGGAAAAGCGGCTGCCCAGTTCCGACAGCTTGCTCTGCACTTCGGCATAGCGCTTCTGCTGCTCGGGAGGCAAGTCAATGCCGGACAGGCGGAAATCGCGCAGCGAATGCTCCAGAATAGTCTTTTGGCCGATGTCGAAGCTTGCTGCCTCAGGGCTGGCGGCCAGGGCTTCGAACGCCTGGAACAGCGCACGGTTCTGGCCCATCTCGGTTGAATAGGCGCTCAGCGCGGGCAGGCAGGCCTCATAGGCGCTGCGCAGCTCGGCGCTGTTGCACACCGCGTTGAGGTGGCTCACCGGGCTCCAGGCAGCGCCCAGGCGGTCATTGAGCTCGTCCATGGCCAGCACCAGGCCAGCCCAGCTAGGCTGCTGGCCCTGGGTTTCGAGCAGGCGGGCAATGGCCGCGCGGTTGTCGGCAAGGATCTGTTCGATAGCCGGCTGCACGTGCTCGGCACGGATCGCCGAGAAGGGGGGCAGGTCATAGGACTGCAGTAGCGGGTTGTTCGCGCTCACGGTTACGCACCTTGGCTTGGAGAAACACTGAGACATCTTAATTACAATCGACTCTGACCGCAGCTATCAGTGCCAATGAGGAAAACTATTGTGGCAATTCGCAGCTTCCAGCAACACACCCCCATCCTCGGTGAACGGGTGTTCGTCGATCGTTCGGCCGTGGTGCTCGGCGATGTCGAGCTCGGCGCCGACAGCTCGGTGTGGCCGCTCACCGTCATTCGCGGCGACATGCAGCGCATCCGCATCGGCGCCCGCACCAGCGTGCAGGATGCCAGCGTGCTGCACATCACCCACGCCGGGCCGTTCAACCCGGACGGCTTTGCGTTGCTGATCGGCGACGACGTGACCATAGGCCACAAAGTCATGCTGCACGGCTGCACCCTGGGCAGCCGTATCCTGGTCGGCATGGGCAGCACGGTCATGGACGGCGCGGTGGTGGAAGACGACGTGATCATCGGTGCCGGCAGCCTGGTGCCGCCGGGCAAGCGCCTGCAAAGCGGTTTTCTGTATGTCGGCAGCCCGGTCCGGCAGGCGCGCGCCCTGACCGACAAGGAGCGAAGCTTTTTCACCTACACTGCCGGCAACTACGTCAAGCTCAAGGACCAGCATCTGGCCGAAGGCTTTCACCAGGGACAGGATTGAGCCATGCATCATGAAAACATTCTCTTCGACCTCGACGGTACGCTGACCGACCCGCGCGAGGGCATTACCCGGTCGATCCAGTATGCGTTGAGCAAGCTGGGCATCGACGAGCCGGACCTGGTCAAGCTTGAGCACTTCATCGGCCCGCCACTGCTAGAGGCCTTCATGCAAGCCTACGGCTTCGACGAGGCGCGCGCCTGGCAGGCGGTGAATTTCTACCGCGAGCGGTTCAAGGTCACCGGTCTGTATGAGAATGAGGTGTTCGAAGGCGTCATCGAACTGCTCGACCTGCTGCAACAGCAAGGCCGCCACCTGTATATCGCCACCTCCAAACCCTGGGAGTTTGCCCGCGAAATCGCCCGCCATTTCGATTTCGCGCGGCATTTCAAGATGATCTACGGCAGCGAGCTGGACGGCACCCGCAGCAACAAGGTCGAGCTGATTCGTCACCTGCTGGCGCAGGAGGGCCTGGACCCGGCCGAAACGCTGATGATCGGCGACCGCAAGCACGACCTGATCGGCGCGCGGCTCAACGGGCTGGACTGCGTAGCGGTGGGTTACGGGTTTGGTGACCGCAACGAACTGGTGGCCGAGACCCCGACCTGGCACTTCGACACGGTGGAGCAGCTGCGCTCGGCGTTCATGCTGGAAATGTAAGCGGGTTGCACGCCCAGGGTCGACGGGGCAGTGGCAACGGCGCCCCAGCTTTCAGCTCCCCATCAACCCCTGCAATACCTGATGCCTTTGCTGCGCTGGCATCCGCCCGATTCTTTCTACCTCGGCAAAGAACGCCACCCAGTCGCCGTTGACCTGCTTGAACAGCGCCGCGAAGGCCGGCACCCAGAGGTCGTAAAGGCCGAACGGCAGCAGCTTGGCATTGTTGATCGGCGTGTCCACCCAGTGGTCGAACACCCCCTGGCCATGCCATTGCTGGTCCTTGAGCTGCCGATATTCGCCGCGCAGCCGTTCGAATTCAGCGGCCTTCGCCGCGCGCATGGCGGCAGGCGTCAACGGCTGCCGGTACAGGCTGACAAGGCGCTCGCGGGTGGCCAGTACCAGCCGGGTGAATTGGTCCAGCTGGGCGCTGAAATCGCCGTCCGCCGCCGGCAGCCCGCGGGCAACGCGCCATTGCCGGGTGCCTTCCTGCTCGACGAAGTTGGCGTAGGACTCGTTGAATTGCGAGTCGTCCTTCACGTAGAAGCGCTGGTGCGCCAGCTCATGGAAAATCAAGGTGGCCAGGCGCTCGTCGCCCCAGTGCAGCATCGAGTTCATGATCGGGTCGTCGAACCAGCCCAGGGTCGAATAGGCCTCGACGCCGCCGATGTATACGTCCATGCCCGCCAGCTTCTGCACCGCCGCTTCGCCGCGGGCGGCGGACTGGTTGTAGTAACCGCGGTAGGCCACGCAACCGGCGACGGGAAAGCAGTGAGTCTGCGGGTCCAGGGAAAACTCCGGTGTCACGAACACGTTCCATACCACGTAGGGACGATGCAGGTCCGCGTACAGCCGATAGCTGTTGTTGTCCGGCAGGTGCAGATGCTCGCTGGCGAATTTCCTCGCGGCCTGCGACTGGCGCAATTGCTCGCGCAGCTTCGGGTATTGCGCCGGATCGGCGATCACCTCGGCCACCGGCCGGCGGGCATGCAGCAGGCGCCATTGGCCATCGACCAGCTGGCTGTAATAGCTCAGGCTGGAGCAACCGCTCAGCAGCGCGAGGGCGAGCAGGGGAACCAACCGCTGTTTTCGGCGGTCGAGTGCCCCGGGGCGTGCGCGCCACGCTCGAATCATTCGAATAACTCCTGGAAAAGGAACGGCCAATGCGTGGATCACTGATGGTTACCTGCCTGGCGCTCGCCAGTCTGGCTGGCTGCGCCGGCCTGCCCAGGCCCGACCCGAATCAGGCCTGGGTCGACTTGCATGCCAGGCAGGATAATTCATTGCACGCGGTACAAGTCGATGAACAGGCCTGGCAGGATAATCGCTATTTCGAAGTCCCGCCCGGTAGCCATGAGCTGACCGTGCGCCTGCAGTTCCCGGTCAGCGCCAGCAATATTGGCCCCGATGCGCAACCCCTTTGGCGCGATTGCCAGATGAATCTGGTGTTCAAGGACTTCGGCGCCGGCCAGCGTTATCAGCTGGAGGCGGGCAATACCGGTTTCAGGCCGTGGGCACGACTGTACGATGACCAGCACAATCTGGTCGGCAAGGCGCAGCCAGCGGGGTGTTCGCGGGTTTGATCTCGCTCCAGGCCGCACGTCGCTGTAGGCTAGGCTGATTCGTACCTCACACCTGGAGCAATCCCATGCGTCACCTGCTGGCTTTGGTCGTAGTCATGGGCAGCCTGGCCATCAGCGGATGCGTGACGACGCCGATCCCCCCTGTCGATCCAGCCAAGGCCTGGATCGACCTGACCATGACCGATGGCAAAGTGATCATGGCAGAAGACCTCGACAAGGTTCGTCTGAATGATGGCCGCTACTTCCAGGTCACCCCGGGCGCCCACGAACTGCTGGTGCGCTTCGATTTCGACATCTACGCCGGCAGCGGCGGGAGCCTCGATTTCCTGGGGGCCGAGCGAATCTGCTACCTGACCGTGCGCTACGAGGGCTTCAAGGCCGGCGAGCGCTACCGCCTGGAGGCGCGCAGCCTGGGGATGATGCCGATGGCGAGGCTGTATGACAGCCATAAGCAGAAGGTCGCCGAGGACAGTGACATCCACTGCCTGCTTTAGCGGTCGTTCTTCTGATAGATGATTCGCTTGCGCCCGTAGTCGCAGGTGCCAACCACCATGTTCTGATCGTGGACTTCGTCCTTGCTGACGATTTCCAGGGTGTAGGAGGTGACGGCCCGCGCCTGGATCTTCGCTTCGATCTCGTTCTTCAGTTCTTCGCAACTCTTGGGCGCTGCCCAAGCTGTCGGCATCAGGGCAAAGCACAACGCGCCGACCAGGATTCTGTTCATCTTGACCTCGCTACGACCGGCCCGCCCCGCAGGGGGCGGCGGTCAAGGACCATTAGCTCTGCAGGGTCGCGTCCAAGGTGATCTTGGCACCGCCCTTGAGCAGTTTCGAAACCGGGCAGCCTTCCTTCGCGGCGTTCGACAATTCTTCGAACTGCTGCTGGGTCGCACCGGGGATTTTCGCGCTCATGATCAAGTGCACGGCGGTGATCTCGAAACCTTCACCGACCTTGTCCAGGGTCACTTCGGCCTTGGTCTTGATCTCGTCGGCCTTGAGGTTGGCGCCGCCCAGGATCATCGAGAAGGCCATGGAGAAGCAGCCGGCATGCGCAGCGCCGATCAGTTCTTCAGGGTTGGTGCCCGGGCCGTCTTCGAAGCGGGCCTTGAAGCCGTAGGGGGCGTCCTTGAGTACGCCGGTTTCGGTGGAAATGCTGCCGAGGCCGGTCTTGAGGTCGCCTTTCCAGACTGCGGATGCTGTCTTTTTCATGAATTTCTCCCTGAGGTTCAGGCGCGAAATCGCGCGAGGGTTGGACCCTTGTCATGCAGCACAAGGGCCATCAAGTCTGATGGCCGGTTGGCTGCCAAGTTCAGACTCATTACAGCCTTGGCCATTGAAACTCGAGTCCGCGCCCATACTCACAGTTATAGCGCGGGGAGGCGTGAGGCGGTGCAAACGCAGTAGCGGGCCGCCATAACGATTGCAGAGGTAAGACAAAGCTTATGAAACGACTGAGCGACATCAAGATTTCCGCCCTGGACCTGGTGCCCGTGCGTGCCGACAAGGGGCCGGCGCAATCCTTGCGCAACTCCCTGGACCTGGCCCAGCACCTGGAGCGCTTTGGCTACAACCGTTTCTGGGTGGCCGAGCACCACAACATGGACGGCATCGCCAGTTCCGCCACTTCGGTGCTGCTGGGCTACCTGGCCGGCGGCACTTCGACCATCCGCGTCGGCTCCGGCGGCATCATGCTGCCCAACCATGCGCCATTGGTCATCGCCGAACAGTTCGGCACCCTGGCCAGCCTCTATCCTGGGCGCATTGACCTGGGCCTGGGCCGTGCGCCCGGTTCCGACCAGATGACCGCGCGCGCGCTGCGCCGCGAGCGCTCGGGCAGCGCCGATGACTTTCCGGATGACGTTGAAGAACTGATCGAATACCTCGGCCCGCGCTTTCCTGAACAGAAGGTCATCGCCGTGCCGGGCAGCGATACCAATGTGCCGATCTGGTTGCTCGGCTCCAGCCTTTTCAGTGCGCAGCTGGCCGGCATGCGTGGCTTGCCGTACGCCTTTGCCTCACATTTCGCGCCACGCCTGATGCACGAGGCGATTCGCGTGTACCGCAACCATTTCCGTCCTTCGGCGGTGCTCGACGAACCCTACGTGATGCTCGGCGTGCCATTGGTCGCTGCCGACACCGACGAGCAAGCCAACTACCTGGCGACCACGGTGTACCAACGTATTCTGAACCTCATGCGCGGCCAAAGCCTGATGCAGCAACCGCCGGTGGACAGCATGGAAGGGCGCTGGCTGCCCCACGAGAAGGAAGCGGTGGCCAGCTTCCTCGGCCTGGCCATGGTCGGCAGTCCGGAGAAGATCAAGGCCAAGCTGGAAGTGCTGATGGAGCAGACCCAGGCAGATGAACTGATCTTTACCTGTGACCTGTATGAACATGCCGACCGGATTCATTCCTATCAGCTGCTGGCGGACACTGTTCTGAACCGTTGAAGATCGAACCGGCCTGGCGGTCTCTCGGGGGCTTTTGCCCCCGAGCTTTTCCGGCGCAACTCAGCCGCGCTTGTACACCAGCTCCTTGCTGCCACCTTCGCAGGTGCCGACCACCTTGCCGTCGGACGCGCTGCCTTTCTCCACTGCCTGCAGCGAGTAGTGCGCCACGCCCTTGTCCTTGAGCTTCGCGTCGATCTCTCCTTTCAATTCATCGCAGGACTTGCCGGCCGCCATCGCGGAACCTGCCATCGCCAACAACCCAACTGCCAACAAGACATTTTTCATCGGTCACATTCCTTGGTTGATCGAACATAAAAAAGGCACATCTCCGCGGTCGGGTCATGCGCCTGGACTTTCCAAACCTCAGTGATCTTGTATCGCAACGGCGGCGAAACGGCCAGTGGCCGTTACCTGCCGCACAACATCAGCTCTTCTCGATGCGAAAGCCTACGTTGATGGTGACCTGGAAGTGAGCAGCCTTGCCGCCTTCGATATGGCCGCGGGTCTCCAGCACTTCGAACCATTCCAGATGCTTGATCGTCTTGCTGGCTTCGGCCAGAGCGTTATTGATCGCATCTTCGATGGTGGTCGTCGACGAACCTACCAGTTCGACCTTCTTGTAGGTGTGATGATCGGACATGAAACGTCTCCTTAAGGTGGTGGCAGCTCGTTGGCCGCCTACATCTGTGGGCTTTTTTGCAGCAAAAGTTCACCACGACCGCGCTTTCCCCCTCCATCGATCGCACTTTCCGCAAGCGGTGCAGTCCGAACCTACACACGCAACTCACCCCGAAGGAGAGATACCAATGGCCAGCAATTCCCTACGCAAAGCCTCGCTGCAAAGCATGGAATCGGAAATCGAGAGCCTTCTGCGCTCGCTGGAAAGCTTGAAGGGCGATGCGACGGACGAGTCGTTGAAAACCCTGAAGTCGCTGAAAAGCAACGCCGAGAGCGCGCTGAAAACCTCGCGTCACCTGCTCAGCGACCTCTACGACGACGTCAAGGTCAAGACTCGCGAAACCAGCATCGCCACCCGCGACTACGCCCAGGAGCACCCATGGACCACTGCCAGCGTCGCCGTCGGCGCCCTGGGCCTGCTGGCTGCCTACCTGCTGTGCAAGCGTGACTGAGTGATTGCCTTGATTGGCAAGCCGCTCAGCTGTTCTGGCGCGCCAGCTCAGCTTTGAGCCAACGCGCCAGCTGCACCGCGCGCCCATCTGCGGCGCGTCGCGGCACCCAGAGCGCCAACCGCGCCGGGGTTTCACTGAAGCCCCACGGTGCGGCCAGGCGCCCTGCCCGCAGGTCGTCACTGACCAGTGGTTGCGGCGCAATTGCCACCCCCAGGCCGGCCACGGCCGCCTCCAATAGATAATACAGATGCTCGAACCCCTGACCGTAGGCCAAAGCCTCGGGCGCCAGGCCGTTATGCCGTGCCCAACTTGGCCACGCCTGAGGCCTGGAGCTGGTGTGCAGCAGTTTTTCCTCGGCCAGCACCTGCACAGGCTGGCCGCGCAGGCGCTCGAAGCCCTCATACAACGGGCTGAGCACCGGGCCGATGCGCTCGCTGGCCAGCGTGTGCACGGTCATGTCGGCTGGCCACGGCGGCTCGGCGAACACCAGCAGGGCATCGAGCCCCGGGCGCCGTGGATCGAGGTCGCCTTCGCCGGCGGAAAGGTGCAGGCGCAAGTCCGGCAAGTCGGCATTGAGCCGCCCCAGGCGGGGAATGAACCAGCGTGCCAGCAAGCTGCCCGAGCAGCCGAGTACGAAGGGCGCATCGCTGCCGACCTGGCTCAATTCGGCACAGACACTGCGCAGGCGCTCGAAGGCATCACTGCTGGCATCGCGTAGACGCTGGCCGGCATCTGTGAGTTTCAGGCCTCGGCCTTCCTTGCTGAACAAGGCCACGCCCAGGTGTTCTTCGAGCAACTTGAGTTGTCGGCTCACTGCCCCATGAGTGACGTGCAGCTGCTCCGCCGCCTGGCTGACACTATTAAGTCGGGCAGTCGCCTCGAAGGCGCGCAAAGCGTTCAGGGGGGGAAGATCGTGGCTCATGGGATCTGTGAGTTTTCCTGACAGGTTGACGCAATCTTATCGGTTTTCATCGCCTCCTGTCGTGGGTAGAGTAGGTCCATCGTCGCCTGCACCACCGAGCGCAGCCGACCTCACCGTTTTTCCTGGAGCGACCCATGACCCAGACTCAATTTCGCAGCGGCCCCGACGCCAACGGCCTGTTCGGCGCGTTCGGCGGGCGCTATGTCGCCGAAACCCTGATGCCCCTGGTGCTCGACCTGGCCCGTGAATACGAAGCGGCCAAGCAGGACCCGCAATTCCTTGAGCAACTGGCCTATTTCCAGCGCGACTACATCGGCCGGCCCAACCCGCTTTACTTCGCCGAGCGCCTGACCGAGCACTGCGGCGGCGCGAAAATCTACTTCAAGCGCGAAGAGCTCAACCACACCGGCGCGCACAAGGTGAACAACTGCATCGGCCAGGTGCTGCTGGCCAAGCGCATGGGCAAGAAACGCCTGATCGCCGAGACCGGCGCAGGCATGCACGGCGTGGCCACTGCCACTGTCGCCGCGCGTTTCGGCTTGCCGTGCGTGATCTACATGGGCGCCACCGACATCGAGCGCCAGCAGGCCAACGTGTTCCGCATGAAGCTGCTGGGTGCCGAGATCGTTCCAGTCACCGCCGGCACCGGCACCCTCAAGGACGCCATGAACGAAGCGCTGCGCGACTGGGTAACCAACGTCGACGATACCTTCTACCTGATCGGCACCGTGGCCGGCCCGCACCCGTACCCGGCCATGGTCCGCGACTTCCAGTCGATCATCGGCAAGGAAACCCGCGAGCAGCTGCAGGAGAAGGAAGGGCGCCTGCCCGACAGCCTGGTGGCCTGCGTCGGTGGCGGTTCCAACGCCATGGGCCTGTTCCACCCGTTCCTCGATGACGCCAGCGTGCAGATCATCGGCGTCGAAGCCGGCGGCCACGGCGTGACCACCGACAAGCACGCCGCCAGCCTCAACGGCGGTGTACCTGGCGTGCTGCACGGCAACCGCACCTACCTGCTGCAGGACAGCGACGGCCAGATCACCGACGCCCATTCGATTTCCGCCGGCCTCGACTACCCGGGCATCGGCCCTGAGCACGCCTGGCTGCACGAGGTCAAACGCGTCGAATACGTCAGCATCACCGATGACGAAGCGCTCGCCGCGTTCCACAGCACCTGCCGCCTGGAAGGCATCATTCCGGCGCTGGAAACCGCCCACGCCCTGGCCGAGGCCATCAAGCGCGCGCCAACGCTGCCGGCCGACCACCTGATGGTGGTGTGCCTGTCGGGCCGCGGCGACAAGGACATGCAAACCGTCATGAGCCACATGGCCGCCCTTCAAACGCCTACGGAGACACTGGCATGAGCCGCCTCGAAACCCGCTTTGCCGAACTCAAGGCCGAAGGCCGCGCCGCCCTGGTCACCTTCGTCACCGCCGGCGACCCCGGCTACGAAGCCTCGCTGGCGATCCTCAAGGGCCTGCCGGCGGCCGGTGCCGATGTGATCGAACTGGGCATGCCGTTCACCGACCCGATGGCCGATGGCGTGGCCATCCAGCTCGCCACCCTGCGCGCCCTGCACGCCGGGCAGACGCTGGCGAAAACCCTGAAGATGGTTCGCGAATTTCGGGTCGACAACAGCACCACGCCCATCGTGCTGATGGGCTACTACAACCCGATCCACCGCTTCGGCGTCGAGGCCTTCGTCGCCGAGGCGAAAGAGGCGGGCGTCGATGGCCTGATCATCGTCGACCTGCCGCCCGAGCATGACGCCGAGCTGGCCAGCCCGGCCCAGGCCGCCGGCATCGACTTCATCCGCCTGACCACGCCGACCACCGACGACGTGCGCCTGCCGCGGGTGCTCGAGCGCAGCTCCGGGTTCGTCTACTACGTGTCGGTGGCCGGAGTGACCGGTGCCGGCTCGGCCACCGCCGAACACGTCACCACTGCCCTGGAGCGCCTGCGTCGGCACACCGACCTGCCGATCAGCGTCGGCTTCGGCATCCGCACCCCCGAGCAGGCGGCCGCCATCGCGCGCCTGGCCGAAGGGGTAGTGGTGGGTTCGGCGCTGGTCGACAAGATTGCCAAGGCGCAGCACCACGATCAGGCGGTCGACGATGTGCTGACCCTGTGCAGCCAATTGGCCGAAGGCGTACGTCAGGCCCGGGTCAAGCAAGGGTAAAGTTCCTGATACAAAGGAATTAGACCGGCAATTCAGGGACTAACAGGCAAGAACAGGGCAATCGAAAGCACGTTTCGGTTGCCCTTTTTTGTTGTGTATCCCCCAAGGAATCAAAGATGAAATTGCCAAAATCGCTGATCGCCGGTGTCGGTATCCTGATGGTAGGCGTGACCCCGTTGCTGCAGGCCGCACCTGGGCCGGACGATCAACATCAGGAGCGTGGCGGTCAGCAGCAGGGACCACAAGGCGGTCAGCACGACCAGCGCGGCCCGGGTGGCGATCACGGCAACCAGGGCGGCCAGCAGGCCAACCGTGGCGGCGGCCGGCCACCGCAGGACTTCGGCCCGGTGCGCCAGACCATCCAGCAGCATCGCGAAGTGTTCGCCCGTGGCAACCCGCCGCCACCCAACGTGCACATCGAACGTGGCCACCCGCTGCCCCATGGCTACGGCCGCCGCCTGGACAGCCGCGCCCTGGAACAACTGCCGCGCTATGACGGCTATGAATGGCGCCGCGTAGGCACCGACGTGGTGCTGGTGGCGATCGGTACCGGCCTGGTGTACGAGATTCTGGATAACGTCCTGAATTGATGCCTCTGCAGGACCGGGTGAGCCCGGTCCTGCAGAACCGCTCACGGCAACCATTACTCGAAGATCGACAGCTTCAAAGGCCGCACCGCCCCCATCCAGATCGCATAGTCACGGTGATCGACCAGCTGGTCGTCCGTCACCGGATGCGTGAACACCACCAGCCCCCGCCGATTCATCGCCAGCCATGGCAACACCTCATTGAGCAGATCAGGCCCGAAGGCCAGCTGGCAGCTCCAGTCCGGATGCGGTCCTACCGGCCTTTCGTGGACCCGGCCCATCTGCAGGGGAAATCTGCGCGCGGCTTCCTCGCACAGGCTGCGGGCCTGCTCCAGGGTATCGGCGTCGAAGTAGACGTGGGCGTGATAGCCGTGAATGTCAGTCATGATCCGTCTCGAGAAAAGGCCTGAAGAAAAACTAGCACGGGCCGCTGCCTCGCTGCTCGTCCATGATCCAGCGCAGGAACCGCTCGATCATCTCCCCGCGCCGTTTGCGCTGCGGCACCACCACGTAATAGCCCATGCTCGACACGGCCGATTCGGCGATGGGCCGGCACAGCAGGTTCTGCTCCAGCAGTGCGTCCACCAGGTGCCGCCAGCCGATGGCCACACCCTGGCCGGCGATGGCGGCCTGGATCAGCAGGGTGTAGTTGTCGAAGCGCAGCTGGCCGGGGGCGGGGGCATTGGGTAGCTCCAAGGTGCGGAACAGGCCTGCCCAGTCGAACCAGTGGCTACTGTTTTCCCCGCGCAGGTGCAACAGCGGCAGGCTTGCCAACGCGCTGGCCGGTAGCGGCGCGGGGCGACCCAGCAGGCGCGGGCTGCACACCGGGAAGACTTCCTCGCCAAACAGGAAATGGCTTTCGCCCTGCTTGAAGCGCCCATCGCCGAACAGCACAGCTACGTCGATATCCGGCCGCAGCATGGCGTGGCTGCGTTCGCTGGTAACCAGGCTGACGTCCACCTGCGGCCAGGCCTGGTGAAAGCGATGCAGGCGCGGCATCAGCCAGTAGGCGGCGAAGGCGAAATCGGTGGCCACCTGCAACACCTCGTGGCGGGTGTGAGCGGTCACGGCGCTGAGGCCCTGATCGATACCCTGCAGCGCTGTGCTCACCGCTTCGTGCAGCAGTGCGCCGGCGTCGGTCAACGCGATGCCACGATAGATGCGGTCGAACAGGCGGGTGGCCAGCTGCTCTTCGAGCCGCTTGATCTGCTGGCTGATCGCCGGCTGGGTGGTGCCCAATTCATTGGCTGCGGCGGTGAAGCTGCGCAGTCGGGCTGCGGCTTCGAACGCGCGCAGCAGGTCCAGGGACAACTGACCGAGGCTTTCATACATAAGCAGCGCTAATCCTAGACATTGCCGGCCATGGGCTTTACCGCAGGCAGCATGGGTTCCATTCTCGACCTGAGCAATGTCGCATAAATTTTCACTATGGAATGCCGCGATTACATGAAGCGCAAGAATATTCTCTTCATCATGGCCGATCAGATGGCCGCGCCCATGCTGCCTTTCCACGCACCGAGCGCTTCACCGACCCAGGCGGCGTCGCCGCTCAAGCTACCCAACCTCAGCCGCCTGGCCGCCACCGGCGTGGTCTTCGAATCCGCCTACTGCAACAGCCCCCTCTGCGCGCCTTCGCGCTTCACCCTGGTCAGCGGCCAACTGCCCAGCCGCATCGGCGCCTACGACAACGCCGCGGACTTTCCTGCGGACGTGCCGACCTACGCCCATTACCTGCGCCGCCTGGGTTATCGCACGGCGCTGTCGGGCAA
This sequence comes from Pseudomonas sp. HR96, assembly GCF_034059295.1. Lineage (NCBI taxonomy): Bacteria > Pseudomonadati > Pseudomonadota > Gammaproteobacteria > Pseudomonadales > Pseudomonadaceae > Pseudomonas > Pseudomonas sp. HR96. The sequence continues at coordinate 107,862 of NZ_CP139141.1, forward strand.
GATGCACTTCTGCGGCCCCGATCAGCTGCACGGCTACGAAGAGCGCCTGACCAGCGACATCTACCCGGCCGACTACGGTTGGGCGGTCAACTGGGATGAGCCGCACGTGCGCCCCAGCTGGTACCACAACATGTCGTCGGTGCTGCAGGCCGGTCCGTGCGTGCGCACCAACCAGCTGGATTTCGACGAAGAGGTGGTGTTCAAAGCCCAGCAGTATCTGTTCGATCACATTCGCGAGGACGGCGACCAGCCGTTCTGCCTGACGGTGTCGATGACTCACCCCCACGACCCCTACACCATTCCGCGGCCGTTCTGGGACCTGTATCGCGACGAGGACATCCCGTTGCCGCGCGACGTGCCGGCCGAGGCCGAGCAGGACCCGCATTCGCAGCGCCTGCTCAAGGTCTACGACCTGTGGGACAAGCCGCTGCCCGAGCAGAAGATCCGCGACGCCCGCCGTGCCTATTTCGGCGCCTGCAGCTACATTGACAGCAACGTCGGCAAGCTCCTGCAGACCCTCGAAGACTGCGGCCTGGCCGATGACACCATCGTGGTCTTCTCCGGCGACCACGGTGACATGCTCGGCGAGCGGGGCCTGTGGTACAAGATGCACTGGTTCGAGATGTCGGCGAGGGTGCCGTTGCTGATCTGCGCACCGGGGCAGTTCGCCCCTGGCCGAGTCAGCGCCTCGGTGTCCACCGCCGACCTGCTGCCGACCCTGGTCGAGCTGGCCGGCGGCAGCGTCGAGGCACACCTGCCGCTCGATGGCCGTTCCCTGCTCGGTCACCTGCAAGGGCAGGGCGGCCATGACGAAGTGTTCGGCGAATACATGGCCGAAGGCACGGTGGGGCCGCTGATGATGATTCGTCGCGGCCCATGGAAATTCATCTACAGCGAGGACGATCCTTGCCTGCTGTTCGATGTGCTCAGCGACCCGCTGGAGCGCCGCGAGCTGAGCCAGTGCGCGGAGCATGGCGAGGTTTTCTCGGCGTTCCTGGCCGAGGCCCGGGCCAAGTGGGACGTCGCGCACATCCGCGAACAAGTGCTCGCCAGCCAGCGCCGTCGGCGTCTGGTTTTCGAAGCGCTGACCTGCGGTAAGCTGAAGAGCTGGGACCACCAGCCGCTGGTGGACGCCAGTCAGCAGTACATGCGTAACCACATCGACCTCGACGATCTGGAGCGCAAGGCCCGTTATCCGCACCCTGCCAATAACTAGCAAACTGAACTGGAAAAACCAGGGGGAAGATTTGATGAAGATATCGATCGCATTGGTCGCCGCTGCAATCACCATGGCCAGCGTTGCGGCCGTCGCCGACGACGCCAGCTGCAGCACGGTTAAAATGGCCGATCCGGGCTGGAGCGACATTGCCGCGACCAATGCCCTGACCGGTTTCGTGCTCGACGGCATGGGCTACACGCCCAAGGTCAGCACCCTGGCGGTGCCCATCGCCTACGGCGGCCTCAAGGACGGCCAGGTGGATGTCTTCCTCGGCAACTGGATGCCGGCGCAACATGGCTTCCATGACAAGTTCGTCGCCACTGGCGACGTGGTGCAAGTGGCGAAGAACCTCGATGGCACCGAGTTCACCCTGGCCGTGCCCAAGTACGTGTACGACGCCGGGGTGCACAACTTCGCCGACCTCAACAAGTTCGCCGACAAGTTCGGCAAGAAGATCTACGGCATCGGCGCCGGCGCGCCGGCCAACCAGTCGATCAGCGAGATCATCAAGAAGAACGAGTTCGACCTCGGCCAGTGGAAGCTGGTGGAATCGAGCGAGCAGGCAATGCTTTCGGAGGTCGCCCGCGCGGTGAAGAAGGATCAGTTCGTGGTCTTCCTCGGCTGGACCCCGCACCCGATGAACGTGCAGTTCAAGATGAACTACCTCAAGGGTGGCGAAGCGTATTTCGGTGACACCGGCAGCGTCTACACCCTGGCCCGCAAGGACTACGCCCAGACCTGCCCGAACGTGACCAGACTGCTGACCAACCTCAGCTTCACCCAGGACATGGAGAACGGCATCATGGCCGAGGTGGCCAACAGGAAGGTCACCAATGCCGACGCCGCCAAGGCCTGGCTGAAAGCCAACCCGGCCGTGCTGGACAAGTGGCTCGATGGCGTCAAGACCCTGGACGGCAAGGATGCGCTGGGGGCGGTGAAGGCCAAGTTGTAAGTATCGCGATCAAGCCGGCCGGCGGCCTCAGCGGGGCAGAGTGCCCAGGAGGCCGCAGGCCGGTTTCAATGGAAAAAGCCCACCGAGCGCTGCATGCCCAGGCCAACCCGCCAACAACTGTTCCCCTTCCTCGCCTGGCTACCGCGCCAGACCCGCGCCAGCGTGTCGCGCGACCTGCTGGTCGGCCTCAGCGGCGCGATCCTCGCCCTGCCGCAGTCCATCGCCTACGCCCTGATCGCCGGCCTGCCTGCCGAATACGGCCTGTACGCGGCCATCGTGCCGGTGCTGATCGCCTGCCTGTTCGGCTCGTCCTGGCACCTGATCTGCGGCCCGACGGCGGCCATCTCCATCGTCCTGTACGCCAGCGTCAGCCCGCTCGCGGTGCCGGGCAGCGCGGACTATGTGAGCCTGATCCTGCTGTTGACCTTTCTGTGCGGCATCTTCCAGTGGGTGCTGGGGATGCTGCGCTTCGGCGCGCTGGTCAATTTCGTTTCCCATTCCGTGGTGCTCGGCTTCACCCTCGGAGCCGCAGTGGTGATCGCCATCGGCCAGCTGCCGAACGTCCTCGGCCTGGACCTGCCAAGCCAGGCCACTGCCTTGAAAAGCCTCGGCTTGCTGCTCGGGCAACTTCCCAGGAGCGATCTGCCGTCGCTGGCGCTGGGCCTGGCCACCCTCCTGCTGGGCCTGGCGTTGAAGGCGCTGGTGCCGCGCTGGCCGACCTTGCTGCTCAGCCTGGTCACGGTCAGCGTCGTGGCCTGGGCACTGCCGGGGCTGTTCGGCCAGGTGCCGCGGGTGCATCCCTTCGTCGGCCGCCTGCCACCGTTGAGCCCGCTGCCTCTGGATCTGGATTTGGTGCTGCGGCTGCTGCCCAGCGCGGTGGCAGTGGGCATGCTCGGGCTGGTCACCAGCCTGTCGATCGCCCGCTCGCTGTCTGCGCGCTCGCAGCAGATGCTCGACGCCAACCAGGAAGTGCGCGGCCAGGGCCTGTCCAATATCGTTGGGGCGTTCTTCTCGGGCTCCTTGTCGGCAGGGTCCTTCACCCGCTCCGGGCTCAGCTACGAGGCCGGGGCCTGCTCGCCGCTGGCCGGCATCTTCTCGGCGCTGTGGGTGGCCCTGTTCGCCCTGTGCGGGGCCGGGCTGATCGCCCAGGTGCCGCTGCCGGTGATGGCCGGCAGCATCCTGCTGATCAGCTGGGGTCTGGTGGACCGGCGTGGCATCGCCGCGTTGCTGCGCGTCAGCCGCTCCGAGTTCGTGGTCATGGCCCTGACGTGCCTGGCGACCTTGCTGCTGGAGTTGCAGACGGCGATCTACGCCGGCGTCCTGGTGTCGCTGTTCTTCTACCTCAAGCGCACCTCGCAACCCCGGGTGCAGACCTGGCGCGACGGCGAGGCGCAGGTGATGCGGGTCGGCGGCTCGATTTTCTTCGGCGCCAGCCATTACCTGCAGCTGCGCCTGCAACAACTGCCCGGCTGCGAAGTGGTGGTGGAGGCGCAGCAGATCAACTTCATCGACTACTCAGGGGTCGAGATGCTGCATCAGGAGGCGCGGCGCCTGCGGGCCCTGGGCGGCAGCCTGACGCTGCAGCACGCTCGGCCGCAGGTGATCGAGGAGCTGCGCAAGCTGGAGGGGGCCGAACACTGCCCCGTGCGCTTCACGCCCTAGCGGGCCAGTTGTTCACGCAGCGCCTTGAGCACCGGCGCGGTGTCGGGGCGCACGCCGCGCCAGAACTCGAACGCCACCGCCGCCTGCTCCACCAGCATGCCGAAGCCGTCCAGGGCGGCCGCCGCGCCATGCTCGCTGGCCCAGCGCATGAACGGGGTCGGCTCCTTGCCGTACATCATGTCGTAGCAATGGGTCACGCCCGGCTTGATCAGGCTGGCGGCAATCGGTGGCAGGTCGCCGGCCAGGCTCGCCGAGGTGGCGTTGATGATCAGATCGAAGGGCTCGGTCAGTTCCTCGAAGCCGGCTGCGGTCACCGGCCCCAGCTCGGCGAAGGCCTGGGCCAGCAGCTCCGCCTTGTCGAGGGTGCGGTTGGCGATCACCAGCGCCGCCGGGCCTTGTTCCAGCAATGGTTCGAGCACGCCGCGCACAGCGCCGCCGGCGCCCAGCAGGAGGATGCGCTGGCCGGCCAGCTGCAGGCCGTAGTTGACGGTCAGGTCGCGCACCAGGCCTTCGCCGTCGCTGTTGTCGCCCAGCAGGGTGCCGTCATCGAGCTTGCTCAACAGGTTGACCGCGCCGGCGCGCTGGGCGCGCTCGGTCAGCCGGTCGGCGAGACGATAGGCCTCTTCCTTGAACGGTACGGTGACGTTGGCGCCCAGGCCGCTGGTGAAGAAGCCCAGGGCGCAGTTGTCGAAGTCTTCCAGCGGCGCGAGCAGGGTGGTGTAGCTCAGCTGCTCGCCGGTCTGCTCGGCGAACAGGCGGTGGATGACCGGCGACTTGCTGTGGCCGATGGGGTTGCCGAATACGACGTAGCTGTCCATTGAAGGCGGTTCCAGTGGTGAGTCTCTGTTGTGATCGGGGGTCAGACCAACCCCAACCAGTCGCGATCCTGCAGATAGTACTCGGTCAACCGTGCCTCTTCGCTGCCGGCCACCGGTTGCCAGTCGTAGCCCCAGCGCACCTGCGGCGGCAGCGACATGAGGATCGACTCGGTGCGCCCGCCCGATTGCAGGCCGAACAGGGTGCCGCGGTCGTAGACCAGGTTGAACTCCACGTAGCGGCCGCGGCGAAATTCCTGGAACTCCCGTTGCGCCGGTGTCCAGGGCAGGGCCTTGCGCCGTTGCACGATGGGCAGGTAGGCGTCGATGTAGGCGTCGCCGATGGCGCGCATGAAGGCGAAGCTGGTGTCGAAGTCCCACTCGTTGAGGTCGTCGAAGAACAGCCCGCCGATACCGCGCGGCTCGCCACGGTGCTTGAGGTGGAAGTAGCGATCGCACCAGGCCTTGTAGCGCGGATAGACCTCGGCGCCGAACGGCGCGCAGGCGCGTTCGGCCACGCGGTGCCAGTGCACGCAGTCTTCTTCGTTGCCGTAGTACGGGGTCAGGTCGAAGCCGCCGCCAAACCACCACACGGCCTCTTCACCCTCCTTTTCAGCGATGAAGAAGCGCACGTTGGCATGGGACGTGGGCACATGCGGGTTGTGCGGGTGAATCACCAGCGACACTCCCAGCGCCTCGAAGCCTCGCCCGGCCAGTTCCGGTCGGTGCGCGCTGGCCGAGGGCGGCAAGCCGCTGCCGAACACATGGGAGAAGTTCACCCCGCCTTTTTCGATGACCTGGCCGTTCTCGATCACCCGCGTGCGCCCACCGCCACCGGCCGGACGAGTCCAGGCGTCTTCGACGAAACGCGCACCGCCGTCCTCGCTTTCCAGCGCCTGGCAGATACGTTCTTGCAGGTCGAGCAGATAGGCCTTCACAGCCTCGGTGCGGGTACTCATGGGGTCACCTTCGTCACGGCGGTCACGCTCGCTCGGGGCGGCGGCACCGGCCCGGCGGCAAATTCGGCGCACAGCATAGCACCCGGCGCCCCCTATCCACAGTTGAGGCAGCGCCACAGTTGACGCAGGGCAAGCAAAGGCGTCCGATAGAGCTTTTTCCAGCCAGGATCCAGGGAGAGTGCAGATGGCAAAGCGTATCCAGTTCAGCAGCAACGGCGGCCCCGAAGTGCTCGAGTTCGTCGACTACACCCCGGCCGAACCCGGCCCGCAGCAAGTCCGCGTGCGTAACGAGGCGATCGGCCTGAACTACATCGACACCTATTTCCGCAGCGGGCTGTACCCGGCGCCGTCGTTGCCCTCGGGGCTCGGCACAGAGGGCGCCGGCGTTGTCGACGCGGTGGGCAGCGAGGTCAGCGGCTTCAAGGTGGGTGATCGCGTGGCCTACGCCGGCGGCCCGTTGGGCGCCTACAGCCAGCTGCATGTGCTGCCGGCGTCCAACCTGGTGCACCTGCCCGAGGCGGTCAGCTTCGAACAGGCGGCGGCGGTGATGCTCAAGGGCCTGACCGTGCAGTACCTGTTTCGCCAGACCTACGAGTTGCAGGCCGATGAAATCATTCTGTTCCACGCCGCCGCCGGCGGGGTCGGCTCGCTGGCCTGCCAGTGGGCGCGCGCGCTTGGCGTGCGGTTGATCGGCACGGTCAGTTCGCCGGAGAAGGCCGCACGGGCCAAGCAGCTGGGCGCCTGGGAAACCATCGACTACAGCCATGAGAATGTCGCCCAGCGGGTGCTGGAACTGACCGCCGGGAAGAAATGCCCGGTGGTCTACGACGGCGTGGGCAAGGACACCTGGGAGACCTCGCTGGACTGCGTCGAACCGCGCGGCCTGCTGGTCAGCTTCGGCAATGCCTCGGGCGCGGTCAGCGGGGTCAATCTCGGGGTGCTCGCGCAGAAAGGTTCGCTGTACGTGACCCGCCCTACATTGGCCACCTACGCAGTAGGGCCGGCGTTGCAGGCCATGGCTGACGAAGTGTTCGAGATGATCGCCAGCGGCAAGCTGGTGGTGGACATCAGCCAGCGTTATCCGCTGGCCGATGCGGCCAAGGCGCACACCGAGCTGTCCGGGCGCAGGACCGTGGGCTCGACGGTGTTGGTGCCTTAAGGCCGGATCACTTCCCCGGTCACCAGGTCGCGAATGACGCTCGGGCTCTTGCGCCCGCCCAGCGCACCGCCCAGCACCACGTCCAACTGGCCGCGGAAGTACTGTTCGATGCGCAGGCGCGAGCGCGCCGGGGGGCGGCCCTGGGGGTTGGCCGAGGTGGAAATCAGCGGCCCGACCAGCGCGCACAGTTCTCGCACCTGGGGGTGGTCGCTGACCCGCACTGCCACGGTGTCGTGCTCGCCAGTGACCCACTCCGGCAACAAACCCTGGTGGGGCACCAGCCAGGTGTTGGGCCCCGGCCAGGTGGCAGCCATGCGGTCGAGCCACAGCTCGGGAAAGTCCTCGAACAGGAAATCGAACTGGCGGATGTTGTCGGCCACCAGAATCAGGCCCTTGTGCACCGGCCGCGACTTGATCGCCAGCAGGCGATCGACCGCTTCTTCGTTCCACGGGTCGCAACCCAGCCCCCAGACCGCCTCGGTTGGGTAGGCAATCACCGCGCCCGCGCGGATCTCGCGCGCCGCTTGTTGCACTCGCCAACTGTTCACCATCGTTGTCACTCCACATACTCATGAGGGCATGCACGCAGTGTACTTACGTGACCCGCGCAAACCAACGCCCAGCCTCGTTGACCACACGACTTTGCAGTTCCAGTTCGGTCAATTCGCTCAGCACCCGAGTGATTTCCCAACCGCTGGCGCGCGCCAGCGCTTCGCTGCTCTGTGGCGCGGCCAGCAGCAGGGCGAACAATGGGTGTGCATCTGCCGCAGTGGCCGTGCCGAGCGACGGCTGCTGCCAGCCGCGCAGTGCCTGCATGATGTGCTCGATGCTCTCGACCAGCACTGCGCCGTCGCGGATCAGCTGGTGACAGCCCTTGGCCCCGGGATGATGGATGGAGCCGGGAATGGCGTACACCTCGCGGCCCTGCTCGGCGGCCAGCCGCGCGGTGATCAGCGAGCCGCTGGCCAGGCTGGCTTCGACCACCAGCACGCCGAGCGACAGGCCGCTGATGATGCGGTTGCGTCGGGGGAAGTTGGAAGGCCCTGGCGGGGTGTGCAGCGGAAACTCGGAAAGCACCGCGCCGCCGCCGGCGATCATGTCCTCTGCCAGGCGCTTGTGGCGCTGTGGATAAAAGTTTTCAAGGCCGGTGCCCAGCACCCCCACGGTCAGCCCGCCGACTGCCAGCGCGCCGGCATGCGCCGCGCCGTCGACCCCGAGAGCGAGGCCGCTGGTGACGACGAAACCACCCCCGGCGAGGCTGCGGGCGAAGGCTGCGGCGGTGTCCATGCCCGGGCGCGAAGCGCGGCGGCTGCCGACGATGGCCAGCTGTGGCCGTTCGAGAATGCCGGGGTCGCCGGCCACGAACAGCAGCGGCGGTGCGGCGTCTGTCTGCGCCAGCAACGCCGGGTAGGCAGGGCTGTCGAGCATCAGCAAATGCTGGCCGGGATGCTCTAGCCAGCGCATCGTGGCGTCTACCCGGGCCTCGATGGCGGGGTCACTCAGGCCGCCATGGGCGCCTGCGCGCACCCCCGCTGCGCGCCACGCCTGGGCCGAGGCACGGCAAGCCTGCTCGGCGCTGCCGAAGGCCTGGAGCAGACGCTGGTAATGTTGTGGGCCGACATCGGGCAGCTGATGCAGGCGCAGACGGGCTTGCAGCTCGGCGCTGCCAAGGGTGGGACTGAGCGGTAGGGGCATCGGATCTTCCTTGATCGATGGGGCTCCCCGGGCAGCGGAACAAGCTGTGGATAACTCTGTTGACAAGTTGCCTGGCAGTTGCTTCGCCAACTAACCTTTTCAGCGGCGCAATCTCAGGGATTGCGCACCTTGTCGAGCACCGCCAGGGAGCGATTGGCGTTGAGCACCAAACCATAGCTGAGCTTTTCGTAGGTGCGGAAAATCATTAGTAACCCGGAGCGTACGTCGGGGATTTTCACCTGCTCGCCGGTGACTCGGTCGCGCACTGTCTCGCCGGTCTTGTAGATCGCCAGGACGTTGCCTTCGGCCAGTCCGTCGCGGCGGCCACGGTCGACGGTGACCACGTCATACTTGCCGATCTGGGTAACACCGCGTGGCACATCGATGATAGTGCCCTTGATGGGCGAGGCCGGCGCGCTGGGCAGGTAGGTAGAATTGACCGCGCGCTCCTCGCTGATGAACAGGCGATCGCCCAGGCGCACTTCCTCGCGCGAGCGCTGCAGGTTGACCGTGGCGATGTCGCCTTCCAGCGCGGTGATTTCACCGGCGCCCATGGCGTCGCCGTTGATGCCGAGAAACTCGTGGGTGACCGGGTCGGTGTAGGTCTTGCCCTGGCGGAAGATGCCGTAGGTGGTGTTCAGCGGGCCGAACCGGCCACGGGCGTAGATCACGTCGCCTCGGCCGCTGAGCACGCGCTCGGCGTTGCCGGCGACGATGTACGGCGCGGCGTCGAAATCCTCGGGGTGGTCGATGATGCGGTTGTTGAGCAGAAAGGCGTTGATCGACTCCAGCGGAATGCTCGGAATGGCGTTGGCCACCGGCGTGCTGCGGATACGCGGCGAGAGCTTGATGGTGCCGCGCGAGGCGCCGCGTTCCAGGGTGATCTGCGGCTGGCCGTCAGGGCCGTAGCCGAGCACCAGCGAGTCACCGGGGTAGATCAGGTCGGGGTTGGCCACCTGCGGGTTGGCATGCCAGATGTGCGGCCACTCCCACGGCTGGTCGAGGAATTTGCCGGCAATGTCCCACAGCGTGTCGCCCTGCACCACGGTGTAACGCTGCGGCGAGCCGTCCCTGAGCTGCACTTGCGCCTGCGCCAGGCCGGCGCATGCCAGCAGCAGCAGGGCGAGTAGTGATTTCCTCATACTGCGAATCCCTTTATCATGTGAGCTCACGTGTAACGCCGCCATGCCTCTGCGCCACGCAGGGCGCTCCCCGCGCCGCTGCGGCGACCGCTACCTTTGACTTTACCTCACAGTGCAGTACATACGCATATGGCTATTTTAAACATTCTCGAATTTCCTGATCCGCGCCTGCGTACCCTCGCCAAACCGGTTGCGGTGGTGGACGACGAGGTCCGCCGGTTGGTCGACGACATGTTTGAAACCATGTACGACGCGCCTGGTATCGGCCTGGCCGCGACCCAGGTGAACGTGCACAAGCGCATCGTGGTCATGGACCTTTCCGAAGATCGTAGCGAGCCGCGGGTGTTCATCAACCCCGAGTTCGAGTCGCTGACCGACGAGATGGGCCAGTACCAGGAGGGCTGCCTGTCGGTGCCCGGCTTCTACGAGAACGTCGACCGCCCGCAACAGGTCAAGGTCAAGGCCCTGGACCGCGACGGCAAGCCCTACGAGCTGATTGCCGAAGGCCTGCTGGCGGTGTGCATCCAGCACGAATGCGATCACCTGAACGGCAAGCTGTTCGTCGATTACCTGTCTACGCTCAAGCGCGACCGGATCAAGAAGAAGCTCGAGAAGCTTCATCGCCAGGCCTGATCGGCCCATGCTTGCAAGGCTTGCTCCGGCAAGCCTTTTTATTTCCAAGCGATTCATAGCGAGACCACTGCATGCGCATCGTTTTTGCGGGTACGCCCGAGTTTGCCGCCGAACACCTCAAGGCGCTGCTGGCCAGCGAGCATGAAGTGATCGCCGTCTACACCCAACCGGACCGCCCGGCCGGGCGTGGCCAGAAACTGATGCCCAGCCCGGTCAAGCAGCTGGCCCTGGACGCCGGCATCCCGGTGTTGCAACCGCCGACCCTGCGCGCCGCCGAGGCCCAGGCCGAACTGGCCGCCCTGCAGCCCGAGCTGATGGTGGTGGTGGCGTACGGCCTGATCCTGCCCCAGGCGGTGCTCGACATCCCGCGCCTGGGCTGCATCAACAGCCATGCCTCGCTGCTGCCACGCTGGCGTGGCGCGGCGCCGATCCAGCGCGCGGTGGAGGCTGGCGACGCCGAGAGCGGCGTCACCGTGATGCGCATGGAGGCAGGGCTCGACACCGGGCCGATGCTGCTCAAGGCCCGCACGCCGATCAGCGCCAGCGACACCGGCGGCAGCCTGCACGACCGCCTCGCCGAGCTCGGCCCGCCGGCGGTGTTGCAAGCCATCGCCGGCCTGGCTGCCGGCTCCTTGCCCGGTGAGGTGCAGGACGACAGCCTGGCCACTTATGCGCACAAGCTGAACAAGGACGAAGCGCGCCTGGACTGGACCCGCCCGGCCGTCGAGCTGGAGCGGCAGATCCGCGCGTTCTTCCCCTGGCCGGTCAGCCACAGCCTGCTGGGCGGCGAAGCGCTCAAGGTGCTCGGCGCCGAACTGGCCGAAGGCCAAGGTGCCCCGGGCACCGTTCTGGCCGCCAGCAAGGACGGCCTGCTGGTCGCCTGCGGCCAGCAGGCGCTGCGCCTGACCCGCCTGCAATTGCCGGGCGGCAAGCCGCTGGGCTTCGCCGACCTGTTCAACAGCCGACGTGAGAAGTTTGCCCTCGGCACGGTGCTCGGCCAATGAACCCTCGCCTCGCTGCCGCCCGCGCCCTGGCCGCCGTCCTCAATGGCAAGGCCTCGCTGAACAGCTCCCTGCCGCGCGAGATGGAAAAGGTCGAGAGCCGCGACCGCGGCCTGACCCAGGACCTCGCCTTCGGCACCGCGCGCTGGCAGCCACGCCTGGCGGCGTTGGCCGAACGCCTGCTGCAAAAGCCGTTCAAGGCGGCGGACGCCGACGTCGAGGCCTTGCTGCTGGTGGGCCTCTATCAACTGCTATACACGCGCATCCCGGCCCACGCCGCCATCGGCGAAACCGTGGGCTGCGCCGACAAGCTCAAGAAGCCCTGGGCCAAAGCCCTGCTCAATGCCGTGCTGCGGCGAGCCCAGCGTGAAAGCGAGGCGATCTTCGCCGAACTGGAGCGTGATCCAGTGGTGCGCACCGCCCACCCGCGCTGGTTGCAAAAGGCCCTGAAAGCCTTCTGGCCCGAGCAGTGGGAAGCCATCTGCGCGGCCAACAACGCCCACCCGCCGATGATTCTGCGGGTCAACCGCCGTCACCACTCCCGTGACGCCTACCTTGCCCTGCTGCACGAGCAAGGCATCGCGAGCGCTGCGACGGTCTACAGCCGCGACGGTATCGTGCTCGAGCAGGCGATGGATGTGCGTGAACTGCCGGGCTTCGCCCAAGGCTGGATCAGCGTGCAGGACGAGGCCGCGCAACTGGCCGCCGACCTGCTCGACCTGGCCCCCGGGCAGCGCGTGCTGGACGCCTGCTGTGCCCCCGGCGGCAAAACCTGCCACCTGCTCGAAGCCGAGCCTGCTTTGAAGCAGCTGGTGGCCGTGGACCTGGAAGCCAAGCGCCTGCTGCGCGTGCGTGAGAACCTGGACCGCCTGGGCCTCGACGCGCAACTGATCGCCGCCGACGGGCGCGACACCGCCAGCTGGTGGGACGGCCAGGCGTTCGCGCGGATCCTGCTCGACGCGCCGTGTTCGGCCACCGGGGTGATCCGCCGCCACCCGGACATCAAGCTGACTCGCCAGCCCGACGACATCCAGGCCCTGGCCACCTTGCAGGGCGAACTGCTCGATGCGCTGTGGCCGACGCTGGAAGTCGGCGGCGTGCTGCTCTACGCCACCTGCTCGACCTTGCCGACGGAGAACACAGACGTCATCGCCGCCTTTCTCGCACGCACCTCGGGCGCTCGCGAGCTGGATCTGGCCACCAGCGCCGGAATCAGGCAGCCCCATGGCCGCCAGCTGCTGGCGCAGGAGGGCGGGCATGATGGGTTCTATTACGCCAAGCTGATCAAGATCGCTGCCAGTCGGGGATGATTGACATACCTGCCAATCGGCATTGATGCCTATCTACGGCACCGGCAATCCCAGATGCTCGCGCAACGTGCTCCCCGCGTACTCACGGCGAAACAGCCCGCGGCGCTGCAGCTCGGGCACCACCTGGTAAGCCACATCCTCCAGCCCACCGGGCAGATGCGGCACCAGGATATTGAAACCATCGGCTGCCTCACCCTCGAACCATGCCTGCATCTGGTCGGCGACGTCGCCCGCAGTGCCGATCACGCTGAAGTGCCCGCGGCCACCGGCAATCCGCCGGCCCAATTGCGCCAGCGTCAGGTTCTCTTCGCGCGACAGCTGCGTCAGCAGGCGCTGCCGGCTCTGCTGGCCGCTGTCGGTCAGCGGCAGCTCGGGCAACGGCTGGTCCTGCGGATAACCCGACAGATCGAAATTGCCGAGCATGCGGCCCAACAGGGCGATGCCCACCTCGGGGAGCACCAGGTCCTGGAATTCGGCGAACTTGTCCTCGGCCTCGGCTCTGCTGGCGCCCACCACCACGAACAGCCCGGGCATGATCTTCAGCGCCTCGGGCGCGCGGCCCAAGCGCGCCGCACGGTTTTTCAGGTCGCGGTAGAAAGCTTGGGCATCGGCCAGAGAGGTCTGCGCGGTAAACACCACTTCAGCGGTTTCGGCGGCCAGTTCGCGGCCTGTTTCGGATGAGCCCGCCTGCACGATCACCGGATACCCCTGGGGCGACCGGGCGACGTTGAGCGGCCCCTTGACCTGGAAGTGCTCACCGTGATGATCCAGCACCTGGCATTTGCCCGGTTCGAAATAACGCCCGCTGGCCTTGTCGCGCACGAAGGCATCGGGCGACCAGCTGTTCCACAGGCCGCGCACCACCTGCTCGAACTCCCGCGCACGGCTGTAGCGTTCGGCATGCCCCAGATGGGCCTCGCGGCCGAAATTCAAGGCCTCGGCGGCGGCATCCGAGGTCACCAGATTCCAGCCGGCGCGGCCGCCGCTCAAATGGTCCAGCGAGGCGAACTTGCGCGCCACGTGGTACGGCTCGTTGTAGCTGGTGGTGGCTGTGGCGATCAGGCCGATGCGGTCGGTCACCGCGCTCAGCGCCGCGAGCAGGGTCAAAGGCTCGAAGTGATCGGAGCGGGCCATGCGACTGGCCTGCTCGCCAGTGGCTGCGGCAACGCTGTCGGCGACGAACAGCGCGTCGAATCTGGCCGCCTCGGCCACCTGCGCCAGGTGTTTGTAATGCTGGAAATCCAGCCCGGCGTCGGCGGGCACGTCCGGGTGGCGCCAGGCCGCCACATGATGCCCGGTGGCCATGAGGAACGCGCCCAGCTTGAGTTGGCGAGGAGCGCTCATCAGAAGTCCTTGCGCAGCTGGATGCCGACATAGCGCTGATCGTCACGCGGCACGGTGCGGTAGATATAGCCCGTGCCGCTGGCCAGCAGTGGCGAATAGGACTTGTCGGTAAGGTTCTTGGCCAGCAGGCCGACGCGCCAGCCGTTGCTGTAGTCGGCCAGGGCCACGCTCGCGTTCCAGATGCCGTAGGCGCCTTGCTTGGTGTCGGGGTTCTGGCTGATGTCGTACTGCACTTCGCTCTGCCAGTTGTAATCGGTGCTCAGCTCTACATCCAGGCCGTTGTCCAGCGGGATGTCGTAATCGGCCCGCACGTAGCTTTTCCAGTCCGGGCTGAACGGCAGGGTCTTGCCGTTGACGTCGCAGGAGGCCGCCGCGCCCGCCGGGCAGTTGAACTGATCGATGCGCGCGCGGGTGTAGGCCAGGGCGCCGGAGAACTTCAGGTTGCGCGTGGCTTGCAGCGCGTAATCGGCCTCGACACCTTCGGTGCTGACGGTGCCGGCGTTGATCAGGCGGGTCACCACTTGCCCGGCGACGGTGTCATAGAAGTTGGCCTGGTAGTTGTCGTACTCGCTGTGGAACAGCGCCAGGTTGGTGGTCAGGCGGTTGTCCAGGCTGCTGGCCTTGAGGCCCAGCTCCCAGTTGTTGGAGGTTTCCGGCTTGAGCGCTTCGGTGTCGCGCGGCTGCATGTTGAAGAACACGTTGTAGGCCGGGCCCTTGTAGCCACGCGAATAGGTCAGGTAGGCCATGACGTTGTCGGTCAGGTCGTACTGCAGGCCCAGGCGGCCGGAGCGGCCGACGGCGTCGGTGGAGCCGGAGCTGCTGGTGCCCGGCTGGATGCCGCTGACCGTGGTCGCCGAAGTGGAAACGCGGTCGTGATCGTATTCCAGGCTGTCGTGGGTCCAGCGCAGGCCGACGATGCCGCGCAGCCGCGAAGTGAAGTTGAGGGTGGTCTCGCCGAAGGCCGAGTAGCTGTCGCTGGTGGTGCTGTAGTCGGCGATGCCACGGGCGGCCGAGGTGGGCGTGGTCAGGGTGCGCTGGTAGCTCTCCTGGTCCTTGCCATGCATGTAGAACAAGCCGCCGACATACTCGAGGAACTGGCCCTTGGGCGAAGCCAGACGCAGCTCCTGGGAGTACTGGTCGTATTGCAGGTCGCCCTTGTCGGCCGTGCCGGGGAAGGCCGCGCTGACCGTGGCCAGGCGATCGCCGTCCTGCCACTGGGTGTTGTCCCAGCCGCGCCAGGCGGTGATCGAAGTCAGGGTGTAATCGCCCAGGTTCCAGTCCAGCTGCGCCGACAGGCCCTTGTTGATGTCGTCGACGTGGGTGCGGTAGTCACTCTCGATATCACGGTTGTCGCTGCTGGCATGCACCGGTGCCAGGGCATTGGCGAAGCCCGGGGTCAGGCTCTGGCTGACCACGCCGTTGGGCGCGTCGCTGCTGTTGTGCATGTAGTCGGCGATCAACGTCAGCTTGACGTCGCTGTTGGGGGTGAACTCCAGCTTGCCGCGCGCGCCCTGGCGGTCGTAGCCATTGAGTTCCTGGCCATTGGCCTTGTTGTGTACGTTGCCGTCGTAGTTGCCGAACAGCGTGGTCAGCGAGCCCTTGAGGGTGTCCGGGACCAGGGTGCCGCCGATGCCGAAGCGGGTGCGCGACTCGTTGCCGGTGTACCACGACTGGTCGATGTAGCCGTGGGTTTCGGCGCTCGGCTCCTTGGTCACGATGTTGAGCACGCCGGCCGAGGCGTTCTTGCCGAACAGCGTGCCCTGCGGGCCGCGCAGCACTTCGATGCGCTCCAGGTCGAGCAGGTCGAGGGTGGCCTGGCCGGGGCGGCCATAGACCACGCCGTCGACCACGGTGGCCACAGTCGGCTCGACGCCGGGCGAGGTGGAAATGGTGCCGACACCACGAATGAACAGCGAGCTGTCCTTGTTCGACGCGCCGGGGCGGAAATTCAGGGTCGGCACCTGCTGGGCAATGGCCGACACGTCGGTGCGGTTGTCGCGCTCCAGTTGCTCACCGTTGATGACGCTGACCGCCACCGGCACCTTCTGCAAGGGTTCGGCACGGCGGGTGGCGGTCACGGTGACGGCCTGCAGGGTCGGGGCGGCGCTGCTGTCGGCGGATTGCACATCTCCCGCATAGGCAGCGGCGCCGCTCAGGGCACAGGCAGCTGCGACCGCCTGGGCCAGGCGAGTGGGGCGAGTCGGGAGCAGGAAGCTGGCGATGATGGAATGCATGTCGAGGCTCGTTGGGTGAATGCCGGAGCTGCCAGGCTTCTGCGACCTTTGCAGCGGATCGTTGCGCGGAGTGTCGGGGCATTCGCTCATGCGAGTAGCTGATGAAACACTGCTTCGAGGGCTTTCGTTAGCGCTAACACTGCAAGTATCATCAAGCCGTGCATAGATCGTCAAATACTCAAAAATTTGCTGGTTATATCTTTTATCACCAGTCGCCAAGCCTTCAGGAGTCTTGCCCTTGAGCAGCAGCAAAGCACCCCCGCGCAAACGCCGCTCGGCCGGGCGCACCACCCTGACGGCAGTGGCCGCCCACGTCGGCGTGTCGACCATGATGATCTCCCGATATTTCAACCAGCCCGATCAGGTATCACCCGAGCATCGGCAGAAAATTGCTGCCGCAGTGGCCGAACTGGGCTATGTGCCCAACCTGGTGGCTGGCGGCCTGGCCTCGGCGCGGGGGCGCATCGTCGGCATGGTGGTGCCGAACATCTCCGGGCCGATCTTCGCCCACACCTTGCAGGCCTTCAGCGACACCCTCGGCGAATATGGCTACCAGACCTTGCTGGCCTCCAGCTATTTCGATACGGCCAAGGAAGAGAGCGCCGTGCGCGCCTTCCTGGGCTGGTCGCCGGCAGCCCTGGTAGTCACCAGCCGCTTCCACAGCGCGGCCACCGAGAAAATGCTCGCCCAGGCGGATATCCCATTGATCGAAACCTGGGATTACCAACCCGAGCGCGAGCCGATCCAGATCGGTTTCTCGCATCATCAGGTCGGTATGCAGAGCGCTCGGTATCTGCTCGACAGAGGCCATCGCCGCATCGCCTACGTGCTCAACAGCGCCCCGGGTGACCTCAGCGCCGTGGAGCGCTGCGACGGCTATCGCGCGGTTCTCGCCGAGCTCGGCCTGGCGCCCCAGGTGTACACCCCGGACGCCAGCCTGGCCCCGTTCGAGGCGGGCAAGGCGGCAATGCACTGGCTGATGAACAGCGCCGAGCCGCCCCAGGCGATCATCTTCGCCAACGACAACCTGGCCGCCGGCGGCCTGCTGGCCGGGCAACGGGCCGGGCTGCGGATCCCCGAGGACTGCGCGGTGCTGGGGTTCGGCGACTTTCCCTTCGCGCAAATGCTCCTGCCGAGCCTGAGCACCTTCAAACCGCCGGCCCGGGAGATCGGCGAGTTGGCAGCGCTGAGGGTGCTGGAGAGCCTGGGAGTGGTGCACATAGAGGGGGAGGTGCAGCGCTTGAATCTGTTGCAGTGTGAATTGCGGGTGCGGGAGAGTGGCTGAGGGCACAGTTCACACCGTGGGAGGGGGCGAAGACCCCGAGAGGCCGTCAGGCCGGTTTGATCTTCCTGGCACCTGACGACATGTTCAATATGGATTGAATTACAAAACCTCAATACCAGCGCTTCTCACCCTCGGGCCGTTTCTTGAAGCGCTTCATGCTCCACATGTACTGGCTCGGATAGGCTCGCACGTAACGTTCGATCACGCCGCTCATGGCGGCGACCGAGGTGGCGGTGTCGGTGCTGTACATGGCTTCGGGGGCCGCTTCGAGGATGACTCGGTAGCCTGAGCCGTCGGGCAGGCGCAGGGCATGCAGGAACACGCCCACGGCCTTGCCGCCGGCAAGCATGTTGGGCACGAACTTGCTGGTCAGTGCGGTGGTGCCGAGGAAGGGCACGAAGACCCCGGCCGATTCTGCCGGCTCGGGGTCGGCGGGGATGCCCACCTGGCCGCCCTTGCGCACTTCCTTGATGATGCTGAGGATGCCTTCCTTGGTCGATGCGGCCACCCGGTTGCCCAGCTGCACGCGCTGCTTGCGCAACAGGTCGTCGACTGCCTTGAGCTTGGGTGGGCGGTAGAAGATGATCGGTTTGCACTGGTTGCAATAGAAGTGATTGAGCACTTCCCAGTTGCCCAGGTGGCTGGTGATGCCGACCACACCCTTGCCCGAGGCCAGTGCCTGGTGCAGCACTTCCAGGCCCTGCACCTCGCGCACCAGGTCGAGGGAGCGCTGGGCCGGCCAGATCCACGCACAGGCGCTCTCGGTGAACGAGCGACCAATGTCCATCAGCGATTGCCCGGTGAGGCGTTGCAGCGCCGCTTCGTCCAGCTCCGGAAAGCACTTGCCGAGGTTGATCCGAACGATCTCCCGGGAACGGTTCGGCAGCTTCCACATCAGCCAGCCGATGGCGCCGCCCACCCCTTGCACGGCCCGCCAGGGCAGCAGGGCGAACAACCGCAATGCGCCGACCATCAGCGCGCCTTTGAACTTATCCACAGAGAATTCCTTGTTGGCCCAAGCCGGCCATTGTAACCGTCACGGCCGCAATGCAGCATAGCGATCGCAGTCGCGAGTGTGGTCCATGACCATGCCCGAGGCCTGCATGAAGGCGTAGCAGATGGTCGGCCCGACGAAGGTGAAGCCGGCCTTCTGCAACGCCTTGCTCATGGCCTGGGCCTCGGCGGTGACGGCAGGCACCTGGCTGCGATCGGCAAAGTCGTTGACCTTGGGTTGCCCGCCCACGAACGACCAGAGAAAACCCACCGGGTCGTCGAGCTTGAGCCAGGCCTGAGCGTTGCGCCGCGCAGCGTTGAGTTTGAGGCGGTTGCGCACAATGCCAGGGTCCTGCATGAGCTGTTCGAGATACTCATCGCTCATCGCCGCCAGCGCCTGCGGGTCGAAAGCGAACAGCACTTGGCGATAGCGCTCGCGTTTCCTGAGGATGGTGAACCACGACAAACCGGCCTGGAACCCTTCGAGCACAAGCAACTCGAACAACGCGTCCGCCTCGCGCAGCGGCACGCCCCATTCCTTGTCGTGGTAGTCCTGGTAGAGGGGGTCTTGAGTGCACCAAAAGCAGCGAGGCATAGGGCTCCATGGGTAGAGGCGCCGCGGAATCGCGGTATACTCCCGCTCTTTATATTCGCAGCCCCAGATACAGGTGAATTTCGTGAGCCAGCCTACGCCAGCCGTGCGTACCTTCCAAGACTTGATCCTCGCCCTGCAGCAATACTGGGCCGAGCAAGGTTGCGTGGTACTTCAGCCCTACGATATGGAAGTAGGCGCCGGCACTTTCCACACCGCTACTTTCCTGCGCGCCGTCGGCCCGGAAACCTGGAACGCCGCCTACGTGCAGCCCAGCCGTCGTCCGGCTGACGGCCGCTACGGCGAGAACCCCAACCGTCTGCAGCATTACTATCAGTTTCAAGTGGTGCTCAAGCCCAACCCGGAAAACTTCCAGGAGCTGTACCTGGGCTCGCTCAAGCGCATCGGCCTGGACCCGCTGGTCCACGACATCCGCTTCGTCGAAGACAACTGGGAATCGCCTACCCTGGGCGCCTGGGGCCTGGGTTGGGAGATATGGCTCAACGGCATGGAAGTGACGCAATTCACCTACTTCCAGCAGGTCGGCGGTATCGAGTGCTACCCGGTCACCGGCGAGATCACCTACGGCCTGGAGCGCCTGGCCATGTACCTGCAGGGCGTGGACTCGGTGTACGACCTGGTCTGGACCGACGGCCCGTTCGGCAAGGTCACCTACGGTGACGTGTTCCACCAGAACGAGGTGGAGCAGTCGACCTACAACTTCGAACACGCCAACGTCGACAAGCTGTTCGAGCTGTTCGATTTCTACGAAAGCGAAGCCAACCGCCTGATCGAGCTGGAGCTGCCGCTGCCGACCTATGAAATGGTCCTCAAGGCTTCGCACACCTTCAACCTGCTGGACGCCCGCCGGGCCATCTCGGTGACCGCGCGCCAGCAGTACATCCTGCGCGTGCGCGCCCTGGCGCGCGCCGTCGCACAAAGTTATCTACAGGCCCGCGCCAAGCTGGGCTTCCCAATGGCGGCCCCTGATCTGCGTGATGAAGTGTTGGCCAAGCTGGAGGCGGCACAATGAGTGCGCAAGATTTCCTGGTTGAACTGGGCACCGAAGAGCTGCCTCCCAAGGCGCTGAACAGCCTCGGCGAAGCCTTCCTGGCCGGCATTGAAAAAGGCCTGCAGGCCGCCGGCCTGAACTTCACCACCAAGCGCTACTTTGCCGCGCCACGCCGCCTGGCCGTGCTGATCACCTCGCTGGACACCCAGCAGCCGGACCGCAGCATCAACCTCGACGGCCCGCCAGTACAGGCCGCGTTCGATGCCGAAGGCAAACCGACCCAGGCCGCCCTCGGCTTTGCCAAGAAGTGCGGGGTTGACCTCAGCGAGATCGACCAGAGCGGCCCCAAGCTGCGCTACAGCCAGAGCATCAAGGGCAAGCCGACCGCCAGCCTGCTGCCGACCATCGTCGAGGATTCGCTCAACGACCTGCCGATCCCCAAGCGCATGCGCTGGGGCTCGCGCAAGGTCGAGTTCGTGCGCCCGACCCAATGGCTGGTCATGCTGCTGGGCGATCAGGTGGTCGACTGCACCATCCTCGCCCAGAACGCCGGCCGTGAATCGCGCGGTCACCGCTTCCACCACCCGGAAGCGGTGCGCATCAGCTCGCCAGCCAACTATCAGGAAGACCTGCGCAAGGCCTACGTGCTGGCCGACTTCGAGGAGCGCCGGCTGCTGATCAGCAAGCGCATCGCGGAGCTTGCGCTGCAACAGGAAGGCACCGCGATCGTGCCGGCCAACCTGCTCGACGAAGTGACCGCGCTGGTCGAGTGGCCGGTGCCGCTGGTGTGCTCGTTCGAGGAACGTTTTCTGGAAGTGCCGCAGGAAGCGCTGATCACCACCATGCAGGACAACCAGAAGTATTTCTGCCTGCTGGACGCCGAGGGCAAGCTGCTGCCGCGCTTCATCACTGTGGCCAACGTCGAGAGCAAGGACCCCAGCCAGATCGTCCAGGGCAACGAGAAAGTCGTGCGCCCACGCCTGACCGACGCCGAATTCTTCTTCAAGCAGGACAAGAAGCAGCCACTGGAAAGCTTCAACGAGCGCCTGAAGAACGTGGTGTTCCAGGAAAAACTCGGCAGCGTCTACGACAAGGCCGTGCGCGTTTCGCGCCTGGCCGCGTTCATCGCCCCGCGCATCGGCGGCGACGCCCAGCGTGCGGCGCGTGCCGGCCTGCTGTCCAAGTGCGACCTGGCCACCGAGATGGTCGGCGAGTTCCCCGAGATGCAAGGCGTGGCCGGCTACTACTACGCAGTCAACGACGGTGAGGCCCAAGACGTCGCCCTGGCCCTCAACGAGCAGTACATGCCGCGCGGCGCCGGCGCCGAACTGCCGACCTCGCTGACCGGCGCGGCAGTGGCCATCGCCGACAAGCTCGACACCCTGGTCGGGATCTTCGGTATCGGCATGCTGCCGACCGGCAGCCGTGACCCCTATGCCCTGCGCCGCGCGGCACTGGGTGTACTGCGGATTCTGATCGAGAAGGGCCTGGACCTCGACCTGACCCAGGCCGTGGCCTTCGCTGTGTCCGAGTTCGGCACCCAGGTCAAGGCTCCAGGCCTGGCCGACCAGGTGCTGGAGTTCATCTTCGACCGCCTGCGCGCCCGTTACGAAGACGAGGGCACCGACGTCGCCACCTACCTCTCGGTGCGCGCCCTCAAGCCGGGCTCGGCGCTCGACTTCGACCAGCGCGTGCAGGCCGTGCAGGCCTTCCGCAGGCTGCCTGAAGCTTCGGCCCTGGCCGCGGTGAACAAGCGCGTGTCGAACCTGCTGAGCAAGGCCGATGGCCAGGTGGCACACACCGTGGAGCCGAAGTACTTCGACAACGCCAACGAGTTCTCGCTGTATTCGGCGATCCAGCAGGCCGACCAGGCCGTGCAGCCGCTGGCTGCCGAACGCCGTTACGCCGAGACCCTGGCCCGCCTGGCTGCCTTGCGCGAGCCGGTCGATGCCTTCTTCGAGGCGGTGATGGTCAATGCCGAGGACGCCAAGGTGCGCGCCAACCGCTACGCGCTGCTGGCGCGCCTGCGCGGCCTGTTCCTCGGCGTCGCCGACATCTCGTTGCTGGGGTAAGCCTTGAAGCTGCTGATACTGGACCGCGACGGGGTCATCAACGAAGACTCCGACGCCTACATCAAGTCGGTGCAGGAATGGATTCCCATCCCCGGCTCGGTCGCCGCTATCGCAGCGTTGAGCCGTGCTGGCTGGACGGTGGCCGTGGCCACCAACCAGTCCGGCATTGCCCGCGGTTACTACGACCTGGCCACCCTTGACGCCATGCACCAACGCCTGCGCGCGCTGGTGGCGGCCGAGGGCGGCGAGGTCGGCCTGATCGTCTACTGCCCGCATGGCCCGGATGCCGCCTGCGACTGCCGCAAACCCAAGCCGGGAATGCTGCAGACCATCGCCCGGCATTACGCCTGCGGATTGGCGGGTGTATGGTTTGTCGGCGATAGTCTGGGTGACCTGGAGGCCGCCGTGGCCGTCGACTGTCAGCCCGTTCTGGTAAAAACCGGAAAGGGCCCGCGTACCCTGGGCAAGACTCTGCCCGCCGGTACATTGATTTTCGAGGACCTGGCAGCCATCGCCAGAGAACTTATCCACAATTAGGACGTTCTGTCCGTCATGGTAAAAGCCACTATGTCGACCCTGCAGGCCCTCAGGATTTTTTTCTTTTACCTGCTCCTGGGCACCAGCTCCTTGCTCTGGTGCACCCTGAGCTTTTTTATCGCGCCCTTTCTCAGCTTTCCAGCGCGCTATCGGTTCATCAACGTCTACTGGTGCCGCTGCGCGCTGTGGCTGACCCGCCACATCCTCAACATTCAGGTCAAGATCACCGGCGCCGAACATGTGCCCAGTCAGCCTTGCGTGATCCTGTCCAACCACCAGAGCACGTGGGAGACCTTTTTCCTCTCGGCGTACTTCCAGCCGCTGAGCCAGGTACTGAAGAAAGAACTGCTGTACGTGCCGTTCTTCGGCTGGGCCATGGCCATGCTGCGGCCTATCGCCATTGATCGCGACAACCCCAAGGCTGCGTTGAAGGAAGTGGCTGCCAAGGGCGACCGGCTGCTCAAGGACGGCGTCTGGGTGCTGATCTTTCCCGAAGGCACCCGCGTGCCCTTCGGCCAGATCGGCAAGTTCACCCGCAGCGGCTCGGCGCTGGCGGTGAATGCCGAACTGCCGGTGCTGCCGATCGCCCACAACGCCGGCAAGTACTGGCCCAAGGAAGGCTGGGGCAAACGGGCAGGGGTGATTGAGGTCATCATCGGCGAGCCGATGTATGCCGAGGGAAGCGGGCCACGCGCTATCGCCGCTCTGAACGACCGCTACGCCAAGTGGAACGAGGACATGCAGCGCAGCATGGGCTCACTACCTGTAACGGCACATGTCGACACCGAAAGCGTGGCCTGATTCTGTGGATAACTTGTGTATTGTTTTTCCTGACGCTTCTTGAATACCTCCGTAAATATATGATTAACAAAGAGAATTTTTTTTGTTTTGAGCACCTTTAAAACGTGCATAAGTTTTTCAGGTTCACAAAAAACCGGCGCTTTCAGGCGCCGGTTTTTGTTGTCCGCATAATCTTCCTGGCTCCGCTTCACACCGTGTCCAGATCCACCTGACGGGTTTCCTTCAGGCACAGCAGCCCGACGATCAGGCTGCCCCCGGTGACCAGCACCGGGTACCAGAGCCCATAGAAGATATCGCCGGTATACACCACCAGTGCGAACGACACCGTCGGCAGGAAACCGCCAAACCAGCCGTTGCCAATGTGGTAAGGCAGCGACATCGAGGTGTAGCGGATGCGGGTCGGGAACAGCTCGACCATCACCGCCGCCAGTGGACCATAGGTCATGGTGGCAATAAGGATCAGGGCGAAGATCACCGCGACCACCATCGGCTGGTTGACGCTCGCCGGGTCAGCCTTGGTCGGGTAGCCCGCCTGAGCCACGGCTGCGCGCAGTGCCGACTCGTCGTAGCCGGTAATCTTCGTCTCACCGACGCTGACCACCACATCGCTACCAGCGACCTGGGAGGCCGAGCTGTAAGGGACGCCCTGCTTGACCAGCAGGGTCTTGACCTTGTCGCAGGGGCTGTCGAATTTGGCTTTGCCTACCGGGTCGAACTGGAAGGTGCAGGCCTTGGGATCGGCCATCACCACAACGGGCGCCTGGCTGCTGGCCTGGGAGATCTGCGGGTTGGCGTAGTGGCTCAGCGCCTTGAACAGCGGAAAGTAGAACACCGTGGCCAGCAGCAGCCCGGCCATGATGATCGGCTTGCGGCCAATGCGATCGGACAACCAGCCGAAGAACACGAAGAACGGCGCGCCGAGCACCACGCTGATGATCAGCAAGGTATTGGCCTGAGCCGGGTCCATCTTGAGGATCTGGGTGAGGAAGAACAGCACGTAGAACTGCGCGGTATAGAAGGTCACCGCCTGGCCACCATTGATGCTGAACAGCGCAATCAGCACGATCTTGAGGTTTTCCCAGTTGCCAAACGACTCGCGGATCGGCGACTTGCTGACCTTGCCCTGGGCCTTCATCTTCACGAAGGACGGCGACTCGTGCAGGCTCATGCGAATCCAGGTGGAGATCGCCAGCAGCACGATCGACAACAGAAATGGAATGCGCCAACCCCAGACTTCGAACTGATCACCGGTCAAATAGCGCGTGGCCAACACCACCAGCAGCGACAGCAGCAGCCCCAGGGTTGCGGTGGACTGAATCCAGCCGGTATGGGCGCCACGCTTGTCCGCTGGCGCATGTTCAGCCACGTAGGTGGCCGCGCCGCCGTACTCACCACCGAGTGCCAGGCCCTGCAGCATGCGCAGGCAGATAAGGATCACCGGCGCTGCGAGGCCGATGCTGGCATAGGTTGGCAGTAGCCCAACGCCGAAGGTGGACAGCCCCATCAGCACGATGGTCATGAGGAAGGTGTATTTGCGGCCGATCATGTCGCCCAGCCGGCCGAATACCAGCGCGCCGAACGGGCGCACCAGAAAGCCTGCGGCAAAGGCCATCAGCGCGAAGATAAACGCCGTGGTGTCGTTGACCCCAGCGAAGAACTGCTTGCTGATCACGGCAGCCAAGGCGCCGTACAAGAAAAAGTCATACCACTCGAACACCGTCCCGAGGGATGACGCGAAGATGATCTTGCGGTCTTCCTTGGCGGAAG
Organism: Pseudomonas sp. HR96; assembly: GCF_034059295.1. Taxonomy (NCBI): domain Bacteria; kingdom Pseudomonadati; phylum Pseudomonadota; class Gammaproteobacteria; order Pseudomonadales; family Pseudomonadaceae; genus Pseudomonas; species Pseudomonas sp. HR96. The sequence continues at coordinate 133,046 of NZ_CP139141.1, forward strand.
ACCCCAGGGTAACAGGGGAGTGCGGATGGATCACGTCGGTCATCGCTGTAGTCCTTGGGCCCTGCGGGCACAGTGATTATTGTTGTTGTTCCACTGTCGGCCGTGCCTGACTGCCTGCACGGCCCCTTGCTTGCTCTGTCCTGTCCTGCGCCCTGACGTCTCCTCAGGCTGCGGGCAGGGCCGGCTCGCGGGCCGGTGCCTGCTCCCTGCTCGACGCCGGCGCCAGGCTGTCACGAATGAACTGCGCGGCCATCTCGCCAATCATCAAGGTCGGCGAACAGGTGTTGCCCGAGGTGATGGTGGGCATGATCGAGGCGTCTGCCACGCGCAGGCCGTCGATACCGTGCACCCGCAGCCGCGCGTCCACCACCGCCAGCCCATCGCTGCCCATGCGGCAGGTGCCTACCGGGTGGAAGATCGTGGTACCGATACGCCCGGCGGCTTCGCGCAGCTGCTCTTCGGTTTGCATGGCGTCCCCCGGCAGATACTCCACGGGCGAGAACTGCTGCAGGGCTGGAGCGGAAAGAATCTTGCGGGTGATACGGATCGACTGTGCAGCGATGCGCAGGTCCTCCGGATCGCTCAGGTAGTTGGGGTCGATGATGGGCGGCTGGTCAGGATCTGCCGAGCGGATGTCCACACGTCCGCGGCTGCGCGGACGCAGGTTGCACACCGAGGCGGTGAAGGCCGGAAAGCGGTGCAGAGGCTCGCCGAACTTGTCCAGGGACAGCGGCTGCACATGGTATTCGAGATTGGCGCTGGCCTGCTCCGGCTCGGACCTGACGAACGCTCCCAGTTGGCTGGGCGCCATTGCCAAAGGTCCGCTGCGATCATAGAGGTAGCGCACGCCCATGCCGAACTTGCCCCACAGGCTGTTGGCGACGACATTCAAGGTGCGCGTATTGGTGACCTGATAGATCAGCCGCAGCTGCAGGTGGTCCTGCAAATTGCCTCCGACCCCCGCCAGCTCGTGCTCGACGGTGATCCCAAGGCGCTCCAGCAGGGGCCTTGGGCCTATGCCGCTGCGCTGAAGGATACTCGGCGAACCAATGGCCCCAGCGCACAGAATGATCTCCCGGTGTGCCTGGAATTCCCGCTCCTGGCCCTGCCAACGACCCTTGACCGCCACCGCGCGCTTGTTCTGCAACAGCACCCGGTCGACCCGCACATCGGTGAGCACGGTGAGGTTGGCGCGATGCAGCACCGGCTTGAGAAACGCCTTGGCCGAGTTCCAGCGCACTCCGGCACGCTGGTTGACCTGAAAGTAGCCGCAGCCTTCGTTGTCGCCGCCGTTGAAGTCATCCACCGAGGCGATGCCACTCTGCGCCGCAGCGTCACGAAAGGCGTCGAGGATCGGCCAGCGATACCGCTGCAACTCGACCCGCCATTCGCCATCGCCTCCGTGCACCTCGCCGTTGCCGGAAAAGTGCAGCTGGCTACGCTTGAACATCGGCAGTACCTGCTTCCAACCCCAGCCAGGGTTGCCCATGGCTTCCCAACCGTCGTAGTCGGCAGCCTGGCCGCGCATATAGATCATGCCATTGATCGACGAGCAGCCGCCCAGCACCTTGCCGCGCGGGTAGTTGAGGCTGCGGCCTTGCAGGGCGGGTTGTGATTCAGTCTTGAAGCACCAGTCGGTGCGGGGGTTGCCGATGCAGTAGAGGTAACCGACCGGGATGTGAATCCAGGCATAGTTGTCGCGGCCACCGGCTTCGAGCAACAGCACGCGTACAGCGGGGTCCGTGGACAGGCGGTTGGCCAGCAGGCAGCCGGCGGGCCCGGCACCGACGATGACGTAGTCGTAGGGAGAGGATTCGCAGGGTTGAGCGGAGGACATGGAGCACCTCGCGTCTATTTATTATTTTTGTCCTGCAGACATGGTAGTGCCAATTGGCGCGAGGAGGAGGGGTGTTTTTACTTGTGGGGTGTGCGTTTTTGCAGACTTGGATTGCATAAAGCAGAAACCCCAGCGGTAGGCTGGGGTTTCTGCTGGCAACGCGGACCGTTCGACCGTCAGAAGTCGAGGTTCGACACCGCCAACGCATTGCTTTCGATGAACTCGCGACGCGGTTCGACTGCATCACCCATCAAGGTGTTGAAGATCTGGTCGGCGCCGATGGCGTCCTCGATGGTCACCTTGAGCATGCGCCGCACGGCCGGGTCCATAGTGGTTTCCCACAGCTGGTCGGGGTTCATTTCGCCCAGCCCCTTGTAGCGCTGAATGGTGTGGCGCTTGGTGCTTTCAGCCATCAGCCAGTCCAGCGCTTCCTTGAACTCGACCACGGCCTTCTTGCGCTCGCCACGCTTGATGTAGGCGCCTTCGTCGAGCAGGCTGGTCAGTTGCGCGCCCAGGGCAGTCACGGTCTTGTAGTCATTGCTGCCGAAGAAGTCGCGGTTGAAGGTCACGTAGCTCGCCAGGCCGTGGGAGGTGATTTCCACTTCTGGCAGCCACACATTGCGCTCGCGGTCTTCACGCAGGCTGGCCTTGTACACCAGGCCGGACTTCTCGGTGTTGCGCAGGCGAGCGTCGAACTTCTCCAGCCAGCCCTGCATCACGGCGTGGTCCGACAGCTGCTCGAGGGACACGGCCGGCAGGTACACGAAGTGCTCGGTGAGCTCCTGCGGGTACAGGCGCGACAGGCGCTTGAGGGTTTTCATGACCATGCGGAAGTCATTCACCAAGCGCTCGAGCGCCTCACCGGAGATGCCCGGGGCCGACTCGTTGAGGTGCAGGCTGGCATCTTCGAGGGCCGACTGAGTCATGTATTCTTCCATGGCCTCGTCGTCCTTGATGTACTGCTCCTGCTTGCCTTTCTTGACCTTGTACAGCGGCGGCTGGGCGATGTAGATGTAGCCGCGCTCGATCAGCTCAGGCAGCTGGCGGAAGAAGAAGGTCAGCAGCAAGGTACGGATGTGCGAACCGTCGACGTCAGCATCGGTCATGATGATGATGTTGTGGTAGCGCAGCTTGTCGATGTTGTATTCCTCACGACCGATGCCGCAACCCAGCGCGGTGATCAGCGTGCCGACTTCCTGGGAGGAAATCATCTTGTCGAAGCGCGCCTTCTCGACGTTGAGGATCTTGCCCTTGAGCGGCAGGATCGCCTGCGTGCGGCGGTTGCGACCTTGCTTGGCCGAACCGCCGGCGGAGTCACCTTCCACCAGGTACAGTTCGGAGAGGGCAGGGTCCTTTTCCTGGCAGTCGGCCAGTTTGCCCGGCAGGCCGGCGATGTCCAGTGCGCCTTTGCGGCGAGTCATCTCGCGTGCCTTGCGCGCGGCTTCGCGGGCACGGGCGGCGTCGATCATCTTGCCGACAACGGCCTTGGCTTCGTTTGGGTTTTCCAGCAGGAAGTCGGAGAAATATTTGCCCATCTCCTGTTCCACGGCGGTTTTCACTTCCGAGGACACCAGCTTGTCCTTGGTCTGCGAGCTGAACTTAGGATCAGGCACCTTCACCGAAATAATCGCGGTGAGGCCTTCGCGGGCGTCGTCACCAGTGGTCGCGACCTTGTGTTTCTTGGCCAGACCTTCCTGCTCGATGTAGGTGTTGAGGTTACGCGTCAGAGCCGAGCGGAAGCCCACCAGGTGCGTACCACCATCGCGCTGTGGAATATTGTTGGTGAAGCACAGCAGGTTTTCGTTGAAGCTGTCGTTCCACTGCAGGGCGATTTCCACACCCACGCCATCGTCGCGCTGGACGTTGAAGTGGAACACTTCGTTCACCGGCGTCTTGTTGGTGTTCAGGTATTCGACGAATGCGCGCAGGCCGCCTTCGTATTTGAACAGCTCTTCCTTGCCCGAGCGTTCGTCCTTGAGCAGGATGCCGACGCCGGAGTTAAGGAACGACAGTTCACGAATCCGCTTGGCCAGGATGTCCCAGCTGAAGTGGATGTTCTTGAAGGTGTCGGCCGATGGCTTGAAGTGGATCTGCGTACCGGTATGGTCGCTTTCGCCGATGATGGCCATGGGTGCCTGGGGCACGCCGTGCACGTAGGTCTGTTCCCACAGTTTGCCGCTGCGGCGAACGGTCAGCACCAGCGACTCGGAGAGCGCGTTGACCACCGAGACACCCACGCCGTGCAGGCCGCCAGAAACCTTGTAGGAGTTGTCGTCGAACTTACCGCCAGCGTGCAGCACGGTCATGATGACCTCGGCTGCGGAAACGCCTTCTTCCTTGTGCACGTCGACCGGAATACCACGGCCGTTGTCCCGAACGGTGATGGATTCATCCGGGTGGATAACGATGGTGATGTCGTCGCAATGACCGGCCAAGGCTTCGTCGATGGAGTTGTCGACTACCTCGAACACCATGTGGTGCAAGCCGCTACCATCGTCGGTGTCGCCAATGTACATACCGGGACGTTTGCGTACGGCATCCAGCCCTTTCAGCACCTTGATGCTGGAAGAATCGTACGTTTGATTTTCGCTCATGCCTTCACTCCCGATGGTCGTGGGTCTGGGTAATACGCCCTTGTTCCACGTGGAACAAGGCGACCGGCGTTTCCGTCTGCCAGCATTCCCGCAACAATTCATGATCTACACAGGTGATGAATACCTGGCAGCGTAATTCTTCCAATAAACGGCAAAGAGATCGGCGATGCTGTTCGTCCAGCTCGGACGGTAGGTCGTCGACCAGGTAGATACACTGGCCACGCTTTGCCTGGCTGACCAGATGGCCCTGGGCAATTCTCAGGGCACAGACCACCAGCTTCTGCTGGCCGCGAGAGAGGATGTCAGCGGCGTTGTTGGCGCCCATGCGCAGGCGCAAATCGGCACGCTGGGGGCCGGCTTGCGTGTGGCCCATCTGCTGATCTCGGAGCAACGACGACGCGAGCACTTCAGAAAGCTCGCGGTCCTTGTCCCAACCTCGGTAATAGCTGAGGGTCAAACCCTCCAACTGCACCAACTCGCTGAGCGTCTGCTCGAACACCGGCTTCAACGCCTTGATGTACGCGCGACGAAACTCATCGATCTCTGCACTGGCCAGGGTGAGTTCCCGATCCCATGCCGCTTGTGAAGCGACGTCCAGTGTACCATGCCGCAGCCATGAGTTCCGCTGCTTGAGGGCCTTCTGCAGGCGCTGCCAGGTGGCCATGAAGCGAGGTTCCACGTGGAACACGCCCCAGTCAAGGAACTGCCTGCGTACCTTGGGCGCCCCTTCGAGCAAGCGGAAACTGTCTGGGTTGATCAACTGCAACGGCAGTATTTCAGCCAGCTGAGCCGCACTGCGAGCGTTTTGCCCGTCAATGCGGATGGTGAACTCGCTTTGCCGGTCCCGGGAAACGCCCAGGCTGCTGTGACCGCCTTCGGCCAGTTCCACTTGGCCGAACACGGTGCACGCCGGCTGCTCGTACTGGATCACCGGCAACAGCCGGGCGCTGCGAAACGAGCGCGCGAGGCCGAGCAGGTGCACGGCCTCCAGCACACTGGTTTTACCGCTGCCGTTGGCGCCGTAGAGGATGTTGATACGGGGAGAAGGTGAGAAGGTCACCGGGTGCAGGTTACGCACCGCGGTGACGGCAACACGACTGAGGGACATCGAGACTCTGCTGGTCGGTTACAGACGCATCGGCATGACGACGTAGGCCGAATCGTCGTTATCCGACTCCTGGACCAGGGCGCTGCTGTTGGAATCGGATAGAATCAGGCGCACCTGCTCGGTGGTCATCACACCCAGCACGTCGAGCAGATAGCTGACGTTGAAGCCGATCTCGAGATCGCCGCCGTTGTACTCGACGCCAATCTCTTCTTCGGCTTCTTCCTGCTCCGGGTTGTTCGCCTGAATCTTCAGCTGGCCAGCGGCCAATTGCAGGCGGATACCACGGTACTTCTCGTTGGACAGGATCGCGGTACGGCTGAATGCCTCGCGCAGCGCCTGGCGATCACCAAGCACCAACTTGTCACCGCCCTTGGGCAGCACGCGCTCGTAGTCGGGGAACTTGCCGTCGACGAGCTTGGAGGTGAAGGTGAATTCGCCGGTGGTGGCACGGATGTGGTGCTGACCCAGGACAATGCTGACCAGGCCATCCGGCTCGGTGAGCAAACGAGCAAGTTCGAGAATACCCTTGCGTGGCACGATGACCTGGTGGCGATCCGGCTGACCAATGTCGGCCTGCATCGAGCACATGGCCAGGCGATGACCGTCAGTGGCCACAGCGCGCATGATCCCGGCCGAAACTTCCAGCAGCATGCCGTTGAGGTAGTAGCGCACGTCCTGCTGTGCCATGGCAAAGCTGGTACGCTCGATCAGGCGACGCAGCTTGCTTTGCGCCAGGCTGCAGGTCAGCGACCCCGGACCTTCTTCGACGGTGGGGAAATCATTGGCGGGCAGGGTCGACAAGGTAAAGCGACTGCGACCGGCCTTGACCACCAGCTTGGCGTCATCGACCTTGATGTCGATCAGCGCGTCATTGGGCAGGCTCTTGCAGATGTCCATCAGCTTGCGCGCAGGCACCGTAATTTCACCGGGCTCGGCGGCGTCTTCCAGTTGAACGCGGCCTACCAGCTCGACTTCCAGGTCGGTGCCGGTGAGGGAAAGTTGCTGGCCTTCAACCACCAGCAGGACGTTGGACAACACCGGCAGGGTCTGGCGGCGCTCGACGACGCCGGCGACCAGCTGCAGTGGTTTCAACAGGGCTTCGCGTTGAATGGTGAAATGCATGGTCTAGTCCCTTGCCTTGATAAGCTGCATCGACATCATCAGGTGGTCAACGTACGCAGCAGGTTCTTGTAGTCCTCGCGGATATCCGCATCGGATTCTTTCAATTCATTGATCTTTCGGCAGGCGTGCAAAACAGTCGTATGGTCGCGGCCACCGAACACATCGCCGATTTCCGGCAAGCTGTGGTTAGTGAGCTCCTTGGACAACGCCATGGCAACCTGCCGCGGACGAGCGACCGAGCGCGAACGGCGCTTGGACAGCAGATCGGAGATCTTGATTTTGTAGTACTCGGCCACGGTGCGCTGGATGTTATCCACACTCACCAACTTGTCCTGCAGGGCCAGCAGATCCTTGAGCGACTCGCGAATCAGCTCGATGGTGATATCGCGACCCATGAAGTGCGAGTGGGCGATGACTCGCTTCAGCGCGCCTTCCAGTTCACGCACGTTGGAACGAATGCGCTGGGCGATGAAAAATGCCGCGTCGTGGGGCAGCTCGACTTTCGCCTGGTCGGCCTTTTTCATCAAGATGGCGACCCGGGTTTCCAGTTCCGGCGGCTCCACGGCCACCGTCAAGCCCCAGCCGAAGCGAGACTTGAGGCGCTCCTCGAGCCCTTCGATTTCCTTGGGGTAGCGGTCACTGGTGAGGATGACCTGCTGGCCGCCTTCGAGTAGCGCGTTGAAGGTGTGGAAAAACTCCTCCTGGGAACGCTCTTTGCGGGCGAAGAACTGGATGTCGTCGATCAGCAACGCATCCACCGAGCGGTAGAAACGCTTGAACTCGTTGATGGCGTTCAACTGCAGCGCCTTGACCATATCGGCCACGAAGCGCTCGGAATGCAGGTACACCACCTTGGCGTTCGGATTCTTCTTTAATAGATGGTTACCCACAGCGTGCATCAAGTGGGTTTTACCCAGACCGACGCCGCCATACAGGAACAGCGGGTTGTAGCCGTGCTTGGGGTTGTCGGCGACCTGCCAGGCCGCAGCGCGTGCCAGCTGGTTGGACTTGCCCTCGACGAAGTTCTCGAAGGTAAAGGTGCGGTTGAGATAGCTGGTGTGCTTGAGCGCACCTTCGACCTGCACGTTGCGCTGCTCAGCCCGCACAGGGGCTGGCTGCGAGCTGGCCCCGGCCATGGAATCGAAGCTGTCGCGCGACGGCTCATCCTGCGCCGGGGCCTGGCTGGGCGTGGCGGTGGCGCTGCTCGGGTTGATGGCCGGCTCGGCCACAGGTGCCGGGGCTGGCGCGGCCACCTGCAATTGCGAGGCTGCCGCCGCTGCAGCCAACGGCGCATTGGGCGCAGCACGAGGCGCGGAGCTGCGCCGGCTGCCAATCAACAAGGACAGCGCCGGGGCCAGGCCGCCGCCGTGCTCGCCCAGCAGTTCCAGCAACCGGCTCAGGTATTTCTCGTTGACCCAATCCAGGACGAACCGGTTAGGTGCATAGACACGCAACTCGTCGCCTTCGGCTTCGACCTGTAGCGGACGGATCCAGGTGTTGAATTGCTGGGCAGGCAGTTCATCGCGCAGGAGTTCCACGCACTGCTGCCAAAGTTCCACTGACACGGAGTTCCCCTGATATTGGAAGCCGGGATATTGAAAGCCGGGACGTTGAAGACCGGAGGGCAAAAACAGCGCCCATTGTAACGGCGCTTGCCCTACTTATCCACATGAAGAGCGCCCGCCAGAGGTGGAAAAAGCGCCGTTTTTGGTTTTCTCGGCACTTCCCAGGCTGGGGATAAGCCCTGTGGATAAACCGCCGTGAGACTTCTGCACAACTGGGGGTCAAAGCCTGTGCATAACTAGCCTGTTGATAACTACCCATTCCATACACAGGTTTTCCGAGGGCTCCACACAGCCGCAGCACGGCTTCTGGACAAGCTACCGATCCTCTGTACATCACGTGGAATAAGGGGTTGAGCAGCTTATCCACAGAAAGGTCGTCGCTTAAGATCTATAAGCTCTACAAAAAAGCTTTAAAAAAGGATCTTCCTTAATTTTATGTTGAGCCCTGGCGTCAGCGGTACTCCAAGACAAAAAATGGACACGTCTGTCAGCAGGGTTAAACAGACGGACGGTCAACCCGCGTCAAAGTAATAGGTGGCTGGAAATTGACCTGCGGCTTTGCATTCACTAGAATCGCCGGTCTCTTAAAACGGGGGCCATTCCGGCCCGTTGTGGACGAACCAGGTAACACGCCATGAAACGTACTTTCCAACCCAGCACCATCAAGCGCGCTCGCACCCACGGTTTCCGTGCTCGCATGGCCACCAAGAACGGCCGTACCGTCCTGTCGCGTCGTCGCGCCAAGGGCCGTAAGCGTCTGGCAGTTTGATCATTCGGCACAGGGGGTGAGTCAGGACTTCAGTCGGGAAAAGCGTCTACTGACCGCCCGGCACTTCAAAGCAGTCTTTGACTCCCCATCCGGCAAGGTTCCAGGGAAAAACCTGCTGCTCCTTGCGCGCGAAAACGGTCTCGATCATCCCCGTCTCGGGCTGGTCATCGGGAAAAAAAGCGTAAAGCTTGCCGTTCAGCGCAATCGTCTGAAACGCCTGATGCGTGACTCGTTTCGGCTTCACCAGGACATTCTGGTGGGTTGGGATATCGTCATTGTCGCGCGCAAGGGTTTGGGCGACGTTGAAAATCCGGAGTTGCACCAGCATTTTGGCAAACTCTGGAAACGCCTCGCACGCAGTCGGCCCGTTCCGACGGCCAATGCCGTACCTGAAGGGGTAGACCGCCAAGATGCGTAAGCTGGTCATCGTTCCGATCCAGTTCTATCGCTACGCCATCAGCCCACTGATGGCCGATCGCTGTCGTTTTTACCCGTCCTGCTCCTGCTACGCGTTGGAAGCCATCGAACATCATGGCATTCTGCGCGGCGGCTGGCTGACCCTGCGTCGCATCGGTCGTTGCCATCCATGGAATGCCGGTGGCTACGATCCGGTTCCGACAGCCCCATCACCCAGTATTTCTTCGATAGCCGAGTAATCATGGATATTAAACGCACGATCCTGATCGTCGCCCTGGCAATCGTGGCCTACGTCATGGTCCTGAAATGGAACCAGGACTACGGTCAGGCAGCCTTGCCGACTCAGAATGTGGCCAGCAATTCCTCGTCCTCCGCGGACGTCCCGGGCAGCAACTCCGCCACGCCGGCCAACGCCGACATTCCCAGCGTCAATGCCGAGCCCAATGCCGCCGCCGTGCCAGCACCGGCCGCCGTCAGCAAGGACCTGATCCGGGTCAAGACCGACGTGATCGACCTGGCTATCGACCCTGTCGGTGGTGACATCGTGCAGCTGACGCTGCCCGAATACCCGCGCCGCCAGGATCATCCGGATGTGCCATTCCAGCTGTTCGACAACGGTGGCGAGCGCACTTATGTGGCGCAAAGCGGCCTGATCGGCAGCAATGGCCCGGATTCGCGCAGCACCGGCCGCCCTCTGTTCAGCTCCGCGCAGAAGAACTACCAGCTCAGCGATGGTCAGGACCAATTGGTCGTCGACCTGAAGTTCAGCGATGCCGGCGTCAACTACATCAAGCGTTTCAGCTTCAAGCGTGGCGAGTACGACCTGGTCGTTTCCTACCTGATCGACAACCAGAGCGCCCAGCCGTGGTCGGGCAACCTGTTCGCCCAGCTCAAGCGTGATGCCAGTGCCGATCCATCGGCCAGCACCGCCACCAGCACCGCCACCTACCTGGGTGCGGCGATGTGGACCAGTTCCGAGCCGTACAAGAAAGTGTCCATGAAGGATATGGACAAGGGCAACGTCAAGGACACCGTGCAAGGTGGCTGGGTTGCCTGGCTGCAGCACTACTTCGTGACCGCGTGGATCCCGGCGAGCACCGACAGCAACACTGTGTCGACCCGCAAGGACAGCCATGGTGACTACATCATCGGCTACACCGGCCCGACACTGACCGCCGCGCCAGGTGCCAAGGTCGAAACCAGCAGCACCCTGTACGCCGGGCCGAAGATCCAGGACAAGCTCAAGGCTTTGTCGCCGGGTCTGGAGTTGACCGTCGACTACGGCATTCTCTGGTTCATCGCCCAACCGATCTTCTGGCTGCTCAAGCACATTCACGCGATCCTCGGTAACTGGGGCTTCTCGATCATCTGCCTGACCATCCTGATCAAGTTGCTATTCTTCCCATTGTCGGCTGCCAGCTACAAGTCGATGGCGCGTATGCGTGCCGTGGCGCCAAAACTGGCGATCCTCAAGGAACAACACGGCGATGACCGGCAGAAAATGTCGCAGGCGATGATGGAGCTGTACAAGAAGGAGAAGATCAACCCGCTGGGTGGCTGCCTGCCGATCGTGGTGCAGATGCCGGTCTTCCTGTCGCTGTACTGGGTGCTGCTGGAAAGCGTGGAAATGCGCCAGGCACCGTGGCTGCTGTGGATCACCGACCTGTCGATCAAGGACCCGTTCTTCATCCTGCCGATCATCATGGGCGCGACCATGTTCATCCAGCAGCGTCTGAACCCGACTCCGCCGGATCCGATGCAGGCCAAGGTGATGAAGCTGATGCCGATCGTGTTCACCTTCTTCTTCCTGTGGTTCCCTGCAGGTCTGGTGATGTACTGGGTGACCAACAACACCTTGTCGATCCTGCAGCAGTGGTACATCACTCGCAGCATCGAAAAGGCCAACGCGAACAAAGCCGCCGCCTGATCCGCACCGCCAAGCCTGTGAACAAGACGCCCCCTCGTGGGGCGTTTTGCTTGCTGATGTTTCATACTGCCCAATCCCAGCCGAGGACTTGCCATGACCCCCGTTCGCGACACCATCGCTGCAATCGCCACCGCCCAGGGACGTGGCGGCGTCGGTATCGTTCGCCTGTCCGGGCCGTTGGCCAGCCAGGCAGCCATAGCGATCGCCGGTCGTGAGTTGAAGCCGCGGCATGCCCACTACGGCGCGATGAAAGCGGCGGATGGCAGTGTCCTCGATGAGGGATTGGCGCTGTACTTCCCCGGGCCGCATTCCTTTACCGGCGAAGATGTCCTCGAATTGCAGGGGCATGGTGGGCCGGTGGTGCTCGACATGCTGCTGCAGCGTTGCGTCGAGCTGGGCTGCCGACTGGCGCGCCCCGGGGAATTCAGCGAACGGGCCTTTCTCAACGACAAGCTCGACCTGGCCCAGGCCGAAGCCATCGCCGACCTGATCGAAGCCAGTTCTGCACAGGCGGCGCGCAATGCCCTGCGCTCCCTGCAGGGGGCGTTTTCCCACCGTGTGCATAACTTGACCGAGCAGTTGATCGGCCTGCGCATCTACGTTGAGGCCGCTATCGACTTCCCCGAGGAAGAAATCGACTTCCTGGCCGACGGCAAGGTGTTGAGCATGCTTGACCAGGTCCGCGCAGACTTATCCACAGTGCAGCGCGAAGCCGGGCAGGGCGCCTTGCTGCGCGATGGCATGACGGTGGTCATTGCCGGCCGGCCCAACGCAGGCAAATCCAGCCTGCTCAACCTGCTGGCCGGGCGCGAAGCGGCGATCGTCACTGATGTCGCCGGGACTACACGGGACGTCCTGCGTGAACATATCCACATCGACGGCATGCCGTTGCACGTGGTCGACACTGCAGGCTTGCGTGATACCGAGGATCAGGTGGAGAAAATCGGCGTCGAACGCGCCTTGAAAGCCATCGAAGAAGCCGATCGGGTGCTGCTGGTGGTCGATGCCAGCGCCCCCGAGGCTGCTGACCCCTTCGCCTTGTGGCCAGAGTTTCTCGAGCAACGCCCGGCGCCGGGCAAAGTCACGCTGATTCGCAACAAGGCCGACCTCACGGGGGAACCCGTCAGCCTGCTGCAGAGCAGCGACGGCCATGTGACCATCAGCCTCAGCGCCAAGGCAGCGGGCGATGGCCTGGAGCTGCTGCGCGAGCATCTGAAGGAGTGCATGGGTTATCAACAGACCGCAGAAAGCAGTTTCAGCGCCCGACGTCGGCATCTTGATGCGCTTGAGCGAGCCTGTGCATATCTTCAGCATGGCCGCGATCAGCTGACATTGGCCGGGGCAGGCGAGCTGCTCGCCGAGGATTTGCGCATGGCGCAGCAGGCACTGGGGGAAATCACCGGGGCGTTCAGCTCTGATGATCTACTGGGACGGATTTTCTCGAGTTTTTGTATCGGGAAGTGACTAGGAATTCGCCGCTCCGGCAGCGAAGTTATGCACAGTCCAGTAAAAATTCGAATGCAGTGCCAGGTTTATCCACATCCACCAGGCAAATCTCGCTGCCGTGCAACTGCAGCATCCGCTGCACAATCACCAACCCCAGCCCGCCGCTGTCTGTGGATGAAACCCGGCGCAGGGCGGTAAGGCGGGTGAACAGACCCTCGCGCAGTTGCTGGGGAATGCCCGCGCCGTTATCGCTGACCCGCACGCTCACCTTGTCGCCGGTACGGCGCAATTGCAGGCCAATGTCTGTCCCCGCAGGATTATGCCGGATGGCATTGTCGAGCAGATTGGTCAACACCCGCTCGATCATGCCCAGATCACCGCGCACGGCTGGCAAGCCTTCAGAGATATCCACAAGCAGCCTCTGCTGACGCGATTCACTGGCCAGCTCGAATTTTTGCAATACGTCCTGAATCAGGTCCGCCAAGGAAAAATCTTCGGACTCGGGTTGCACCAGCCCCGATTCCAAGCGCGCCAGTTCGAACAATTCCTGGGCCAGGCGGCCGACCTTGCGGCTCTGCCCGAGGGCTACGTCCAGGTAATGCCGGCGCTCCTCGCCTGTGAGTAACTGGTCCTTGAGGCGCAGGGTTTCCAGATAGCCATGCAACGAGGTCAATGGCGTGCGCAGGTCATGGGAGATGTTGGCCAGCATGTCGCGACGCTGCTGGTCCTGGCGGGTCAACTCGGCCCACTGCTCGGCGATGCGCAGGCGCATCTGCGCGAAGGCGCTGCGCAGGGTGGCGATTTCGTCCCCACGCTGGCGTTCGTGAACCGCCGCGCTCACCGGCTGGCCATCGGCGCCCAGAGCGCGCACTTCTGCGGTCAAGCCGCGCAGGGGCCGGGTAATCAGGCGAAAGGCAATCAGGCCCATGACCAGGCTGAACGCCGCCATCAGCCCCATGGCCCATAGCGTCGGCTGCAACAGGGAGTGGCTGGAGAGGTGGGCCGCCAGCGCGTCACGGTCCTGCCCCTGGAGGATGACGTAGACGAAGCCGCCGTCGTGACCGTTGACCTGCACCGGCGCCGCGCTGAAGACCTTTTGCCCGGACAGGCTGCGCGGATCGTCGCCGAGTATCGGTAGCGATCCGCCCTCGAGCAGGCGGCGGATGGGCGCGAGGTCGACCTGCTGGCGCTTGATTCGCCCTTCGGGCGCGGCGTTGCCCACGACCTGGCCATCCCTGGACAGCAAATAGACCTCCACCGCCGGGTTGACGGCCATCAACTGGTTGAACAAGGCATGCACGGCGTCCGGGCGCCAGCCGGCGCTGTCCATCAACTGCGAGGTATTGGCGATGTGCCCGGCCAGGCCGGCCGACAAAGCCTGCACCGTGACCTGGTCGTGGCGGTTGCTGGCGTCGACCTGCAGCCACACCGAAACGCCACTGCAGGCCAGGAGCAGCACCGCGAACACCGCCGACAGGCGCTGGCTAAGGGTAAATGGTTTCAAGCGTCTGCCTCCGCGGCCATGGCGGTGAATTTGTAGCCCCGGCCCCACACCGTCAGGATGCGCCGCGGCGCGGCCGGGTCGTCTTCGATCTTGGTGCGCAGGCGGTTGATATGGGTATTGACCGTGTGTTCATAGCCGTCGTGTTGATAACCCCAGACCTCGTTGAGCAGGTCCATGCGCGAGAACACCTGATCGGGGTGGCGTGCGAAGAAATACAGCAGGTCGAATTCGCGCGGGGTCAGCCCCAGCGGCTTGCCCAGCAGGCTGGCCTCGCGCGCCAGCGGATCGATGGCCAGGCCGTTGATCGCCAAATGCCCGGCGTCCATCCGGGCACTGCGCGCCAGCGCATCGGTACGCCGCAACAGCGCCCGTACCCGAGCCACCAGTTCCAGCATCGAGAAGGGCTTGGCCAGGTAATCGTCGGCTCCCAGTTCCAGCCCAAGAATACGGTGCACCTCGCTGGAGCGGGCACTGGTGATGATGATCGGCGTGTACTGGGCCATGGCCCGGGCCCGCTTGCAGATCTCCAGGCCATCGACGCCGGGCAGCATCAGGTCCAGCACCAGCGCGTCCCAATGACCCTGCTCGAGCAGGCGCACGCCTTCGTTGCCATCGGCGGCATGCTCGACCGCATAGCCTTCATCGCGCAGGTGCAGGCGCAGCAGTTCAGCGATGTGGGCGTCATCTTCGACGATAAGTACGCGTTTGAGCCGATCCATCAAGGGTATCCCGGGGCTGATCGTTGTCCGCCATTGTCGCTAATCCGCGGGGTGGGAGTTATCACATTTAATTTAACTCTGCGTGAGGACTTGGCGACTGGGCGGCTCGAATAATGACCGTCACCCGCCGCTTTGGCGGTCCCTAATACACTCAAGGAGATACCTCATGAAAGCGCTATCCACAGCAGTTCTGTCCATGGCCCTGGCCTGCGGCGTCGGCAGTGTCTGGGCCGCCGACAGCACCGGCAACGACGGCATGAGCAATGGCAGCATGAAGCAGGGCACGATGTCCAAGGACGCAATGAGCAAGGACAGCATGATGAAAAAGGACACTGGCAGCATGAGCAAGGACTCGATGAGCAGCGGCGCCATGAAGAAGGATTCGATGTCGAACGACAGCATGCAAAAGGGCGACACGTCCAAGTGACGACCGTACCGGGGGCAACCCGCCTGCACCCATTGATCGCGAGGTAGACCATGTTCCAGAACAGACTGACCGGCCCGCTGCTCGCCTTGGCGCTGGCCATGACGACCGGTTGTGCACAGGCCGCCGGCGAAGTATTCGTCATACCGGCGCCCGCTGTGGATGAAACCGCCACTGGCAGCCACAGTGAAACGGCAGTATTCGCCGGCGGCTGCTTCTGGGGCGTGCAGGGTGTGTATCAGCACGTGAAAGGGGTGACCCAGGCGGTGTCGGGGTACACCGGTGGCCAGGCGCAGACTGCCCATTACGAACAGGTCAGCGACGGCGATACCGGCCATGCCGAATCGGTGCAGGTGACGTTCGACCCTACCCAGGTCAGCTACGGCCAGCTGTTGCAGATCTACTTCTCGGTGGTCCATGACCCGACCGAGCTCAACCGCCAGGGCCCTGACAGCGGCACACAGTACCGCTCCACGGTCTTCGCGCAGACCCCTGAGCAACACAAGGTGGCCCAGGCCTACATCGCCCAACTCGATGGCGCCGGGGTGTGGTCTGCGAAGCTGGCGACCACCATCGAAGACCACAAGACGTTCTATCCGGCCGAGGGTTATCACCAGAATTACCTGACCCTGCACCCGGAAAGCCCCTACATCGCCATCAATGATCAGCCGAAAGTGGCGAATCTGGCCAAGGTTTTCGCCGATCGCTATAAGGCCGAGCCGGTACTGGTCACTCAATGAGCATCCAGCCTGTGGATTAAGCCCTGTGGATAAACCACCTTCAGCTCGGTTGATAACCGGGCTTGTAAGCTGGCGATAAACCCGTCTGTGCATAACAGATGGTTTCATCCACAGGCTCAATGCGGTTATCCCAAGCGCTCCGACCCACATGAGCACAACGTTTAATTCCTCTGTACATCACGTAAAACGTGGCCTGTAGCGATCTATCCACAGAAATGGGCGTGTATAGATATAAACATAAAAACAAAGCTTTAATAAATTTCTCTCTTTTTTATTTCTTTATCCCCAGGCCGTTTTCCGGCGTACAGGCTCGAACAGGTGCACCCGTCTACCCGGCTGGCTATTTTTTGTGCAGACGGTTTCTTTCAGGGGGCACAAGTCCCTATACTTGTCGGCTATCCAATTAATCCCTATCAACAGGCACGAGGTGCGTGGTGGATTACCCTTCCCGTTTTGAAGTGATCGTCATCGGCGGCGGCCATGCCGGTACCGAGGCTGCGCTAGCGTCGGCACGCATGGGCGCCAAGACCCTGCTGCTGACCCACAACGTGGAAACCCTCGGCCAGATGAGCTGCAACCCGGCCATCGGTGGCATCGGCAAGAGCCATCTGGTCAAGGAAATCGACGCCTTGGGCGGCGCCATGGCCTTGGCCACTGATCTGGGCGGGATTCAGTTTCGCGTGTTGAACAACCGCAAGGGCCCGGCCGTGCGCGCCACTCGCGCCCAGGCCGACCGCATCCTGTACAAAGCGGCGATCCGCGAAATCCTGGAAAACCAGCCCAACCTGTGGATATTTCAGCAGGCCTGCGACGACCTGATCGTCGAACAGGACCAGGTGCGGGGTGTAGTCACCCAGATGGGCCTGCGCTTCATGGCCGACTCGGTGGTATTGACCACTGGGACCTTTCTCGGTGGACTTATCCACATCGGTTTGCAGAACTATTCCGGTGGCCGCGCCGGCGATCCGCCGTCGATTGCCCTGGCACGCCGTCTGCGGGAACTGCCGGTGCGCGTAGGCCGCTTGAAAACCGGTACG
Organism: Pseudomonas sp. HR96; assembly: GCF_034059295.1. Classification (NCBI taxonomy): domain Bacteria; kingdom Pseudomonadati; phylum Pseudomonadota; class Gammaproteobacteria; order Pseudomonadales; family Pseudomonadaceae; genus Pseudomonas; species Pseudomonas sp. HR96. The sequence goes on from NZ_CP139141.1 coordinate 150,255, forward strand.
CCGCCGCGCATCGATGGCAAGTCGGTGGATTTCTCGCAGATGACCGAGCAGCCGGGCGATACGCCGATCCCGGTAATGTCGTTCATGGGCTCCAAGGCGCTGCACCCCCGTCAGGTCAGCTGCTGGATCACCCACACCAACGCCCGCACCCACGAAATCATCGCGGCCAACCTCGATCGCTCGCCGATGTATTCGGCTGCTGGTGAAATCGAAGGCGTTGGCCCACGCTATTGCCCGTCGATCGAAGACAAGATCCACCGCTTTGCCGACAAGGAAAGCCACCAGGTGTTCATCGAGCCGGAAGGCCTGACCACCCACGAGCTGTACCCCAATGGCATTTCCACTTCGCTGCCCTTCGACGTGCAGTTGCAGATCGTGCGTTCGATCCGCGGCATGGAAAACGCCCACATCGTGCGTCCGGGCTATGCCATCGAATACGACTATTTCGACCCGCGCGACCTCAAGTACAGTCTGGAAACCAAAGTCATCGCCGGCCTGTTCTTCGCCGGCCAGATCAACGGCACCACCGGCTACGAAGAGGCGGGTGCGCAAGGTCTGCTGGCCGGGGCGAACGCCGCGTTGCGCGCCCAGGGCCGTGATAGTTGGTGCCCGCGCCGCGACGAGGCGTACATCGGCGTGCTGGTCGATGACCTGATTACCCTGGGCACCCAGGAGCCGTATCGCATGTTCACCTCGCGCGCCGAATACCGGCTGATCCTGCGCGAAGACAACGCCGACCTGCGCCTGACCGAGAAAGGGCGAGAGTTGGGCCTGGTCGATGACCAGCGCTGGGCGGCGTTCTGCATCAAGCGCGACGCCATTGCGGCCGAAGAGCAGCGGCTGAAAAGCACATGGGTGCGCCCGGGTACTGAGCAGGGCACGGCCATCGGCGAGAAATTCGGCACACCGTTGACTCACGAGTACAGCCTGATGAGCCTGCTCAGCCGTCCGGAAATCGACTATGCCGGGCTGGTGGCGGTGACCGGTGAGGGCGCCACTGATCCACAGGTGGCCGAGCAGGTGGAAATCAAGACCAAGTACGCGGGCTACATCGATCGTCAGCAGGACGAGATCGCCCGTCTGCGCGCCAGTGAGAACACCGCGCTGCCGGTGGATATCGACTACCTGGGGATAACTGGGTTATCCAAGGAAATCCAGGGCAAGCTCAGCGCCACTCGTCCGCAGACCCTGGGCCAGGCCTCGCGCATCCCGGGTGTCACGCCGGCGGCGATTTCGCTGTTGATGATTCATCTGAAAAAACGCGGCGCAGGCCGTGAGTTGGAGCAAAGCGCTTGAGTTCGTTGGTCACTTCGCAACACGCCGAGGAATTGCGCGAGGGCGCAGCACAGCTGGGGATAACTTTGAGCGAGCAGCAGCAGGCCGGGCTGCTCGCTTACCTCGCGTTGTTGATCAAATGGAACAAGGCCTACAACCTCACGGCGGTGCGCAACGCCGACGAGATGGTTTCACGTCACCTGCTCGACAGCCTGAGCATCGTTCCCTACATCGGCGAGGCCGACAGCTGGCTGGACGTGGGCAGCGGCGGCGGCATGCCGGGCATTCCCCTGGCGATCCTGTTTCCCGAGAAGCGCATCACCACGCTGGACAGCAACGGTAAGAAGACGCGCTTCCAGACCCAAGTGAAGCTGGAGCTCAAGCTGGACAACCTGCAAGTTATCCACAGCCGGGTCGAAGGCTTTCAGCCCGAGCAGCCATTTGCTGGTATCGTGTCCCGCGCTTTCAGCAGTCTGGAAGATTTCGCCAACTGGACGCGCCACCTCGGCGGACCGCAAACGCGCTGGTTGGCCATGAAAGGGCTGCATCCTGCCGACGAACTGGTAGCATTGCCGGCAGATTTTCACCTCGACAGCGCGCAGGCCCTGGCCGTCCCCGGTTGCCAAGGCCAACGGCATCTGCTGATACTGCGCCGCACGGCATGATTGGGAACACAGGCAAGAATGGCTAAGGTATTCGCGATAGCGAACCAGAAAGGCGGCGTTGGCAAGACGACCACCTGCATCAACCTCGCGGCATCGCTGGTTGCCACCAAGCGGCGCGTGCTGCTGATCGATCTCGATCCACAGGGCAACGCCACCATGGGCAGCGGTGTGGATAAACATGCCCTGGAAAACTCGATCTACGACGTTTTGATCGGCGAATGCGACCTCGGCCAGGCCATGCACTTCTCCGAACACGGCGGCTACCAGCTGCTGCCGGCCAACCGCGACCTGACCGCCGCCGAAGTGGTGCTGCTGGAAATGCAGATGAAGGAAAGCCGTCTGCGCAGCGCGCTTGAGCCAATTCGCGAGAACTACGACTACATCCTCATCGACTGCCCGCCGTCGTTGTCGATGCTGACCTTGAACGCGCTGGTGGCCGCCGACGGCGTGATTATCCCCATGCAGTGCGAATACTTTGCCCTCGAAGGGCTCAGCGACCTTGTGGATAACATCAAGCGCATCGCCGAGTTGCTCAACCCCAAGCTGCGCATCGAAGGTCTGCTGCGCACCATGTACGACCCGCGCCTGAGCCTGATCAACGACGTGTCGGCGCAGCTCAAGGAGCATTTCGGTGATCAGCTGTACGACACGGTGATCCCGCGTAACATCCGCCTGGCCGAGGCGCCCAGTTTCGGCATGCCCGCGCTGGCCTATGACAAGCAATCGCGCGGCGCCCTGGCCTACCTGGCGCTGGCCGGCGAAATGGTTCGACGTCAACGTCGTCAACTCCGCACCGCAGCAGTAACTTAAGGAATCCCATGGCCGTCAAGAAACGAGGTCTCGGACGCGGACTCGACGCTTTGCTCAGCGGGCCCACCGGCAGCGCCCTGGAAACCGTCAGCGCGCTGCAGGAGCAGGCCACCCAGCTCGACCAGAGCGAACTGCAGCATTTGCCGCTGGACGTGATCCAGCGCGGCAAGTACCAGCCGCGCCGCGACATGGACCCTCAGGCGCTGGAAGAACTGGCGCACTCGATCAAGAGCCAAGGGGTCATGCAGCCCATCGTGGTGCGACCGATCGCCAACCAGCGCTTCGAGATCATCGCCGGTGAACGCCGCTGGCGCGCGTCGCAGCAAGCCGGGTTGGAGACGATTCCGGCCATGGTCCGCGACGTGCCGGACGAGACCGCCATCGCCATGGCGCTGATCGAGAACATCCAGCGCGAAGACCTCAACCCGGTGGAAGAAGCCGTGGCCCTGCAGCGTCTGCAGCAGGAGTTCCAGCTCACCCAGCAACAGGTCGCCGACGCCGTGGGCAAGTCGCGGGTGACGGTGGCCAACCTGCTGCGCCTGATCGCGCTGCCGGAAGTGATCAAGACCATGCTCAGCCATGGCGACCTGGAGATGGGCCACGCTCGTGCGTTGCTCGGTCTGCCGGATGAGCAACAGGTGGAAGGGGCGCGTCATGTTGTCGCACGCGGCCTGACCGTGCGCCAGACTGAGGCACTGGTCAGGCAATGGTTGAGTGGCAAGCCCGAAGCGGCGGAGCCGGTCAAGGCCGATCCGGACATCACCCGGCTTGAGCAGCGCCTGGCAGAGCGGCTGGGCTCGGCCGTGCAGATTCGCCATGGGCAGAAGGGCAAGGGCCAATTGGTAATTCGTTACAATTCTCTTGATGAGCTGCAAGGTGTGCTCGCGCACATTCGTTGAAACAATCCAATTGTAGCGGACAGTCGGAAATAACTAGCCAGCAGTTGAATAGGGGCTTAACCGCCCCTATACTCTGCGCGCATTTTGTCGGCACAAATTATGCCAAGTTAATGGCCAAGTCATTGCTTGCTGCGTGTCGATATTGAGGAGTCATCGCGATGGAAACCCGCACGCCAAACCGCTTGCCGTTCCATCGCCTGGCGGTATTTCCGGTACTGCTGGCGCAATTGATCGTGTTATTGCTGGCAGCGCTCGTGCTGTGGCAATGGCGCGGAGCGGTAGTCGGATATTCAAGCCTCTGCGGAGGATTGATTGCTTTGCTACCTAATGTTTATTTCGCGCATCGAGCGTTCCGATTTAGCGGTGCTCGTGCAGCACAAGCCATTGTCCGGTCGTTCTATGCCGGCGAGGCAGGCAAGTTGATTTTGACGGCAGTGCTGTTTGCACTGACGTTTGCAGGTGTGAAGCCGCTGGCACCGCTGGCGGTGTTTGCGGTTTTCCTGCTGACCCAGTCGGTCAGCTGGTTCGCACCCCTGCTTATGAGAACAAGACTTTCGAGACCTTAGGGCGTTTGAGGCAACCATGGCAGCAGAAACCGCTTCGGGCTATATCCAGCACCACTTGCAGAACTTGACCTTCGGTCAACTACCTGACGGCGGCTGGGGCTTTGCCCACTCCGCAGCAGAGGCCAAGGCAATGGGCTTTTGGGCTTTCCACGTCGACACCCTGGGCTGGTCCGTTGCCCTGGGCCTGATCTTCGTGCTGATTTTCCGCATGGCAGGCAAGGCGGCCACTTCCGGCGTGCCAGGTCCGTTGCAGAATTTCGTCGAAGTGCTGGTCGAGTTCATCGACGGCAGCGTCAAGGACAGCTTCCACGGCCGTAGCGCCGTGATCGCGCCCCTGGCCCTGACCATCTTTGTCTGGGTGTTCATGATGAACGCCATCGACCTGGTGCCCGTCGACTGGATTCCCCAGCTGGCGGCGAAAATCTCCGGCGATCACGAGATTCCGTTCCGTGCGGTGTCCACCACCGACCCGAATGCGACCCTGGCCATGGCCTTCTGCGTGTTCGCCCTGATCATTTTCTACAGCATCAAGATCAAGGGCCTGGGCGGCTTCATCGGCGAGCTGACCCTGCATCCGTTCGGCAGCAAGAACATTTTCGTGCAGATCCTGCTGATCCCGGTCAACTTCCTGCTCGAGTTCGTGACCCTGATTGCGAAACCGATCTCCCTGGCCCTGCGACTGTTCGGCAACATGTACGCCGGCGAGCTGGTGTTCATCCTGATCGCGGTGATGTTCGGCAGCGGTCTGCTCTGGCTCAGCGGCCTGGGTGTGGTGCTGCAATGGGCGTGGGCGGTGTTCCACATCCTGATCATCACCCTGCAGGCATTCATCTTCATGATGCTGACCATCGTCTACCTGTCGATGGCGCACGAAGACAATCATTAAGGTCTGCCCCCGGGCGTATCTGATGCCCCGGTTGCTTCGGCAGCCGGGAGAGGCCTTCGCGGGCCAAGGCAACGATTTGTTGTACCGCTTTAAAATCTAAGAAAACCTAACCAATACGACGTAAAAAGTCGGGAGGAAAGATGGAAACTGTAGTTGGTCTAACCGCTATCGCTGTTGCACTGCTGATCGGCCTGGGTGCTCTGGGTACCGCCATTGGTTTCGGCCTGCTGGGCGGCAAATTCCTGGAAGGCGCTGCGCGTCAGCCAGAAATGGTTCCGATGCTGCAAGTGAAAATGTTCATCGTCGCCGGTCTGCTCGACGCCGTGACCATGATCGGTGTTGGTATCGCTCTGTTCTTCACCTTCGCGAACCCCTTCGTTGGCCAACTCGCTGGCTGATCACTCGACTTTTCGAGTGGTCGGGTGTGATGGACAAAGAACGAGCGAGGTGTTGGCGTGAACATTAATGCAACCCTGATTGGCCAGTCCGTTGCGTTCTTCATTTTTGTACTGTTTTGCATGAAGTTCGTGTGGCCTCCGGTCATCGCGGCTTTGCACGAACGTCAGAAGAAGATCGCGGACGGATTGGACGCTGCCAGCCGAGCGGCTCGCGACCTGGAGTTGGCCCAAGATAAAGTGGGTCAACAACTGCGCGATGCCAAGACTCAGGCAGCCGAGATCATCGAGCAGGCCAAGAAGCGCGGCGCGCAGATCGTTGACGAGGCCCGTGAACAGGCCCGTCTCGAAGCTGACCGGGTGAAGGCTCAGGCTCAGGCCGAGATCGAACAGGAACTGAACGGCGTCAAGGACGCGCTGCGGGCCCAAGTGGGCTTGCTGGCCGTAGGCGGTGCCGAGAAGATTCTGGGCGCCACTATCGATCAAAACGCGCACGCGGAGCTGGTTAACAAACTGGCAGCCGAAATTTAAGCGAGGGCGACGATCATGGCAGAACTGACCACGTTGGCCCGACCTTATGCGAAGGCGGCCTTCGAGCTTGCACAGGCCCACCAGCAACTGGCCGGTTGGTCAGCCATGCTCGGCCTGGCTGCAGCGGTGTCGCAGGACGACACCATGCAGCGCATGCTCAAGGCCCCGCGACTGACGAGCGCACAAAAGGCCGCCACTTTCATCGAAGTGTGCGGTGACCAGTTTGACGCACAGGCACAGAATTTCATTCGCGTTGCCGCGGAAAACGATCGTCTCCTGCTGTTGCCGGAGATATCGACTCTGTTCGAGCTATACAAGGCCGAGCAAGAGAAATCCGTGGACGTGGAAGTCACCAGTGCCTTCGCGTTGAACCAAGAACAGCAAGACAAACTCGCCAAGGTTCTCAGTGCACGGCTCGGCCGGGAAGTGCGCCTGCACGCTGCGGAGGACGCCGCCCTGATCGGGGGTGTCGTCATTCGCGCCGGCGACCTGGTTATCGATGGCTCAGTACGCGGCAAACTCGCGTCACTGGCCGAAGCATTGAAATCTTGAGTTTGAAGGGGCAGCAGAGCAATGCAGCAACTCAATCCTTCCGAAATAAGTGAAATCATCAAGGGCCGCATCGAAAAACTCGATGTGACCTCTCAAGCCCGCAACGAAGGCACCGTCGTCAGCGTTTCCGACGGTATCGTGCGGATTCACGGTCTGGCCGACGTCATGTACGGCGAAATGATCGAGTTTCCCGGTAGCGTCTTCGGCATGGCTCTCAACCTGGAGCAGGACTCCGTAGGCGCCGTTGTACTGGGCTCCTACCAGTCGCTGGCCGAAGGCATGAGCGCCAAGTGCACCGGCCGCATCCTCGAAGTTCCGGTGGGTAAGGAACTGCTGGGTCGCGTCGTCGACGCACTGGGCAATCCTGTCGATGGCAAGGGTCCACTGGGCAACACCGAGACCGACGCGGTCGAGAAGGTTGCACCGGGCGTGATCTGGCGTAAATCGGTAGACCAGCCAGTACAGACCGGCTACAAGGCCGTTGACGCCATGATCCCGGTAGGCCGTGGCCAGCGCGAGCTGATCATCGGTGACCGCCAGATCGGCAAGACCGCCATGGCGATCGACGCCATCATCAACCAGAAGAACTCCGGTATCTTCTGCGTCTACGTGGCTATCGGTCAGAAGCAATCGACCATCGCCAACGTGGTACGCAAGCTCGAAGAGAACGGCGCTCTGGCCAACACCATCGTGGTCGCTGCCAGCGCCTCGGAATCGGCTGCACTGCAGTTCCTGGCTCCGTACTCGGGTTGCACCATGGGCGAGTTCTTCCGCGACCGCGGTGAAGACGCGCTGATCGTCTATGACGATCTGTCCAAGCAGGCTGTGGCTTACCGCCAGATCTCCTTGCTGCTGCGTCGTCCACCAGGCCGTGAAGCCTACCCAGGTGACGTGTTCTATCTCCACTCCCGTCTGCTGGAGCGTGCTTCGCGCGTTTCCGAAGAGTACGTAGAGAAGTTCACCAACGGCGCAGTGACTGGCAAGACCGGTTCGCTGACCGCACTGCCGATCATCGAAACCCAGGCTGGCGACGTGTCCGCGTTCGTTCCGACCAACGTGATTTCCATCACCGACGGTCAGATCTTCCTGGAATCGGCCATGTTCAACTCCGGCATCCGCCCGGCAGTGAACGCCGGTGTTTCGGTATCCCGTGTGGGTGGTGCCGCTCAGACCAAGATCATCAAGAAGCTGTCCGGTGGTATCCGTACCGCCCTGGCTCAGTACCGTGAACTGGCCGCATTCGCCCAGTTCGCTTCTGACCTGGACGAAGCGACCCGCAAGCAGCTCGAGCATGGTCAGCGCGTTACCGAGCTGATGAAGCAGAAGCAATACGCGCCAATGTCGATCGCCGACATGGCCCTGTCGCTGTACGCCGCCGAGCGTGGGTTCCTGACCGACGTCGAGATTCCGAAGATCGGCAGCTTCGAGCAGGCCCTGATTGCTTACTTCAACCGCGATCACGCCGATTTGATGGCGAAGATCAACGTGAAGGGTGACTTCAATGACGACATCGACAAAGGCATGAAAGCCGGCATCGAGAAGTTCAAGGCCACCCAAACCTGGTAAGCCGCAGTGGGAGCCGCGAGGCTCCCGCTTGCTAACCCGATAGGTGTTACATGGCAGGCGCAAAAGAGATTCGCAGCAAGATTGCGAGCATCAAAAGCACGCAAAAGATTACCAGCGCCATGGAAAAAGTGGCGGTCAGCAAGATGCGCAAGGCACAAATGCGCATGGCAGCCAGCCGTCCCTACGCCGAGCGTATCCGTCAGGTGATCGGTCATCTGGCCAACGCCAACCCGGAATACCGCCACCCGTTCATGATCGACCGCGACGTCAAGCGCGCCGGTTACATCGTGGTGAGCAGTGACCGTGGTCTGTGCGGCGGCTTGAACACCAACCTGTTCAAGGCTCTGGTCAAGGACATGGCGGCAAACCGTGAGCGCGGCGTCGAGATCGACGTGTGCGTGATCGGCAGCAAAGGCGCGGCATTTTTCCGCAGCTTCGGCGGCAACGTCGTGGCCGCGATCAGCCACCTGGGCGAAGCGCCATCGATCAACGATCTGATCGGCAGCGTCAAGGTGATGCTGGATGCCTACCTGGAAGGCCGTATCGACCGCCTGTCCGTGGTGTCCAACAAGTTCGTCAACACGATGACGCAAAAGCCGACGGTAGAGCAGTTGATTCCGTTGGTGGCGACACAGGAACAGGAACTCAAGCACCACTGGGACTATGTCTACGAACCCGACGCCAAAGAGCTGCTGGACGGCCTGATGGTGCGTTACGTGGAATCGCAGGTGTACCAGGCGGTGGTCGAGAACAACGCAGCCGAACAAGCTGCGCGGATGATCGCAATGAAGAATGCAACCGACAACGCCGGCGACCTGATCAGCGATTTGCAGCTGATCTACAACAAGGCACGCCAGGCTGCGATCACCCAAGAGATCTCGGAAATCGTCGGCGGCGCTGCCGCGGTTTAACGGTTCAAATATTCAGAGGATCCAGCTATGAGTAGCGGACGTATCGTTCAAATCATCGGCGCCGTCATCGACGTGGAATTTCCACGCGACGGCGTACCGAGCATCTACAACGCGCTGCAAGTGAACAGCGCGGCCGGCACCACCCTGGAAGTTCAGCAGCAGCTGGGCGACGGCGTGGTCCGCACCATTGCGATGGGTTCCACCGAAGGCCTCAAGCGCGGTCTGGAAGTCACCGACTCCGGCGCTGCCATCTCCGTACCGGTCGGCAAAGCGACCCTGGGCCGGATCATGGACGTACTGGGCAACCCGATCGACGAAGCCGGTCCTATCGAGACCGAAGAGCGCTGGGGCATTCACCGTCCTGCGCCGACCTTCGCCGAGCAAGCGGGCGGCAACGACCTGCTGGAAACCGGCATCAAGGTCATCGACCTGGTCTGCCCGTTCGCCAAGGGCGGTAAAGTCGGTCTGTTCGGTGGTGCCGGTGTCGGCAAGACCGTGAACATGATGGAACTGATCCGTAACATCGCCATCGAGCACAGCGGTTATTCCGTGTTCGCCGGTGTGGGTGAGCGTACTCGTGAGGGTAACGACTTCTACCACGAGATGAAGGACTCCAACGTTCTCGACAAGGTAGCGCTGGTCTACGGTCAGATGAACGAGCCACCGGGAAACCGTCTGCGCGTAGCGCTGACCGGCCTGACCATGGCCGAGAAATTCCGTGACGAAGGCAACGACGTTCTGCTGTTCGTCGACAACATCTATCGTTACACCCTGGCCGGTACCGAAGTGTCGGCACTGCTGGGTCGTATGCCATCGGCGGTAGGTTACCAGCCGACCCTGGCTGAAGAGATGGGCGTGCTGCAAGAGCGCATCACTTCGACCAAGCAAGGTTCGATCACCTCGATCCAGGCCGTCTACGTTCCTGCGGACGACTTGACCGACCCGTCGCCGGCGACCACCTTCGCCCACCTGGACGCTACCGTCGTACTGTCCCGTGACATCGCTTCGCTGGGTATCTACCCAGCGGTCGATCCACTGGACTCGACTTCGCGCCAGCTGGACCCGAACGTGATCGGCAACGAGCACTACGACACCGCTCGCGGCGTACAGTACGTGCTGCAGCGCTACAAGGAACTGAAGGACATCATCGCGATCCTGGGTATGGACGAGCTGTCGGAGACCGACAAGCAGTTGGTATCCCGCGCGCGTAAAATCCAGCGCTTCCTGTCCCAGCCGTTCTTCGTGGCTGAAGTCTTCACCGGTGCCTCGGGTAAATACGTTTCCCTGAAAGACACCATTGCCGGCTTCAAGGGCATCCTCAACGGTGACTACGACCACCTGCCAGAACAAGCGTTCTACATGGTCGGCGGCATCGAAGAAGCGATCGAGAAAGCCAAGAAACTGTAATCCCGGCGCCCGGCAACGGGCGCTAATCAGGTTGAGGCAAGCAGATGGCTATGACAGTCCATTGCGATATCGTCAGCGCGGAAGGAGAGATCTTCTCCGGTCTGGTCGAGATGGTGATTGCGCACGGTAACCTGGGTGATCTTGGTATCGCCCCGGGGCACGCGCCGCTGATCACCGACTTGAAGCCGGGTCCGATCCGCCTGATCAAACAGGGTGGGGACGCCGAGGTGTTTTACATCTCCGGTGGTTTCCTCGAGGTTCAGCCGAACATGGTCAAGGTTCTTGCCGACACCGTGCAACGTGCTGCCGACCTGGACGAAGCCTCCGCTCAGCAGGCCGTCAAGGCTGCCGAGCAGGCCCTGAACGAACGCGGCGCGGATTTCGACTACGGTTCCGCCACCGCACGCCTGGCCGAGGCCGCAGCCCAGCTGCGCACCGTCCAGCAGATCCGCAAGAAGTTTGGCGGCTAAGCCGTCGGCTTCAAGCGATTGAGTTAAAGGGTAGCCTCGGCTACCCTTTTTCTTTTTCCGCTCCCCACCGCCCGAGGTCGCCGACGCCGACCGCTCAGGGCGCCCCGCACGTCAGCATTGGAAGCCCACATGTCTCTCGATATCGTCATTCTCGCCGCCGGCCAAGGTACGCGCATGCGCTCGGCACTGCCCAAGGTGCTCCATCCGGTCGCGGGCCGGTCGATGCTCGGCCATGTTATCCACAGCGCTCGGCAGCTCGATCCCCAGGGCATCCATGTCGTGATCGGGCATGGCGCCGAGACGGTGCGCGAGCGGCTCGCAGCCGGTGACCTGAGCTTCGTTCTGCAGGATCGCCAGTTGGGCACCGGCCACGCCGTGGCGCAGGCATTGCCGGGCTTGAGCGCCGACACCGTGCTGATTCTGTACGGCGATGTGCCGCTGATCGAGGTCGCTACCCTGCAACGCCTGCTGGCGCGGGTGACCCCCGACCAGCTGGGCCTGCTCACGGTCAACCTGGCCGACCCCAGCGGTTATGGCCGCATCGTCCGCGACGCCGCCGGCAAGGTCGCCGCCATCGTCGAGCACAAGGACGCCAGCGCCGAGCAGCGCGCCATCTGCGAAGGCAACACCGGCATCCTCGCGGTGCCCGGCAACCGCCTGGCCGAATGGCTGGGGCGGCTCTCCAACCACAACGCCCAGGGCGAGTACTACCTCACCGACGTGATCGCCATGGCCGTCGCCGATGGCCTAGTGGTAGATACCGAAACCGCCCTCGACCCATTGGAAGTGCAGGGTGCCAACGACCGCGCGCAGTTGGCCGAGCTGGAACGTCATTACCAGTGGCGCGAGGCGCGCCGGGTGATGGCCGCCGGCGTCACGCTGCGTGACCCCGCACGTTTCGACGTGCGTGGCGAGGTGACCGTCGGCCGTGATGTGACCATCGACGTCAACGTCATCCTCGAAGGCAAGGTGGTCATCGAGGACGACGTGGTCATCGGTCCCAACTGCTACATCAAGGACAGTACCCTGCGCCGGGGCGTGGTGCTCAAGGCCAATACGCACCTGGAAGGCGCGGTGATGGAGGAGAGCAGCGACGCCGGTCCCTTCGCTCGCCTGCGCCCCGGCACCGTGCTGGGTGCCAAGGCCCATGTGGGTAACTTTGTCGAGTTGAAGAACGCGCGCCTGGGCGAAGGGGCCAAGGCCGGGCATCTGGCTTATCTGGGCGACGCCAGCATCGGTGCGCGCAGCAACATCGGCGCGGGCACCATCACCTGCAACTACGACGGCGTGAACAAGCACCGTACCGTGATCGGCGAAGACGTCTTCATCGGCTCGAACAATTCGCTGGTGGCGCCTGTGGATATCTCCACCGCAGCGACCACGGCAGCGGGTTCGACCATCACCCAGGATGTGCCGGCCGAGCAGTTGGCTGTGGGCCGTGCTCGGCAACGCAACGTCGAGTGCTGGAAGCGGCCGGTGAAGATCGACAAGTCTTGACACAAACCTTCGTTTAAGTTTTGATTGGCGAAATTAAATTTCGAACCGAAACTTAACGTCGCCATGTCGAAACGAAACACGCCCCAGCGCCGACACAACATTCTGGCCCTGCTCGCCGAGCAGGGCGAGGTGAGTGTGGATGAGCTGGCCCGGCGCTTCATCACTTCCGAGGTCACCATCCGCAAGGACCTGGCCGCGCTGGAAAGCAACGGCCTGTTGCTGCGCCGCTACGGCGGAGCCATCAGCATGCCGCAGGAGCTGATCGGCGAAGCGGTGCAACCGGTATCGCCCTACAAGCAGGCCATCGCCCGAGCGGGCGTGGCGCGCATCAAGGAACACGCGCGGATCATCATCGACAGCGGCAGCACCACGGCCGCCATGATCCCGCAGCTGGGCGCGCAGCCCGGCCTGGTGGTGATGACCAACTCGCTGCACGTGGCCAATGCCCTGAGCGAACTGGAGCACGAACCGGTGTTGCTGATGACGGGCGGCACCTGGGACCCGCATTCCGAGTCGTTTCAGGGCCAGGTCGCCGAGCAGGTGTTGCGCTCCTACGACTTCGACCAGTTGTTCATCGGCGCCGACGGCATCGACCTGCAACGCGGCACCACCACCTTCAACGAGCTCCTGGGGCTCAGCCGAGTCATGGCCGAGGTGGCACGGGAAGTCATCGTCATGGTCGAGTCCGACAAGATCGGCCGCAAGATACCCAATCTGGAGCTGCCCTGGAGCAGCGTCCACACCCTCATTACCGATGATCGCCTGCCCATTGCGGTACGCGAACAGTTACAGGCGCGCCGCATCACGCTGGTTTGCGCGGCCCTCAATCAGGAGAATTGATCCATGTGTGGAATCGTTGGCGCCATTGCCGAACGCAACATTACAGCCATTCTGGTCGAGGGCCTCAAGCGCCTGGAATACCGCGGCTATGACAGTGCCGGCGTGGCAGTTGTGGATAACCAGGGGCAGGTGCTGCGTCGGCGCCGAGTCGGCAAGGTGGCTGAACTGGCCTCCTCGCTGCAGCAGGAGCCGCTGGCTGGCAAGTTGGGCATCGCCCATACACGTTGGGCCACCCATGGTGCTCCCACTGAAGCCAACGCGCACCCGCACTTTTCCGCCGAGCAGGTGGCCGTGGTGCACAACGGCATCATCGAGAACCACGAGGAGCTGCGCGAGCGCCTGATCGCCCTGGGCTACGTGTTCACCTCCCAGACCGACACCGAAGTGATTGCGCATCTGCTGCAACATACCCTCAAGGAGCTGCCGGACCTGGCCGACGCGCTCAAGGCCACCGTCAAGCAACTGCACGGTGCCTATGGCCTGGCTGCCATCCACAAGGCCCAGCCCGACCGTCTGGTCGCCGCCCGCAGCGGCAGCCCGCTGGTGATCGGCCTGGGCCTGGGGGAAAACTTCCTGGCGTCCGATCAACTGGCGCTACGTCAGGTCACCGACCGCTTCGTCTACCTTGAAGAAGGTGATATCGCCGAGATCCGCCGCGACAGCGTGCACATCTGGGACGCCAGCGGCGCTGCTGTGCAGCGCGAAACCGTGCAGTATCACGAAGGCGCCGAAGCGGCCGACAAGGGCACCTTCCGCCACTTCATGCTCAAGGAGATCCACGAGCAACCCAAAGTCGTCCAGCGCGCCCTGGAAGGTCGCCTGGGCCAGCAGCAGGTGCTGGTGCAGGCGTTCGGCCCGCAGGCGCGCGACCTGTTCGCCAAGGTGCGCAATGTGCAGATCGTCGCCTGTGGCACCAGCTACCACGCAGGCATGGTCGCCCGATACTGGCTCGAAGAACTGGCCGGCATCCCCTGCCAGGTCGAAGTCGCCAGTGAATTCCGCTACCGCAAGGTGGTGGTGCAGCCAGATACCCTGTTCGTCTCCATCTCGCAGTCCGGTGAGACCGCCGACACCCTGGCCGCCCTGCGCAACGCCAAGCAGCTGGGCTTTCTCGGCTCGCTGGCGATCTGCAACGTGGGCATCAGCTCCCTTGTGCGCGAGTCCGACCTGACCCTGCTGACCCAGGCCGGCCCGGAAATCGGCGTGGCCTCGACCAAGGCCTTCACCACCCAGCTGGTCGGCCTGATGCTGCTGACCCTGGCCCTCGGCCAGGTCCACGGCACGCTCGCCCCGGCGCGGGAAGCCGAATTGGTCGAAGAGCTGCGCCGCCTGCCGGTGCGCCTGGGTGAAGCGCTGGCCATGGACGACACCGTGGAGCGCATTTCCAACCTGTTCGTGGAGAAGCGCCACACGCTGTTCCTGGGTCGCGGCGCGCAGTACCCGGTCGCGATGGAGGGGGCGCTCAAGCTCAAGGAGATCTCCTACATCCACGCCGAAGCCTACCCCGCAGGTGAGCTCAAGCACGGCCCGCTGGCGCTGGTGGACAGCGACATGCCAGTGGTCACCGTGGCGCCGAACAACGAGCTGCTGGAAAAGCTCAAGTCCAACCTGCAGGAAGTGCGCGCCCGCGGCGGCGAGCTGATCGTCTTCGCCGACGCCCAGGCGCACTTCGCCGAAGAAGCCGGCGTGCACGTCGTGCACATGCCGCACATCATCGATGCACTGGCGCCGATCCTCTACACCATCCCGCTGCAGCTGCTCTCCTACTACGTGGCAGTGCTGCGTGGCACGGACGTGGATCAGCCGCGCAATCTGGCGAAGTCGGTGACGGTGGAGTAGGGCAGGCTACTCGCCCAGCAGCTATCTCAGCAGATGAACTGTTGCTGGAGATTGCAACTAGCGCAGGGGCTGGAGTGACCTTTTTGCGCAACGGCGCAGGTTCAATGGGGGTCAACAGTGTTGACCCCTTGAATCAAGGGCGCAGCAGCGGCTGATCGGTAGCTTCGCCCGACGTCATTCCAACGACTTGCGCGCTCACTGCGGGGAGCATGCCATCGGCCGGCGTTGAGGAAGATACCCGCTGCACCAAGGTTTTTTTATCTTCCCAAGCTCAACAGGGCTATCATTCCCCCTCCGGAACATCCGGCGCAGACCGTGACTTGAGGGAGCAATATGCACAGCGCGCTTATAGTTGACGATCATCCGTTCATCCGTTCCACGGTACGTTTTCTGCTGGCCGAGGCGGGAATAGCGGTGGTGGCGGAGACCGATAACGGCGTCGATGCGGTGCAGTTGGCGCGCGAGCATCGTCCTGCGTTGATCGTGCTGGATATCGCCCTGCCGCGCCTGGACGGCCTCAATGTCGTGCGCCGGCTGAGCCTGTCGAACTTGCCCACGCGTATCCTGATTCTGACTTCGCAGTCGGCCAACATCTATGCGCGGCGCTGCCGGCGGGTGGGTGCCCACGGATACCTGTGCAAGAGTGAGGAGATCGCCGAGTTGGGCACGGCCTGCGCCACGGTGCTGGAGGGTGGGCTCTACTTCCCGAGCATCAATCTGCAAGCCGCGCCGGTAGACCCGCTCACCGCCGTTGACGAACTTCAGGAGGCAGTGGCGCCCAATGAAATGCAGCAGCTGGCGGTGCTGTCCAACCGTGAGGTCATCGTGCTGCATGCGCTCGCCATGGGTCGTAGCAACAAGCAGATCGGCGAGCAGTTGATCATCAGCGCCAAGACCGTCAGCACCTACAAAAGCCGGCTCATGCACAAGCTCAAGCTGGCGTCGGTGGTGCAGCTGGCCGAGTTTGCCAGGCGCACCCAGCTGACCGAGTCCTGAGCGAGCCCCGACCGGCAGCGTCAGCGTGCCGGATCGATCAGCCAGGTCTGGAAGGGTGGGTGGTCGCTGCCTTCGAAATTGATATGTCGGCCACTGACATCGATGGTTCGTCCGTCTGTCTCGATGCTCAGGGTCTCACCGCTGATGAAGGTCAGCCGGTGGATCCGTCGACCGTCATGCTGCTGGATCTCATGGCTCTGCAAATCGAGCAGGTTGCCCAGCCCCAGCTGCAGATGGGCGAGGTTGAGGGTCAGGTGGCTGGCGCTGTCATCGGCCTGGCGGTATAGGCCAGCACGGTGCAACGTGCGAGTGCTTCGCATAAGAATTTCCTTGCAGGTACATCAAGGGTCGGCACGCAACGGTGTTAGTCCCTGAGTATTCGCATTTTCCTGGGGGCATTGCTATCAGAGCGTTCCTATAACCTTGTAGGACCCTTCCTGTTAGTCGTGAATGCGCCCGCCGGTGTTACAAGATTGGCGAAATCAGCCGCGCCACGCGCATGCCTACCTTGAGCAGACGGTTGGTGTCGCGGCTGTCTTCCACGGTGATTTCCCGGCTCAGCGCCAGGTCGGCTTCGAGCATGGCTTCGACCTGGGTGGCAAAGGCCGAGTCGACGGTCAGCAGCATGACCTCAAAATTCAGGCGGAAGGAACGGTTGTCCATGTTGGCGCTGCCAATGGCGCTGATCTCGCTGTCCACCAGCACCACCTTCTGGTGCAGGAAGCCGGGCGTGTAGCGGAACATGCGCACGCCGGCCTTGACCGCCTGGAAGGCGAACAGGCTGGAGGCGGCATACACCACCTTGTGATCCGGTCTTGAGGGCAGCAGGATGCGCACGTCGACGCCACGCAGCACCGCCAGGCGCAGGGCGGCGAACACCGCCTCGTCAGGTATGAAATACGGCGTGGTGATCCACACCCGCTGGTTGGCGGCGTGGATGGCTTCGACGAAGAACAGCGAGCAGGTCTCCTGGGCGTCGGCGGGGCCGGAAGCGAGCACCTGGCACAACACGCCTTCTTCTTCGTAGGTGTCTGGAAGCATCAGCGGCGGCAGTTCGCGGGATGCCCAGAACCAGTCTTCGGCGAAGGATTCCTGGAGGCAGGCAATGACCGGGCCGCGCACCTGCACATGGGTGTCACGCCACGGCGACAGCTTGGGCTCGCCGCCGAGGTATTCGTCGCCGACGTTGTGGCCACCGACGAAACCGACCAAGCCGTCGACCACCACGATCTTGCGGTGGTTGCGGAAATTCACCTGGAAACGGTTGAACAGCCCGCTGCGGGTGGCGAATGCACGGATGTGCACCCCCGCCTCGCGCAGCTTGTTGCTGTAGGCGCGGGGCAGGGAGTGGCTGCCGACACGGTCGTACAGCACATAGATCTGCACGCCCTGAGCGGCTTTTTCCATCAGCAGGGCCTGCAGCTGGCGGCCGATATGATCGTCATGGATGATGAAGAATTGCACGAGGATCACTTCCTTGGCTTCGCGAATCGCAGCGAAGATGGCCTCGAAAGTGGCCTTGCCATTGATCAGCAGGCTGACCTGGTTGTTGGCCAGGCACGGCATGCGGCCCAGCTTGGGCATGGCGCGCAAGGAGGCGTAGGACTGCGAGTTGCGCGCGGCCAGCGCTTCCTCGACCCAGGGCCGCCAGTTGAGGTCGGCGATGGCCGAGTGCATTTCGCGGTTGGCCTGGCGGCGCGCCTCGATATAGGCGTCGAAGGTGCGGCGGCCGAACACCAGGTAGGGGATCAAGGTCAGGTAGGGCACGAACAACAGCGACAGAGCCCAGGCGATGGACCCTTGCGCGGTGCGTACGGTCAATACGGCATGGATGGCGGCCACCAGCCCCAATAGATGCATCAGCCCGATAAAATAGCCAAGAAAATACGGACTGTGATAATCCATGCGCTGAGGTGCTCCTTTGGTAACCTGCATGCAACAGACCACGGCGCAAGGCAGGGGTTTCCGGGGATAGCTGCACAATCCCGGCACTGCGGCCAGCATCGTTCGTCCAATCGATACATCATTATGCTTCAGGAGTGGTTATGAAGATTCGCTTGTCGGCCTCGGTGCTGGCGCTGGCCTTGGGGGCTGTCTCTCTGGGCGCCCAGGCGCAAATGCTGCAACCTGGCCTGTGGGAGATGACCACCAGCAACATGCAGGTGGATGGCAATGCTATGCCCGACATGCAGGTGATGCTGGGCCAGCTCAAGCTGCTCGCTCCCGAGCAACGGGCAATGATGGAGCAGATGCTGGCCAAGCAGGGCATTACCGTGGGGGATAAAGGTATCCGCTCGTGTCTGACGCCAGCGCAGGTGCAGTCCAACGACATTCCTCTGCAGGACCCGCAGTCCGGTTGCACGCAGAAGATCACCGAGCGCAACGGCAATGTGTGGAAATTCCAGTTCAGCTGCCCTCGGGCCCAGGGCTCGGGTCAGGCGCAGTTTCTCAGTGACAAGGAGTTCCTGACCACGGTGAGCGGCACCTTCAATGCCTCCGGGACTCAGCAGAAGGGCAGCATGAATACTCGTGCAGTGTGGCTGGGACAGAACTGCGGCACGGTAAAACCCCGTAGCTGATTGTTTTCATTGAAGTTCCACGTGGAACATCACTGTGAGGCGGAGGGGACCTGCCATTGCCCCTGGCTCTTTTGCTCGCAAAAGGGCTTCAGGTAGGCTGTGTCGCTGGCGACTCCGTAGTAGTGGATATCCTGTCGGTAGGGCATGTTTTCCACCTGGGCGGAGTTGCACACGCCGAACGCGCCAGCAGGACATTGATCGACGAACTGGACCTCGACCTTTTGCCCTGGCAGGTTGGGCTGGCAGAAACCGTCGTGGAACAGTTTCTCCGGAATGTTGCGGTTCTGCTGGCACACCTGCACGTCGAGCCGCTCGCCCTGGCTGTGCACCACACAGGCCTGGGCCAAGGCATCGCTGCTGATGATCAGCAGAACCCATAAACTGCACATCCGCATCCAACCTACTCCTGACGACTTTCAGACCATGCTGCAAAATATTTTGACTCATGTGATCGCAGGCCCCTTGGGCGCTGGCAAGACCACGTTGATCCGGCACCTGTTGGGGCAACGGCCGCCCACCGAGCGCTGGGCGGTGCTGATCAACGAGTTCGGCCCGATAGGCCTGGACGCTGCTTTGCTGGCAAGCGACGACGATGGTATCGCACTCGGCGAGGTCGCTGGTGGTTGCCTGTGCTGCGTCAACGGCGCGCCTTTTCAGGTGGGGCTGGCGCGGCTGCTGCGCAAGGCGCGGCCTGATCGATTGTTCATCGAGCCCTCAGGGCTGGGTCATCCCGTACAGTTGTTGCAGCAACTCGGTGAGCCGCCCTGGCAAGGCGTGCTCGATGTGCAGCCGCTGGTGATGGTGCTGGATGCTGCAAGCATGGCTAAAGGCTATCACTTGCCAGATAGCCAGCAGGCTGCGCTGGAACAGGCCGGGTTATTGGTGATGAACAAGAGTGCTCAGCTCGAAGATTCATGCCGCTTGGCGCTGGCAGCGGACCTGGCCGATTCGCCAACCCTGGACTGGCGTGATGCCGACCAGCTGGCGCTGGCCGACCTGCCGCAGACTGCAACGATTGGCCAGGCATCGGGCCGCCTGACCTTGGATGAGCGCCGACACCCTTCGACAGCGCCGGCACTGTCCACCCTATGGCGCAGTGCCGACGAGCCAGTGTGTCAGATCAATGCCCAGGCCGAAGGCTGGAGTATCGGCTGGCGCTGGCATGCGAGCGTGCAGTTCGAGCGCGCGGCGCTTGAGGCGTGGTTGCGGCAGCTGGCGTTTCGACGGGCCAAGCTGGTGGTGCGCAGTCCAGACGGCTGGCATTCGCTGAACGCCGTGGATAACACCCTCTTGCAGTGGCGCAGCAGCGAGTGGAGACGGGATTCGCGTCTGGAGTTGATCTTCGCCACGCCGCAGGATCAAGCCGCGCTGCACACCGCGTTGAGCTGCCTGAGAGTCGCATGAGCAGCGGCACAGATCATGGCCGCCAGCGCTTGTGCTCCTGGCGCCATTGGCTCATCTCGATAATTTCTGCCGAAGGCGGGGCTGTCTTTATTTCGAACGGGTAAGGCGCCAGTTCGATGATGGCGGCGTGGGCGCCAAACTGCGTGATGGTGCCCGGGTGACGCTGCTCGCCGGTGACGGTGAACTCGAAGTCGTAGACCCGCGCCAGGCGCTTGCGGCCCTGAGCGTCACGGGCCAGGCGCAGCCGCTTGAACGCCACATTTTCGTCGAGCAGTTCCAGGTCAAGCTTGGCGCAGTGCTGCTTGACCTTGTCCAGCGCCTTTTCGCGCAAGCCATGGTTGTGCCAAAGCCACGCGCAAATCGTGGCCAGTACCATCAGCACGAACATATTTCCGAGGGTCAACATCGAGGGGCGCTCCGGCAGAATGCGCTCAGCTTAACCGCCCGCACGGGCTGCCGTACAGGTGACTTTGCGACCGTTGCAGTATGGCCTGGGACGGGCGGATCAGGGCGCTTCGTTGCGCATTTCCTGATACCGTTTTTCCAGCTCCTGACGAATCTGCCGGCGTTGCTGAGCCTGGATGAAGCGGCGCTTGTCTTCACTGGTTTCGGGCTGCAAGGGCGGCACCTGGGCCGGTTTGCGCTGGTCGTCGACCGCCACCATGGTGAAGAAGCAGCTGTTGGTGTGGCGCACCGAGCGCTGCTGGATATTTTCCGTGACCACCTTGATGCCTACCTCCATCGAGGTGTTGCCGGTGTAGTTGACCGAGGCCAGGAAGGTGACCAACTCGCCGACGTGAATCGGCTCGCGAAAGATCACCTGGTCCACCGACAAGGTCACCACGTAGCGGCCGGCATAGCGGCTGGCGCAGGCATAGGCCACTTCATCGAGGTACTTGAGCAGGGTGCCACCATGCACATTGCCGGAGAAGTTGGCCATGTCGGGCGTCATCAGGACGGTCATCGATAACTGGGCGTTTCCGGGTTCCATATCAGGCTCACGATCGGTTTGCGTGGAATTAAGCCGCGCCGAATGCTGGCGCTTTGGCATATTTACAGGACTCGGTAGAGCGGACGAGCGGCAGCGCCGCCAGGTCACTCGTGATCCTCCAGCCTGCAGGCTGAACTGTTTCCATATATTGCACCGACCCTTGCCGCGCTGTCTCGGGTGCTAACCTCGCAGATTCCAGGGGAAGACATTTCCGGTGACAGGGAGCCTGCCATGCATGCCATAGCTTTCATTCAGGATCTGGCAGTAATCATGCTGATCGCAGGCGTCGTCACCGTAGTATTCCACCGTCTCAAGCAACCGGTGGTGCTGGGCTACATCGTTGCGGGACTGATCATAGGTCCGCATACGCCGCCCTTCAGCCTGATTCACGACGAAGACACCATCCGTACCCTGGCCGAACTGGGGGTCATCTTCCTGATGTTCTGTCTGGGGCTGGAGTTCAGCCTCGGCAAGCTGTTCAAGGTGGGCGCCACGGCGTTCATTGCGGCGTTTCTGGAAATAGGCCTGATGATCTGGCTGGGCTACGCGATCGGCCAATGGTTTGGTTGGAGCAACATGGATGCGATGTTCCTTGGCGCCATCCTGGCCATCTCGTCGACCACCATCATCGTCAAGGCGCTCACCGACCTGAAAATGAAAGACCAACGCTTCGCGCAGCTGATCTTTGGCGTGCTGATCGTCGAAGACATCCTGGGAATCGGCATCATCGCGCTGCTGTCCGGGCTGGCGGTCAGCGGGTCGGTCAGCTCCGGTGAAGTGGCGTCGACCCTGGGCAAGCTCTCGCTGTTCATGGTCGTGGCGCTGGTGGTGGGTATCGTTCTGGTGCCCAAGGTGCTGGCCTACGTGGCACGCTTCCAGAGTGACGAGGTGCTGCTGGTGACGGTGCTGGGGCTGTGCTTCGGCTTTTGCCTGCTGGTGGTCAAACTGGAGTACAGCATGGTGCTGGGCGCCTTCCTGATCGGCGCAATCATGGCCGAGGCTCGCCAGCTGCAGCAGATAGAGCGCCTGGTGGCACCGCTGCGCGACATGTTCAGCGCAATATTCTTCGTTGCCATCGGCCTGTTGATCGACCCCCAGGTGCTCGTTGAATACGCCTGGCCCATTGCGGTGATCTCGGCGGCGGTCATTGTTGGCAAGATCGTCTCCTGCGGGCTGGGCGCATTCCTGGCGGGCAACGATGGACGTACTTCGCTGCGCGTCGGGATGGGCTTGTCCCAGATCGGCGAATTCTCGTTCATCATCGCCGCACTGGGCATCAGCCTGCAGGTGACCAGCCATTTCCTTTACCCGGTGGCGGTGGCCGTGTCGGTCCTGACGACCCTGACCACGCCGTACCTGATTCGCGCCGCCGACCCGTTCGCGCTGATGCTCTCCCGGGCCATGCCGCGCCGAGTCGCGCGGGTACTGCGCATGTACGGTGAGTGGCTGCGCAGCATTCAGCCGCAGGGTCAGAGTGCGGCGCTGGCAACAATGATCCGGCGCATCGTGCTGCAGGTCGGGGTCAACCTGGCGCTGGTCGTGGCGATCTTTGTCAGCGGGGCGTATTTCGTCGAGAGCCTGGGCGCCTGGTTGTACGACTGGGTGGGGGTGGAAAGCCGGCAGAAGGCGCTGGTGTGGGGCGGCGCGCTGTTGCTATCGCTGCCGTTCCTTATCGCGGCCTATTGCAAGCTCAAGGCGCTTTCTCTGTTGCTGGCAGAGCTGGGGGTCAAGGCAGAGATGGCTGGGCGCCATACCCAGCGGGTACGGCGCGTGGTGGCCGAGGTGATTCCCTTGCTGTCGTTGCTGCTGATTTTCCTGCTGCTGGCGGCGCTGTCGGCGAGCATCCTGCCGACGCTGGAATTGCTGGTAATCATCGGCGCGCTGGCTGCCGGGGTGGCAGCCCTGTTGTGGCGATGGTTCATCCGGGTTCATACGCGCATGCAGCTGGCGCTGTTGGAAACCCTGGAGCGGCCCGACCACTGACCGCTGGCGATCAGCTTTCCAGCCAGACGTCCCGCGCCCAGTGCCACACCGACTCCCAGCTGTCTTCGGTGACCAGCTCTTCTTCGCCGGACCACAGCACCACGGTGCCGTCTTCCTCGACGCAGTAGTAGTCCTCGCCGTCCTGGCAGATAGGAATCAACTCGCGAGGCACACCAATGTCCCAGGCGGTAGCGGCGACCTCCGGCAAGTAGGTATGCGACTGCGGGTCAGTCACGGTGACCGGTTCCAGGCTGCCGTAGACCACGTCGCTGACGGTGAGCAGAAACTCCTTGAAGACGAAAGGGATGTTGATGAACAGCTGTTCTTCAATTTCCACCAACTGGTCTTCGTCCGGTAATTCCAGGGGCACGGGCACCGGCTCGTTGGCTTCTCGGAGTTGCTCGATGACTTCTTCCACGATTGTTTCCTCTGACAAGATTACGCGTAGCGCTTTATACCTTAGCTGCAAAGGCAGGAATGCAAAACCCCGGAGCAAGTCCGGGGTTTTTGTGCAACGCGTCAGGCTCAGCCGTTCTGGCGGATACCGGCGACCAGCCAAGGCTGGTTCTCGCCTTGTGGACGTTCCATGTTCCAGCTTTCGCTGAAGGCCTCGCCCTTGTCGAACCGCGAGGTCTTGGAGACGCCGCTGAAGGTCAGGGTGGCGATGGTCTTGTCGGCCCGATCATCGACGCCGTCGAGCACCACCGACAGGTCGTCGATGTAGGTCGACTGGAAGCCGTCACCCAGGTCAGCACGTTCCTGCTTGAGGAACTGCAGCATTTGCGGGGTGACGAACTCGGCGATCTTGTCCATCTCGTTGGCGTCCCAATGCTGCTGCAGCGACTGGAAATGGTTGCGCGCAGCGGCCAGGAAGCTCTGTTCGTTGAACCACGCCGGAGCGTTGAGCGCCGGACGAGCGGAAGCCAGTGGCGCAGCCGAGCCACCGAAGATCGAAGCCTGTTGTGCCTGCGGATTGATTTCACGCTGATACGGCGCGCCGGCACCGGCGGCAGCGGTAGAGGCGAATTCCGGCGACTTGCGGCGACGGGCGGCAATGAAGCGGAAGATCATGAAGGCAATGATGCCGAGGATGATGATGTCGAGGAAACCGCCCCCGGAGAAGCCACCGCCCATGAACATCGAAGCCAGCAGACCACCGGCGGCGATGCCGGCCAATGGGCCCAGCCAGCGCGATGCGCCACCAGCGGCCGCCGGAGCAGCGGCGCCTGCGGCCGCAGGGCCGGCGCTTGGCGAGGTAGGGGCAGCCTGGCGGGTCTGGTGAGTCGGCGCCGCGCCGAAGCTCTTGCCGCCGCCGAAGCGCTTGGCCTGGGCGTCGAGGCTCATCGTCAGACCGATGATCAGCGCCAGGGCGATGCTGAGAAAACGTTGCATAAGGAAGTCCTTGGTGATTGCACGCAGGCCATGTTGCACAGGAGTACCGTGCATGACCAGCGACAGAGTGTTTCTAGCCGTTACATGGACTACAGAAATATCAGAAATTTCCTACAAATTAGCGGTGAGGCGTCCAAGCGCCCGGCTTGGTCGCGCCACTCGAGAGGCGATCACAGCCTCAAGACAGGCCAAACCCCTACAACGCCTCCAGCTTGGCATACCCCAGCATCAACCACTTGCTGCCCTCGGCGAA
Organism: Pseudomonas sp. HR96; assembly: GCF_034059295.1. Taxonomy (NCBI): domain Bacteria; kingdom Pseudomonadati; phylum Pseudomonadota; class Gammaproteobacteria; order Pseudomonadales; family Pseudomonadaceae; genus Pseudomonas; species Pseudomonas sp. HR96. The sequence goes on from NZ_CP139141.1 coordinate 174,962, forward strand.
GTTGACCTGCACCCTGGCCTGGGCGCCGGAGCCTTCGAAGTTGAGGATCACGCCCTCGCCGAACACCGAATGCTGTACGCGCTGGCCGAGGCTGAAGGCGGTCTGCGGGATGGCGGCGCCACCGAACAGGCTGGAGGTCTGCTGCTGCGGGCTGCTGAAAGGACGGCTGACGCTGTTGGACAGCCGCACTTCCTGGACCAGCCCGGGAGGAATTTCACGGACAAAGCGCGACACCTTGTTGTAGGTCTCGCTGCCGTACAGTCGCCGCGTTTCAGCGTAGGACATCACCAATTGCTGCATGGCCCGGGTGATGCCGACATAGGCCAGGCGTCGTTCCTCTTCCAGTCGGCCAGGCTCTTCCAGGCTCATCTTGTGCGGGAACAGCCCTTCTTCCATACCCACCAGGAACACATAAGGGAATTCCAGGCCCTTGGCGCTGTGCAGTGTCATCAGCTGGATGCTGTCTTCATGCTCATCGGCCTGGGCGTCCCCGGCTTCCAGCGAGGCGTGGCCAAGGAAGGCGGCCAGCGGCGTCAGCTCGTCGTCCTCCGGAGCGGTCTCGAAGTTGCGCGCGGCGCTGACCAGTTCCTCGAGGTTTTCCACCCGAGCCTGGCCTTTCTCGCCTTTTTCTTCCTGGTGATAGGTGATCAACCCGGAATGTTCGATGACCAGCTGGGTCATGCTGTGCAGCGGCAGCTCGGCGGTGCGCGTGGCGAGGTCTTCAATCAGCGCGGTGAAGGCGCCGATGGCGTTGCCGGCGCGGCCGGTCAGGCCCTTGTTGGTCACCAGCTGCTGCATGGCTTCCCACATCGACAACCTGGCGTGGCGGGCGTGCTCGCGGATAGCCTCGACGGTTTTTTCGCCGATGCCGCGCGGTGGCACATTGATTACCCGCTCGAGCGCGGCATCGTTGCCGCGGCCATCGAGCAGGCGCAGGTAGGCCATGGCGTTCTTGATTTCCGCGCGCTCGAAGAAGCGCTGGCCACCGTAGATGCGGTACGGGATGCGTTCACGCAGCAAGGCTTCTTCCAGCACCCGCGACTGGGCGTTGGAGCGGTAGAGGATGGCGATGTCGCTGCGTGCCAGGCCGGTCTTGAGCGCGCTTTCGATGGTTTCCACCACGTACCGCGCTTCGTCGTGTTCGTTGAATGCGGCGTACAGGCTCAGCGGTTCACCGTCGCCGTCTTCGGTCCAGAGTTCCTTGCCCAGGCGCCCGCTGTTGTTGGCGATCAAGGCGTTGGCTGCTTTCAGGATGCCGGCGGTGGAGCGGTAGTTCTGCTCCAGGCGGATCATCTGCGAATCGGGGAAATCGGCAGAGTACTGGTGAATGTTTTCGATTTTCGCCCCACGCCAACCGTAGATCGACTGATCGTCGTCGCCCACCACCATGAGGCTGTCGCCGCCCTTGGCGAGCAGCCGCAGCCACGCGTACTGCACGGCGTTGGTGTCCTGGAATTCGTCCACCAGCACGTGGCGGAAACGCCGCTGGTAGTGCTCCAGCAGACCCTGGTTGTTGCGCCACAGGTCCAGCGCGCGCAGCAGCAGCTCGGAAAAGTCGATGACCCCGGCGCGGTCGCAGGCCGCCTCGTAGGCTTCGTAGATCGAACGCATGGTCGCCAGGAACAGATCGCCACCGGGCTGGATATTCTGCGGGCGCAGGCCCTCGTCCTTCTGCCCGTTGATGAACCACTGGGCCTGGCGTACGGGCCAGCGCTGCTCGTCGAGACCCAGCTCGCGCATCACCCGCTTGACCAGGCGCTGCTGGTCGTCGCTGTCCAGGATCTGGAAATTCTGCTTGAGCCCGGCCTCCTGCCAGTGCGCCCGCAGCAAGCGATGCGCCAGGCCGTGGAAGGTGCCCACCCACATGCCGGCCGGGTTGATGCCCATCAGCTGCTCGATACGCTGGCGCATCTCGGCGGCCGCCTTGTTGGTGAAGGTCACCGACAGCACCGAGTGTGGCGAGGCGTTTTCGACCTGGATCAGCCAGGCAATCCGGTGCACCAGCACCCGGGTCTTGCCCGAGCCGGCACCGGCCAGCACCAGTTGGCGCCCGAGCGGGGCCGCTACGGCCTGCCGTTGGGCATCGTTGAGGGAGTTCAGCAGAAGGGAGAGGTCATCGCGCATTCCGGCATTTTAGGGTGCGCAATGACTTGGGAGCAAACGCCGCATTCAATCGGTCAATAATAAATGGCCACTTTGGTCCCATGCCCTGCTTGTGTATGCTCCTTGCAAGGCTTAGCAGCAGACAATACAGACTACCGCCAATGATTCGCCAAACCCGCGTGCCAGACACATCTGAACCATTCGCCGGTGCGAGCGGCAGCGCCTTTATCGGGCAATTGGCGCTCGAACGCACGCGCATGCTCTATCAAGGGTCACTGCTGCCGACGCTGTTCATGCTGGTCAATGGCCTGCTCTGCGCCTGGTTGCTGGCCGCCCCTCGGCATTATCTGGTGGTCAGCGCCTGGCTGGTCTGGTTGATGGCCTTGACCGCGCTGCGAGTCATCCAGGTGGCAGCGTTCGATTCGGCGCAGCCTGAACGCCAGGCCAACCCGCTGTGGTTGCGCACCTTCATGCTGGGCTCGGCCACCAGCGGCCTGACCCTGGGCTGTGCGGCCATCGCCCTGGTGCCGGCAGACAATTTCGCCCAACAGGCCTGGGTCTTCGGCCTGTTGGGCGCGGCAACCCTCTCGGCCAGCGTGGCTTACGCGGTCAGCCTGCCGGGTTTTCTCAGTTTCGCACTGCCGTGCCTGGTCCCGCCGATCGTCTACTCCTTCATTTATATCGACGACCCCAGCCAGCATGGCTGGGGCTGGCTTGGGCTGATCCTGCTGGTGGCATTGTTCGTGGTCGCCTGGCAGGTACACCGGCTGATCGAGCGCAGCCTGCTGCGACGGTTCCACAACCAGGAGCTGATCACCCACCTGCAGGCGGCGCAGAGCCGCAGTGAGCTGTTGAATCAGGAGCTGGCCGAGGAGATCGATCAACGCCGCTTGGTGGAAGCGGCCTTGCGCGAGGCACAGGTCAGCCTGGAGCGGCGGGTGGCCGAGCGCAGCGCTGACCTCGACGCCGCCAACCAGGCGCTGGGCAAGAGCGAGGAGCGGCTGGCCATGGCGCTGGACGCCAGTGCCCTTGGCCTGTGGGACTGGAACCTGGTGAGCGATGAGGTGCACCACAGCCACCTCAAGGAGCTGCTGGGGGTCGAGCCGGAGCACCCGGCAACCATGCTCGAACACCTGTTGCCGCTGCTGCACCCCGAGGACCTGCCGGTGCTCAAGCAGGCCCTGCGCGGCCACTTGCGCGGGCGTACCGAGGATTATCGGGTGCAGTACCGCATTCGCCATCGCGACGGCCACTGGGTCTGGCTGGAAGACCGCGGTCGCGCGGTCGAGCATGCGCCCTCCGGGCGGGTCACGCGCATGGCCGGCACGCGCCGCGACATCAGTGCCAGCAAGGTCCTCGAGGAGCAGCAGCGGCTGGCCGCCACGGTGTTCGATGCAGCCAGCGAGGGCATCGCCGTGCTCGATGGCAGCTACCGGATGCTGGCGGTGAACCAGGCCTTTACCCGGGTCACCGGGTTTCCCGCCGAGGACGTCATCGGCAAATATGTAGCAGAACTACCCAGCAGCCACGACGCCCGCCGCCACCTCACGCAAATCCAGAAGGCCCTGGCCCAGCAGGGCACCTGGCAGGGCGAACTGATGGAAACCCGCAAGGACGGCCAGCTCTACCCGCAGTGGCTGCAGCTCAATACCGTGCGCGACAACCAGGGCAAGACCATCAATATCGTGGCCTATTTCGCCGACCTGTCCGAGCGCCGCGAATCCGAGGAGCGCATGCGCTACCTCAGCCACTTCGACGAGCTGACGGGGCTGGCCAACCGCACGCTGTTCCGCGAGCGTCTGCGCGAGGCCCACCAACGGGTACGCCAGGGCGGCCGCAGCCTGGCCCTGCTGCACATTGACCTGGACCGTTTCAAGATCATCAACGCCAGCTTCGGCCACGAGAGTGCCGACCAGGTGCTGCGTGAGGTGGCCCGGCGCATCGGCAGCGCCTTGCCCGAGGCAGTGGCCATTGCGCGGCTGTCCGGTGACGAGTTCGGTGTGCTGTTCGACGCCTACGCCAGCCTGTCGAGTCTGGCCCGGGTTACCGATCGCCTGCTGGGCAAACTGCGGGCGCCGCACTGGATCGATGACGAAGAGGTGGTGGTCAGCGCATCGGTAGGCATCAGCCTGCTGCCGGAGAATGCCCGCGAGGTGCCGGAACTGCTCAGCCAGGCCAACATGGCCATGCGCCAGGCCAAACACCTGGGCGGCAATATCTTCGAATTCTTCACCGAGAGCCTGCGCGCCACCAATGTCGAGCGGCTGCAGCTGGAAAACCAGCTGCGCAAGGCTATCGAGGAGGACCAGCTGGAGGTTTTCTACCAGCCCAAGCTCAACCTGCGCCTGCAACGTCTGGACGCCGCCGAGGCGCTGGTACGCTGGCGCCATCCGGTGCGCGGGCTGATCGGCCCCGGCGAGTTCATTGCCCTGGCCGAGGAGACCGGGCTGATCAATCAGATCGGCGAAAAGGTCTTGCGCCAGGCCTGCTGGCAGGTGCGCGAGTGGCAACGCATCGGTCTGCCCGACGTGCGCGTGTCGGTCAACCTGTCGGTGTATCAGCTACGCCAGGGCAAGCTGCTCAGCATGGTCCGCCAGGTGCTCGAAGACACCGGGCTGCCTGGCCCGCTGCTGGAGCTGGAGCTGACCGAGACGCGGCTGTTCGACAGCGTCGAACACGTCATCTCGATCTTCCGCCAGTTGCAGACACTGGGCGTGAAAATGACCATCGACGATTTCGGCACCGGCTATTCTTCCCTGAGCTACCTCAAGCGCTTCCCGGTGGATTACGTGAAGATCGACCAGGCGTTCATTCGCGGCCTGGAGGAAGGCGAGCAGGACGCGGCGATCATTCAGGCGATCATTTCCATGGCCCACCAGCTCAAGCTGCAAGTAGTTGCCGAGGGCGTGGAGACCCAGGCCCAATTGAGCTTCCTGCGCGAGCACGGTTGCGACGAAGTGCAGGGCTACCTGATCAGTGAGCCGCTGTCGGCGCAGGCACTGGCGGCGATGCTGGTCAGCGAGCAGCAAGGGGAGCCGCTGGGGGCCTGGCAGTGAAAGTGACGGGAGTCCGGCATTTTGTCCGGTCTGCGTCAGCACTTTGACTGTGCGAAAACAAGGTCATGTAGTATAACTACAAGAATGTTTCCCCCGGTCCGCTGCTGCCGGTCCGTCAAATAATAACTGAGTCCTGCCCTTGAACCTCTTGCAACACATTGCCCAGTCGCGCCATCTCTTGCGCAAGTCGGAACTCAAGGTCGCAGACCACGTGCTGCTCGACCCGGCGGCGGTCATGCACAGCTCCATGGCGGACCTGGCGCATCATGTCGGCATCAGTGAGCCGACCATCGTGCGCTTCTGCCGGGCGATTGGTTGCACCGGTTTTCAGGACCTCAAGCTCAAGCTGGCGCAGAGCCTGGCAGCCGGCGCGAGCTTCGGTCAGTTCGCCATCCACGAAGACGACTCGGTGGCTGACTACAGCCTGAAGATCTTCGACACCACCTTGCACACCCTGATCGAAGTGCGCGAGAAGCTCGACCCCGAAGCCCTGCAGCGCGCGGTGACCGCCATGGCGGCAGCGCAGCGCGTGGAGTTCTACGGTTTCGGTGCCTCGGGCGCGGTGGCGGCCGATGCCCAGCACAAGTTCTTCCGCCTGCTGCTGACTGCGGCTGCCTATTCCGACCCGCACATGCAGGCGATGTCGGCGGTGACCCTCAAGCCTACCGACGTGGCGATCTGCATTTCCCAATCCGGGCGCTCCAAGGACCTGCTGATTACCGCCAACCTGGTGCGTGAGAGCGGCGCCTCGCTGATCACTCTGTGCCCGAGCCAGACGCCCCTGGCCGAGCTGTCCACCGTCAACCTGGCGATCGACGTGCACGAGGACACCGAAATCTACACGCCGTTGACCTCGCGCATCGCTCACCTGGTGGTGATCGACGTGCTGGCCATGGGCGTGGCCATGGCCCGTGGGCCGACCCTGGTCAATCACCTCAAGAGCGTCAAACGCAGCCTGCGCAGCCTGCGGCTGTCGCCCAAGTCGCACAAGGCGCTGGACGACTAGATTCGAGGTCGCTTGGAGCCCTCGTACACCAGAGCCTGCCAGCACCACAAAACTTCACCAAGCTGCCCTCAAACCGTCATCCGCGACCGCCACTCTAGGCTCTCCGAACTCGAACTGGGAGACAGGGCATGGCTCGTAATCACGAAGACGCGCAGCAACCGTCCAGCAGCAAGACCCGGCGTCAACAGGAAGACCAGCGTCGCATGGAATTTCGCCGGGCCATCGAAAGCCACAGCGAGCAGCGCCGCCTGCTCAGCGAAATCGCCGACTATCCCGACCTCAACTACTGGCAGGAAGCCCCTTCGGCAGACCATCAAAACGCCCAGCAAGCACGCTGATCTGCGCCCGTTCGGCGCGGATGAAGGCCTGGAAGGCCAGCGCCACCGGTGACTGGCGCCGGGCCTTGGCCTGCACCACGCACCAGCTGCGATACAACGGCAGTTCTTCAACGGCCAGCTCCTTGAGCGCTCCGGTGGCCAACTCCAGGTTGACCGCATGCCGGGTCAGCAGGGCCACCCCCAGGCCGGCGATCACGCACTCGCGCTGGGCGTCGGCCGACGCCACTTCCAGCGTCTGGCTGAAGTGCACGCGTTTCTCCTTGAAGTACTCCTCGCACGCCATGCGCGTTCCCGAGCCCTGTTCGCGCACCAGCAAGGTCCAGGGTTCCAGGTCCTGCAGGCGCAGCTGGGCCAATTGGCTGAGGGGATGCTCGGGGGTGGCCACGGCGACGATGGGGTTGTTGAGAAACGGCATGAAGTCCAGGCCCATGTCCTGGGGCACCATTGACATCACCGTCAGGTCATCGCGGTTGTCGGCCAGGCGGCGGATTGCCTGAGCGCGGTTGACCACGCTCAGCTGCAGGTTGACCTCCGGGTGCTGGCGCTTGAAGGCTGCGAACAGGTGCGGCACGAAATACTTGGCGCTGGACTCCACTGCCAGCTTCAGCTGGCCTTGCAGCGAGCCCTGCAGGTCCGCCAGCTGCATGTCGAGGTTTTCCAGGCGCCCGAAGATGTCCCGGCTGGCGCGCTGCAATGCCTGGGCCGCCTCCGTGAGGTAGAGCTTCTTGCCGACATAATCGAACAACGGCTGGCCCACCAGCTCTTCCAACTGGCGAATCTGCAGGCTCACCGCTGGCTGAGTCAGGGACATTTCCTCGGCTGCCCGGCTGTAGGAACGCAGATCGCAGACTTCGTTGAAGACCTGCAACTGGCGCAGAGTCATTCGCATGAGAGACTTTCGCACGCTGTCACACCCCCGGGTTCGCCGCATGATCGCGGCACGTTCGTGCAACTATAAGCTTTAGCTTATGGCACCCCCAACAAATATTGATTTTTGTTAATCACTGGGCACGACTATGGTGACAAGGCAACCGGCTCAGCCCGGTTCGATTGATTCGGTCGAGGAACGTCCAAAGTGATAAAAAAGATCCTGATCGCCAACCGTGGCGAGATCGCCGTAAGAATCGTGCGAGCCTGCGCGGAAATGGGCATCCGGTCGGTGGCTATCTACTCCGAAGCCGACCGCCACGCCTTGCACGTCAAACGTGCCGACGAAGCTCACAGCATTGGTGCCGAGCCCTTGGCCGGCTACCTGAACCCGCGCAAACTGGTCAATCTGGCCGTGGAGACCGGCTGTGATGCGTTGCATCCAGGCTACGGCTTTCTGTCGGAAAATGCCGAGCTGGCGGAGATCTGCGCGCAACGCGGGGTGAAATTCATCGGCCCCTCGGCTGATGTCATCCGCCGCATGGGCGACAAGACCGAGGCCCGGCGCAGCATGATCCAGGCCGGCGTGCCAGTCACCCCCGGCACCGAAGGCAATGTCGCCGACATTCACGAGGCGCTGGTCGAGGGTGATCGCATCGGCTACCCGGTGATGCTCAAGGCCACCTCCGGCGGTGGCGGCCGCGGCATCCGCCGCTGCAACAGCCGCGAGGAGCTGGAACAAGCCTTTCCCCGGGTCATCTCCGAAGCGACCAAGGCCTTCGGCTCGGCCGAGGTGTTCCTCGAGAAGTGCATCGTCAACCCCAAGCACATCGAGGCCCAGGTGCTGGGTGACAGTTTCGGCAACGTGGTGCACCTGTTCGAGCGCGACTGCTCGATCCAGCGGCGCAACCAGAAGCTTATCGAGATCGCCCCCAGCCCACAGCTGACCCCCGAACAGCGCGCCTACATCGGCGACCTGTCGGTGCGCGCGGCCAGGGCGGTGGGCTACGAGAATGCCGGCACCGTGGAGTTCCTGCTTGCCGAGGGCGAGGTGTACTTCATGGAGATGAACACCCGGGTGCAGGTCGAGCACACCATCACCGAAGAAATCACCGGTATCGATATCGTCCGCGAGCAGATCCGCATCGCCTCGGGCCTGCCGCTGTCGGTCAAGCAGGAAGACATCGTCCACCGCGGCTTTGCCCTGCAGTTTCGCATCAATGCCGAAGACCCGAAGAACAACTTCCTGCCCAGCTTCGGCAAAATCACCCGTTATTACGCGCCCGGCGGTCCAGGCGTGCGCACCGACACGGCGATCTACACCGGCTACACCATCCCGCCGTACTACGACTCCATGTGCCTCAAGCTGGTGGTCTGGGCGTTGACCTGGGAAGAAGCCATGGACCGCGGCCTGCGCGCCCTCGACGACATGCGCCTGCAAGGGGTCAAGACCACGGCCGCGTACTACCAGGAAATCCTGCGCAATCCGGAATTTCGCAGCGGCCAGTTCAATACCAGCTTCGTCGAGAGCCATCCGCAGCTGACCAACTACTCGATCAAGCGCAAACCCGAAGAGCTGGCCCTGGCCATTGCCGCCGCTATTGCCGCCCACGCCGGCTTGTAAGGAATACGACCATGAAGAAGATTTTTGTAACCGACACAATCCTGCGCGACGCCCACCAGTCCCTGCTGGCCACCCGCATGCGCACCGAGGACATGCTGCCGATCTGCGACAAGCTCGACAAGGTCGGCTACTGGTCGCTGGAAGTCTGGGGCGGCGCAACCTTCGACGCCTGCGTGCGCTTTCTCAAGGAAGACCCCTGGGAGCGCCTGCGCCAGCTGCGCGCAGCACTGCCCAACACACGCCTGCAGATGCTCCTGCGCGGGCAGAACCTGCTCGGCTACCGGCACTACAGCGATGACGTGGTCCGTGCCTTCGTGGCCAAGGCGGCGAGCAACGGCATCGACGTGTTCCGCATCTTCGATGCGATGAACGACGTGCGTAACCTGCGCGTAGCCATCGAGGCGGTGAAAGCGGCCGGCAAGCACGCCCAGGGCACCATCGCCTACACCACCAGCCCGGTGCACACCATCGAGGCCTTCGTGGAGCAGGCCCGGCAGATGGAGGCCATGGGTTGCGACTCGGTGGCCATCAAGGACATGGCCGGCCTGCTCACGCCGTTCGCCACGGGCGAGCTGGTCAAGGCGCTCAAGGCCGAACAGTCGCTGCCGGTGTTCATCCACTCCCACGACACCGCCGGCCTGGCCGCCATGTGCCAGCTCAAGGCCGTGGAAAACGGCGTCGACCACATCGACACGGCCATCTCCAGCTTCGCCTGGGGCACTAGCCACCCGGGCACCGAGTCGATGGTCGCGGCGCTCAAGGGCAGCCCCTACGACACCGGCCTGAGCCTGGAACTGCTGCAGGAGATCGGCCTGTACTTCTATGCCGTGCGCAAGAAGTACCACCAGTTCGAAAGCGAATTCACCTCGGTGGACACCCGCGTGCAGGTCAACCAGGTGCCTGGTGGGATGATTTCCAACCTGGCCAATCAGCTCAAGGAGCAGGGCGCCCTGAGCCGCATGGGCGAGGTGCTGGCGGAGATCCCGCGGGTGCGTGAAGACCTCGGCTTCCCGCCGCTGGTCACGCCGACCTCGCAGATCGTCGGCACCCAGGCTTTCTTCAACGTGCTGGCCGGCGAGCGCTACAAGACCATCACCAACGAGGTGAAGCTGTACCTGCAAGGCGGCTACGGCCAGGCCCCGGGAGCGGTCAACGAGCAGCTGCGCCGCCAGGCCATCGGCAGCGAAGAGGTGATCGACGTACGTCCGGCCGACCTCCTCAAGCCGGAGATGGTCAAGCTGCGCGCGGAGATCGGCACGCTGGCGAAGACCGAGGAGGACGTGCTGACCTACGCCATGTTCCCGGACATCGGACGCAAGTTCCTGGAAGAGCGCGCGGCGGGCACCCTGGCCCCTGAAGTGCTGCTGCCGATTCCACAGCCGGGCGCGGCGGCCAAGGCGGGCGGCGAGGGCGTGCCGACCGAGTTCATCATCGATGTGCATGGCGAGAGTTACCGAGTGGACATCACCGGGGTCGGGGTCAAGGCCGAGGGCAAGCGCCACTTCTATCTGTCCATCGACGGCATGCCGGAAGAGGTGGTGTTCGAACCGCTCAACGAGTTCGTCGCCGCCAGTGGCGGCAACAAACGCAACCAGGCCAGCGCGCCGGGTCATGTCAGCACGACAATGCCGGGCAATATCGTCGACGTGCTGGTCAAGGAAGGCGATGTGATCAAGGCCGGGCAGGCGGTGTTGATCACCGAAGCCATGAAGATGGAGACCGAGGTGCAGGCAGCCATCGCCGGCAAGGTGGTCGCGATCCATGTGGCCAAGGGCGACCGGGTCAACCCCGGGGAGATTCTGGTGGAGATCGAAGGCTGATCGGCTTTGCCCCGCAACGCATGACCTCGGGAGGCTTTGGCCTCCCTTTTTTTGCGCATCAGGTCCTGCAGGCTTATCAGAAACGCAACCGATACTCCCCGACCACGGCATGGTTGCGGCTGTTGCTGCCGATCTCGCCGTCATACCCCAGGCCCAGGCTTTGCCGCGCGGTCAGGCCCAGGTCCAGCCCGGCCTCGATCATCAGGCTGTCGCGATCGAGCGCCGAGCCTTGCACATTGAACGCACTGCCGCCCTCGATGAAAGCCTGGCGCGTGCGGGTGTCGACATCACCGTAGGCGTGCCGCCAGCCGAGGCTGGCGCGCGGGGTCAGGCTCATGCCGTTGGCCAATTGCCGCAGCTGCGCCAGGCGCAGGCCGAAGGTGCTGGTGAAGTTGTCCTGGGTCTGGCTGTCGACGTCCAGCGCGGCGGCGCCGCCTTTTTCGCGATAGCCGTCGCGCTGGTTGCGCTGGTAGCCAAGGTTGGCGAACGGCTCGGCGCTCAGGCGCCCGCTGCCCATGGCGTAGCCCAGCTCGGCGAAGGCCTGCTGGCTGTTGCCGTGGTAGTCGCCTCGCGGGGTGTCGCTGAAACCGTTGAAGGCCACGCTGCGTTTGCTGCTGCCGTCGTTGCCGCTGTAGGCGGCGCCCAGGCGCAGGGCCAGCGGGCCGGCCTGATGCAGGGCGTAGGCGCCCAGGTGCCAGCTGTCGACCTGGCCGCTCATGCCGCTGGCGTCCAGCTCGGTGCGCGAATATCCCCCCAGCACGCCCAGGCGCCAGTCCGGGGTCAACGCCCAGTCCAGGCCCAACACACTGCCGCGGGTGCGTTGTTGCAACGAGCTGCCGCCGTTTTCGCCGTCCAGCTTGCCGTAGCTGCCCAGGCCTTGCAGCCACAGGCGGCCCAGAGCGTTGGGGTCGTTGAGGTTGCGCGCCGCAGCCGGTACGCCGGTGGCGGCCAGTTGCGGGGTGTCCTGGTCGGCCATGCCCACCAGCATGCCGGCACCGCTGCCCAGCTGGCGCATGGCCGCGAGCATGCTGCTGCCGACTTGAGCGGTGCCGGCCTGGGTCGCGGAGCCGAGGCTGGCGTTGCTGCTGGCCGCCAGCTGTTGCAAAGCGCCCCCGGCGCTGGCCGTGCTGGTATTGAGCAGTGCGTTGTACAGCGTACTGCCGCTGCCCAGGCGGGTCAGGCTGCGGGCGGCACTGGCCGCGCTGGTGCTGGTGGCGAGGTCGGCGAAGGCGACGTCGTTGCGCTTGTAGTCCAGGTTGACCTGGGTGGCGCTGTAGCTCAGGGAAGGGGTGAGGAAGGCGTAGTCACTGGTGACCTGGCCAAAGGTGCCGCTCACCGCCCCGGCCTGTAACACCGTGTAGCGGTTCTGCCAGGGGTACTGGCCGGGGCTGGGCTGGACCTCCAGGGTCGCACCGTTCAACGCTGCGGTGCCGCCCACCACCACCGGCGCACTGCTGCCATCGGCATTGACGCCATACGCCAGGGTCGCGCCGCTGCCCAGGGTCAGGTTGCCCGTGACCTTTGCAGTGCCCAGGGTGCTGTTGGTCAGCATCGTGCCGTTGACCACCAGGTTGCCGACTGTGCCACCGCCTGCGTACACCCCGCCGTTGTCCACCGTGAGGGTACCGGCGATGCCGCCAAGGTTGTTCAGCCGTGCGCCGCCCAGCACTTCGCCACCGCTGCCGAAATCCCCCGCGCCGGTCAGGGTCCAGCTGCCACTGGCGACTTTCAGCCATTCGAAATTCTGGCTGGCGCCGAAGCTGCCCCCGGCAGCATCGTCGAGAATCAACTGGTCATAGCCGCTGCCGCCGTCCACCAGACCGACGAAGCGGCTGGCGCTGCGCAGCGTCAGGCTGTCGTCGCCGCCGCCCAGGTCCAGTGCCAGGCCATTGCTGCCGCTGATCAGGCCGCCGTTGATGACGCTGTCGGCGAAGTCGCCCTTGAGTTGCACGCCGAAGCCGTTGCGGCCCTCGATGGTGCCGTAGTTCTCCAGGTGGGTGGCCGCCACGCCACCGCCGGAGCTGCCATCGTCGACCAGCATGGCATTGTCGGCGCCGCTGACCAGCGCGCCGGCGGCGTTGTACACATAGCCACCGCCGATGGCGATGCCCTCGCTGTGGTTGGTGAAGCCGTTCTTGTCGACGCCGCCGGCCCCGGTGCCGCGGATGGTGCCGTAGTTCTCGATGTGGGCAACCAGGTCGATGTCCACGCCGTCGCCATCGCCGTTGGCCTTGAGGCCGCTGTAGTCGCCGCTGATGAGCCCGTGGTTGACCACGCTGCCGTTGCCGTCGGAACCGAAGCCCGAGCCGTTGCGGCCGATGACAGTGCCGTCGTTGTACAGGGTGGCGTCGTTGTCGGCGGTGATGCCATGGCGGCCGCCGCTGATCAGGCCATGGTTGTAGATCGTCACATTGCTCGCCGAGTCGACGTCGACACCGTCGAACTTGTCGCTGTCGGTGTGCGAGTCACCTGTGGATATCTCGCCCCAGTTGTACAGGGCGGCGTTGGCGCCGGTCTTGATGCCGTCGCTGGCGTCGCCGTGGATCAGCCCGCCCAGGCGGTTGTAGACCGTGGTCGTGGTGCCGCCGCGCAGGGCGTCGAGGTCCAGGCCCTGGCCGGTGGCCGAGTGGATAGTGCCACTGTTGTCGATGACCACGCTGCCGCTGGGCAGCAGGCTGTTGATGCGCAGGGCATCGTCATAGCCTTCGATCAAGGCGCCGCTGCGGTTGCTGATCAGGTAGTTGCGGCCTTGTGTGACCGAGCCGTTGCTGTCGATGGCACGGCCACCGCTGGAGCGGATCTGCCCGCTGTTGTCGATCACCACGCCGACGCCGCTGGTGGCGTCCTTCAAGGTGACGGCCTTGCCGGCGTTGCTCAGGGTGCCGCTGGCGGTGACGGTCAGCGAGTCGCTGCCGGTGAGGTTCAACGCGGTGCCGCTGGCGCCGCTGATGATCACCGCCTGAGCGACGGCGCTCGGCAGGTAGCCGGCGGCCGTGATCAGTGCGACGACGAAGGCGAGACGATGACGAGCGAATGGCATTAGGACAGCCCTGTCTAAGTGGGCCATCCTGTATAGCGTCTACTTCTTACAGAATTATTTAATGCTTGATACGAAATTGCTCGAGGCTCTTCACCTGGCCGTTCGCGGCCTGGTTTTTCGGGTCCAGCCAGGCTTCGAAGGCCAGGGCGATGGCCGGCCACTCGCTGTCCAGGATGGAGAACCAGGCGGTGTCGCGGTTATGCCCCTTGACCACCATGTGCTGGCGGAAAACCCCCTCGGGGCTGAAGCCGAAACGCACTGCCGCGCGCTTGGAGCGTTCGTTGGCGTCGTTGCACTTCCACTCCACGCGCCGGTAACCCTGGGCGAAGGCCATTTTCGCCAGCAGGTAGATCGCTTCGGTGCCTTTGGGCGTGCGCTGCATCACTGCGCCAAAGGCGACGTGGCCGATTTCGATACGCCCGTGCTGGGCGACGATGGACATCAGGCTGAGGATGCCCTGGGCCTGCCCGGTGGCCAGGTCGATCACGCAGAAACCCAGCGGGTCGGCGCTGGTGGCGTAGCCGTCGAGCCAGATGTCGAACTTCTCGCGGTCGGTAAACGGACCGTAGGGCAGGTAGTCCCACAGGCTGTGGTCGGCGTCGGGGCCTTGCAGCACTTCCCAGAGGTCTTCGCTGTGGCGCGCGGGCTCGAGTTTCTCCAGGCGCATATAGCGGCCGGTGAGGGTGTCACGGGCCGGTGGGTTAGCGGTGTGCCAATCTACGACTTCGGTACTCATTAGAGCTCCTGCAGGGTCTGGCGAAATTGAATGAAGCCGGGGCGCTCGGCTATGCGTTGGTACAGCTCGATGGCCGTGGCGTTGGTTTCATGGGTCAGCCAGTGCACCTTGGCGCAGCCGGCCTGACGCGCGGTGGCGTACACGTGTTCGATCAACCGTCGACCGAGACCTTGCCCGCGCTGCCCTTCGGCTACCAGCAGATCCTGCAGGTAGCACGAGTTCTCCACCGTCCAACACGAACGATGATAGATGTAATGGACCATGCCTACTGCCTCGCCGTTCCGCCAGGCCAACGCCGCGTTGATCGGTTCAGCAGGCTCCAGCATACGCTGCCAGGTCACCGCGCTGACAGCATCGGCTATTTCGGTCTTGTAGAACGCTTGATACGCCTTCCACAGGGGCAGCCAGGCAGCGTGATCGGCGGCGCTGACCGGACGGATTTCAATGACGGTCGAATTCATGGCGGTGTGTCCTTCAAAGGTCGTTCATGAGGGTGGCGAGGGCCTGGTCGCGCGGGTCGGCACTTTGCGCCAGGCCCCCGCGCACGCCGTTGATGTCCGCCTGGGCGCGGTTTTGGCTGAGCTTGCGCTTGCCCTCCAGGCGCTCGATAGGCAGGCGCAGGCCGACGATGGCCTTGAGCATGCCGGCGATGTAGTCGGCGGGCGCATCGCTCACGGCCCAAGGTTGGGCGCGACCGCTCTCGTGGTGTTCGGTGAGGGCGCTGACTACTGCCAGCAGGCGCTCGGGGTCGTCGAATATCTCGGCCTGACCGTGGGCGTGCACCGCCACGTAGTTCCAGGTCGGCACCACCTTGCCGTGTTCGGCCTTGGCCGGGTAGAACGCAGGGCTGACGTAGGCATCGGCACCGGGGAAGATCACCAGCGCTGGCGCACCGGCAGCCAGGTCGTGCCATTGCGCATTGGCCCGGGCCAGGTGGCCGACCAGGGTGCCGCAGGGGCCGGCGTCGGGCTCGAGCAGCAGGGGCAGGTGGCTGGCGTTGAGGCCACTGGCACCCTGGCTGACCAGAATGGCCAGGCGAGTCTGCTGGATGACCTGGTGTAGGCGGGGCAGGTCGTCATCGATGAAAGCGCGTGGGTTGTACATGGGCATGGGTCCTCGGGCGATGCGGCCATGCTAGGCTGTGGATTGGTCCGTTGTAAGATCCACTTTTACCTGTTTACTGAGGTCCAATCGCCGTGCCGACCCCATCAAACCTGGGCTTCGACCCCTCCGGCATCCTGCTGGACCGCCGCCTGGGGTTGAGCCAGCAGCTGTATCAGCAACTGCGCACGCGGATGCTTGCCGGCCAGATCGGCCGCGGCACCCGCCTGCCGGCCAGCCGCGACCTGGCGCAAGTACTGGGCATCTCGCGCAATAGCGTGGTGCGCGCCTACGAACAGCTGTACGCCGAAGGATTTATCCACAGCCGGGTGGGCGCCGGGACATTCGTCGATCTGCCAGAAAATCTATCCACAAAACTGTCCACAGGGTTTGCCACCCCCTTATCAACAAGGTTATCCACAAATCGCGCCGAAACAACTGGTGATACAGTCAGTCCTGTATGGACGAACAGCGCCCTTGATCGGCTAAAAAACAACCATTTGCCGCTGCCTCGAAGCGGTCCGCCGAAAGCGTTTCGGGTAGGCATTCATGCTTTCGATCTGTTCCCTTTCGACATCTGGAGCAAGCTGCAGGCGGCGTTCTGGCGCAAGCCCGACCTGGGGCAGCTGGGTTATGGCGAGGCCGAAGGGGACCCGCGCCTGCGCGAGCTGATCGCCGCCTACCTGCGCAGTTCACGAGGCTTGTCCTGCAGCGCTGAACAAATAGTGATCACCACCGGCGCGCAGCAGGCGATTGGCCTTTGTGCACAGCTGCTGCTGGAGCCCGGCGACAGCGTGGCAGTGGAAAACCCTGGCTACCGCGCCGCCGGCCATGCCTTCGCCAACGCCGGTGCGCGGCTGCGTGGGGTGGCTGTGGATAACGACGGCCTGGTGTGCAGCGAACTCGAACAGATCACCGATTGCCGGATAGCCTACGTCACCCCGGCGCATCAATACCCTACCGGGGTGACCATGAGCCTGGCGCGCCGGCTGCAGCTGCTGGCCTGGGCGCAGCGCTGCCAGGGCTGGGTCATCGAGGACGACTACGACGGCGAATATCGCTACAACGGTGCGCCGCTGGCGCCCTTGGCCGCGCTCGACCGGCAAGGCCGGGTGATCTACGTCGGCACCTTCGGCAAGGTGGCCTTTCCGGCGTTGCGCCTGGGCTACCTCGTGTTGCCGCAGCCGCTGGTGGAGCCGTTTCGCCGTCGCCGGGCGGTGGCGGTACGCAGCTCGGAGGTCGGCACCCAGGCGGTGATGGCCGAGTTCATCGCCCAGGGGCATTTCCAGCGGCACATCCGGCGCATGCGCCGCGCCGCCTTGAGCCGTCGCGATGCCTTGCTGGAGCACTGGCCGATGGACATCCCTGGCTGCGCGGCGATGCCCCGGGTTGACGCCGGCCTGCATGTGAAAATCGATGTCGACAGCCATGTGCGGGAGGCGCAGCTGGTGCAGTTGGCAGCGGAGGTGGACGTCGAGCTCAACCCGCTGAGCGACTATTGGCTGGCCGCGACGCCCTCTGCGCCAGCGCCCGGCAGCGGACTGGTACTGGGTTTCGCCGCCGTCGATGAGCGCGCGATCGAACAAGCGGCCAAACGTCTGCAACGGGCCTGGCAGAGCGGTCTTTGAGGCATTCTGAAACATATTCATGGGCGAACCAATGTTGCGAAGTGTATTCGAACCCAGGTGTCCTCCCCAGAGTGAGCCCTATGCAGAATGCAATCCTTCGCAAGTATCGGTTCCTGCTCAAGACGGTGACCTACGTTGGCTGGTCGCTGTTCTGGCTGTTGATCTGGGACATTATCGTCACCGTCGACTTCATGCTGTTTCTCGAGCGCAAGCTGACCCTGCCGTCGATGCCGCTGACGCTGCTGGGCTCGGCGCTGGTGG
Organism: Pseudomonas sp. HR96; assembly: GCF_034059295.1. Classification (NCBI taxonomy): domain Bacteria; kingdom Pseudomonadati; phylum Pseudomonadota; class Gammaproteobacteria; order Pseudomonadales; family Pseudomonadaceae; genus Pseudomonas; species Pseudomonas sp. HR96. Next base: position 192,542 of record NZ_CP139141.1, read on the forward strand.
TGCTGACCAGCTTTCGCAACTCCAGCGCCTACAACCGCTGGTGGGAGGCCCGGACCTTGTGGGGTGCTCTGGTCAACAACTCACGCAGCTTCGCTCGCCAGGTGCTGACCCTGGTGCAGGACGGCGACACCTTGAACCCGGCCAAGGCGGTGCTGCTGAGGCGCCACGTGGCGTTCGTCAAATGCCTCTCGGCACACCTGAAGAAGGAGGATTGCGCCCCCGGCGTGGTCGAGCTGATCGGCGAGGAGGCCTTTGCCCGGCGCCATGACACCAACAACTTTCCCAACGACCTGCTCAACGGTTCGGCCGCATTGCTCAGCCGCGAGTATCAGGCCGGGCGACTGGACAGCATCCGTCTCGCCCGCCTGGAGTCGACCCTGGTGGAAATCTCCAACTGCCAGGGCGGCATGGAGCGGATCGCCAACACACCGTTGCCCTATCCCTATGTGTCGTTTCCGCGACTGTTCATCACCTTGTTCTGCATCATCGTGCCCATCGGCCTGGTCGAGGACCTGGGCTGGTTCACGCCACTGGCCTCCACCGTGGTCGGCTTCATGCTGCTGGCCATCGAAAAAATCGGCACCGACCTGCAGAGCCCGTTCCTGGCCAGCGAGCACGAGATCCAGATGGTGGCCCTGTGCGAGAACATCGAGAAGAACCTGGATTCGATGTTGCGCGATGCCGAGGTGACTTCAAGGGAGATGGCGCCTTGCCTCAAGTCCCCGACTTGATTTTGGTCCACGCCCGGGTCCGTGCCCGTTCGCCATCGCGATCGAGCGGCTTCAACGTATAGAGGTGGGCCATGGCCTCTTCGGTCGGGTACAGGTTGGGGTTGTTGCGGATCGCCGGGTCGACCTTGTCGGTGGCGTCCTTGTTCGGGTTGGGGTAGCCGACGAAGTCGCTGATTGGTGCGATCACTTCAGGCTGCAGCAGATAGTTGATGAAGGCATGGGCGTCTGCGGTATTGGCCGCGCCTTTGGGGATGGCCAGCATATCGAACCAGATCGGCGCGCCTTCCTTGGGCAGGCGCATGTCCACCACCACGCCGTTCCTGGCTTCCTTGGCGCGGTTCGCGGCCTGCGAGAAGCTGCCCGAATAGCCGACGGCTACGCAGATGTCGCCATTGGCGATGTCGGCCATGTATTTCGAGGAGTGGAAATAGGTGATGTAGGGGCGAATCTTGAGAAGCAGGGCCTCGGCCTTGCGATAGTCCTCGGCCTTGTTGCTGTTGGGCGACAGGCCGAGGTATTGCAGGGCCAGCGGCAGAATCTCCGACGGTGAGTCGAGCAGCGCCACGCCGCAACCCTTGAGCTTGCTGATGTTCTCGGGTTTGAAGATCAGGTCCCAGCTGTCCACTGGCGCGTTGTCACCCAGCGCGGCCTTGACCTTGTCCGGGTTGAAGCCGATCAGGATGGTGCCGTACATGTAGGGCACGGCGTATTGGTTGCCTGGGTCGTTGGCCTCCAGCAGCTTCATCAGCTTGGGGTCCAGGTGGCTGTAGTTGGGCAGCTTGCTGCGGTCCAGCGGCTGGAACACCCCGGCTTCGATCTGCTTGGCGAGGAACACGTTGGAAGGCACCACCACGTCATAGCCGGAGTTGCCGGTCAGCAGCTTGGCTTCGAGCGCCTCGTTGGTATCGAAGATGTCGTAGATCAGCTTGACGTTATCGGCCTTCTGGAAATCCACCAGGGTCTGCGGGGTGATGTAGTCGAACCAGTTGTAGACCCGCAGGGTGCGCTGCTCGTCCGCCTGCACGGCGCTGGCGAACAGGCTGGCGCAGAGTGCAGCGCAAGATAACGAAGACAACAGTCGCTTGATGTTCATGGATGAAGCTCCTTGAGTGCGCGTTCGAAACCTTCGAGTACGTTCACCGCGTTGACGCCGATTTCTTCCACGGCATAGCCGCCTTCCATCACGAACAGCGTCGGCAAGCCCAGCGCGGCGATGCGTGCGCCCATTTTCAGGTAGTCGGGGCTGTCGAGCTTGAACTGCGAGATGGGGTCGAGCATGAAGGTGTCGACGCCCAGCGAGATCACCAGCACTTGCGCGTCACTGGCCGTGATGCGCTGGCAGGCTTGCTCCAGGGCCTGGCTCCAGACCTCCCAGGCGCTGCCGGCAGCCAGCGGGTAGTTGTAATTGAAGCCCTCTCCAGCGCCTTCGCCGGTTTCGTCGGCGTAGCCGAGGAAGAACGGAAACTCGAACTCCGGATGACCGTGGATCGAGGCGAACAGCACGTCGCTGCGCGAATAGAAGATCGCCTGGGTCCCGTTGCCGTGGTGGTAGTCGACGTCGAGGATGGCCACCCGCGAGCGACCCTGGTCGAGAAAAGCTTGAGCGGCGATCGCGGCATTGTTGAGGTAGCAATAGCCGCCCATGACATCGCTGGCGGCGTGATGCCCAGGCGGCCGGCAGAGGGCGAAGGCGCTGTGGGCGCCGGCCTCGATTGCAGCCTGGGCGCTGAGGGCGACCTGCGCGGCACTGTAGGCCGCTTGCCAGGTACCGGCGGTGATCGGTGCACCACCATCGAAACTGTAATAGCCGAGTTCGCCGAGCAGGTGGGTCGGCTTGATCGCGCGCAGGCTCCGTGCCGGCCAGGTGAAGGGCAGGATATCGCCCTCGCCCCCGCTGGCCTGCCAGCGGGCCCAGGCGCCCTGGAAGAAGTCGAGGTATTCAGTGCTGTGCACCCGCTCGATGGGCTGGCGGCCGTGGTCCTGCGGTTCACGAACCTCGCCCAGGGCGCGACTGCGCACCCGTTGCACCACGTGGTCGGCGCGCGATGGCATCTCGAAACAGGGCATCAGGCGCCCATCGATCAGCTCGCAACGGCCGTGGTGCAGGTGATGATCGTCGGAATAGAAGGTCAGCATGTTGTTGTTCTCCGCAGGCTCTCTGTCCGTCCATTCTTGGCGGGCGGGGTCATTTGGAAAACGATGGGCATGGCCAAAAGGGGATCTATGTGGCCATTGCATGTGACCGTATTTTGCCTCCTGGTGGTGCAGGAGACGGATGGCATTGCGCGATCCTGGTGTGGAAGGGGCAAGGCCGGTGTGATCTTTCGGGCGCCTGGCGGGATGTCCAATATGGCCACCACCGGCCGCCCGCGCGGCCTATCGCGGGCTTCGCACGCTCCTAAGTCTGTTTCGATTTGATGCGGCTGGCCCGAAAAAACGTAGGAGCGCGCGAAGCCCGCGATAGGCCGCTATGCCGAAGCGAATAGAACCCGGGGCTGCGCTCAACTGCGAAAATGACTCGGCGCCACGCCGCTCCAGCGGATGAAGGCGTGGCGCAAGCTGGCGGTTTCGCTGAAGCCCAGCTGCTCGGCGATCTGGTAGATCGGTAGGCGATCCTCGGCCAGCAGCTGCTTGGCGCGCTCGAAGCGCAGCTCGTCGAGCAGCTCCTGATAGCTGCTGCCGACATCGTGCAGGTGGCGGCGCAGGGTGCGGGCCGAGCATTTCATCTGCCGGGCCAGGCCTTCGAGCCCCGGCGGCTGCGACAACTGCCGGGCGAGCGCCTGGCGGATGCGCGCCAGCCAGGCCTGGCGACCGGTGAACTCGGTGTTCTGCCGCCGGCAGCGTTCGGCCATGGCGCGGTGGGTCACGCCGTCGGCCAGCGGCAGCGGGCGTTCCAGCCAGTGTCGCTCGAAGGCAAAGCCGTGGTGGTCGCCGCCGAACTGCACCGGGCAGGCGAACGTGGCCTGGTAGTGGCTGCGGTAGCCCGGCTCGGCGTGGGCGAAGCGCGCCGCGTGCAACGGCAAAGGCTGCCCGAGCAGGTCGTCGCAGATGACCTTGAGCGAGGCCATGCACAGTTCGGCGTTGAATATCGCCAATGCCGAGCGGTCGCGATAGTTGCTGGCGGTCAGCCAGACGTGCTCGTGGTCCTGTTCCAGGCGCAGATCGAAAAGTGTTCCCAGCAGTGCCGGGTAGCGCAGGGCCAGCGCCAGGGCGTCACCGAAGGTGGCACTGGAGAGCAGGGCGTAGCCGAGCATGCCATAGGCCGAAACATGCATGCGCCGGCCCAGTTCCAGGCCGATCTCGCGGCGCAGGGCCAGCGCATTGGCGCACACCTGCATCTCCTGGCTGGTGGTGATGCGCGGGTCTGCGCGGCTCAAGTCCGCGGCGTTGATGCCACTGCCGGCGAGCAGGGCCTCACTGGACAGACCTTCGGCGGCGAAGGTATTGAGGACCAGGGAGACCGCGTTCAATGTGGTCAGATGTGAATGCAGCATGCTCGAATTCCACTGGGCTATGGGAGCATGCGAGCAAGCCTCAGGCCAATTCGCCACACAGGTCGAGTTCCACCAGGCGGCGCACCTCGGTATGGCTCAAGCCGGCGCCGAGCAGGGCATGCAACTTGCCGAACGCAGCTTCGCGGGTCATTCCGCCGCCAGACAGCACGCCGACGGTGCGCAGGCGGCTGCCAGCTTCATAGATATCCAGCTCGACGCCGCCTTCGTGGCATTGGGTAACGGCGACCACGACGATGTCGCGGGCCTGGGCCGATTGCAGCGCGGCGAGGAATGTCGGGTCGTCACAGGGGCCGGTGCCGCTGCCGAAACACTCCAGCACCAGGCCCTGCACACCGCTGTCGAGCATGGCCTGCAGCGGCCGAGCGCCGAAGCCTGGCACCAGCGGCAGCACGGCGACGCAGGCCGGCTGCAGGGCGCGCCGATAATGCAGTTCGGCTGGGGCTTCGACGCTGGGCTGGCCGTTGCCGTTGCGCCGCAGGCGGGCGAAGGGGTGGCGGCCGAAGCTGCGCACCTTGGCGCAGCGGGTCGGCGCCAGCAGCTCGCCGTGGAAGTACAGCTGCACGCCCGCCTGCAGCCCGCCGGCCAGCGCCCGCAGCGCTCCGTCGAGGTTTTCCCAGGCGTCGCTGTTGGCCACCCCGGCCGGCAGCATGGAGCCGGTAAACAGCACCGGGACGTTGACCCCCAGCAGTTGGAAGGCCATGGCGGCGGCGCTGTAGGCCAGGGTGTCGGTGCCGTGCAGCACCAGCACGCCGCTGCAGCCTTCGTCGTCCACCGCCTCGACGATGGCCGCGCGCAAGCGCTGCCAGTAGGCCGGGGTCATGTTGGCGCTGTCGATCAAAGGCGCCATCTCGCGCAGGCTCCACGCAAGCCCGGCATAGGTCGGCAGCTGCTCGCGCATGCGCGCCTCGAAACCCGCCGCCGGGGCCAGGCCATTGGCGCTGGCCTGCATGCCGATGGTGCCGCCGGTGTAGAGCACCTTGATGTGCGAACTCATGTGAATCTCCTGCAATCGGCCGGCGATGTCCGGGCGAACGTGGCCTGAATGAAAACGAGACTATACAAAAAACCGCGAGATAAAAAAAAAGGGCTCGGAAAGTGACTTCCGAGCCCTCAAAAGGTGAGAGGTGTCTAGTCCCTCGACCTGGTGAGCGTGTTGCCGGCGGTGCCTCGAAGGTCAGGCCTTGAGCGGCACCAGACGCGGCGCAATCATGTTTTCCGGACGCAGGATGTCATCGAGCATGGCGTCGTCGAGCAGGCGTTCCTCGCGCACCAATTCCAGTACGCCACGCCCGGTTTGCAGGGCGACGCGGGCAATCCGGGTGGCATTTTCATAGCCGATGTAGGGGTTCAGCGCAGTGACCAGGCCGATGGAGTGCTCCACCAGCTCGCGGCAGCGCTGCTCGTTGGCGGTGATGCCGACGATGCAGTGCTCGCGCAGCATGTCCATGGCCCGTTGCAGCAGGCGGATCGAGTCGAAGATTTTGTAGGCGATCAGCGGCTCCATGACGTTGAGCTGCAGCTGCCCGCCTTCGGCGGCGATGGTCAGCGCCAGGTCGTTGCCGATGATTTCAAAGGCGACCATGTTGACCGCCTCCGGAATCACCGGGTTGACCTTGCCGGGCATGATCGAGCTGCCGGGCTGGCGGGCCGGCAGGTTGATCTCGTTGATGCCGGTGCGCGGGCCGCTGGACAGCAGGCGCAGGTCGTTGCAGATCTTCGACAGCTTGACCGCGGTACGCTTGAGCATGCCGGAGAACAGCACGAAGGCGCCCATGTCCGAGGTCGCCTCGATCAGGTCAGCGGCGGGTACCAGCGGCTGGCCGCTGATGGTGGCCAGGCGCTCGACGGCCAGGTGCTGGTAGCGCGGGTCGGCGTTGATACCGGTACCGATCGCGGTGCCGCCCAGGTTGACCTCGGTCAGCAGCTCCGGCGCCAAGCTGCGCAGGCGGTTGAGATCTTCGGTCAGGGTGGTGGCGAAGGCGCGGAACTCCTGGCCCAGGGTCATGGGCACGGCGTCCTGCAGCTGGGTGCGGCCCATCTTCAGGACGTGGCTGAACTCCTCGCCCTTGGCGGCGAAGGCCTGGATCAGGCTGTCGAGGCTGGCCAGCAGCGCGTCGTGGCCCAGCAGCAGGCCGAGGCGAATGGCGGTAGGGTAGGCGTCGTTGGTCGACTGCGCCATGTTCACGTCGTTGTTCGGGTGCAGGTACTGGTATTCACCTTTCTGATGACCCATGGCTTCGAGGGCGATGTTGGCGATCACCTCGTTGGCATTCATGTTGGTCGAGGTGCCAGCACCGCCCTGGATCATGTCCACCACGAATTCGTCGTGGAAGTCGCCGCGAATCAATCGTGCACAGGCTTCGCTGATGGCCGCATGCTTGGCAGCGCCGAGGTGGCCCAGCTCGCGGTTGGCATCGGCGGCGGCCTGCTTGACCATGGCCAGGGCCACGACCAGTTTGGGGTAGTGCGAAATCGGTACGCCGGAGAGGTGGAAGTTGTTCACCGCTCGCAGGGTTTGGATGCCGTAGTAGGCGTGGGCGGGGACTTCGAGTACGCCAAGCAGGTCTTTTTCGATGCGTGATGATGCAGCGGAGGACATGATAAGGGGCTTCTCATGGTGGGCCCGGCATGCGCCGGAATGCCGCAGATAGTAGGGCTTCACGCCGATGGACGGCCAATGCTGTTGCTTGCTGGGGTATGCAGAATCGGCATAATGACGGCTGTGACCTGTTTGCTGGATCGGGCGTGTCCTACCCAGCCCCCAAAGGCTTCAACCATGAATCTTGAAAGCAAATGGCTGGAGGACTTCAGTGCCCTGGCCGCCACCCGCAGTTTCTCCCAGGCGGCCGAGCGCCGCTTCGTCACCCAGCCGGCCTTCAGCCGGCGCATCCGCAGCCTGGAAGCGGCGCTGGGGCTGACCCTGGTCAACCGCTCGCGCACGCCCATCGAGCTGACCGAAGCGGGCCAGCTGTTCCTGGTCACCGCACGCACGGTGGTCGATCAGCTGGGTGAGGTGCTGCGCCATCTGCACCATCTGGAAGGCGGGCAGGGCGAGGTCATGCAGGTGGCCGCCGCCCACTCGCTGGCGCTGGGCTTCTTCCCCGGCTGGATCGCTCAGCTGCGCAACGACGGCCTGCCCATCGCCACGCGGCTGGTGGCGACCAACGTTGGCGAGGCGGTACACGCCCTGCGCGAAGGCGGCTGCGACCTGATGCTGGCGTTCTACGATCCGGATTCGGCGATGCAGATGGACGCCGAGATCTTTCCATCCTTGCACCTGGGGCATACCGAGATGCTCCCGGTGTGCGCCGCGCACCCCGACGGCACGCCGCTGTTCGACCTCGACGCCGAAAGCAGCGTGCCGCTGCTGGCCTACAGCGCCGGGGCCTTTCTCGGTCGTTCGGTCAGCCAGCTGCTGCGCCAGCGCAGCCTGCGCTATACCACGGTGTATGAAACCGCCATGGCCGATAGCCTCAAGAGCATGGCCCTGGAGGGGCTGGGCATCGCCTGGGTGCCGCGGCTCAGCGCCAAGGCCGAGCTGGCCCGTGGCGAGCTGGTGATCTGCGGCGGCCCGCAGTGGTTCGTGCCACTGGAAATCCGCGTGTACCGCTGTGCGTTGGTGCGCAAGGCCAACGTGCGCCTGCTGTGGCGCAAGTTGACCGGAGCCCCGAGCCCGTCGGCCTGACCTGGAAGTCAATAAATCCGGGGCTTGCGCGGATTTGTCCGAAGCTTATCGGCGGTGCATTGCGCGCCGCGCTTTGCGTTATACTGCGCGGCCTTTGGCCAGTCTTGTCCGGCCTTAATTCGCATAACGAGCCATGCCGCCTGCGCGCCTGGCTCGTTATTTTTTGACGCGCCTGCGGGCGCCCGAGAGAAGAGGCACGACGATGAGTGCATTGGTTGGCGTGATCATGGGCTCCAAGTCCGATTGGTCCACCCTTAGCCACACCGCCGACACCCTGGAAAAGCTTGGTATCCCGTACGAAGTGAAAGTGGTTTCCGCTCACCGTACCCCCGACCTGCTGTTCCAGTATGCCGAGGAAGCCGAAGCGCGCGGCCTCGAAGTGATCATCGCCGGTGCCGGCGGCGCGGCGCACCTGCCTGGCATGTGCGCGGCCAAGACGCACCTGCCGGTGCTCGGAGTGCCGGTGCAGTCGTCGATGCTCTCGGGGGTCGACTCGCTGCTGTCGATCGTGCAGATGCCGGCGGGTATCCCGGTGGCCACGCTGGCCATCGGCAAGGCTGGGGCGATCAACGCCGCCTTGCTTTCGGCGAGCATCCTGGGGGCCAAGCACCCGCAGTTCCATGCCGTGCTCAAGCAGTTCCGCGCCGACCAGACAGACAGCGTGCTGGACAATCCAGACCCGCGCCAGGCCTGAGGAGCTTTCATGAAAATCGGTGTCATCGGTGGCGGCCAACTGGGCCGCATGCTGGCCTTGGCGGGAACTCCGCTGGGCATGAACTTCGCTTTCCTCGACCCGGCGCCGGACGCCTGCGCGGCCGCCCTGGGCGAGCACCTGCGGGCCGACTACGGCGATCAGGCGCACCTGCGTCAGTTGGCTGAAGAAGTCGACCTGGTAACCTTCGAGTTCGAAAGCGTACCCGCCGAGACGGTGGCCTTTCTTTCGCAGTTCGTGCCGGTATACCCCAGCGCCGAGGCGCTGCGCATCGCTCGCGACCGCTGGTTCGAAAAGAGCATGTTCAAGGACCTCGGCGTGCCCACGCCCACCTTCGCCGACATCCAGTCCCAGGCGGACCTGGACGCGGCGGTGGCCAGCATCGGCCTGCCGGCGGTGCTGAAAACCCGCACCCTGGGTTACGACGGCAAGGGCCAGAAGGTGCTGCGCAGCGCTGCCGATGTGGCCGGCACCTTTGCCGAGCTGGGCAGCGTGCCCTGCCTGCTGGAGGGCTTCGTGCCCTTCACCGGGGAAGTGTCGCTGATCGCCGTGCGTGCCCGAGACGGGGAAACCCGCTTCTACCCGCTGGTGCACAACACCCACGACAGCGGCATCCTGCGCCTGTCGATCGCCAGCACCGCGCACCCGCTGCAGGCGCTGGCCGAAGACTACGCCTCGCGCGTGCTCAAGCAGCTTGACTATGTCGGCGTGCTGGCTTTCGAATTCTTCGAAGTGGACGGTGGCCTCAAGGCCAACGAGATCGCCCCGCGCGTGCACAACTCCGGGCACTGGACCATCGAGGGTGCCGAGTGCAGCCAGTTCGAGAACCACCTGCGCGCGGTAGCGGGCCTGCCGCTGGGGTCGACTGCCAAGGTCGGCGAGAGCGCCATGCTCAACTTCATCGGCGAGGTGCCGGCGGTGGCCGATGTGATCGCGGTGGATGACTGCCATCTGCACCACTACGGCAAGGCCTTCAAGGTCGGGCGCAAGGTCGGCCACGCCACCGTGCGCAGCGCCGACATGGCCAGCCTCGAGCGCCAGGTGGCCAAGGTCCAGGCGCTGATCAAGGCCTGATGGAACCAATGACGGCCGTCGAACCTCTGAATGCTGTGTGCCAGAGCACTCCCGATGGGTGTGCTAAGGTTTGGGAACTTATCAGAGGGAATTCGGCATGGGCATCATTGGAACCATTTTCATCGGCTTGATCGTCGGCTTGCTGGCTCGTTTCCTCAAGCCGGGTGACGACAGCATGGGCTGGATCATGACCATCGTGCTCGGCATCGCCGGCTCCATCGCTGCCACCTATGGTGGCCAGGCGCTGGGCATTTACCAGGCGGGCGAGGGTGCTGGCTTCCTCGGTGCGCTGGTAGGCGCGATCGTGCTGCTGGTGATCTACAGCCTGATCACCAAGCGCTCGTCCTGATCGCTTGAAAGCGGCCCTGCACGTTGCGCACGTGCAGGGCTACAATGCTCGACTTCCTTGCTGTCGAGCCGCTCACGATGCGTTGCGCGTTACTGCTTACCCTCCTTCTTTGCAGCAGCCTGGCACAAGCCCAGTTGCCCGAGACCGACTGGCTCGAGCTGATGCCCACGTCCGACCAGAAAGCCCTGGAGGACATGCCGGAAATCGATCACAACTCCCCCGAAGCCAAAGGCACCTTTACAAACAAGGGTGGGCTCAAGCAGGCCAAGGGTTTGCCGGCGGTGATGTACTCGACCAAGACCGTACCGGCCATGAACGGCCGCGATGTGCGCCTGGGCGGTTACCCGGTGCCGTTGGAAACTGACGCCAAGGGCCGCAGCACGCTGTTCTTCCTGGTGCCATACCCCGGCGCATGCATCCACGTGCCGCCCCCGCCGCCCAACCAGATGGTGCTGGTGCGGTATCCCAAAGGCCTGAAGCTGGGCGATATCTACAACCCGCTGTGGGTCACCGGGCATCTGAAGATCGAAAAGGTCAGCAATGACCTGGCCGATGCGGCATATGCGCTGGATGCGGCGAGTGTGCGAGAGGTAAAGGAAGAGGATCTGTAAGACAGGTCGAAAGGCTCGGGGCTCAGCTCCCGAGCTTTTCACGTCCCGAGCTTCTCAAGTGGTGTTACAGCGCTTCGCTGTCGATGGTCACTGACATCGTGTGGCGCTCACCCGGCGCCAGGGTCACTACGTCGTCCAGCACGTTGGCTGTCTCGATGCACAGCATGCGCTGCCAGCCGTCGTCGGCCATGTCGGCCAGGGCCGCTGCACGCTCGGTCCAGGGATTCCAGACGATGGTGTTGTTCGAGCCGCTGCTGACCAGGCGAATGCGCCGCTTCCAGTTCTGGTCGACGATGCTCAGCTCGCTCGGCGTATTCAGGTAGATGCGATCGGTTTCGCGCTCGAACTTGATGTCGCCGCTCTGGTTCAACTGGTCCCAGTCTGGCGTGGTGGTGTCGTGGTAGCTCAGGCCGGCGAAGCCCTGGGCGCTGACCTGGTGGATATCGCTCACGGCGAAGTAACTGTGCAGCGCCTGGGACAGGCTGACTGGGTGATCGTCGAGGTTCTGGCTGGTCAGGCTGATATGCAGTTGCTGGTCCAGCACGATGGTCATGGTCACCGAGACCTTGTGCGGCCAGCCGGGCAGGGTGCCCTCTTCGGCTTGCGGCACGTCGAACGACAGGCTCACCCGACCTTCGCTCTGATCTTCAATGCCCAGCAACCGCCAGTTGATCGCACGGACCAGGCCGTGGGGGCCGGCCTCGTCGCGGTTGCCAGTGCGCATAGCCTGCACCGGCTCCGGGTTGCGCTTGAACACGCCGAACCACGGCCAGCACACCGGAACGCCTGCGCGTGCCGCCTTGCCGGTAATGAAGTTGGCGTGTTCGTTGAGCCAGATCAGCGGGGTTTCGCTATCGCGCTGGTAGCTGAGCACCTGGGCGCCTTGCTGGGTCACCAGCAGCTCATCCTTGCCGACGGTGACGCGCCAGCAGTTCAGCTCACCCAGTTTGACCGATTCGACTTGAGAGTTGGACATGCGCTGCTCGCTTCTGAACGTTGATCATGGTGGGAAGTTGACCGCGCGCCCGCCGCACAGTTTCTGCACCCGCCGGCTTTCAGCGGCGCGGCGGCACCGAGCGGGTGCGCCCGCTGCCGTCGATGGCAACGAAGACGAAGGCGGCCTCGGTGACTTTACGCCATTCGCTGGACAGCGGGTCGTCGCTCCACACCTCGACCATCATCTGGATCGAGCTGCGGCCGATCTCCAGGGTCTGGGTATAGAACGACAGTTGCGCGCCGACCGGCACCGGCACCAGAAAAGCCATGCGGTCGATGGCCACGGTGGCCACGCGTCCGCCGGCGACCTTGCTGGCCATGGCGGTGCCGGCAAGGTCCATCTGCGCCACCAGCCAGCCGCCGAAAATATCGCCGAAGCCGTTGGTTTCGCGGGGCAATGCAGTGATCTGCAGGGCCAGGTCGCCCTGTGGGATAGGGTCTTCTTGCTCGAGTTCAATCATGCCGGGGGTGCCTCTGGCCCGTGACGCCAGGTCGGTGGGCGCACTGTCGGAAATGTCCTTGGATTCCCGAGTATATAGAGGGCAATCGTTGCATACGACCATTGAGTCGCGAAAATGACCCCCGATCGGCGCGAACACTGTGCTTTTTCGAGCAATTTGCTATCTTGCCGGACCTGCCAAGCCGCACGCAGCGGTATTGCGCCCTTCCCGGGGCCGCTCGCTGCCGATTCATGTGAGAGAAACGTGCAATGACCTCTGTGCATTCGGGTGCCGCGCCCTCGTCGCGTCCGCTGACCCGCAACGATTACAAGACCTTGTCGCTGTCGGCTTTGGGCGGCGCGCTGGAGTTCTACGACTTCGTCATCTTCGTATTCTTCGCTGCCGTGGTCGGCAAGCTGTTCTTCCCGGCCGACATGCCTGAATGGCTGCGCCTGATGCAGACCTTCGGCATCTTCGCCGCCGGCTACCTGGCGCGGCCGCTGGGCGGCATCGTCATCGCCCACTTCGGCGACATGCTGGGACGCAAGAAAATGTTCACCCTGAGCATTTTCATGATGGCCGTGCCGACGCTGATCATGGGCCTGCTGCCGACCTACGCGCAGATCGGCCTGTGGGCCCCGCTGCTGCTGTTGCTGATGCGGGTCATCCAGGGCGCCGCCATCGGTGGTGAAGTGCCTGGCGCCTGGGTGTTCGTCTCCGAGCACGTGCCCGAGCGGCACATCGGCTATGCCTGCGGGACGCTGACCTGCGGCCTGACCACCGGCATTCTGTTCGGCTCGCTGATGGCCACGCTGATCAACAGCATCTATACCCCGGCCGAGGTCGCCGACTTCGCCTGGCGCATCCCCTTCCTCATGGGCGGGGTGTTCGGCCTGGCCTCGGTGTACCTGCGCCGCTGGCTGCACGAAACGCCGATCTTCGCCGAACTGCAGCAGCGCAAGGCACTGGCAGCGGAAATTCCCCTGCGCACCATCCTGCGCGAGCACCGCGGCGCCATCGTGCTGTCGATGCTGCTGACCTGGATGCTCTCGGCAGGCGTGGTGGTGGTGATCCTGATGACCCCGACCCTGCTGCAGACCCTCTACGGTTTCAGCCCGGCCACCGCGCTGCAGGCCAACAGCCTGGCCATCGTCTTCCTGAGCCTGGGCTGCATCGGCGCCGGTTCGCTGGCCGACCGCTTCGGCGCCGGGTGGGTGTTCAGCCTCGGCAGCGTGGCCCTGCTGGTCAGCTCGTGGGCCCTGTACCACAGCCTGCATGAACACCCCGAGTGGCTGTTCCCTTTATATGGCCTGACCGGCCTGTGCGTCGGCGTGATCGGTGCGGTGCCCTATGTGATGGTCAAGGCCTTCCCGCCCCGAGTGCGCTTCACCGGGCTGTCGTTCTCCTACAACCTGGCCTATGCGATCTTTGGCGGCCTGACGCCGATGGCGGTCACCGCCCTGCTCAAGAACAATCCGATGGGGGCTTCGTGGTACGTGGCGGGCATCTGTCTGATGGGCCTGGCGTTGGGCTTGTACCTGCGGGTGCGTCGGCGCTGAACCGTCACATGGCTGTCATATTCCTTACATAGAGTGTTCATCCGAATTGTGCCTTCTGGCCGCAATAGACTCGACACCCGATGCCAGGAGCATGCATGAAGTTCAAGCGTTTGATCGCAGCCATGTCCCTGCTGCTGGCCGGGGCGGGCGTTGGCCCGGCAATGGCCGCCGTCGACCCGGCGATGGTCGCCTACAGCAAGACTACTGGCGTGTCGGGCAACCTGTCCAGTGTCGGCTCCGACACCCTGGCCAACCTGATGACGCTCTGGGCCGAGGCTTTCAAGCGCCAGTACCCCAACGTCAACATCCAGATCCAGGCGGCCGGCTCGGCCACCGCCCCGCCGGCCCTGACCGAAGGCACCTCCAACCTGGGGCCGATGAGCCGCAGGATGAAGGACACCGAACTGTCGACATTCGAGCAGCGCTACGGCTACAAGCCCACCGCCATCCCGGTGGCCGTGGACGCCCTGGCGGTGTTCGTGCACAAGGACAACCCCATCGAGCACCTGTCCATCGAGCAGCTTGACGCAATCTTCTCCGTCACCCGCCTGTGCGGCGCGCGCAACGACGTCAAGACCTGGGGCGACCTGGGTGTCGAAGGCGACCTGGCCAGTCAGCCGGTCCAGCTGTTCGGGCGCAACTCGGTGTCGGGCACCTACGGCTATTTCAAGGAAGAAGCACTGTGCAAGGGCGACTACAAGCCCAACGTCAACGAGCAGCCCGGCTCGGCCTCGGTGGTGCAGTCGATCAGCAATTCGCTCAATGGCATCGGCTATTCGGGCATCGGCTACAAGACCGCCAGCGTCAAGACCGTGCCGTTGGCGAAGAAGGGCGGCAGCGGTGAATACATCGAGGACACCGAGCATAACGCCCTGAGCGGCAAGTACCCGCTGGCCCGCTACCTGTACATCTACGTGAACAAGGCGCCCAATACCCCGCTGGCGCCACTGGAGGCCGAGTTCGTCAAGCTGGTACTGTCTCGCGAAGGTCAGGAAGTGGTGACCAAGGACAATTACATCCCGCTGCCGGCAGAGGTGGTGGGCAAGGTCAGGGCTGATCTGGGCCTGTAAAGGTGCAGTCTTTTTTCTGTCATACGGGATCGCTAGTTTGTGCGCATGAACGACCTCTCACAGCTGCCTGAGTCAAGCCATCCGGCGCCGCGGCGGATCGACTTCAACACGCCGTACCTGCAACGCAAGCGGCGGCTGCGCGCACTCAAGGACCGTCTGACCCGCTGGACCGTGCTGGTGGGCGGCTTCGCCGTGCTGGCGGCGATCACCCTGATCTTCTTCTTTCTCGGCTATGTAGTGCTGCCGCTCTTCAAGGGCGCCAGCCTCAGCGCCGAACCTGCCCTGCAGCCGGCGTGGCTGCAACAGGCGGGCCAGCCGCTGCTGCTGGCGATCGAGGAGCAGAACCAGGTCGGCCTGCGCCTCTCCGACCAGGGCCAGGCGACCTTCTTCAGCCTCGACGACGGGGCTGCCCTGTTGCAGGTCAAGCTGCCGTTGCCGGCAGGCGTCAGCGTAGCCTCGGTGGGGCGCGACCAGCCGGCCAGCGCGCTGTTTATCGTCGGCCTGTCCAATGGCCAGGCCCTGGTGCTGCGCCACAGCTACAAGATCAGCTACCCGGCAGGGCACAAGACCATCACCCCACAGCTCGACTACCCCTACGGCCGCGAGCCGCTGCTGCTGGACCCCCAAGGCCGCCCGCTGGAGCATGTCAGCCTGGGTGCGGCGGACGAGCAGCTGATCGTCGCCGGTTCTACCGGGCCGCAGTTGCACGTCCTGGCCCTGGGCCACGCCGCCGACCCGCTCGGCAACGACAGCCGCCTGACCCAGACCCGCATCGCATTGCCGCAGATGACCGAGCGGGTCAAGGCGATCTTCATCGACCCGCGCCAGCAGTGGCTGTACGTGGTCAACGGCCGCGCCCAGGCCGACGTCTTCAGCCTGCGCGACCGCAGCCTCAACGGCCGCTACCGGCTGAGCGAGGACGCCAGCACCGAGATCACCGCCAGCGCCCAGCTGGTGGGTGGCATTTCGCTGATCTTCGGCGACTCCAAGGGCGGCCTGACACAATGGTTCATGGCCCGCGACGGCGACGGCGAGCTGCGCCTCAAGCCGATCCGCAGTTTCCGCCTGGGCCAGGCGGCAATCACCGAGATTACCGCCGAGCAGCGCCGCAAGGGCTTTCTGGCGCTGGACGCCGACGGTTGGCTGGGGGTGTTCCACAGCACCGCGCATCGCACCCTGCTGGTCGAGCCGGTGGCCCATGGCCCGGCGCTGTTCGGCCTGTCGCCACGGGCCAACCGCGTGCTGGTGGAGGCGGGCGGCCAGTTGCGGCCGATGGCCCTGGACAACCCGCACCCGGAGGTGTCCTGGAGCGCGCTGTGGCAGAAAACCTGGTACGAGAGCTACGACGCGCCCGGCTATGTCTGGCAGTCGACGGCCGCCAATTCCGATTTCGAACCCAAGCTGAGCCTCGCGCCGCTGACCTTCGGCACGCTCAAGGCGGCGTTCTACGCCATGCTGCTGGCCGCGCCGCTGGCGGTCGCCGCTGCCATCTACACCGCTTATTTCATGGCCCCGGGCATGCGCCGCAAGGTCAAGCCGGTGATCGAGCTGATGGAGGCCATGCCCACGGTGATCCTCGGCTTCTTCGCCGGCCTGCTCCTGGCGCCTTACGTGGAAGGCCACTTGCCGGGCATTTTCAGCCTGCTGCTGCTCATCCCGCTGGGCATCCTGACGGCGGGCTTCGGCTGGAGCCGCCTGCCGGAACGCTGGCGCCTGCGCGTGCCCGACGGCGCCGAGGCGGCGATCCTGCTGCCGGTGATCCTGCTGGTCGGGGCCTTGGCCCTGGCCGTCAGCCCGTACCTGGAAAGCTGGTGGTTCGGCGGCGACATGCGCCTGTGGCTCAGCCATGACCTGGGCATCGGCTACGACCAGCGCAACGCCCTGGTGGTGGGCCTGGCCATGGGTTTCGCAGTGATCCCGAACATCTTCTCGATTGCCGAGGACGCCGTGTTCAGCGTGCCGCGCAGCCTGACCCTGGGCTCCCTGGCGCTGGGCGCCACGGCCTGGCAGACCCTGACCCGGGTGGTGATCCTGACCGCCAGCCCGGGCATCTTCTCGGCGCTGATGATCGGCCTCGGGCGGGCGGTGGGTGAGACCATGATCGTGTTGATGGCCACCGGCAACACGCCGATCATGGACATGAACCTGTTCGAAGGCCTGCGCACCCTGGCGGCCAACGTGGCGGTGGAGATGCCGGAGTCGGAAGTCGGCGGCAGCCACTATCGCGTGCTGTTCCTCTCGGCG
The DNA here is from genome assembly GCF_034059295.1 of Pseudomonas sp. HR96. Lineage (NCBI taxonomy): Bacteria > Pseudomonadati > Pseudomonadota > Gammaproteobacteria > Pseudomonadales > Pseudomonadaceae > Pseudomonas > Pseudomonas sp. HR96. The sequence continues at coordinate 209,528 of NZ_CP139141.1, forward strand.
CTGGTGCTGCTGTTGTTCACTTTCGTCATGAACACCGCCGCCGAGCTGATCCGCCAGCGCCTGCGCAACCGGTATTCATCGCTGTGAGTGCGGCCCCGGTGGTGAGGCGCAATGCCCTGACCCGCTGGTGTCGTAGCGGCGCGCCTGGTATCTGGCTGAGCGCCGGCGCGGTGGCGATCGCAGTCATCATGACCATCGGCCTGCTGGCGGTGATCGCCGTGCGCGGCCTGGGGCATTTCTGGCCGGCGGACCTGGTCCAGGGGGTCTACACCGTGCCCGGCCAGCCTGGCCAGGCGCTGATCGGCGAGGTGGTCGAACAGGAACAGGTGCCGCGCGAGCGCCTCAAGAGCCTCGGCCTGCCGGTGGCGGCGGGGGGCGGCGAGTTCATGACCCGCGAGCTGATCAAGGTCGGCAACCGCGAGCTCAACGGCAACGATTTCGTATGGATCGTCGGCGAATGGTTCAAGCCCCAGGCCGCCCCGACCCTGCTCACGGTACAGCGCCGGGAGTGGGGCAACTTCTACGGCACCCTGGTCGACCTCAAGGAGGGCGGGCAGGTGATCGCCAGCGGGCAGCAGGCCTGGCCGCTGCTGCAGGCGCGTATCGACCGCGTGCAGGGGCTGGCGGCGCAGTTGCAGGAGCTGGAGAAAAAGGACATCGGCCGTATCAACGCCGGCCTCGAGCGCCTGCGCCTGCAGGGGCGCAAGCTGCAACTGGCCGGTCGTCTGGACGCCACCGCCCAGGCCGACCTCGACGCCAGGGCCGGTGAGCTCAAGGGCCAATACCAGGCCATCGAGGCGCAATTGGCCGACCTCCACGCCCAGATCGACCGCGACAGCCTGACCGTGCGGGATGCCAGCGGCCGCGACAGCGAGATCGCCCTGGGCAAGGTGGTGCATGCCTACCCGCCCAACGCCATGGGCGTGTGGACCAAGCTGGTGCGCTATTTCCAGAACATCTGGGAGTTCCTCAGCGAGGACCCCCGCGAAGCCAATACCGAAGGCGGCATCTTCCCGGCCATTTTCGGCACGGTAATGATGACCCTGATCATGGCCATGATCGTCACCCCGTTCGGCGTGCTGGCGGCGGTCTACCTGCGTGAATACGCGCGCCAGGGGCTGGTCACGCGGCTGATCCGCATCGCCGTGAACAACCTCGCCGGGGTGCCGTCGATCGTCTACGGCGTGTTCGGCCTGGGCTTCTTCGTCTACGTGCTGGGCGGCTCGCTCGACCGGCTGTTCTTCGCCGAGTCGCTGCCGGCTCCGACCTTCGGCACCCCGGGGCTGCTCTGGGCTTCATTGACCTTGGCGCTGCTTGCCGTGCCGGTGGTGATCGTCGCCACCGAGGAAGGCCTGGCGCGCATTCCGCTGTCGCTGCGCGAAGGCTCCCTGGCCCTCGGCGCGACCCAGGCCGAGACGCTGTGGAAGATCGTCCTGCCGATGGCCAGCCCGGCCATGCTCACCGGCATGATCCTGGCCGTGGCCCGCGCCGCTGGCGAGGTCGCACCGCTGATGCTGGTGGGCGTGGTGAAGATGGCGCCGTCGCTGCCGGTGGACGGCAACTATCCTTACCTGCACCTGGACCAGAAGATCATGCACCTGGGCTTTCACATCTACGATGTCGGCTTCCAGAGCCCCAACGTCGAGGCCGCGCGGCCGCTGGTGTATGCCACCGCCTTGTTGCTGGTGCTGGTGATCGCCCTGCTCAACCTGTCGGCGGTGGCCTTGCGCAATCACCTGCGCGAAAAGTACCAGACCCTGGAGATTTGATGTCCATTGCCCTGACCTGCATTCGCTCCCAAGGAGGCCGCCATGCCCTATGACACCCGCTCGCGCGGCAGCCTCTTCGGGCTTGGCCGCCACAAGCCCGGGCGCCGCGTGGACGAGGAATCCGTGGCCATCGAAGTGCCCGGCCTGAACCTGTTCTACGGCGACAAGCAGGCCCTGTTCGACGTCGCGCTGAACATTCCCAAGCAGCGCGTGACGGCTTTCATCGGGCCGTCGGGCTGCGGCAAGTCGACCCTGCTGCGTACCCTCAACCGCATGAACGACCTGGTCGACGGTTGCCGCGTCGAGGGTGCCATCAACCTGTACGGGCGCAACATCTACGCCCGCGGCGAGGACGTGGCCGAGCTGCGGCGCCGGGTCGGCATGGTGTTCCAGAAGCCCAACCCGTTCCCCAAGACCGTCTACGAGAACGTGGTGTACGGGCTGCGCATCCAGGGCATCAACAAGAAGCGCGTGCTCGACGAGGCGGTGGAGTGGGCGCTGCGTGGCGCGGCCCTGTGGGACGAGGTCAAGGACCGCCTGCACGAGTCGGCGCTGGGCCTCTCCGGCGGCCAGCAGCAGCGCCTGGTGATCGCCCGCACCATCGCCGTGGAGCCCGAAGTGCTGCTGCTCGACGAGCCGTGCTCGGCGCTGGACCCGATTTCCACGCTGAAGGTGGAGGAGCTGATCTACGAACTGAAATCCAGATACACCATTGTGATCGTCACGCACAACATGCAGCAGGCGGCGCGGGTCTCCGATTACACGGCGTTCCTGCATCTGGGCAAGCTGGTGGAGTACGGCAATACCGACACCTTGTTCACCAACCCGACGCTCAAGCAGACCGAGGACTACATCACCGGGCGCTACGGCTAGGTCGGCAGCTGTCAGCTACAAGCTTCACGCTGCAAGCCAGGGGGTTTGCGGTGAGTTTGGGGATCAACACACATCAACTTGCAGCTTGTCGCTCGAAGCTAGTAGCTCGAACCTCAAAGCTGTCGCGGAGCGACCAAATGATTGATAAAGACAGCCTGACCCATCACATTTCCCAGCAATTCAACGCCGAGCTGGAGGAGGTGCGCAGCCACCTGCTGGCCATGGGCGGCCTGGTCGAGAAGCAGGTCAACGACGCGGTGACCGCGCTGATCGAGGCCGACTCGGGCCTGGCCCAGCAAGTGCGCGACGTCGATGACGAGATCAACCAGATGGAGCGCAACATCGACGAGGAGTGCCTGCGCATCCTCGCCCGCCGCCAGCCTGCCGCCTCGGACCTGCGCCTGATCATCAGCATCTCCAAATCGGTGATCGACCTGGAGCGCATCGGCGACGAGTCGACCAAGATCGCGCGCCGCGCCATCCAGCTGTGCGAAGAGGGTGAGTCGCCGCGCGGCTACGTCGAGGTGCGCCACATCGGCGACCAGGTGCGCAGCATGGTCCGCGACGCGCTGGACGCCTTTGCCCGCTTTGACGCCGACCTGGCGCTGTCGGTGGCGCAGTACGACAAGACCATCGACCGCGAGTACAAGACCGCCCTGCGCGAACTGGTCACCTACATGATGGAAGACCCGCGTTCCATCTCCCGCGTGCTCAACGTTATCTGGGTGCTGCGTTCGCTGGAGCGCATCGGCGACCACGCGCGCAACATTTCCGAACTGGTGATTTACCTGGTGCGCGGCACCGACGTCCGTCACCTGGGCCTCAAACGCATGAAAGAAGAAGTGCAGGGCATCGCCAATAGCGCTAATGTTCTGTCGCAGGCGGACGATAAATAAGACTGCCCCGAGAAAGAATGCCCGGCTCAGGCCGGGCATTTGCGTTTTTACGGGGGCACGAATCGTGATACCCGCGCCTGATACGCAGCTGCGAGGGGTAACAGTCCCGGCGTGAGTGTGGTCGGGAATCTCAGGAGTGGTCGATGAGCAAGATCAGTGTACTGGTGGTGGATGATGCGCCCTTCATTCGCGACCTGGTGAAAAAAGGGCTGCGCAACGGCTTCGCGGGCATGCAGATCGAAGATGCGGTCAACGGTCGCAAGGCCCAGGCGCTGATGATGCGCGAGACCTTCGACCTGATCCTGTGCGACTGGGAAATGCCGGAGATGTCCGGTATCGAGCTGTTGAGCTGGACGCGCCAGCAGGAAAGCATGAAGCACCTGCCGTTCATCATGGTCACCAGCCGCGGTGACAAGGAGAACGTGGTGCAGGCGATCCAGGCCGGGGTCTCGGATTTCATCGGCAAGCCGTTCACCAATGAACAGCTGCTGACCAAGGTCAAGAAGGCGCTGCACAAGGTCGGCAAGCTGGAAGCGGCGCTGGCCGGTGCTCCGGTGCGCGCGCAGACGGGCCTGGCCAACGAGTCGCTGAGTGCGCTGACCGGCGGCAAGCCGCAGACGGCCTCGGCCGGCCCGGCAGCCTCGGCCCCGGCGCCAGTGCGTGCCGCCGCGCCGGCGCCCAGCGCGCCGAGCAGCGCCAGTGCCGCCCCAGGTGGCCGTGGCCAGGGCCAGCTGCGCCTGTCCAGCGGCTCGCAGGCCTGCGTGATCAAGGCGCTGAGCCTCAAGGAAGCGCTTCTGGTGGTCAAGCGGGGCGAAGTGCTGCCGCAGATCCTGGAAGGCGCCGTGCTCGACCTGGAGCAGGGCGAGAACGCCGAAACGGCCCGCCTCAACGGTTACCTGCACGCCATCGCTGCCTTCGAAGCCAAGCCCGATAGCGACTGGTTGCAGCTGACGTTCAAGTTTGTCGACCAGGACGCGCAGAAGCTCGACTACATCTCCCGCCTGATCGCGCGTGGCACGGTGCAGAAGCATTTTGTGCCGGGTGCCTGAATCTCTGAACCGGCCCGCAGCCTCTCGGGGGCCAAGCCGGTTTCCGCTCACCCTGACCCTGCTGCTGGCGGCGCTGCCAGCGGTGTCCCAGGCCTCCACCATCTACAAGTTCACCGACGCCAACGGCGTGGTCAACTACACCGACCGCCAGACCCCGGGCGCGCAGGTGCTGGTGTTCCGTGATCGTATGGTCGAGCACCTGGAGCAGCAGGTGCACCTGGACATCAACCGCACCCCGGCCAGCACCACTTTCACTGCGCGCAACGAGCTGTATGCCCCAGTGGAGATCGAGCTCAAGCTGGGCGGGTTGGGCAATGTCCAGGGGCAGCCGGCGGCCACGGTGCACAGCGTGGTACCGCCGCGCGCCAGCGTCACCCTGGCCTTGCTGGCAGCGCGGCAGCCTGGCCAGCCGATCCGCTTCACCCAGCAGTTCCGTTATGCCTTGGGCGACCCCAGCCGCCAGCCCAGCGCCTACGCCTACCCGTTGCCCTGGCTGGGCGGGCCGTTTCGCGTGAGCCAGGGGCCCAATGGCAAGTACAGCCACACCGGCGCCAAGTCGCGTTACGCCATCGACATCGCCATGCCGCGCGGCACACCGATCGTCGCGGCGCGCAGCGGCATCGTGGTCAAGGTGGAGAATGGCCAGCCCGAGGGCGGCGCCGAGGCGTCCGGCAATTTCGTGCGGGTGCTGCACGACGACGGCACCATGGGCGTCTACCTGCACCTCACCCAGGGCAGCGTGAGCGTCCGGGAGGGGCAATCCGTGACGGTGGGCACGCCATTGGCGCGTTCGGGCAACACCGGCAACAGCAACGGCCCGCATCTGCACTTCGTGGTGCAGCGCAACGTCGGGCTGGCATTGGAGTCGATTCCCTACGGGTTCGACCAGCCGCTGGCCGGGCTGCCTGCCCCCATGCTGGGGCAGAGCGGCCCGGCCAGACCCTGATCAGTCGATCTTGAGGACCTTGGTCAGGACGATCTTGGGGCCCTTCATTTTCTTGATGATGATGCGCAGGCCTTCGACTTCCAGCACTTCTTCCTCTTCCGGCACGCGCTTGAGGGTGTCGTACACCAGCCCGGCCAGGGTCTCGGCCTCGACGTGGTCAAGGTCCACGCCCAGCAGGCGCTCGACCTTGAACAACGGCGTGTCGCCGCGCACCAGCAGCTTGCCCGGCTGGTAGGCGAGGATGCCGCGCTCGGCCTTGCGGTGTTCGTCCTGGATATCGCCCACCAGCACTTCGAGCACGTCTTCCATGGTCAGGTAGCCGATGATCTTGCCGTCGGCTTCCTCGACCAGGGCAAAGTGCGCGCCGCCCTTGCGAAACTGCTCCAGCAGGCGCGACAGCGGCATGTGCCGCGACACACGCTCCAGCGGGCGCGTCAGCTCGGCGAGGTTGAACGACTCGGGCAGGTGGTCGAGGTCGGCCAGTTCCAGCAGCAGGTCCTTGATGTGCAGCAGGCCGACGAACTCACCGCGCTCGGCGTCGTACACCGGGTAGCGGCTGAATTTGTGGCGGCGAAACTTGGCCAGGATTTCCTTGAGCGGCGCGTTGAAGTCCAGGGTCACCAGGTCTTCGCGCGAGTTGGCCCAGTCGACCACTTCCAGTTCGCCCATTTCCACCGCCGAAGCCAGCACGCGCATGCCTTGATCGCTCGGGTCCTGGCCACGGCTGGAGTGCAGGATCAGCTTGAGCTCGTCGCGGCTGTAGTGGTGCTCGTGGTGCGGGCCGGGCTCGCCCTGGCCGGCGATGCGCAGGATGGCGTTGGCGCTGCCGTTGAGCAGCCAGATGGCCGGGTACATGGACCAGTAGAACAGGTACAGCGGCACCGCCGTCCACAGCGACAGCAGTTCCGGCTTGCGGATGGCCCACGACTTGGGCGCCAGCTCGCCGACCACGATGTGCAGGTACGAGATGACGAAAAAGGCGCTGAAGAACGACACGCCCTTGATCACCTCTGGCGATTTGACTCCCAGGGTTTCCAGCAGCGGCGCCAGCAGGTGGGCGAAGGCCGGTTCACCGACCCAGCCCAGGCCCAGCGAGGCCAGGGTGATACCCAGCTGGCAGGCCGACAGGTAGGCGTCCAGCTCGCTGTGCACGGTGCGCAGGATGCGGCCGCTCCAGCCGCTTTTCTTGGCGATTGCTTCGACCCGCGTCGAGCGCAGCTTGACCATGGCGAACTCGGCAGCAACGAAGAAGCCGTTGAGCAGGACCAGGATCAGAGCAAACAGAATCATGCCGAAGTCGGCGAAGAACGACGCGAGGGTATAGCCAGGGGAAGGGTCCATGATGGAGTTTTACGGGTTCCAATGTAGAAGGGTGAGGAGGACAAGGTTGCCTGAACGTCAGGCATGAACCCTGCAATGTAGCGATTGTGTAGAGACTTGCCTAGTGTCCGCTGTGATCTTGACCGGCTGATGACGCCATTGCGGCCGACCGGGGCGTCGCCAGTTGAGCCGGGGCGAAGTGGCAGGTGAAGGTGCTGCCGTGGCCGGGCACGCTGCTGATCTCCAGGCGCCCGCGGTGGCGCATCAGCACATGCTTGGTGATGGCCAGGCCCAGGCCGGTGCCGCCGGTGTTGGAGGCGCGGCTGGAGTCGACGCGGTAGAAACGCTCGGTCAGGCGCGGCAGATGCTTGGGGTCGATGCCGGGGCCGGAGTCCTGCACGCTCATGTGTGCACCCTCGCTGTCAGTCCACCAGCGCACCTGGATCCGGCCCTCGGCCTGAGTGTATTTGACGGCATTGAACACCAGGTTGGAGAACGCGCTGCGCAGTTCCGACTCGCTGCCCTTGAGGCGTACGCCAGGCTGGGCGTCGAGGCTGATGCGGTGCTGCTGGCCGGCCGAAAGGGCCTGGGCGTCGCTGACGATGGTGGTCAAAAGCCGATCCACCGCCACTGGCTGGTTGTCCGAGGGATAGTCGGTGGCTTCCAGCTTGGCCAGCAGCAGCAGGTCGTTGAGCAGGGTCTGCATGCGGCTGCCCTGCTGCGACATCTGGGTCAGCGCCCGCACCCAGCGCGGGTTCACTTCCTCGACGTTGTCCAGCAGGGTCTCCAGGTAGCCGGTGATCACCGTCAGTGGCGTGCGCAGCTCATGGGAAACGTTGGCGACGAAGTCCTTGCGCATCTGTTCGAGCTGGTGGATGCGCGTGACGTCGCGCACCAGCATCAGGTGTTCGTTGTTGCCATAGCGGGTGATGTGCAGCTGCAGGCGCACCCGGTCATTGGTCGGCGAGGGGATTTCCAGCGGTTCGAGGTAATGCTCCTGCTCGAAGTACTCCTTGAACTTGGGGTGGCGCACCAGGTTGGTCACCGGCTGGCCGCCGTCCTGGGGCGACTTGAGACCCATCAGGGTTTCTGCGGCGCGGTTCCACCACTCCAGGTTGCCATCGGCGTCGAGCATGATCACCGCGTCCTTGAGGGCGGCGGTGGACTCCTGGATACGGTCGATGACCGCCTGCATGCGGCCACGACGGCGCTGGTCGCGGCGTTGCAGGTGGTAGATGCTGTCGAACACTTCGCCCCACAGGCCACGGCCGTCGGGCGGCGGTTCGTCGAGCTTGTGGTCGCGCAGCCAGTCGTGCAGGTTAAGCAGTTGCTTGAGGGTCCAGGCCAGGTACAGCCCCAGGCCGATGGCCAGGCAGGCACCGTAGCTGCCGCTGATCAGCCCCGCCAGCAGGCAGGCAGCTACCAACAGCAGCAGATGGCGTATCAGGATGCCACGCCAGTTTCGGTTCAATTGCAACGCGTCCTTTCGAAATCAAGCGGCCCGGGTGGCAGCACCGTTTCAGCTCTTGGTCGAGAAGCGGTAACCGGTGCCGCGTACGGTTTGCACCAGGTTCTCGTAGGCATCGCCCAGCGCCTTGCGCAGGCGGCGGATGTGCACGTCGACGGTGCGCTCCTCGACGTAGACATTGCCACCCCAGACCTGATCGAGCAACTGGCCACGGGTGTAGGCGCGTTCCTGGTGGGTCATGAAGAATTGCAGCAGGCGGTATTCGGTGGGGCCCATCTCGGCGGGGCGGCCGTCGATGGTGACGCGGTGGCTGATGGGGTCGAGCAGCAGGCCACCGACTTCGATCGGCGCCTCGCCATCGCTTGGCCCGGCGCGGCGCAGCACGGCCTTGAGCCGCGCCACCAGTTCGCGCGGCGAGAACGGCTTGGTGATGTAGTCGTCGGCGCCCACCTCCAGACCCTGGATCTTGTTGTCTTCCTCGCCCTTGGCGGTGAGCATGATGATCGGAATGTCGCCGGTCAGCTCGTCGCGCTTGAGGCGCCGTGCCAGCTCGATGCCCGAGGTGCCGGGCAGCATCCAGTCGAGCAGGATCAGGTCCGGCTTGCGGTCGACGATGATGGCATGGGCCTGCTGCGAGTTTTCCGCCTCCAGGCAGTCATAGCCGGCCATTTCCAACGCGACGGCGATCATCTCGCGAATAGGCGCTTCGTCGTCCACGATCAGAATGTTCCTGCCCACCATGCTCCGCTCCTGAGAATCGAGTGTGTTGCCGAGATTCGAGTGTCTGCGCCGCATTAGATAACGGAAATATTGCAGTCGTGTGACAACCGGCCTGCAGCCTACCAAGATCCAGGCCCTGAGCTAAGCTTTTGCCTTCACCCATAACAACAGGAATATCCAATGACTCGCCACACGCTGACCTGGATGACCCTCGCTGCTGCCTTCGCATTACCCAGCCTGGCGCTTGCCGACGGCCCTGCGACGACGAAAGATGGAGTCATGGTGGATCACAAGGGCATGGCCCTCTATACCTTCGACAAGGACCCCAACGGCAAGTCGAACTGCAACACCAGCTGCGCCGACAATTGGCCGCCGCTGATGGCCATGTCCAGCGACAAGGCCAGCGGCATGTGGACCATCATCAAGCGCGACGACGGCATGATGCAGTGGGCCTATATGGACAAGCCCGTGTACACCTTTGCCAAGGACACCGCGCCCGGGGACAAGAAGGGTGACGGGATGAAGGATGTCTGGCACGTGCTCAAGCCGATGTAACGGCGCCACGGCTCGGGGCGTCGGCCCCGGGCTTTTCCAGAATCAGCGCAGTCCGTAGTCCAGGACAATGCCGGCAAAGATCAGCAGCCCCGCCCAATGGTTATGCAGGAATGCCCGGAAGCAGGCCATGCGCTCGCGCTGGCGGGTGTGCCAGGACTCCCACACGAAACAGCCCGCCGCACCCAGCAGGCCCAGGTGGAACCAGCCGCCCAGGCCGAATCGCTCGCCTGCCAGCAGCAGGCACACCAGCGCCAGACCTTGCAGGATGCCGATGATCAGGCGGTCGTTGCGGCCGAACAGCACTGCGGTGGATTTGACCCCGATGCGCAGATCGTCGTCACGGTCGACCATGGCGTAGTAGGTGTCGTAACCCACTGTCCACAGCAGGTTGGCCAGGTACAGCAGCCAGGCGGCGGCAGGCACGTGGCCGATTTCGGCGGTGAACGCCATCGGCATGCCCCAGGAGAACGCCGCACCCAGCACCACCTGCGGCAGATGGGTGTAGCGCTTCATGAACGGGTAGCTGGCCGCCAGCACCAGGCCGCCCAGCGACAGCCCGATGGTGGCGGCGTTGGTGCACAGTACCAGGGCGAAGCTGGCCGCCAGCAGCACGGCGAAGAACACCAGTGCTTCGCGGGTGCTGATCCGCCCGCTGACCAGGGGGCGTTGCTCGGTGCGCTTGACGTGGCCGTCGACCTTGCGGTCGGCGATGTCGTTGATCACGCAACCGGCGGCGCGCATCAGGATCACCCCCAGCACGAAGATCGCTACATTGGCCAGGCTCGGTCGCCCGCTGCCGGCGATCCACAGCGCCCACAAGGTCGGCCAGAGCAGCAGATAGACGCCGATGGGCTTGTCCATGCGCGACAACTGCACGAAATCCCAGGCCCTGGGGTGCAGGCGGTTGAGGGATTTGAGCGCGTGTTGCAGCATCAGGGCTTGGCCGGCGGGAACATCAGGGCACCCCAGAACCCGGTAAGGAACACTTCGGCCACCAGCACGTGGGTGTCGTCGCGGTCAAAGCGCGAGCGGCGCGCCCACAGGCCCTCGGTTTGCTGGCCTTCCGGCAGCCATTGTGCCGGGTATTGGCAGATCTCGATGGGACGGCGCACGAAGGCCTCGTCGTCGAACAGCAGGTCGCCAAGCGAGCGTCGGCCGAGGCTCTGCAACGCCAGGCCGGCGTTTTCGACGACATGCCGGGCGGTGACGGTGCGGGCGAACACCCAGGGAGTGCCAGCGCCACACAGCATTACTTCGCGGACCCAGCCAGTGGCGCCGGCGTCCAGCTGCAGGACCTCGCATTCGTCTGGGCGAAGTATCTCGAAACCTTCTTCGAGAACATCGATGCTGAACTGGCCACCCGCCAATTCGGTCAACCGGCGTGTCAGCGAACCCTCGTCGAATAACCAGTCACGGGCGCCGCGGTGCACTGTGGTGTCGTTCTGTTCGAGCCACAAGGGCGTAGACGTTTCGAAGAATTCTGCTGGCACGATATCAAGAAGCCAAGTGGCCAAAGGAGTGCAGAGCTTAACATGGTTGTTCGGGGGTTTTGAGCGCTTGCCTGCTAGCGCAGAGACAAAGCGGCTTGCATCCTGCCCGCACGATCAGTACAAAACGCCCTGAGTCGGTCGACGCGCCTGTATCCATGAGCGGCCGCCAGCCTGATATGTCGAGGAGATGAGTAATGAAGAAGTGGCAATGCATCGTCTGCGGTCTGATCTACAACGAAGCCGATGGCTGGCCGGATGACGGTATCGCCCCGGGCACGCTGTGGCAGGACGTGCCGGAAGACTGGCTGTGCCCTGACTGCGGCGTCGGCAAGATGGATTTCGAAATGATCGAAATCGGTTGATCGGCCCGTTTGTGTCCGCCCCTGACTGGAAATACCCATGACTCTACCTGTCGTCATCATTGGTACCGGCCTCGCCGGGTATAACCTGGCCCGCGAATTTCGCAAGCTCGACAGCGCGACGCCGCTGCTGCTGATCACGGCGGATGACGGCCGCTCCTATTCCAAGCCGATGCTGTCCACCGGATTTGCCCGAAGCAAGGACGCCGACGGCCTGAGCATGGCCGAGCCGGGGGCGATGGCCGAGCAGCTGGACGCGGAGATCCGCACCCACACGCGCATCAGCGGCATTGATCCTGGCCATCGGCGGCTGTGGATCGGCGAGGAGGCGGTACCCTACCGCGACCTGATCCTGGCCTGGGGCGCCGAAACACTCCAGGTGCCGGTCGAGGGCCTGGCGGCTGATGCTCTGTTTCCGGTCAATGACCTGCAGGACTACGCGCGTTTTCGCGCAGCCGCCCATGGCAAGCGCCGGGTGCTGGTGCTGGGTGCCGGGCTGATCGGCTGCGAATTGGCCAATGACCTGCTGCTGGGCGGCTATGAGGTGGACCTGGTGGCCCCCTGCGAACAGGTGATGCCGACGCTGCTGCCGGCTCCGGCGGCGGCGGCCGTGCAGGCTGGCCTGGAGGGCCTGGGCGCCTGCTTTCACCTGGGCCCGGTGGTCACCCGTATGGAGCGCAGCGCCGAGCAGTGGCTGGCGCATCTGTCCGACGGCACCCACCTGACGTGCGACCTGGTAGTGTCGGCAATCGGCCTGCGCCCACGCACGGCGCTGGCGTCGGCGGCAGGCCTGGAGGTCAACCGCGGGGTGGTGGTCGATCGCCAGCTGCGCACCTCCCACAGCCACATCTACGCCCTGGGCGACTGCGCCGAGGTCGATGGCCTCAACCTGTTGTACGTGATGCCGCTGATGACCTGTGCCCGCGCGCTGGCGCAGACGTTGGCCGGCCAGCCGACCGCAGTCAGCTATGGTGCGATGCCGATCACTGTGAAGACCCCGGTGTGCCCCCTGGTGGTGTCGCCCCCGCCCCACGGGCGCTATGGTCAGTGGTCATTCGAAGGCGCTGGTGCCGATATCAAGGCTCTGTGCCATGACGCCGAAGGCCACCTCCTGGGCTACGCCCTGACCGGCAGCGCAGTGAGCGAGAAATTGGCGCTGAACCGCCAGCTGCCGGGCCTGTTGGCGCCCTTATAAGGCGGGGGTTGGCACGATCGGCGGGCCTTCTGTCGCAATCCCCCTTGCCCGCAGCCAACAAAGGCCTCGTCGCCACTGGCGCGGCCTCGGCGGGCGTGCCATTCTCACGCTGTCTGCCGCGGGTTAGAGCCTGCGCAGCTGTTAGCGCTGCTGGGAAAAGCAGCCCGGACATAAAAACAATAAACCGTCAAAGAGGTTCTCATATGCGTAAACCAGAACTCGCAGCCGCTATCGCCGAGAAAGCGGATCTGACCAAGGACCAGGCCAATCGCGTGCTCAACGCCGTTCTCGAAGAGATCACCGGCGCGCTGCACCGCAAGGACAGCGTCACCCTGGTAGGCTTCGGCACCTTTCTGCAGCGCCACCGCGGCGCCCGTACCGGTAAAAACCCGCAGACCGGCGAGCCGGTAAAAATCAAGGCGAGCAACACCGTGGCATTCAAGCCTGGGAAGTTTCTCAAGGACAGTGTGAACTGATCGACTTGCACCACCTGTATTGCCGAAAGGGGCGCGCCGGAGCTGGCAGCGCCCTTTTCTTTTTGTCCGTTCCATCCACTCGAGGCGTTTGAATGAAGTTTCGCTTATTGCTGTGGGCCCTGGGCTGGCTGATGGCTCGAGCCAGCCGCAACAACCCGGCGTTTCAGCAGCAACTGGTCGACCGCGACCTGACATTCCAGCTGCAGACCCTGGACGGCAAGGTCGCTCGCCATTTCATCGTCAAGGATCAGCGTGTGCGCAGCCGCAGCGGCACGGTGGCCCAGCCGGCGTTCGCGATTGCCTTCAGGGATGCGGCATTCGGCTTTGCCACCTTGCAGGCGAAAAACAAGCAACTGGCCTTCATGCAGGGCATCCAGGACAAGACCGTGCAGATCAAGGGCAACCCGGCCCTGGTCATCTGGTTTCAAGGCCTGATGAAGTATCTGCAACCGCGCAAGCCGAAGAAACCCTAAGGCAGCACCAGGCCGCCGGCCGCCTTGTGCAATTCGCGCAGGTGGTCGCCGAGCTGCTTGATGTTTTCCTCGTTGGCGGCGATTTCTCGGGCTCGGTCCGGGGTCAGCAAGGCACGGACCTCCTTGTCCAGTTCGGCGCTGAGCTTGAGCAGGGTCTCCTGGCGCTGGCTGCTTTGCGACTCCAGGCGTTGCCACTCGTTGGCCTGGGGCAGGCCGTAGCCGCTGCCGTCGAGCAGTTCGGCGGGCCGGCTGAGGAAGCCGCTGTTGGCCAGCATGGCCTGCAGGGTCTTGTTGGCATTGGCCATGCCGCTGCCGTCCTGATCACGGCCGCCCAGGTACTTCTGCTTGACCTCTTCCTGAGCCAGCAGCAACTGCCGGCGGTAGCTGGCCTGTTCGAGCAGCAGCAAGGCGGCGCTGGCCCGCAGGTCGGCCGCGGCGAACCAGGGCCGGCGGCTCTCGGAGGCTTGCTCGAGCCAGTCCTCCACGGTCTTCTGCTTGACGGGCAGGCGCTTCTTGACGATCTCGAACATCGCCTGGTAGCGATCACGGTAGGAGTCGAAGTGATAGCCGCGGCGCAGCGCCTCGCGCGGGTCGTCGAGCACGCTGCCATCAGCCAGCCCGCGGGCTTCGAGCACCTGCAGCAGGCCATTGGGAACGATGCTGTCGAGGCCTTCCAGGCGCGGGTCATGGGTGCCGGCGCGCAGCAGCTTGAGGGTCTCGACCGCGCAATTGTTGGACACGAAGTAGTAGTTGCCGTCGTAGCTCCAGTGCATCTCGGCGGCATGGATTACCAGTGACTCGATCTGCTCGCGGGTCAGCTTCAGCGGCACCGAGGCCAGGCTGCGCATCTCGGTCTTGGTGTATTCGTCGATCACCTGGCCCAGCGGCAGCACGAACAGCCGCGAAGGGTAGGCGCCATTGAGGCCGCCCCAGGTCGACAGCTGCACGTCGTTGACGAAGGCCCGGTAGGACAGCACCAGGCTCTGGTCCAGGTCCAGCCGGCAGTCGGGGCCGCGCGGGCGTCCGGGGGCGCAGATGACCAGGCGCAACATCGAGTGGCCCCAGCGGCTGACCCAGTTCTGATTGGCTTCGGCCAGCAGGTAGTCGACTTCGTAGACCCGCTCGGGGTCGATCTTGCCCAGCGGGGTGCGCCCGAAGTCGTTGCCGGCGTTGACGAAGGGCAGCTCGTGCGGGCACTGCTGCGGGTTGGGCGGCGCCCAGCCGAAGTGCGCCTTGTAGTAGGCGTAGAGTTCGGGCCGGCGGCACGGGTAGGCCGGGTCGAGCAGGAAATACTCCATGTTCACCGCGACGAATTCCAGCGGGCTGCTGACCTCGTAGATATCCGGGCTGCGCACCACCTGGCGGTTCTGCGTCTCGCGCTCGCCGCGCTGGCCGACGCGCTGCGGCCAGCCGGCGAGATCGAGCAGGCGCGGGTCGTCGCTCAGGGTGAACTGCCGTCCGGCCTGGCCTCGGCAGCGTTCGGGCAGCCCGACCGGGCCGGTGTTGCCGGCCTGGCGGGTGCAGCGGTTGATCAGCCGACGGTCCTCTTCGGGCCACAGGCGCGCGCGGTCATAGATATGGGTGAGCTCATGCAGCACCGTGGCCAGCATCTCCTCGCGCACCGTGCCGTGGGGGCGCTGGGTCTGGGTGGTGGCGGCGCTGCCGTCGGTGAGGCTGTCGAGCAATTTGCGGTTGAGCTCCAGGCTCGACACCGGGGCCGCTTCGCCATAGGCGTTGTCGGGCATCTTCGTCGACCAGCTGACATCGATCTGCCGGTCAAGGCGCTGGACGAAGCTGGGCGGCAGGCGCGTCATGGCTTCGTCCAGCAGGGTCTGGCTGGCCTGGCGCTGCGCAGGGCTCAGGCCCTCGTCCTGCAGGTGCAGGCGCAGGTCGGCCAGGGCCGGGCTGGCGATCACTACCAGGGCAAGGGTCGCCAGCCAGGCGCGCAGCGGCTTCACAGCGCGAGAATGGCTTCGGCGAGGTCCTGGTCGCTGGCGTTGCGGGCTTCGGGCAGGCGTGCGCGCAAGGTATTGAAGGCAGCGTCGAGTTGCGCACCGTGGATGTCGCCGTTGCTGGCGACATAGCTGGCAGCGTCGTCGCGCGCCTGGCGTACGACCTTGGAGTCGCGCACCGAGGTGGTGGTGTCGGAGGTGAAGTCGATCGAACGGCCGAACGCGCGCACGATGATGTTACTGGTCTGCACCAGGGTGTGCGCCTGGGCCACGTCGGTCAGCACGAGCAGGCCGAGGGCGGCGGCGATCAGCGGGGTACGCATTGCTTGTCTCCAGAAAATACTTGATACGATGTTGAGCGGGGAATTATTGGACGAGAATTGCCTGTGCCAGTTCAAGGTCGCTGGCCGCCAGGCCGGGTTGCGCGCTGCGCAGATGGACCAGCGCCGACTCCAGGCGAGCGCCACGCAGTCTACCGTCACTGGCGACGAAAGCGGCAGCATCGTCCTGCGCGGCAAGCAGCAGCTTGCGATCGAATGGCGCGGTGGTCACCTTGCTGGTCACGTAGCCGCTGGCGACGAGGCCCTGGGTGGTGGTGTCGAAGGCCAGCGCGGGGCCGGCCCAGGCAATCACTAACAGCAATGACAGATAACGCATGCGACTCCTGAGCGTTGAAACCTGCGGCCAACTTAGCGGATGCCGCCGACTCGGACCATAGCCCGTCGCCAGATGTAACAACTTTAATCTGCCACCACCCTGGGCCAGACCTCAAATGGCCAGGATGGCCTCGGCCAATTCGCCATCGGTGGCCTTGCTTTGCGGCATCTGCGCACGCAGGTAGGCCAGCGCGCTTTCCAGTTTGACGCCGCGGATGTCGCCGTTGCTGGCGACGAAGCTGGCCGCGTCATCCTTGGCCTGCAGCACGATCTTGTTGTCGTGCAGAGAGGAGGAGACACGCGAAGTGGCTCGGCTGGAGGCGTCCACAGCATCGACGATAGCGTTGGTGGTGACGACGAAGCTCGAAGCATGGGCATTCGAGGCCAGGGCAAGCAGCAGCGCGGTGCCAAACAGGCGGGATCGGCGCATGGTAACTCCGGAGGCAAAAGGGAGGAGGCGATGGTACAGCGCGCACGGCGCGCTTGTCCGTACAGGGCAGCCGACTTCAGACAATGTCATCTCGGGAAGTTTCCCGGCAGCGCGACTGTACTGCGACATAAATTAAAAATGAAAACTGTACAGGTCTACTCAGGCGGCGGCGTAAAGGTGTGGCATTGCCTGCGGCTCTCGAAAGATCGACAACAAAAAACCCGTCAGCGTTGCCGCGACGGGTTTTTTGGGTCTGGAGCGCAAGGTGCTGGCATTACGGCCATTCAGCCTGGGAGCCAGCAGGCCTCCATCAACGCCAGAACGGCTTGCTCAGCTCTTCGAAACGCTGGGATTCGCTGATACCGGCATCGGCCAGCAGACGAGCATCCAGACGGGCCAGCTGATGGCGGCTGGACAGGCGGCGCTGCCAAAGCATCAGGTTGGCCAGCATGCGCAGTGGCAGCGAGGCTTTCGAGGAAGAGGAGCTATCTTGAAACAGCGAGTCGGAACTGAGGGTACGTTCCATGGTGTACGTCCTTCCGCTTGTGGCGGGAATAGTGAGTTGCAAGTGAGAAAAGTGTTTTGTCTGGTGCTAATGATCCGCTCCTGACGGGCTTTTCCCTATACACAGTTCACTTGTATTGCGCTGCTCCAGTTAAGTATTTTGCAGTACTGTTTGACCTCATATTGAGCAAACTGTACGGGTCTGCACGTTTATGGTGCATTTTTGCTTTTTTGCGCCAGTGTGTGATGGGGAATGGCGGCTTTTAAACCAGTACAGCAGTACAGTTTTTTCACTTTGGCGGTTTTGACGCGCGTCGCCCCGCCAACTGTATTGCAGGGTTCTGTAAAAATGCCTTAGCCGGCCAGCATCCGCCCGGTGTCTTCCAGGTTGCTGTGCCACTGCAATGCATCGCGCAGCACGTGGGGGGTGTGGCCACCCTTGGCGCACGCTGCGTCGAGGTAAGCCTGCAGCGCTGCGCGATAGTCCGGGTGGACGCAGTGGGCGATGATCGTACGGGCCCGCTCACGGGGTGCGAGGCCGCGCAGATCGGCCAGGCCCTGCTCGGTGACGAGGATATCGACGTCATGCTCGGTGTGGTCGACATGGCTGACCATCGGCACCACGCTGGAGATCGCGCCGCCTTTGGCGATCGACTTGCTGACGAAGATGGCAAGGTGGGCGTTGCGGGCGAAGTCGCCAGAGCCGCCGATGCCATTCATCATCCGCGTACCGCACACATGGGTGGAGTTGACGTTGCCGTAGATGTCGAACTCCAGCGCCGTATTGATGGCGATGATCCCCAGCCGGCGAATGACCTCGGGGTGGTTGGAAATCTCTTGGGGGCGCAACACCAGCCGCGATTTGTAGCGGCTGAAGTCGTTGAACACGTTGCCGTATTTTTGTGCCGAGAGGGTGATGGAGCTTGCAGAGGCGAAGCTTAGCTTGCCGCTGTCGAACAGGTCGAAGGTCGAGTCCTGCAACACCTCCGAGTACATGGTCAGGTCGTCGAACGGCGAGTCGAGCAGGCCATGCATCACCGCGTTGGCGATGCTGCCGATACCCGCCTGCAACGGCATCAGGTTGTTCTGCAGGCGGCCGGCGGTGACCTCGCCCTTGAAGAAATCCACCAGATGGCGGGCTATGGCCTGGGTGTCGCCGTCCGGTGGCAGTACAGTTGAAGGTGAGTCGGGCTGGTCGCTGATGACGATGCCGACTATTTTGGCCGGGTCGATCTGCACGGCGCTGTTGCCGATGCGGGTATCGGCCTTGAGCACTGGTATCGGCAGGCGGGTGGGGCGATAGCTGGGGATGTACACATCGTGCAGGCCCTCTAGCTCGAGGGGTTGGGCAAGGTTGATCTCGACGATGACCTGGCTGGCGAGGATGGCGAAGCTGGCCGAGTTGCCCACCGAACTGCTCAGCACCAGGTGGCCCTGCTCGGTGATGGCCACGCACTCGATCACGGCCAGGTCGACGGCCTTGATCTGGCGGTTGAGCGGTTGCTCGACCGTGTCGGAGAGGTGCTGGTCGATGAACATCACCTGACCGTCGTTGATCGCCCGGCGCAGGGTGCTGTCGACCTGAAAGGGCATGCGCCGGGCCAGCACGCCGGCTTCGGTCAGTTGCTTGTCCAGGTCGTTGCCCAGACTGGCGCCGGTCATCAGGCTGATCTGCAAGGGGGTGATGCGCGCGCGGGCGGCCAGCGCCTGAGGCACCGCCTTGGCTTCGCCGGCGCGGGTGAAGCCGCTCATGCCAACGGTCATGCCGTCTTCGATCAACGCTGCGGCTTCGGCCGCGCTCATGATCTTGCTGTGCAGGGAGGCCAGGCGGATACGGTCGTGGTACATGGTGTTTTCTCGGTCATGGTGAGCCAGCAGGGGAGTCTAGAGACTCCGCACGGGGCCCGGCCCAAGACCAAGGTCGAATCGGCGGGGGGTGTGGGGTAAAACTGTTTTGCAGGATGGGCAAAAGTGAGGGGTTGAAAGTACGAAGGGGTGCAGCCCCGATCTTGATCCTGAAATCAATAGATCGGGGGCTACGCCCCCTCACACATTCTGCCCTGGCGGCGGGGCTTACTCGACGGCCTTGACCATGTCCTCGATGACCTTCTTCGCGTCACCGAAGACCATCATGGTCTTGTCCAGGTAGAACAGTTCGTTGTCCAGCCCGGCATAGCCGCTGGCCATGGAGCGCTTGTTGACGATGATGGTCTTGGCCTTGAAGGCTTCCAGGATCGGCATGCCGGCAATCGGCGACTTGGGATCGTTCTTCGCGGCCGGGTTGACCACGTCGTTGGCGCCCAGCACCAGCACCACGTCGGCCTGGCCGAACTCGGAGTTGATGTCGTCCATTTCGAACACCTGGTCGTACGGCACTTCGGCCTCGGCCAGCAATACGTTCATGTGCCCCGGCATGCGCCCGGCCACCGGGTGGATCGCGTACTTCACGGTCACGCCGGCGTGGGTCAGCTTCTCGGTCAGCTCCTTCAGGGCATGCTGGGCACGCGCCACCGCCAGGCCATAGCCGGGGACGATGATCACGGTGTCGGCGTTGGTCAGCAGGAAGGTCGCGTCGTCGGCCGACCCGGATTTCACCGGGCGAGCCTCCTTGGCGCCCGCCGGGCCGGCGTCAGCTACGGCGCCGAAGCCGCCGCCGATGACGTTGAAGAACGAGCGGTTCATCGCCTTGCACATGATGTACGAGAGGATCGCGCCCGAGGAGCCTACCAGCGAGCCGGCAATGATCAGCATCGAGTTGTTCAGCGAGAAACCGATACCGGCCGCTGCCCAGCCGGAGTAGCTGTTGAGCATCGACACCACCACCGGCATGTCGGCGCCACCGATCGGGATGATCAGCAACACGCCGAGCACGAAGGCCAGGGCCAGCATGATGCCGAAGGCTTCGTAGCTGCCGGTGAACATGAACACCAGGCCGCAGGCCAGCGCGCCGAGGCCGATCAACAGGTTCAGCTTGTGCTGGCCGGTGAACTGTACCGGCGCACCTTGGAACAGGCGGAACTTGTACTTGCCCGACAGCTTGCCGAAAGCGATCACCGAACCGGAGAAGGTGATGGCACCGATCGCCGCACCGAGGAACAACTCCAGGCGGTTGCCGGTGGGGATGGCGTCGCCCAGTTGCGCGACGATACCCAATGATTGCGGCTCGACCACGGCGGCAATGGCAATGAACACCGCCGCCAGGCCGATCATGCTGTGCATGAACGCCACCAGTTCGGGCATCTTGGTCATCTCGACGCGCTTGGCCATGATCGAGCCCACGGTGCCACCGACCAGCAGGCCGACGATCACGTAGCCGATCCCGGCGGTTGCACCGCCAGCGCCCAGCGACAATGCCGCCAGTTTGTAGATCAGGCCGATGGTGGTGAGCACGGCCAGGGTCATGCCGACCATGCCGAACAGGTTGCCGCGCCGCGACGTGGTCGGATGCGACAGGCCCTTGAGCGCCTGGATGAAACACACCGAGGCGATCAGGTAGAGCAGGGTTACCAGGTTCATGCTCATTGTTTGGCAGCCTCGTCCTTCGCTTTCGGAGCTTTTTTCTTGAACATTTCCAGCATGCGCCGGGTGACCAGGAAGCCACCGAACACATTGACGGCGGCCAGGGCCACGGCCAGGGTGCCCATGACCTTGCCCAGCGGCGTCACGGTCAGGGCGGCGGCCAGCATGGCACCGACGATGACGATGGCGGAAATGGCGTTGGTCACGGCCATCAGCGGGGTGTGCAGGGCCGGGGTGACGTTCCACACCACGTGGTAGCCAACGTAGATGGCCAGCACGAAGATGATCAGGTTGTAGATGCCGTGAGAGATCAGCATGTCTTCCATTGTTGTTATCCTCAGCCGTTCTTGCGCACGACCTGGTGGTCGCGGCACATCAGGCAGGCAGCGACGATGTCGTCTTCAAGGTTGATCTGGAACTGGCCGTCCTTGTCGAACACCAGCTTCATGAAGTCCAGCAGGTTGCGTGCATACAGCGCCGAGGCGTCGGCACCCACCTGGGCCGGCAGGTTGGTCGGGCCGACGATGGTCACGCCATTGCTGACGACGACCTGGTCAGCCACGGTCAGCGGGCAATTGCCGCCCTGCAGCGCTGCCAGGTCGATGACCACCGAGCCGGGCTTCATCTGCGCAACCGTGTCGGCGCTGAGCAGCGTCGGCGCCTTGCGGCCGGGAATCAGCGCGGTGGTGATGACGATGTCGGCCTGCCTGGCACGTTCATGTACCGCCTGGGCCTGGCGCTGCATCCAGCTGGCCGGCATGGGGCGCGCGTAGCCGCCGACCCCGACTGCGCATTCGCGCTCTTCGTCAGTCTCGTAGGGCACGTCGATGAACTTGGCGCCGAGCGACTCGATCTGCTCCTTCACCGCCGGGCGTACGTCCGAGGCCTCGATCACCGCGCCCAGGCGCTTGGCCGTGGCGATGGCCTGCAGCCCGGCCACGCCGGCACCCAGGATCAGCACGCGTGCAGCCTTCACGGTACCTGCGGCGGTCATCAGCATGGGCATGAAGCGCGGATAGTGGTGGGCCGCCAGCAACACCGCCTTGTAGCCGGCGATGTTGGCCTGCGACGACAGCACGTCCAGGCTTTGGGCCCTTGAGGTGCGCGGCGCGGCTTCGAGGGCGAATGCAGTGATGCCGCACTCGGCCATGCGAGCGATGACTTCATTGTTGAAGGGGTTGAGCATGCCGACCAGCACCGTGCCGGGTTTGATCAAGCTCAGCTCGTTGTCATAGGGTGCGTTGACCTTCAGAACCAGCTCGGCCCCGAATGCATCGCTGGCGCTCCCGATGGTTGCGCCCGCCGCTTCATAGGCACTGTCGGTAACGCTGGCAAGAACGCCGGCGCCACTCTGGACCGTAACCTTGTGCCCCTGGCCGATCAATTTCTTGATGGTTTCCGGGGTGGCGGCAACCCGTGTCTCGCCCGTTTGTGTTTCGAGAGGAACACCAATGTGCACGTCAATTCTCCTGCGTGATCTTGTTGAATTAACCAGCGAGCTGCGGATGGTTCGCTGGGGCGCCGATCAGCACGACACCGCCTGAATGCAGGCGGGGCGCGGCATTTTGCAGGCCTTTTGCCGAGGGGTTCAAGAAGATATGATGCGTGACGGATAATTAACTACAAGTCACCCTGTGACCGTTTGCCGCACAGGACGCCGCGAAAGCCTTGTGGATAAAGGCTTTGCGCCAGGTTTCGAGGCTTTTTACTCTGTCGCAAATATTATTCTGCACATGAGCTTGAAATGGCCTGTAGCGCCCGGCCACAGGGGCCTGTAGCGAATTTTGCACAGTCGCCGTACAGTTTATCGATATGCGCCATTTAGTTATATCTGTAGGCAAATTGATTTCCTGACTACGAAGTCAGGACTGTTTGGGCGGCTTGATCCTGAGCGTTGTAGTCGGCCGCTTGGGCCAACAGCCAATGACGAAAAGCCGACAATGAGGCCGATTCGAGCTTGCGCTCGGGCAGCATCAGGTAATACGCCTTGTCGCTCGGCAACGCATGGCCGTTGGCGATCACCAAGCGACCTTGGGCCAGCGGATCGCTGATCAGGAAAGGCGGAATCAGCGCCACGCCCATATCGTGCATCGCAGCTTGGGCCAGCATGGAGAATAGCTCCAGGCGCGGCCCTGTCATGTCCCGTGGCACATTCAGGCCCAGCGAGCCGAACCA
This sequence comes from Pseudomonas sp. HR96, assembly GCF_034059295.1. Lineage (NCBI taxonomy): Bacteria > Pseudomonadati > Pseudomonadota > Gammaproteobacteria > Pseudomonadales > Pseudomonadaceae > Pseudomonas > Pseudomonas sp. HR96. The sequence continues at coordinate 232,353 of NZ_CP139141.1, forward strand.
TTGCCGCCAGGCATAGGGGCGCGTGCTCTGCTGCAGCAGCGGCAACATGGCCAGCGCTGTTGCGTCGAGCCTGTCGTGGCCGGCCAGCAGTGCCGGGCTGCAAACCGGTACCGGGCGCTCTTCCATCAGGCGAAAGGCCTGAGTGCCGGACCAGTCGGCGTCGCCGAAGTAGATGGCGGCATCGAAGGTGGTGTCGGCGAACAGGAACGGCCGGGTACGGTTGGTCAGGTTGACCGTGACCTCGGGATGCTCGGTCTGGAAGTGCTTGAGCCTGGGCAGCAGCCATTGGGTGCCGAAGGTGGGTACCACCGCCAGTTCCAGAGTGTTGGTGCCTTGCTGGCCCATCACCGAAAGCGTGTCGCGCTCGACCGCATCCAGCTGCGCGGCGACCCGGCGGCTGTAGGACAGGCCAGCTTCGGTGAGCTTTACCCCGCGCCGGGAGCGGCGAAACAGCTCGACATTGAGAAATTCTTCAAGGCTGGCGATTTGCCGACACACTGCACCCTGGGTCAGCGACAGCTCAAGCGCCGCCTTGGTAAAGCTCTCGTGGCGGGCCGCCGCTTCGAAGCAGACCAGCCCGGTGGTACTGGGTATCTTGCGGCGCATGTACAAACCCCTCACTCGTGGTTGGCTACAGGCGGCGTGATGCCTGTTACGGAGTGAGAAACTAGCACAACAGCGTGCGAAATCCTCGTTTGTCGGTTCACCCTCGGGCGCCTAGGATGAAGTCATTGTCCTGTCATGACTCGAGGAATTGCCCCATGGGTGCCAAAGCCAGCTTCAACTGGATCGACCCGCTCCTGCTCGACCAGCAGCTCACTGAAGAGGAGCGCATGGTGCGTGACAGCGCTCAGCAGTTCGCCGACGACAAGCTGGCACCGCGGGTGCTCGAAGCCTTTCGTCATGAGCGCACCGACCCAGCCATCTTCCGCGAGATGGGCGAAGTTGGCCTGCTCGGCGCGACCATTCCCGAGCAATACGGCGGCAGTGGCCTCAACTACGTTTGCTATGGCCTGATCGCCCGCGAGGTGGAGCGCGTCGACTCCGGCTACCGCTCGATGATGAGCGTGCAGTCTTCCCTGGTCATGGTGCCGATCAACGAATTCGGCAGCGAGGCGCAGAAGCAGAAGTACCTGCCGAAGCTGGCCAGCGGCGAATGGATCGGCTGCTTCGGCTTGACCGAGCCGAACCATGGCTCCGACCCCGGCAACATGATCACCCGAGCGCGCAAGGTCGACGGCGGCTATCGCCTTAGCGGCAGCAAGATGTGGATCACCAACAGCCCGATCGCCGACGTCTTCGTGGTGTGGGGCAAGGACGACGCCGGCGACATCCGCGGCTTCGTGCTCGAGAAAGGTTGGCAGGGCCTCAGTGCACCGGCTATCCATGGCAAGGTCGGTCTGCGCGCGTCAATTACCGGCGAAATCGTCATGGACAACGTGTTCGTTCCCGAGGAGAACATCTTTCCTCAAGTGCGCGGGCTCAAGGGGCCGTTCACCTGCCTGAATTCGGCACGCTATGGCATCTCCTGGGGCGCCTTGGGTGCTGCCGAGTTCTGCTGGCACACGGCGCGCCAGTACACCCTCGACCGTCAGCAGTTCGGCCGGCCTCTGGCCGCCAACCAGCTGATTCAGAAAAAACTCGCCGACATGCAGACCGAAATCACCTTGGCCTTGCAGGGGTGTCTGCGCTTGGGGCGAATGAAGGACGAAGGCACGGCGGCGGTGGAGATCACTTCCATCATGAAGCGCAACTCGTGCGGCAAGTCGCTGGACATCGCGCGCATGGCCCGGGACATGCTCGGCGGCAATGGTATCTCCGACGAGTTCGGCATTGCCCGGCACCTGGTCAATCTCGAGGTGGTGAACACCTATGAGGGCACCCATGACGTGCACGCGCTGATCCTTGGTCGCGCGCAGACCGGTATCCAGGCGTTCTATTGAGCAGTCCCTCTATATAGAGAAGGAGTGAGGCATGGGGGCGTTGTCGCATCTACGGGTGCTGGACCTCTCGCGGGTGTTGGCCGGGCCATGGGCGGGACAGATGCTCGCCGACCTTGGGGCCGACGTGATAAAGGTCGAGCGGCCGGGCAAGGGCGATGATACCCGCGCCTGGGGGCCACCTTTCCTGCGTGGTGCCGACGGGCGCGATACCAGCGAGGCGGCCTATTACCTGTCGGCCAACCGCAACAAGCGTTCAGTGACCATTGACTTTACCCAGCCGCGCGGGCAGCAACTGGTTCGCGAGCTGGCCGCGCAGTCGGACATCCTCCTGGAAAACTTCAAGGTAGGTGGGCTGGCGGCCTATGGGCTGGACTATGGGGCGCTCAAGGAAAGCAACCCGCGGCTGATCTACTGCTCGATCACTGGCTTCGGCCAGACGGGTCCCTATGCCAAGCGGGCGGGTTACGACTTCATGATCCAGGGTCTGGGTGGCTTGATGAGCCTGACCGGGCGCGCGGACTGCGAAGAGGGCGCCGGGCCGGTCAAGGTGGGTGTGGCCTTGACCGACATCCTCACCGGGCTGCACGCCAGCGTGGCGATCCTTGCGGCAGTCACGGATCGCGAGCGCAGCGGCCTGGGCCAGCACATTGATATGGCGCTGCTGGATGTACAGGTCGCCTGCCTGGCCAACCAGGCAATGAATTATCTGACCACGGGCGTCGCGCCCCAGCGCCTGGGCAACGCTCACCCCAATATCGTGCCGTATCAGGACTTTCCCACGGCCGACGGCGACTTCATTCTCACCGTGGGCAACGACACCCAGTTCCGCCGCTTCGCTGAAGTAGCGGGGCAGCCGCAATGGGCGGACGACCCGCGCTTTTGCAGCAACAGTTTGCGCGTGGCGAATCGGCAGGCGCTGATTCCACTGATTCGCCAGGCCACCGTGTTCAAGACCACCGCTCAATGGGTCACGCAACTGGAAGCGGTTGGAGTGCCCTGTGGGCCGATCAATGATCTGGCCCAGGTGTTCGCCGATCCGCAGGTGCAGGCGCGGCAGCTGGCGGTGCAGCTGCCACATGCCCTTGCCGGCAGCGTGGCGCAGGTGGCTAGCCCCCTGCGCCTCTCGCGAACGCCAGTGGAGTATCGCCTGGCGCCGCCTTTGCTCGGTGAGCACACCGGGGATGTGCTGCGCCAGGTGCTGGGGTTGACGGACGTGCAGGTGCTGGAGCTGCAAACGGCTGGGGTGCTGTAAGGCTTCGCTGCGTCTCTCTATATAGAGGGGAGTGGGCTGAGTAGAGTTATTTTGGGATTTCTTGAAAATAGCGGTTGACGCCACCTGAGATCTCTCTATAATTCGCCCCACTTCCGGCGCAGACGAAACGGAAAACTCCTTGAGATTCAATGAGTTAACCGAAGTAAGCAGCGAGGTGGTGCTTCGATGCGGGCTTGGGTCTGGCGATCGAAAGCGGTGAAAAAAGGTGGTTGACAGCGGTTTGAAACGCTGTAGAATTCGCCTCCCGCTGACGAGAGATCGAAGCGAGTCAAGTGTTTGGTTCTTAACGAGATTGTCGTTAAAAACTTCAAAATAAACGCTTGACAGACTCTGAGGAAAGCGTAGAATGCGCGCCTCGGTTGAGACGAAAGAATCAACCAACCGCTCTTTAACAACTGAATCAAGCAATTCGTGTGGGTGCTTGTGAGATAAGACTGATCGTCACTAGATTATCAGCATCACAAGTTACTCCGCGAGAAATCAAAGATGTAACCAACGATTGCTGAGCCAAGTTTAGGGTTTTCTCAAAACCCATGCAGTATTGAACTGAAGAGTTTGATCATGGCTCAGATTGAACGCTGGCGGCAGGCCTAACACATGCAAGTCGAGCGGATGAGAAGAGCTTGCTCTTCGATTCAGCGGCGGACGGGTGAGTAATGCCTAGGAATCTGCCTGGTAGTGGGGGACAACGTTTCGAAAGGAACGCTAATACCGCATACGTCCTACGGGAGAAAGCAGGGGACCTTCGGGCCTTGCGCTATCAGATGAGCCTAGGTCGGATTAGCTAGTTGGTGGGGTAATGGCTCACCAAGGCGACGATCCGTAACTGGTCTGAGAGGATGATCAGTCACACTGGAACTGAGACACGGTCCAGACTCCTACGGGAGGCAGCAGTGGGGAATATTGGACAATGGGCGAAAGCCTGATCCAGCCATGCCGCGTGTGTGAAGAAGGTCTTCGGATTGTAAAGCACTTTAAGTTGGGAGGAAGGGTTGTTTCCTAATACGAAGCAATTTTGACGTTACCGACAGAATAAGCACCGGCTAACTCTGTGCCAGCAGCCGCGGTAATACAGAGGGTGCAAGCGTTAATCGGAATTACTGGGCGTAAAGCGCGCGTAGGTGGTTTGTTAAGTTGAATGTGAAATCCCCGGGCTCAACCTGGGAACTGCATCCAAAACTGGCAAGCTAGAGTAGGGTAGAGGGTGGTGGAATTTCCTGTGTAGCGGTGAAATGCGTAGATATAGGAAGGAACACCAGTGGCGAAGGCGACCACCTGGACTCATACTGACACTGAGGTGCGAAAGCGTGGGGAGCAAACAGGATTAGATACCCTGGTAGTCCACGCCGTAAACGATGTCAACTAGCCGTTGGGAGTCTTGAACTCTTAGTGGCGCAGCTAACGCATTAAGTTGACCGCCTGGGGAGTACGGCCGCAAGGTTAAAACTCAAATGAATTGACGGGGGCCCGCACAAGCGGTGGAGCATGTGGTTTAATTCGAAGCAACGCGAAGAACCTTACCAGGCCTTGACATCCAATGAACTTTCCAGAGATGGATTGGTGCCTTCGGGAACATTGAGACAGGTGCTGCATGGCTGTCGTCAGCTCGTGTCGTGAGATGTTGGGTTAAGTCCCGTAACGAGCGCAACCCTTGTCCTTAGTTACCAGCACGTTATGGTGGGCACTCTAAGGAGACTGCCGGTGACAAACCGGAGGAAGGTGGGGATGACGTCAAGTCATCATGGCCCTTACGGCCTGGGCTACACACGTGCTACAATGGTCGGTACAGAGGGTCGCCAAGCCGCGAGGTGGAGCTAATCTCACAAAACCGATCGTAGTCCGGATCGCAGTCTGCAACTCGACTGCGTGAAGTCGGAATCGCTAGTAATCGCGAATCAGAATGTCGCGGTGAATACGTTCCCGGGCCTTGTACACACCGCCCGTCACACCATGGGAGTGGGTTGCACCAGAAGTAGCTAGTCTAACCTTCGGGAGGACGGTTACCACGGTGTGATTCATGACTGGGGTGAAGTCGTAACAAGGTAGCCGTAGGGGAACCTGCGGCTGGATCACCTCCTTAATCGACGACATCATCTGTTTCATGAGCACCCACACGAATTGCTTGATTCATTGAAGAAGACGATAGAAGCAGCTTTATGCTCCAAGCTGATAGCTCACGCTAACGGCTACAAGCTCGAAATTGGGTCTGTAGCTCAGTTGGTTAGAGCGCACCCCTGATAAGGGTGAGGTCGGCAGTTCGAATCTGCCCAGACCCACCAATTTTGTGTGGGAAACGCCTGTAGAGATACGGGGCCATAGCTCAGCTGGGAGAGCGCCTGCCTTGCACGCAGGAGGTCAACGGTTCGATCCCGTTTGGCTCCACCATTACTGCTTCTGCCTTAAAGCTTAGAAATGAGCATTCCATCAGATGATTGATGAGTGAATGTTGATTTCTAGTCTTTGACTAGATCGTTCTTTAAAAATTTAGGTATGTGATAGAAGTATAGACTGGATGACACTTTCACTGGTGTTGTTCAGGCTAAGGTAAAATTTGTGAGTTACTCTCAATTGACTTGAGAAAGCAAATTTTCGGCGAATGTCGTCTTCACAGTATAACCAGATTGCTTGGGGTTATATGGTCAAGTGAAGAAGCGCATACGGTGGATGCCTTGGCAGTCAGAGGCGATGAAAGACGTGGTAGCCTGCGAAAAGCTTCGGGGAGTCGGCAAACAGACTGTGATCCGGAGATGTCTGAATGGGGGAACCCAGCTGTCATAAGACAGTTATCTTGTACTGAATACATAGGTGCAAGAGGCGAACCAGGGGAACTGAAACATCTAAGTACCCTGAGGAAAAGAAATCAACCGAGATTCCCTTAGTAGTGGCGAGCGAACGGGGACCAGCCCTTAAGTGGTTTGGAGATTAGCGGAACGCTCTGGAAAGTGCGGCCATAGTGGGTGATAGCCCTGTACGCGAAAATCTCCTTGTCATGAAATCGAGTAGGACGGAGCACGAGAAACTTTGTCTGAATATGGGGGGACCATCCTCCAAGGCTAAATACTACTGACTGACCGATAGTGAACTAGTACCGTGAGGGAAAGGCGAAAAGAACCCCGGAGAGGGGAGTGAAATAGATCCTGAAACCGTATGCGTACAAGCAGTGGGAGCAGACTTTGTTCTGTGACTGCGTACCTTTTGTATAATGGGTCAGCGACTTATTTTCAGTGGCGAGCTTAACCGAATAGGGGAGGCGTAGCGAAAGCGAGTCTTAATAGGGCGTCTAGTCGCTGGGAATAGACCCGAAACCGGGCGATCTATCCATGGGCAGGTTGAAGGTTAGGTAACACTGACTGGAGGACCGAACCGACTACCGTTGAAAAGTTAGCGGATGACCTGTGGATCGGAGTGAAAGGCTAATCAAGCTCGGAGATAGCTGGTTCTCCTCGAAAGCTATTTAGGTAGCGCCTCATGTATCACTGTAGGGGGTAGAGCACTGTTTCGGCTAGGGGGTCATCCCGACTTACCAAACCGATGCAAACTCCGAATACCTACAAGTGCCGAGCATGGGAGACACACGGCGGGTGCTAACGTCCGTCGTGAAAAGGGAAACAACCCAGACCGTCAGCTAAGGTCCCAAAGTTATGGTTAAGTGGGAAACGATGTGGGAAGGCTTAGACAGCTAGGAGGTTGGCTTAGAAGCAGCCACCCTTTAAAGAAAGCGTAATAGCTCACTAGTCGAGTCGGCCTGCGCGGAAGATGTAACGGGGCTCAAACCATACACCGAAGCTACGGGTATCACGCAAGTGATGCGGTAGAGGAGCGTTCTGTAAGCCTGTGAAGGTGAGTTGAGAAGCTTGCTGGAGGTATCAGAAGTGCGAATGCTGACATGAGTAACGACAATGGGTGTGAAAAACACCCACGCCGAAAGACCAAGGTTTCCTGCGCAACGTTAATCGACGCAGGGTTAGTCGGTCCCTAAGGCGAGGCTGAAAAGCGTAGTCGATGGAAAACAGGTTAATATTCCTGTACTTCTGGTTACTGCGATGGAGGGACGGAGAAGGCTAGGCCAGCTTGGCGTTGGTTGTCCAAGTTTAAGGTGGTAGGCTGAGATCTTAGGTAAATCCGGGATCTTAAGGCCGAGAGCTGATGACGAGTGTCCTTTAGGACGCGAAGTGGTTGATGCCATGCTTCCAAGAAAAGCTTCTAAGCTTCAGGTAACCAGGAACCGTACCCCAAACCGACACAGGTGGTTGGGTAGAGAATACCAAGGCGCTTGAGAGAACTCGGGTGAAGGAACTAGGCAAAATGGCACCGTAACTTCGGGAGAAGGTGCGCCGGTGAGGGTGAAGGACTTGCTCCGTAAGCTCATGCCGGTCGAAGATACCAGGCCGCTGCGACTGTTTATTAAAAACACAGCACTCTGCAAACACGAAAGTGGACGTATAGGGTGTGACGCCTGCCCGGTGCCGGAAGGTTAATTGATGGGGTTAGCGCAAGCGAAGCTCTTGATCGAAGCCCCGGTAAACGGCGGCCGTAACTATAACGGTCCTAAGGTAGCGAAATTCCTTGTCGGGTAAGTTCCGACCTGCACGAATGGCGTAACGATGGCGGCGCTGTCTCCACCCGAGACTCAGTGAAATTGAAATCGCTGTGAAGATGCAGTGTATCCGCGGCTAGACGGAAAGACCCCGTGAACCTTTACTATAGCTTTGCACTGGACTTTGAATTTGCTTGTGTAGGATAGGTGGGAGGCTTTGAAGCGTGGACGCCAGTCTGCGTGGAGCCAACCTTGAAATACCACCCTGGCAACTTTGAGGTTCTAACTCAGGTCCGTTATCCGGATCGAGGACAGTGTATGGTGGGTAGTTTGACTGGGGCGGTCTCCTCCTAAAGAGTAACGGAGGAGTACGAAGGTGCGCTCAGACCGGTCGGAAATCGGTCGTAGAGTATAAAGGCAAAAGCGCGCTTGACTGCGAGACAGACACGTCGAGCAGGTACGAAAGTAGGTCTTAGTGATCCGGTGGTTCTGTATGGAAGGGCCATCGCTCAACGGATAAAAGGTACTCCGGGGATAACAGGCTGATACCGCCCAAGAGTTCATATCGACGGCGGTGTTTGGCACCTCGATGTCGGCTCATCACATCCTGGGGCTGAAGCCGGTCCCAAGGGTATGGCTGTTCGCCATTTAAAGTGGTACGCGAGCTGGGTTTAGAACGTCGTGAGACAGTTCGGTCCCTATCTGCCGTGGACGTTTGAGATTTGAGAGGGGCTGCTCCTAGTACGAGAGGACCGGAGTGGACGAACCTCTGGTGTTCCGGTTGTCACGCCAGTGGCATTGCCGGGTAGCTATGTTCGGGAAAGATAACCGCTGAAAGCATCTAAGCGGGAAACTTGCCTCAAGATGAGATCTCACTGGAACCTTGAGTTCCCTGAAGGGCCGTCGAAGACTACGACGTTGATAGGTGGGGTGTGTAAGCGCTGTGAGGCGTTGAGCTAACCCATACTAATTGCCCGTGAGGCTTGACCATATAACACCCAAGCAATTTGCGTCGAATGACCAGATTGCGGTGTTGTGAAGACGACAACAGCACGAAAATTTGCGACTCACAATCATCACATACCTGATTTGCCGAGCTGTCCCTGAAAAGACGTCTCAGCACCCGAATTTCTTGACGACCATAGAGCATTGGAACCACCTGATCCCATCCCGAACTCAGCAGTGAAACGATGCATCGCCGATGGTAGTGTGGGGTTTCCCCATGTGAGAGTAGGTCATCGTCAAGATTAAATTCCAGAACCCCATCTGCTCACGCAGATGGGGTTTTGTTTTAAGTAGAGACATTCGATTTTTGTCGATGCGTTGCCCAGGCGACGAAGCGACGACACAGAATTTCTTGACGACCATAGAGCATTGGAACCACCTGATCCCATCCCGAACTCAGTAGTGAAACGATGCATCGCCGATGGTAGTGTGGGGTTTCCCCATGTGAGAGTAGGTCATCGTCAAGATTGAATTCCGAAACCCCAGTTGCTTACGCAACTGGGGTTTTGTTTTTTCAGGCGAACAGGTTCTTCACGTTGCCCATCGCATGGTCGGCAAACCCTTGGAGAAACGCTTCGAAGGCCGGCAGGTCATGGGCATTGGCCGCCACGGGCTCAGCGATGATGGTCCACACCGCCTTGCACTGACCCTCGCCGAGTGTCTCGACATGCATTGACGCCCACAGGTTGCCGACCGGCAACGTGGTGTGGATCAGGCTCCAGGTCATGTAGCGCTGCACATCATCGCGGCTGTTCAACTGCTCGATCACCACGTTGCCATCCTTGAACAACTTCTTGCGTACCGAGCCTGCGCCGCTGCCGGTCATTTCAGTATGAGACAGTGCCGGGATGAAGCTGGCGAACCCGGCGAAGTTGCCTACCGTGTTCCATACCGTCTGGCTGTCGGCAGGTATCTCCACCGCGCTGATGACCCGGCGGCCTTCGGGGTTGTGAACCAGGGTGTCAGGTTTGAGTGAGTTCATGGTCTTGCTCCTTGCTGGTGTGAGGAAGTTGATGTCATGCAGGTAGTTGCAACCCGTGCGCAGCAGCGCCGGGGTCTTGCCGGGGTACTGCAGGCCCATGCGCCGCACTCCTGCTGCGGCGTTGGCGTGCTGGATGGCGGAAATGTCGCCGATGTCTTCTTCGAAACCGTCGAGGTAGAAGCCCAGCACGCCGAACAGCGCATTGCTGCTGTCGACCAGCTTGAGTTGCCCTTGCCACTGCTCCACGCTGGCCCAGCGGAAGTCATGCCCCGCTTCACGAAAGGCAGCCAGATAAGCCACCCAGCTCAACGGCTCGGGGTTGTGCAGGTTGAATACCGCCGCCTGCGCCTGATACCGACTGCTATGGAAGGCGATGAAACGCGCGAGGAAGTCCACCGGCATCAGGTCGAAGTTGAGCTCCAGGGCGGGGACCACACCCAGCTGCAATGAGCCCTTGAGCATCAGCATGAGGCGGTTGCGCTGCGGTTGGCTGACCCCGGTGCGACTGTTGAAGGCGATGTTGCCAGGGCGGTAGATGTTGACTTGCACGCCCTGTAGTCGAGCACGCTCGAGCAGGCGCTCGGCGACCCACTTGGACAGGTTGTAGCCATTGCGGATATAGATAGGCGGGGTCGACGCGGCCGGCGCTTCGAGCACATTGCCTTGCTCGTCGATGGCACTGCAGGCCGACAGGGTCGACACGTAGTTGAAGACCTTCTTGCGCCGCCCTTCGCAGAGCTTCAGGCATTCGTGCAGCGGGTCGACGTTGTCGGCCACCAGCGAGGCATAGTCGAGTACGTGGTTGACGTTCGCCGCGTTGTGTATGAGGGCGCCGTACTGACTATCCAGATACTGGTAATCCTGCGCACTGAGACCCAGACGTGGCCGGGTCATGTCGGCGGCGTAGACGCGCACCCGGGCGAGATCCATTTGCCCCAAGCGGTTGTCCTGCAACGCGCTGACCAGGCGCTGGCGCGCCGTGGCGTCGTCGGGAGCGCGTACCAGGCAGGCCACCTCGCTAGCGCCCCACTCCAGCAACGCCTGAACCAGATGGACCCCGAGAAAGCCGTTGGCACCGGTGACGATGACCTTGTGCACATCGCCCATCTGGTTCAGCGCCAGTACATTGAGCGGCAACGCCCGTTCGGCATCGTCGAAGGCCTGCTGGCTGACACTGGAAGCCACCGCGCCGGTGCCGCCGACCAGTTGCGCCAGATTGCACAGGGTCGGTTGCTCGATGAACCGGTTGATCGAGATGCCACAGCCGAAGTGCTCGCGAATCAGCACCAGCAGCCTGGACAACATGATCGAATGTCCACCCAGGTTGAAGAAGCTCTCGTCGGTGCTGATCTGCTCCTCGGGCAGTTCGAGCAGTTCGCTCCACAGGCCGAGCAGCCGCCGCTCGTCCTCGCTGGCGGGCAAGCGGTGCTGCTCGCGCTCCGGGAAGCTCAAGGGCAGAGCCAACAGCGCCTGGCGATCAACCTTGCCATTGCTCGCCGCCGGCAGTTGCGCCAGCTCGGTGAACAGTGTGGGCTGCATGTAGTCCGGCAGGTGCGCCAGGGCATGCGCCTTGAGCCGCGCAGAGGCATCGTCGCCGCGCGGTTCGGCCACGAAGGCGAGAATCCGCCGCTGCCCGTCGATCACTACCGCCACCTGGGCGTACAGCTGGCTGTCGCGCAGGCAGCGCTCGATCTCTTCGGGCTCGACGCGAAAGCCGCGGATCTTCACCTGGTTGTCGAGCCGACCGCTCAGTTCGATGCCGTCCTCGGCCCAGCGGCCGATATCCCCGGTCCGGTAGGCCCGTATGGGCTCGGCCCCCGGTGGCTGCAGCCACAGGTAGCGCTGTTCGGTCAGTTCGCGGTTGCCGATGTAGCCCAGGCCGACCCCGGCGCCGAAGATATGGATCTCGCCTGCTTCGCCGTCCGCCACGGGACGGCGCTGCTCGTCGAGAATCAGCACCCCGGCGTTGGCCACCGGCAACCCTAGATTGCGGTTGGAATCCCCCGCCTGCATGCGTCGGGCCGTGACCAGCACGGTGGCCTCGGTCGGCCCGTACAGATTATGCAGCTGGCACTGGCCCGCCAGGCGTTCGATGACCCAAGGCTCGCAGACGTCGCCTCCAGTCATTACCTGCTGCAAGCCGAGCGCACGGTCGCTGGGCAGAATGCTCAGCAATGCCGGTGGCAGGAAGCCGTGGGTCAGGCGCTGGCGCTCGATCAACTCCACCAGCTGCAAGGGGTCACGCCGCTGATCATCGCTGGGGACGACCAGGCAGGCACCACTGAGCAGCGTCGGGAAGATGTCGATCACCGACGAGTCGAAGCTGGGCGTAGAGAACTGCAACACGCGGCTGCCGACATGCAAGCCGGCGTAGTCGGCATACCAGGCGGTGAAATGGCTGAGGTTGTGCTGGCTGATCAGCACGCCCTTGGGCTGGCCCGTGGTGCCGGAGGTGTACAGAGCCATGCAAGGGGCGTCGCTGGCCGCATCGGCGCCGACCAGCGTTGCACCCGGGGCGCCGGCGAGGGCTGCCAAGGCCAGGCCGGGCACGCTGCCGTCCGCCACCAGTGGGTGGCCACCGTCGTGCAGCAGCAGGGCGGCACCGGCGTTTTGCAGGATGAAACGCTGGCGGTGCAACGGCTGCGCCGGGTCCAGTGGCAGGTACACCGCGCCGCTGGCCAGCACGGCAAGAATCGCGGCGTACAAGGCCGGTGAGCGCGGCAGGCAGACACCGATCACCGGCTGCGCAGCGCCTTGTTCAGCGAGCTGCCCGCGCATCCCGGCCTGGATGGTTGCGGCGTGCTGCTGCAACTGGGCGTAGCTGATGGCGCGCTCCCCGCTCGGCTGCTCTAACAGCAGCGCGGTGCGTTGCCCATGGCCCTGCACGCTGCGCAGCAAGCGCAGGCTGAGGGACTGCCGGGCAATCTCGAGCAGGTCGGGGCGGGCGGTGCGATTGCAGCGGTGCCGGTAGGCCAGGGCATCGAGGCTCAGCAGGCTCTCGGTCTCGACAGGGTCGAGCTCAGCCAGCTCGGGCATGTCGCGCAGTCGTTCGGGGTCGCGACCGAACCCGGCGATCAACGGCGTGATCGCCTCCAACAGGGCCTGGCTCGCCGATTGGCGCAAGGCCTGGCCATTGCCGCTGGCTGCCACCGGGGCTGCCAGGCGCAGCAGCAGCCGCTGTTGTGCACCCAGGCGATGCCAGCACAGCAGTTGCACCGCCGGCAGGCCGCTCGGGTCATCGGCCCCCAGGTTGACCGCCAGGTGCAGCTGTTGCAGGTCGGCGGGCAGGACGGGTGGCGTCAGGCTGCCGTCTGCAACCAGCAGGTCGCCGGCGATGGCCAGGATCGGCGCTTGGCGCCAGTGCTGTACGGCGTGGCCATGGTCGCGCAACTCGTCACCGAGGCCGGCGAGCGCTTCGCTCTGCCCGTACAGGACAATCGTCAGCTTTCTCATGCTGCCCTCCCGGCGCTGCCCAGATAGCCCGCCAACGCCGCCTGCACACAGCTGCTGTCGAGCATGCCGCTGTTACGAAAGAAGCGCATGATGTTGGCCACCATGGGGTGCTGGTGGTTGACCGGAAAGCTCACCCCCAGTACTTCATCGGTCAGCGCGCGACGCACTGCGGCGCTGACCGGCAGGCTGGCGATCAGCCGCCGATCGAAGTCCTGCTGGATGTCATTGGTCAGGTATTGGCCGATGAACACCGGCAGGATCTGCGCCAGCACCTGGCGGTCGGCGGTCGCCGCCGACTGCCAGTAGATGCTTACCAGGCGTGCCCAGAACCCGGAATGACGGCCTTCGTCGAGCAGATGGTCGGCCATCAGGCCCTTGACCGACGCCTTGACCGTGTCGTCGCGGGCAAACGCCGCCACGTCGTTGGTCACCGTGCTTTCGGCGATCGCCACGCAGATCAGCTCCATGGCGTCGCGCAGCGGCGCCGGGGCCAGGTTCACCGCAGCGGGAATGGCCCGGCTCAGTTCGATCTCGGCGGGCAGGGTGATCGGTTCGATGCCGGTCAAGGCCTGGGCCTGCTGCATGAAGTCCATGGCCACCAGGGCGTGATAGTCCTCATCCACCACCACGGTCATGGCGTCGTAGCGGCAGGCGAACGGGAAGGGCACGCCGAAGCGATTCTTGGCGATGCTGCGCGCCGTCTTGTCGACGATCTCGGTTTCGAAGATCACCACGTCGTTGATGAATTTGTACAGGCTCTGCACCAGCACGAAATCGCGCAGGTGCGCGCATTCGGCGACGAAGGTGGCGGCCAGCGCCAGGGGTTGCCGGCTGAGCGGGTAGATCAGCCGCTGATCGTCCTCGAGCATGCGCCGCGGGCGGGTGCGGATGGTGGCGCGGTCTTCCCAGGCCTGGGCGAAGGATTGATAGTCGGCGGCGTTCACAAAAGCACCTCGCTGCCGTGCGCTGCGCGCAGGCCCTGGCGCAGGCCATCCCACAGCGCCATGCGGCTGGCCACGGCGGCCAGCGCGGCGCTGTAGACCTCACGCTCGCGTTGCGGGTCGCCGTCGATCAGACGCGCCAGCAGTTGCTCGGCGGCCGGGCCGTGGTCTTCGCTGTCGACTTCGATATGGCGCTGCAGGTAGTAGCGAAAGATCGGCGCCTGCTGCGCGCCGACCTCGCAGTCGTCCAGCAGGCGCTGGAACATCGGCGGAATCACACTCTCGCGGCCATGCAGGAAGGCCGCAGCCACGCAGTGCCCGGGGGCATGCAGGGCGGTGTCGAGGGTGTCGCAGACGAACGCCACGGCGGCGGGGTCGGCCTGCACGCTGTGCAGGGCGGTGAGGTGGTGCATGCCCGTGCGCTGCAGGGCGATGAAGCGCTCGATCTTGTCGGTGCTGGCGCCGATTTCGCGCATGGCATCCAGATACAGTTCGAAATGGCTGTAATGGCCGTGCTGCAGGTGGTCGTCGGTTTCTTCGCCGAGCACGATCTCGTTAATCAGCCGCGCTGCGCCCGGATCACGTGGCGGCAGCCAGGGCAGCTGCACGCAGGTCAGCTCCTGCTGCAGGCGCTTGGTCAGCGACATGAAGTCCCATACCGCGAACACATGCACTTCCATGAATTGCCTGAGGCGCGGGAGGGTGTCGATATCAGCAAATATCGGATGGTTGGAGAGTAAATTCTTTTTCGCCAGAAGTTGCTCTGAAAGTGCAGTTTCGGGATGTGCTTGAACGGTCGGCATAATCAAACTTCCTTGGTTGAGTGGCGATCCACTAGTTGCTCTGTGCAGATCGTCAGGGCGAACGCTGACGCGTCTCTTGATCGAGGCGTGCGTTGTTCTATAGGGGCTCCCTTAGGGTGCTCAAACCACAGGATCCAATCTGGTCCGTGGTGCGAAGAACTTAGTTCACATCGAAAGTTGTTGCCAAGTTATTTTTTGTAAAATTTTAGCTTGCTATTTATCGGGCGCGAGCGAGTCCGTTAAAACAAGGGTTAGTTGTTTTCTTCAGGCGAGCGGATCCCTTTTAATAGATTAACTATTAAAATTTCATAATAACGAACGAAGTCGTCTTACTGGATAGCCAGCGTTGGGCGAGGTGATCGGGAGTCGGTTAGAGGGCGCTGAGCCAATGCGGGTGTAGTGCTGGTTCAGCCTGGTGGGGCGAGCCTCCTTTTTCTGCCGGTGGTCGAGCGGGCAAACCCGCACGCCGCCATCCTAGGCCGGAGTGCGGGTTAATGGCAGAGCAAGTGAGAAGCGGCGCTCGCCATCGCCGGCCGTTGCGGCCAGCAGGACAGGATGGAAAGCGAGAAGCGGATGGAAAGCAGCGGCCTCAGGCCGGGGTGCCCTGGCTCAGGTAGCGGGTGATGGCATCGATGCCGCGCTGTAAATGCAGGCTGAGCAGTTGCACCGCCAGGGAGGTGTCGCGTTGCTGCACGGCTTCGAGCAATTCGTGATGGTCGGCTTGCGACAGTTTGCCCAGGCCCATGGCCGACAGGTTGAAGCGCAGGAAGCGCTCTTCTTCGCTGAGGCCGCTCTCGACCAGGCGCAGCAAGCGCCTGTTCGGTGCCTTGGCGTACAGCGACATATGGAACAGGCGATTGAGTCGGCCCATTTCCTTGAAGTCGGTTTCCGCCTCGAGTTGCTCGATGATCGCCCGGGAGGCGGTGAAGTCTTCTTCCTGCAGGCGCGGAATCGACAGCCGCAAGGCTTCGCTCTCGAGCAGGATGCGCAGTGAATAGGTTTCAGCGGCGTCGCCGGTGATCAGCGGGGCCACCACCGCGCCCTTGTGATGGACCACATTCAGCAGGCCCTGGGCCTCGAGCTGACGCAAGGCCTCGCGCACGGGCATGCGGCTGACGCCGAACAGCGTGGCCAGCTCTTGCTGGCGCAGGGCCATGCCACAGGGCAGGCGACCGTCGAGGATAGCGTTACGCAAGCGCTCTTCGATGACCGTGCGGGCCAGATGCGCGGGAACCTGCTCGATCTCGAGAATACTGCTCAAACGACTGGATTTTTCTGCCACGCGAATGCTTCCTCCCGGCCTGCTTTACCGGACTGCGGAGCAGCCAGGCGTCAGTGTTTATGGATCACAGTTTTACACAGCCACGAGCAGCTTGCCTAACCCTTCTCAGGTGGTTTGTAAGGCTTTTCCACGCTTTCGGATAGTTGGCGGAAATGCATATGATTCAGGGGATGAAAGGCCACTATGGCGCCATTGTCTTTTCCCCGGACTGAGCTCACCATGACCTGCCTCCCTCTTGGTAGTACGGACGCTTCCTGGTGCCCAGTTCATCCCTCACCGCTTCGCTGCGCCGCACCGGGCATTGCCTGGGTCTGCTGCTCATGCTGCTGGCGGTGCTGCCGCTGGCGTTATCGGCCGACTGGGACTTCTCCGCCATCAGCCGCAAAGCCACCGCCTTGTACGGCCCTCTCGGCGCCGGGCAGCAGCGCATCGATGCCTGGCAGAACCTGCTGGCCACGCAGAAGCAGGCCACCGAGGTCGAGAAGCTCAAGGTGGTCAACCTGTTCTTCAACCACCAGATGGTCTACACCGAAGACATCGACCTGTGGGGCGAGGTCGACTACTGGGAAACGCCCATCGAAGCGTTGTGGAAAGGGGCCGGCGATTGCGAAGACTACGCCATCGCCAAATACTTCAGCCTGCGACACCTGGGCATCGCCGCCGATAAATTGCGCATCACCTACGTCAAGGCGCTGCGCCAGAACCGCGCGCACATGGTCTTGACCTATTATTCGACACCCAACGCTGTGCCGCTGGTACTCGACAGCCTGATGGACCCGATCAAGCTGGCCAGTGACCGCAGCGACCTGTTGCCGGTCTACTCCTTCAATGGTGAAGGCTTGTGGCTGACCGGAGCGGCGGGTAACAAGAAGGTCGGCGACAGCAAACGGCTGTCGCGCTGGCAGGATGTGCTGCGCAAGATGGCCGCCGAAGGCTTTCCGGTCGAGACGGATAATTAACTCAGGAGCACCGATGTCTCTGTTCAAACAGTTGTTGCTCGCGATCTGCCTGTTTCTGGTGGTGGCCTTCACCGGCAGCTTCATGGTCAGCCTGGAGAGCTCGCGTGCGCAGTACGTCAACCAGCTGCGCTCGCATGCCCAGGACGCGGCCACCTCGCTGGCGCTGTCGCTGACGCCCAATATCGACGACCCGGCCATGGTCGAGATCATGGTCACTTCGATCTTCGACAGTGGCTATTACGCGAGCATTCGCGTGATCAACCTGGCCGACAACAAGGTCATGGTCGAGCGCCACGCCGACCCGGGCGACAATAACGTACCTGGCTGGTTCGTCAGCCTGATCGGCCTCGACCCCGCCGGTGGCGACGCCATCGTCAGCCGCGGCTGGCAGCAGGCCGCGCGGGTCGAGGTGATCAGTCACCCGATGTTCGCCCTGGCCAAGCTTTGGGACAGCGCCCTGGGCAGCCTTGGCTGGCTGCTGCTGTGCGGTGCGCTCAGCGCGGTGGCCGGGGCGCTATTGCTGCGGCGTCAGTTGCGCCCGCTGGACTACCTCGAGGCGCAGTCCCACGCCATTGCCCGGCGCGAGTTTCTGAGCCTGCCGGACCTGCCCACCACACCGGAGATCCGCCGGGTGGTGCAGGCCATGAACCAGATGGTGGAGAAACTCAAGGCGCTGTTCCACGAACAGACCGAGCGCAGTGAAAAACTGCGGGTGGAGTCCTACCAGGACAGCCTGACCGGGTTGGCCAACCGGCGCTATTTCGACATGCAGCTGCAGGCCCGGGTCAGCCACCCGGAGGAGGCCAGCGCCGGTTACCTGCTGATCCTGCGGGTCAAGGACCTGGCCGGTCTCAACCAGCGCCTCGGCGGCCAACCCACCGACCAGCTGCTGCAAGCCGTCGGCCAGCAATTGCAGCGCACCTGCGCGCGCTACCCGGAGACCCACAACCTGATCACCCGCAGCCGTGGCGGAGAATTCGCCGTGCTGGCGCCGGGCATGGTCCGCGCCGAGGCCATGCAATTGGCCCAGGAACTGGAAACCACCCTGCACAGCCTCTACGAAACCGGCGCCACCGACCAGCTGCCGGTCGCGCATATCGGCCTGGCGCCCTACATGCCTGGCGACGACCCCCAAGCGCTGCTCAAGCAGGCCGACCAGGCGCTGGCCCAGGCCGAAGGCAGCGGCGAGCAGAGCTGGGTATGCCTGGACCACAGCACGTTGCAGGTGGCGGGCGACGATCATCACGCCTGGCGCCAATTGCTCGACCGCGCCTTGAGCATGGGCCACGTGCAACTGTTCTTCCAGCCGGTGGTACAGAGCCAGCACAGTGCTGCGCTGCTGCATTACAAGGTGCTTTCACGGCTGCTCGACGACCAGGGCCAGGCCATCGTCGCCGGGCGCTTTCTGCCCTGGCTGGAGCGGTTCGGCTGGCTGCCGCGGCTGGACGCGATGATGCTCGAGAGGGTGCTCAAGCACCTGGCCACCCATCAGGATGCGCTGGCCTTGAACCTCTCGGCCGCGACCCTCAACGATGCCGCGACCATGGAACGGATATTCGCCCTGCTGGCGGCGCATCCGGATCTGGGCCCGCGCCTGACCCTGGAGATCGCCGAGGAGCAGCTCCCGGAACAGGCCGTGCTGGAAACCCTCACCCGGCGCCTGCGCAGCCTGGGCTTCGCCCTGAGCCTGCAGCGCTTCGGCGGACGTTTCAGCATGATCGGCAACCTCGCCCACCTGG
Organism: Pseudomonas sp. HR96; assembly: GCF_034059295.1. Taxonomy (NCBI): domain Bacteria; kingdom Pseudomonadati; phylum Pseudomonadota; class Gammaproteobacteria; order Pseudomonadales; family Pseudomonadaceae; genus Pseudomonas; species Pseudomonas sp. HR96. The sequence goes on from NZ_CP139141.1 coordinate 251,270, forward strand.
GGCTGGCCTACCTGAAGATCGACGGCAGCTACATCCGCGCCATCGACCAGGAGAGCCACAAGCGTCTGTTCATCGAGGCTATCCAACGTGCCGCGCACAGCATCGACCTGCCGTTGATTGCCGAGCGCGTGGAAACCGAAGGGGAATTGCAGGTGATTCGCGAGATGGGTGTGCAAGGCGTACAAGGCAGCCTGATCGGCGACCCGGCACCCTGGCGGTAGTGTCTGGAGAGGCCGAGCCCCTCGCCAGCTTCGCCGGCTCCTACGCCTACCGTGTGAGGAAGGCAGTGGCTACGCCGAATTCGATCGAGCCTAGGCCGGCGTAGGAGCCGGCGAAGCTGGCGACCTGCCGTCAGATCAACCCGGTCTCGTCATCATTGATCAGATGATTCAACCCACCCAGCGCCTCGCGGGCGTGGCTGCGGTCCATCAATTTGGCCTGGGCAGCGGCTGGCAGGTCGGTGACGCGGATCACGCCCTTGCTGGTCAGCACCTGGATCAGGTCATCGAGTACCCGGATCATGTCCAGGTCGCTCTGCTTGAGCTGCTTGAGGCTGTTTTGTACCACGTCGTTGGCAAACCAGGCCTGCACTTCATGGTGGTCGGCCGGCAGGGTTTCGCTGGCTTCGGCATAGGCCGCCGCCTCCACGCGAATCAACTGCCCCTGGGCATCGCGTTGCACGTAGAACATTTCCACTCTCCGCTCGAATAGAACTCTGCGGGCCAGGCCCGCAGAGAGTAACCACTATAGGTCAGCCAACGACCATCAGTGATGGTCGACCTTGACGGTCGGATCGGCACCGGCCACCAGCGCGTTGATGGTGGTGTGCGACCAGTTGTTGCCGTCCAGCTTGATACTCACATCGGCGGTGCCACCGCCTTGCGCTGTGAATGCACCGGTGCTGCTGACCAGCAGGGTCGAGGTGCCATTGGAGTCGGTGCTGATCTTCAGGTAGTTGCTCAGGTTGTTGTCGTTCTCGCCCTGCAGCAGGTCGTGCAGGTCGAGGCGGTCGCCTTCGCTGGCCTTGAAGTCAGTGATCTCGTTGCTGCCGGTGTTGCCCTTGGCGAAGACGAAGGTGTCGGCGCCGCTGCCGCCGGTCAGGGTGTTGTTGCCCGAACCGCCGATCAGGATGTCGTTGCCGCTGCCGCCGTCCAGCGTGTCATTGCCACCTTGACCGAACAGGATGTCGTTGCCGGCGCCGCCCTTGAGAATGTCGTTGCCCTCGGCGACCCCATGGCTGTTGGAGTTGTTGCTCAGGGCGATGGTTTCGGCCAGGTGGTCGGTGATGTACTGATGCAGCGCGGCATCGGTGCTCACCCCGGCGAAGGCCTTGAGCGCCGCCGTGCCTTCCAGCGTGGTGCCGGCCGTGTTGGTGTAGGTGATGGTGTCGCCGAACAGGATGTCGTTGCCGTCGCCGCCCAGCAGGGTGTCGTTGCCGTCATTGGTGTAGTGGCCAAGGATGGCGTTGTCGAGGTTGCTGACGTCGATGTTGGTCTGCGAGTGGCCGGTGGTGTCGTAGGTGTCGAGCACCGTGGACTGGATCTGGCTGCCGATGCCGATGGCATGCACGGTCATGTCCAGCGACGGGTCGGTCAGCGCGGCGTAGGCCGCCTTGGCGTGGCTGTCGACCGTGGTCTGGCCGGCCGTGGTGTTCGGCGTGGAGGTCTTGACCACGTCGTAGTTGCCATGGCCGTCGGCCTCGACGTAGCCGATGATCTTGTCCGAGCCGCTGGCCCAGCTGTGCACCTGGCCGCTGCTGTCGACCACTGTGCGGCTGACACCATCGACCACGGCGGTCAGGGCGGTGGTCTGGCCCAGGGTGTAATTGCTGCTGTTGACCAGCGAATCGAAGGTCTCGCCCGACAACTTGCCGATGTTGGTGGTGACCTGGGCGCCGTAGGTGTTCGGCACACCGTCGGTGATGAAGTAAGTGACGTTGGTTGCGCCGGCGGTCACGCTGCTGCTGTTGAACCAATTGGCCGCAGCCTTCAGCGCGTCCTCGTAGTTGGTCACGTCGTAGGAGTGCGAAACCATGTTGTTGATCACGGCCTGCAACTGCGCCAGCGCGGCGTTGCCGTCGGCGAGGTTGACCGAGACCTGCGACTCGACCTTGGTGTCGAAGTCCACCAGCAACACCTTGACCACGCCGGAGCCGGCTTTCAGCGCGTCGGCGCTCATGGTCTGGTAGAGGCTGGTCAGCTGCGACTTGATGGTGTCCATCGCGCTGCTGCCGATGCTGCCGGAGGTGTCGACGACGAAGGCGATGTTGTAGCTCTGGCCCTGGGCGATCGGCGCCGAGACGTCGGCCACCATCACGGTGTTGGTGCCGTCGGCTGCCGTCAGGGTGTCATCGCCGCTGCTGCCGTCAGTGCTGACGTAGGTCGCTGGGGCGATGTCCACGGTCATGGTCGCGGCGGCGCCAATGGTCAAGCCGTCGGTCGGCGCGTACTGGAAGGTGGTGTAGTCGGCCTGGTGGTTGCCCACGCCGCTGCCGCCGAACGAGCTGTTGCCCGACTCGTAGGCATCCGGCACGAAGCGCAGCTGGCCGGCGTCGATGGTGGCCTTGCTGATCCAGTTGCCGGCGGTGACGTCGGCCTGGGTCAGGGTGGTCCAGCTGCCGTCGCTGTTCTGCAACTGCAGCACGCCATCGGCCGGCAGTTTGGTGATGGCGATGCCCAGGGCGCTCGGGCTGCTGTCACTGTCGGTGATGTGCAGGTCGGCCCACTGCACGGTCAGCGGGGTGTTCTCGCTGCCGCTGATCAGGCTGTCGGTGGCCACCGGCGCCTGGTTCACCGCGTCCACGGTGACGTGGATGACGGTGGAGCTCGACGCCGTGCTGCTGGTGTTGGCGGTTTCGGTGGCCGTGGCGGTGACGGTCAGGTCGAAGTTGCCGACGAAGTTGCTCGGTGGGGTGACGCTGAGCTTGCTCAGGTCCCAACCGGTGACATCGACGGTGCCGGAAGCGTTCGACGAATGAGTGCCGTCGCTCAACGAAGCGCCAGCGGGCACGCCGCTGATGGCCACGGTGTGGGCTTCCGAGCCGTCGTTGTCGGTGAAGGTGGCGGTCACGCTGCTGAGCTTGATCGCGGTGTTCTCGGCGCCTTCGTTCAGCTGGTAGCCGGCGTAGTGGCCCTCGCCATTGCTGTCGACGTGGGCGACCACGGTGACGCCCTGGCTGGTCAGGTCGCTGATGCTGGTGTAGGTCGGCGCGGTCGAGCTGCCCAGTTCCACGGCAGTGCCGCCGTCCACCGAGAGCTTGACGTCGTAGTTGCCCGGACCGTTCTGGTTGTAGTGGTAGATGTCCAGCGTGTAGTAGCCGGTCTCCAGCGGGGTGTAGGTGCTGCTGGTGATGGCGCCGCTGTGGTTGGCCCAGGTGGCTTGCGCCACGGTGGTGCCGCCCACGGTCACGGCCAGGCTGTCGTCGGCGGTGCCGGCGAAGCTGTAGGTGTGGCCGGCTTCGAGGTAGATCAGGCCGCTGGTTTTCGAGGCTACGCCCTGGGTCACGCTCGTGGCATGGGCATCGGTAGCGTGCGCGGTGCTGCTGGCCGCCACGGCGGTGCCGCCGATCTTGCTGATTAGCGTTGCGGCATCGGCGCCACCACCACCGCTGCCGAGGCCGGCGATGGTGCCGACCCAGGTCTGCTTGGTCAGGCCGGTGGCAACCAGGCTGTCGCTGCCCTGGGTGACAGTCGGCGCGTCGGCAATCGGCGTGACCTGAATGTTCAGGGTCGCAGCGCTGCCGGTGACGGTGCCGTCGGTGGGCGCGTACTGCAGTTGCGCGTAGACCTGGTCCAGGTTGCCGACGCCGCTCTGGGTGCCGCTCGATTCATTGCTGCCTGGCACGAAGCGCAGGTCGCCGGCGTCGATGCTGGCTTTGCTGAAATAATTGCCGTTAGCCACGTCGGCCTGGGTCAGGGTCACCCAGGTACCGTTCTGCTGGTACTGGATCACGCCGTTGGCCGGCAGCTGGGTGATGGCGATGCCCAGCGCGCTGCTCGCGGTGTCGACGTCGCTGATGTGCAGGTCGGCCCACTGGATGGCGATCGGCTGATCTTCGTTGCCGGTCACGGTGCCGCCGGCCGCTACCGGGGCGTCGTCGACCGCAACCACGGTGATGGCCAGGTTCTGGGTGGACTGCACTGGGGTGGCGACGCCGTCGTTATCGATGGCGGTCACCACGGCGTTGACCGTGCCGTTGAAATCCTTCGGACCGGTGAACAGCAGGTTGCTGGTGTTCCAGCCATCGATTTCCACCGACTGGCTGGCGCTGGTGATGGTCACGGTATGCGCGGCGGTACCGTCGGTGATCACCGAGCCTTCCGGCAGCCCGGAGAGGAACAGCTTGATGGTTTCCGAGCCATCGGTGTCGGCGCTGGTGGCAGTGATGCTCGACAGCAGGATCTGGTGATCTTCCAGGCCGGTATTGCGCACCTCGCTGACCGCGATGTTGTCCATCAGGCCGCCGTAGGAATTGCTGTCGGCGGCCTGGAAGGTCAGGGTGGCATTGCCCGTGGTGTCCACTGGCACCTGGAAGGTGTAGTGGGTCATGGTGGTGCTGGCACTGTCGAGGGTGCCGACCAGCGTGGTGCCCCAGTAAACGTTGATCACCGAGTCGCCGGTGTGGCCTTCGCGCGCCGCGTAGTCGACGTCGATCTGGTAGGTCGCGCCCGCGCGGGTGGCGATGGTGGTGTAGAGGTCGGCGGCGTCGCCCTTGTTCTGCTCCAGCTCGATGACCTGGCTGTTGCTGTTGGTCACGCCGTACAGGTCCTGCGCCTTGCCGATCTCGACGGTGCCTTCGCTGTTGTGGGTGTTCCACACGCCCTGGCCGCCAATGCTGGCGACCGAGAGGAAGCCCAGCGGGTTGACCGCGACGTTCTCGAAGTTGGCGAAGAGGAACTGGCCACCGCCGCTCAGGTCGATCACCGGCACGTCGGAGACCGGGTGGATGTCGACGTTCAGGGTGGTGGCATTGCCGACGGCGTCGCCTGCCACCGGCTTGAAGCCGATCTGCGCGTAGTCGTGCTGCATGTTGCCGACGCCATTGCCGGCGTAGCTGCTGTCGCCCGACTCGTTGGCGGCCGGCACGAATTGCAGCTTGCCGGCGTCGATGTCGGCCTTGCTGAAGACGGTGCCATTGGTCACATCGGCCTGGGTGACGTCCGTCCACACGCCGGCTGCGTTCTGATATTGCAGCACGCCATTGGCCGGCAGGCTGGTGATGATCACGCCTTCGCTGGCGCCCAGGCTGCTGCTGACATTGTTGGCGACGCCGAAGTCGCTCCAGGTGATGGCCAGCGGCGTGTCTTCAAAACCCACCGCGCCAGGGCTCTGGGCCAGGGGCAGGTCGTTGTCGACGATGGTCGTGGTGACGCTGCTGGCATTGCCGTTGGGCACCAGGTTTTCGTAGTTGCCGCCGGTGGGGTTGACCACGCTGATGGTGAAGCTGCGGGCGCCGTCGACCAGGCTGTTGTCGAGGGTGGAAACCGCGAAGTTCACCGAGCTCTGACCATTGGGGATGGTCACCGAGGTCACGCCGGTGAAGTCGGTGCCGTTGGCGGCCACGCCACTGTAGGTCAGCTGCACGACCACGTCGCCTTGCGGCGGGTTGCTCAGGGTCAGGGTGTAGCCTGCGTCCTGGCCTTCGACCACTTGGCTCGCGCCGGTCAGGCTGACCGTGGTGGTGTCGATCGAGTCGGTGACCTGGGTGGTGGCGGGCGTGGTGCTCGGCACCAGGCTTTCGAAGTTGCCGCCGGTGGCGCCGGTGATGGTCACGTTGACCGGATGCGCGTCGATGTACACGTCGTTCGGCGCAGTGGCCACGTCCACGGTGCCGACGGTGTTGCCGGCGGCGATGGTGATGGTCTGGTTATTCGACAGGGTGACGGTGACGTCGGTCTGTGCGGCGTTGGCCAGGGTCGCGGTGTAGGTGATCGCGCCGCCTTCGACCACGCTCGGGGTGGCGGTCAGGCTGAGGTTGGTGACGTCGATCGAATCGTTGATCTGCGTGGTGGCCGGCGTGGTGCTCGGTACCAGGTTCTCGAAGTTGCCACCGGTAGCGGCGGTGATGGTAGTGCTGACGGTGCTGGCGTTGTTGTAGACGTCATTGGCAGGCGTCTGGAAGTCCACGGTGCCGGTGGTCTTGCCGGCGTCGATGGTGATGGTCTGGCCGTTGGACAGGGTCAGGCTCACCGCAGTCTGCGCGGCGCTGGTCAGGGTCGCGGTGTAGGTGATGACGCCGCCTTCGGTGATGCTCGGCGTTGCCGCCAGGCTGACCGTGGTGGTGTCGATCGAGTCGGTGACCTGGGTGGTGGCGGGCGTGGTGCTCGGCACCAGGCTTTCGAAGTTGCCACCGGTGGCGCCGGTGATGGTCACGTTGACCGGATGCGCGTCGATGTACACGTCGTTCGGCGCAGTGGCCACATCCACGGTGCCGACGGTGTTGCCGGCGGCGATGGTGATGGTCTGGTTATTCGACAGGGTGACGGTGACGTCGGTCTGTGCGGCGTTGGTCAGGGTCGCGGTGTAGGTGATCGCGCCGCCTTCGACCACGCTCGGGGTAGCGGTCAGGCTGAGGTTGGTGACGTCGATCGAATCGCTGATCTGCGTGGTGGCCGGCGTGGTGCTCGGTACCAGGTTCTCGAAGTTGCCACCGGTAGCGGCGGTGATGGTAGTGCTGACGGTGCTGGCGTTGTTGTAGACGTCGTTGGCCGGCGTCTGGAAGTCCACGGTGCCGGTGGTCTTGCCGGCGTCGATGGTGATGGTCTGGCCGTTGGACAGGGTCAGGCTCACCGCAGTCTGCGCGGCGCTGGTCAGGGTCGCGGTGTAAGTGATGACGCCGCCTTCGGTGACGCTCGGCGTGGCTGTCAGGCTGGCCGTGGTGGTGTCGATCGAATCGGTGACCTGGGTGGTGGCCGGCGTGGTGCTCGGGGTCAGGGTATCGAAGCCGCCGCCGCTGGCACCGGTGATGCCGACGTTGACCGTGTGTGCGTCGACGTACACGTCGTTCGCGGCGGTCTGGAAGTCGACGCTGCCGGTGGTGTTGCCGGCGGCGATGGTGATGGTCTGGCCGTTGGACAGGTTTACGGTCACCGCGCTGGAAGCGGCGCTGCTCAAGGTCGCGGTGTAGGTGATGACGCCGCCTTCGACGACACTGGCCGCGGCGCCCAGGGTCAGGGTCGCGGTCTGCGGGGTGGCGGCGGCGGTGGTGTTGTCATTGACCACCGGGTTGACCTGCAGGGTGTCGAGGACCACCCCGTTGGGGTTGTAGTCGGTGGGGAAACCGATGGTCGGGTCCACCGAGCCGCCGACGGCGGTCAGCATCACGAAGCTGTGGCTGCCACCGCCTTCGCCACCCGTGTCGGCGGCGCCGGCTGCGGTAGCGTCGAGTTGGGTGGTCGGGTCGGCACCGGCGGCGATCGCCTGTTGCAGTTCGGCCACGGAGGGCGCCTGCTGCGCGGCGATGTCGGTGATCTGCGCGGTATCGGGAGCGGCGGCGCTCCACTGGCTGTCACGGCCCAGGTCGATGGTCCGACCGTCCTGCAGTTCCAGGGTCACTGCACCTGCGGCGCCGGTCTGGATCTGTTCACCGGCCAGCAACCGGTCTCCCTCGATGAGCACACGTTGAACCCCTTCCGGGGATACGGCGATGACTTGGCCAACAATACTTTTAACGATGGCAACAGCAGTGCTCATTGGGAAACTCTCCGGTTTTGCCGTTCAGTTGGTATCCATAGGACCGACCGGCCTTCTATTGCCTTTTCAGGCAGAGGACTTGATTAGGGGTTGAAGCATTTTTGTAGTTTTGAATCGACAAATGTCTGATCGCCAATACATTGGCATTTGCCGACTGGGGTCGGGATTATGCCAAAGTATTGACCTTGCCACATGACCCAGCGGGCGACGTCGCAATAGCACTCTGATACTACACCCGCGTACGGGTTATCGGCCGCGATTGGACGACCGTTACAAATATTCCGACATGCGGCTCAGAGGCAACATCGCGAGAGCCGCTGTCCCAGACCCTGGCCGCTATCGGCAAAGGGCTAGCATGCTAACCCCGCAATCAATCCAGCCGGGGCTTTGAGCGATGAAATCGTCAACCGTTCATCGCATAAGCACAAATCCTGCCATTGCCCGTCTGTGCCCTTCTGCGAGCGCTCCGGAGCTCGCGCAAGCGCTTGAACCCTCGCGCAAGCGCTTGAACCATATAGACTCCCGCCCGATGCACGAGCCGTAGCGGCAGTTATGCAGCGCCATTGGATCGACAGGCTTGGCGCCGGAATTTGTCAAAAGTGACAAAAAACGGCGTGCCGATGGGCAGAACCCGTCACTGCGCCGATCTTTATCGGCGCTGCGAGCCCATTAAGCAGGGAATGTGACCACGGTGCCCAGGGCCGTGCCCTGCAGTTTCGACCTGCCTGGCCGATAAACCAGCAACGACCTTGCGCAGCCTCTGCCCGCGCGGGTTTGCCGGGGCTTGGCACTGCTTGTGCAATGCGCCCTGCGTGAGGCGTCAAGAGGCCGGCATGGCGGTTCAGGCCAGGCGGATGGATTAATGCACAGAGTGAGAGTGTCAGCGTGGAATCAGAAGTAACTCAGGCCGAATACAGCCATGACCCGCGAAACCAGCACGACGATCCGTTGCTCGACGGCTTGCTGGCTCTCTGCGCGCTGCATCAGAAGCCCGCCAGCCGCGCCATGCTGACCACCGGCCTGCCACTGCCGGCGCAACGCCTGAGCCCCGAATTGCTCAGCCGCGCCGCCGCTCGCGCTGGCCTGCAAGGCCGCCTGCTGCGGCGCAAGCTCGAGGCGATCCCGGCCATCGCCCTGCCGGCCATGCTGCTCCTCAAGGACAACCGCGCAGCCATCCTGCTCGGCTGGGAAGGCGAGCAGGCGCGCCTGCTGCTCAGCGAGAGCGATGGCGGCGAGGTGCGGGTGAGCCGCGAACTGCTGCTGGATGACTACAGCGGCCGGGTATTCTTCGCCCAGCCGCAGCACAAATTCGATACCAACACCGGCACCTTGATTCCGCGGGCCCGCTCCTGGTTTCGAGACACCCTCAAGCGCTCGCGCTGGCTGTATGCCGACGCCATCGCCGCCAGCCTGGTAATCAACCTGATCGCCCTGGCGGCGCCGCTGTTCGTGATGAACGTGTACGACCGTGTGGTGCCCAACCAGGCCACCGCGACCTTGTGGATCCTCGCGGCCGGCATCACCGGCGCCTACCTGTTCGACCTGCTGCTCAAGGGCCTGCGCGGCTTGTGCCTTGACCTGGCCGGGAAGAAGACCGACCTGATCATCTCTGCCACGCTGTTCGAGCGCATCGTCGGCATGTCGATGAAATTCCGCCCGGCGCGGGTCGGCAGCTTTGCGCAGAACATTCATGAATTCCAGGGCATGCGCGACTTTCTCACCTCGTTGACCCTGGCCAGCCTGATCGATTTGCCGTTCACCGTGATCATCCTTGCGGTCATCGCCCTGCTGGGCGGCAATCTGGTGTGGATTCCGATCATCGCCTTCCCCCTGGCCCTGGGCATCGGCCACCTCCTGCAAAAACCGCTGACCGCCACCATGGAACGCACCATGGCACTGGGCTCCGAGCGGCAGTCGAGCCTGATCGAAACCCTCGCCGGGCTGGACGCGGTCAAGGTCAACAACGCCGAAAGCGAGCGCCAGTACCAGTGGGAACAGACCATCGGCACCCTCAGCCGCCTGGAGCTGCGGGTCAAGGTGCTGTCGAGCCTGGCCATGAACATCACCCTGCTGATCCAGCAAATGGCCGGCGTGGCGATGATCGCCTGCGGCGTGTACCAGATCATCGACGGCAACCTGAGCATGGGCGGCCTGGTGGCCTGCTACATGCTCAGCGGCCGCGCCCTCGGCCCTCTGGCACAACTCTCGGGTCTGCTGACCCGTTACCAGCAAGCCAAGGTGACCATGGTTTCGGTCGACCAGATGATGGAGTTGCCGCAAGAGCGCAGCTTCGAAGAGCGCCCCATGAGCCGTGCCGTGCTGCAGGGCGCCATCGAGCTGCGCAACCTCAATTTCACCTACCCCGGCCAGCAGAATCTGGCCCTGGCCAACGTCAACCTGAGTGTGCGCCCGGGCGAGAAGATCGGCATCATCGGCCGCAGCGGCTCGGGCAAGAGCTCGCTGGCCAAGCTGCTGGTAGGCCTTTACCAGGCAGATAGCGGCCAATTGCTGGTGGACGGCGTGGACATCAACCAGATCGACGTCAGCGAGTTGCGCCACAACATCGGCTACGTGCCCCAGGACATCCAGCTCTTGGCCGGTACCCTGCGCGACAACCTGGTGTCCGGTGCCCGGTACGTGGAAGACGAGCTGGTGTTGCAGGCCGCTGAGCTGGCCGGCGTGCACGAGTTTGCCCGCCTGCACCCGCAGGGTTACGAACTGCAGGTCGGCGAGCGTGGCCAGAACCTCTCCGGTGGGCAGCGGCAGAACGTTGCCCTGGGCCGCGCGCTGCTGCTCAATCCGCCGATACTGCTGCTGGACGAACCCACCAGCGCCATGGACAACACCGGCGAAGAGCGGCTCAAGCAGCGCCTGCAGTCGGTGGTGGAAAACAAGACCGTCATCCTCGTCACTCACCGTGCCTCGCTGCTGTCGCTGGTCGACCGCCTGCTGGTGATCGACCGTGGCCAGATCCTCGCCGATGGCCCGAAAGCCGCCGTGATGGAAGCGTTGAAGAAGGGGCAGATCAGTGTTGCTTAAATCCGCAGTGGGCTATTTCAAGGGGGGCGCCTCGCTGGATGGCCAGCCGCTGCCCGAGGTCAAGAAAGCGCTGATCGACGACGCACCGCGTATCGTCCGGCTGACCATCTGGGGCGTGATCGCGTTCTTCGCGTTTCTCGTCGGCTGGGCGCATTTCGCGGTGATCGACGAGGTCACCAAGGGCGAAGGCAAGGCCATCCCGTCGTCCAAGGTACAGAAGATCCAGAACCTGGAGGGCGGTATCGTCGCCGAGATCTACGTCAAGGAAGGGCAGATCGTCGAAGCCGGCGCGCCGTTGCTGCGCCTGGACGACACCCGTTTCGCCTCCAACGTCGGCGAGACCGAAGCTGACCGCGTGGCCATGGAACTGCGTGTCGAGCGTCTCAGTGCCGAAGTCGACGACCGCCCGCTGAAGATCACCGACGACGCTCGCAAGTCGGTGCCCAACCAGGCCGCCAACGAAGAGTCGCTGTACCAGAGCCGCAAGCAGCAGCTCAATGACGAGGTCGGTGGCCTGCAACAGCAATTGCTGCAGAAGCAGCAGGAACTGCGCGAGTTCACCGCCAAGCAGGGCCAGTACAGCAGCAGCCTGGCGCTGCTGCGCCAGGAGATCAATATGTCCGAGCCGCTGGTCAAGGCCGGCGCGGTGTCGCCGGTGGAGATGCTGCGGCTCAAACGCTCGGAAGTCGAACTGCGCGGGCAGATGGACGGCACCACCCTGGCCATTCCGCGGGCCCAGGCGGCCATCGAGGAAGTGCGCCGCAAGATCGACGAGACTCGCGGCAAATTCCGCAGCGACGCCCTGACCCAACTCAACGAAGCGCGCACCGACCTGAGCAAGGCCCAGGCCACCGGCAAGGCGCTGGACGATCGGGTCAAGCGCACCATGGTCACCTCGCCGGTGCGTGGCATCGTCAAGCAGCTGCTGGTCAACACCGTGGGCGGCATCGTCCAGCCGGGCAGCGACCTGCTGGAAATCGTGCCGCTGGATGACACCTTGCTGATCGAGGCGCGCATCCGTCCGCAGGACATCGCCTTCCTTCACCCCGGCCAGGAAGCCATGATCAAGTTCACCGCCTATGACTACACCATCTATGGCGGCCTGAAGGGCAAGCTGGAGCAGATCGGCGCCGACACCGTGCAGGACGAAGAAAAGAAAAACACCTTCTACGTGATCAAGCTGCGCACCGACCGCAGCCACCTGGGCAGCGACGACAAGCCGCTGCTGATCATCCCCGGCATGGTTGCTTCGGTGGACATCATCACCGGCAAGAAGAGCGTGCTGAGCTACCTGCTCAAGCCGATCATCAAGGCCCGCGCCGAGTCGTTGCACGAGCGCTAGGCTGCGACAGGTCCAAGGCCCGCGCGCAGCGGGCTCCGATGTGCATCTTATCCTCTGGATGTTATGTCTGCATAACGTTCTGCCTGAAAAGTTATGCTGGCATAACAATAGACGAACAGGGTAATGTAACGTATACATGACCTAACACCTCCGGAGTTACGCAGGCATAACATGGACCCGCAACTCATCGTCGAGCGTCTTGGTCGACAGATCACCCAGATGCGCAAACATCGTGGCATGACCATCATGCAGCTCGCCGAACTGGCTGGGGTCACCCGGCAAAAGCTCGCGGAAATCGAGAAAGGCCGGCTCACGGTCTCCATGCACTCGTACGCCAAGGTCATCGCCGCGATGAGTTCCGAACTGGCGATCCAGCCCGCACGGCGGCCGACTCTGGACGAACTGCGCGAGATATTTCAGTGAAACCGATGGATCGTGCACTCATCCTTACGCCGGCTGGTCTGAGTGGCGAGTTGTCCTACAGCCCCGCTGAGGATTACCGGTTTCGCTACGGCATTGGCGCAACCCAAGACCTGCAGATAAGCCTGACCATGCCGATCCGCGATTCGAGCTATACCTCTCGCGCCTTGCATCCCGTCTTCCAAATGAATCTGCCAGAGGGCTATGTCCTCGAACAGTTGCGCAACCGCCTGGCCAAAAGCACCCCGATCAATCCGATGTTGCTCATGGCGCTCGCCGGTAGCGGTTCGCCCATTGGCAGAGTCAGGGTTGAGGCGCCTTCGCTGGACGAATGGCTTCAGCGCGCGCCGCAGCCGTCCGGGGAGAGGCTCGACGAGCTGCTGGCCTGGGATGGTGCGCAGGATCTGTTCGCCAGCTTGCTCGACAAGTACATCCTGCGCTCCGGTATTTCCGGGGTTCAGCCCAAGTTGATCGTTCCTGAACAGGTCAGCCCCGACAGCAAGGTCAAGGTGCTGACGCCGGAACTGATCGTCAAGACGGGCAGGGATGATTTTCCTGGCCTGGCGATCAACGAGTTCGTGTGCATGGACGCCGCGCGCCGGGCCGGGATCGCCGTGCCCGAGTTCTTTCTTTCCGACAATCGCCGGCTGTTCGTGATGCGGCGCTTTGATCGTGCGGCCGACCAGCGTCCTTTGGGGTTCGAGGACATGGCAGTGCTGACCGGGCTGGGTACCGAAGACAAATACAACTCCAGCTACGAGAAAATCGCCAGGGTATTGCGGCTGTTCTGCGCGCCGACGTTGCTCAAGGGCAGCCTGGAGCAGCTGTTCGATATGGTCGCGCTGAGCTGCATGGTCGGCAATGGCGATGGCCATTTGAAAAACTTCGGCCTGCTGTACGAAGACCCACTGGGCGCTGATGCGCGACTGGCTCCGGCTTACGACATCGTAAATACCACCGCCTACCTCCCGGAGGATTCGCTGGCCCTGAGCCTGGCCGGTTCCAAGAGCCTGTTTCGGTCACGCCTGGGCATCCTCGACTTTGCCCAGAGCTGCGAGATTCGTGATGCCAAGGCAAGGCTTCGACGGTTGATAGAAGCGGTCGAGGAGTCGTTGGCGGTCAATCGCCCTTTAGCGCCATCCGCGCCCCACGTGTTCGAGGCCATCGCCCATGCCCAAGGTCTCTTCGCCCAGACATTCCGCTGATCCCGAATATTTCAAAATAAAAATTCCAAAAATAAAATAGATAGAATCTCAATTGATTTTCCCGAGTCGCCGTTCTAGCCTCTGATCACCCCCCCGGGTGCGCGCTCGCGTGCCGGTGTGCTGCAGGCCCACAAGAACAACTCAGGAGCCATCAATGACAGTCAATCTTGGCGTTATCGGTACCGGTGCGATCGGTACCGACCACATTCGTCGCTGCCACCTCGCCCTTAGCGGCGCGCGGGTCGTAGCGGTCAACGACATCAATGCGGAGCAGGCGCGCAAGGCCGTCGCCGGGCTGGGGATCGACGCCGAGGTCTATGCCAACGCACAAGACCTGATCGACGCCGAAAACGTCCACGCCATCCTGGTCACCTCATGGGGCCCCAGCCACGAAGAGCTGGTGCTGGCCGCCATCGCCGCCGGCAAGCCGGTGTTCTGCGAAAAGCCCCTGGCGGTCACGGCTGCCGGCTGCCTGCGCATCGTCGAAGCCGAACAGGCCCACGGCAAGCGCCTGGTGCAGGTGGGCTACATGCGTGAATACGACCAGGGCTACCTGGCGCTCAAGGCGGTGATCGACAGCGGGCAGATCGGCGAGCCGCTGATGCTGCACTGCGCCCACCGCAACCCTACTGTGCCGCAGGCCTATGGCACCAGCATGGCCATCACTGACACGCTGATTCACGAGCTGGACGTGTTGCGCTGGCTGCTGGATGACGACTTCGTCTCGGCCCAGGTGATCTTCCCGCGCACCACCCGCCACACCCACAGCCAGCTGCGCGACCCGCAGATCGTCCTGCTGGAAACCGTCAAGGGCGTGCGCATCGACGTCGAGGTGTTCGTCAACTGCCGCTATGGCTACGACATCCAGTGCCAGGTGGTGGGCGAGGAGGGCATCGCCAGCCTGCCGGAACCCAGCAGCGTACAGCTGCGCAGCGGCGCCAAGCTGTCCACCGAGATCCTCATGGACTGGAAAGATCGCTTCATCCAGGCCTACGACGTCGAATTGCAGGCGTTCATCGGCAGCGTCAGCAGCGGCCAGATCGGCGGCCCGTCGGCGTGGAACGGTTATGCCGCGGCAGTGGCAGCCGATGCCTGCATGCAGGCGCAGGAAAGCGGCGAGATTGTGCCGATCAAGATGCCGGAGCGGCCGGCTTTCTATGCCTGAGTGACCCTGGGAGCCATCCGCCGAACGGCCTTGACGAAACATTCGGTCATAATAGATAGTTAGCAAACTATGATTATCGGATGAATCCGGGCCCGTTCGTGAACCTCGACAAGCTCCAACTCAACATCAGCAGCGGCATGGTCGTAGGCGCGCGGCACTGGCGGCGGATCTGCCAGAGCGCGCTGTCCAACTACGGCATTTCCGAAGCCTGCGCCGTGCCTTTGTTGATGATAGTGCGCCTTGGCGACGGCGTGCGGCAGGTTGCCGTGGCGCATGCCTCGGGGCTGGAAGGCCCGTCGCTGGTGCGTTTGCTCGACCAATTGTGCAGTGCCGGCTTCGTGGTCAGAACGGCCGACAGCACCGACCGCCGGGCCAAGGCGCTGAGCCTGACCGACAGCGGCCGCACCTTGGCCGAATCCATCGAGGCGGAGCTGGTGCGCCTGCGCCGCGAGCTGTTCGAGGGCGTCGAGCGCAGTGACCTGGAAGCCGCGTTGCGGGTCATTCGCCTGTTCGAAGAGGCCGGTCCCGGCCTGCCGGTCAACCACCATGAGTGAGTGGTGGAAATCCTTCACCCGCGACATCCCGCCAGCCGCCGACTGGTTCTATGGGGTGCGCACCTTCGCCGCGTCGATGATCGCCTTGTACATCGCCATGAAGCTGGAAATGCCGCGCCCGTATTGGGCGATGGCCACGGTGTACATCGTCTCCAGCCCCTTCGTCGGCCCGACCAGTTCCAAGGCCCTGTATCGGGCCGCCGGGACCTTCGCCGGGGCGGCGGCGGCCGTGCTTTTCGTGCCGATGTTCGTGCAGACCCCGCTGTTGCTGGCCACCGTGGTCGCCCTGTGGACCGGCACCCTGCTGTTCCTCTCGCTGCACCTGCGCACCGCCAACAGCTATGCCTTCATGCTGGCCGGCTACACCATGCCGCTGATCGCCCTGCCGGTGGTGGACAACCCCACCGCCGTGTTCGATATCGCCTCCTCGCGCTTCCAGGAAATCTGCCTGGGCATCGTCTGTGCGGCGGTGGTCGGCGCGATGTTCTGGCCCAAGCGGCTGGCGCCGGTGGTGATCGGCGCCACCGGCAAGTGGTTTGCCGAAGCCACCACCTACAGCGACCGCTTCCTGGCGCGCGAGGTCAAGGCCGAAGAAATCGGCGCGCTGCGTTCTTCCATGGTGGTGACCTTCAACTCGCTGGAATTGATGATCGGCCAGCTGCCCCACGAGGGCACCCGGCCGCAGACCGTGCGCAACGCCAAGGAGCTGCGCGGCCGGGTCATCCACCTGTTGCCGGTGGTGGACGCGCTGGACGATGCCCTGGTGGCCCTCGAACGCCGTACCCCCGAGCTGGTGGCGCGCATCGCGCCGCTGCTGGCACAGAGTCGCGAATGGCTGCAGCAGTCGACGTACGATCCTTCCACGGCGACCTGGGCGGCACTGCGCCAGGCCATCGAGCAGCAACAGCCGACGCCGGAGCAGCTGGCCGATCGCCGCCAGCTATTGTTCGCCAACGCCCTGTATCGCCTGAGCGAGTGGGTCGACCTGTGGCAGGACTGCCGCAGCCTGCAACTGGCCATCCAGACCGACAGCCGCGCGCCGTGGCGGGCGGTGTACCGGCACTGGCGCCTGGGCCGGCTGACGCCGTTCCTCGACAAGGGCCTGATGCTCTACTCGGTCAGCTCGGCCGTGCTGGCGATTATCGTCTCCTCGGTGCTGTGGATTCTGATGGGCTGGAACGACGGCGGCAGCGCCGTGATTCTCGCGGCCGTGTCGTGCAGCTTCTTCGCCTCCATGGACGACCCGGCGCCACAGATCTACCGCTTCTTTTTCTGGACCGTGGTGGCGGTGATCCTCTCCAGCCTCTACCTGTTTCTGATTCTGCCCAACCTGCACGACTTCGCCATGCTGGTGCTGGCCTTTGCCGTGCCCTTCATCGTGGTCGGCACCCTGACCCTGCAGCCGCGGTTCTACCTGGGCACGCTGCTGACCATCGTCAACACCTCGACCTTCATCAGCATCCAGACCACCTACGACGCCGACTTCTTCAACTTCATCAACGCCAACATCGCCGGCCCGGTCGGCCTGCTCTTCGCCTTCATCTGGACCCTGGTGGTGCGCCCGTTCGGCGTCGAGGTCGCGGCCCGGCGCCTGACCCGCTTCAGCTGGCGCGACATCGTCGCCATCACCGAGCCGGCCAGCCTGGCCGTGCATCGGCGCCGCGGCGTGAAGATGCTCGACCGGCTGATGCAGCACCTGCCGCGCCTGACCCAGACCGGCCAGGACACCGGCGCGGCGCTGCGCGACCTGCGCGTGGCGCTCAACCTGCTCGACCTGCAGGCCTACCTGCGGCGGGTGCCGATCGGCCCGCAAGTGCTGCTCGACCAGGTCACACGGGAAGTGGGCGGCTATTTCGCCGCCTGCCTCAAGGCCCGCGAGCGCCAGGCCGCGCCGATGACGCTGCTGATGACCATGGACCGCGCGCGCCGTGCGCTCAATGTGGCGCCAGGTGGTGCCGGCGAAGACGCCCGCGCGCATCTGCTGCTGGCCCTCAGCGGCCTGCGCCTGGCGCTGTTGCCCGGCGTGCCGGTGCTGATCGATCCGGAGCCGGCCGAAGAACAACCCCCCTACGGTATCGACGGAGCGCCGCTATGATCGGTGAGCTGGACATCAGCGGGATTTTCCTGCCGACCTTGCTGGTGATCATGGTCATCACCTACCTGCTGTTCCTCGTGGTCCATGGCGTACTCAACCGCCTGCATTTCTATCGCCTGGTCTGGCACCGGGCTCTATTCAACGTTGCTCTCTACACCGTGCTACTCGGCGTGGTGGACGCTCTCGGTCGAAGCCTGATGCTATGAAGAAACCCTTGATGACTTTGGGCCGCCTGGTCCTGACACTGCTGGTCGTTGGCCTTGCCTGCGTCGTGATCTGGCGCATGGTGATGTATTACATGTACGCCCCCTGGACCCGCGACGGGCACATCCGCGCCGACGTGGTGCAGATCGCCCCCGACGTCTCCGGCCTGATCGAGGACGTTCAGGTGCAGGACAACCAGTGGGTCAAGCGCGGCCAGGTGCTGTTCAGCATCGACCCGGACCGCTTCCGCCTGGCCCTGCGCCAGGCCCAGTCGAGCGTGGCCGAGCGCAAGGAAACCTATGCCCAGGCGCAACGCGAGAGCAGGCGCAACAAGGGCCTGGGCAACCTGGTGGCACGCGAGGTGCTCGAAGAGAGCCAGTCGCGCGAAGCCCGCGCCCTCGCGGCGCTGAATGAGGCCCAGGTGGCGGTCGACGCCGCGCAGCTGAACCTGGACCGCTCGGTGATCAGAAGCCCGGTCGACGGCTATCTCAACGACCGCGCGCCGCGTCAGCAGGAATTCGCCAGCGCCGGCCACGCCGCGCTGTCCATCGTCGACAGCGCGTCCTTTCACATCGATGGCTACTTCGAGGAAACCAAGCTGCCGTTGATCCACGTCGGCCAGGCGGTGGACATCCGCGTGATGGGCGACACCCTGCGCCTGCGCGGGCACGTGCAGAGTATCGTCGCCGGGATCGAGGACCGTGACCGCAGCAGCGGCAGCAACCTGCTGCCCAACGTCAACCCGGCATTCAGCTGGGTGCGCCTGGCGCAGCGGATTCCGGTGCGCATCGCCTTCGACGAGGTGCCTGCCGACTTTCGCATGATCGCCGGGCGCACGGCCACGGTGTCGATCATCGACGACGTCCAGGACGTGCGACAGAACGATCGGCAGAACCCTCCCCGAGCGGCGGGAGCCACGCAATGAACCGCCTGCTGCAGGTGCTGCTGGCCGTCGGTGGCGGGTTGGCGCTGTCGGCCTGCCAGATGGTCGGGCCCAACTATCAGACGCCGAAGACGGCGGCGGTCAACCGTCCCGATCTGCAGAATGAGCTGGACCTGGGCAACAGCAATGTCGTCTCGCAGCCGGTGCCGCCCAATTGGTGGCGGCTGTATCAGGACCCGCGCCTGAACAGCCTGGTGGAGCAGGCGTTGGCCGGCAGCACCGACCTGCGCGTGGCCGCGGCCAACCTGCAGCGCGCCCGCAGCCAGGTGCAGGAAGCGCAGTCGGCTGGCGGCTTCGGCGCCAGTGCCGAGGCCGGCGTGCAGCGTATTCAGGAGTCCGGCGAGGCCTATCTGCAGTCGGTCAAGCTGCCTGTGGAAAACTTCGGCGACGCCGCGATCAACCTGTCCTATCAGTTCGACCTGTGGGGCACCCTCAAGCGCGGCATCGAAGCCGCCCAGGCCAATGCCGACGCCACCCAGGCGGCGGCGGATACCGCGCGCATCACCCTGGTGGCCGACGTGGTCAAGGCCTACACGCAGATCTGCGCGGCCAACGAAGAGTACGCGATTGCTCGCCGCTCGCTGGACCTGCAGGAAGAAGGCGTGACCCTGGCCCAGCGCCTGCGCGACGCCGGGCGCGGCGACGAGACCCAGGTGACCCGCACGCAGACCCAGTTCAAGTCGCTGCGCGCCGAGTTGCCGCGCTACGAGGCGATCCGCCAGGCCGGGCTGTTCCAGCTGTCGATGCTGCTGGCCAAGCCGGTCGGCCAGCTGCCGGCCGGCACCGGCCAATGCGCCGAGCTGCCGCACATCGCCCAGGTGATCCCGGTGGGTGACGGCGCCGAACTGCTCAAGCGTCGGCCGGACATCCGCCAGGCCGAGCGCCTGCTGGCGGCGTCCACCGCGCGTATCGGCGTGGCCACCGGCCAGCTGTATCCGGACATCAGCCTTGGCGCCACCGTTGGCACCGTCGGCATCCTCGACGACGTTGGCCACCCGGCCACCAACCGCTGGGCCTTCGGCCCGCTGATCAGCTGGACCTTGCCCACCAACGGCGCGCGTGCGCGCATCAGCCAGGCCGAGGCGGCGACCCAGGCGTCGCTGGCGCACTTCGACGGCGTGGTGCTCAACGCCATCCGCGAGACCCAGACCGCGCTGGTGCAATACACCGCGCTGCTGGAGCGCCGCGATGCTCTGGCCGATGCCGAGCAGTCCGCGCAACGCGCTGCCGAGCAGACGCACCGCTTCTACCAGGCCGGGCGCGAGTCGTTCCTTGCCGACCTGCAGGCCACCCGCACCTACACCGAGGTCCGCGGGCAATTGGCGGCGGCCAATACCCAGGTGGCGATGCAGCAGATCACCTTGTTCCTGGCCCTGGGCGGCGGATGGGAACAGGCTGCCAGGTAGGGCCTGGCTCATGGGCTGACCGGGCTGACCGGGCTGACCGGGCTCACCAGGCTCATGTGGGAGGGGCGAAGCCCCGAGCTGTTGGTCTGGATCAGGATCAAGATCAAAAGATCGGGGGCTTTGCCCCCTCCCACGGCCCCCCTCCACGTGCCTAGCCCAAAGTTCCCACCACCTTCACCCCCAGTTTCTCCGGGATCTCGTTCTGCGACAGCACATGCAGCCCCGGCGCGAACACCCGTGCATAGCGCGCCAGCAGGGGACGCAACTGCGGCATCACGGTGAGGATCGGCGGCAGGCCGTCCTTGCGCAGCTTCTCCTTGATCACCGGCATGGCATTCTGCAGCTGGGTCAGCAGGTTCGGCTCGACCGGCACATTGTCCAGGCTCACCGGGCCGGCCTGACGGGCCAGGCTAAGCGCCGCCAGCAAGGTGTTTTCCAAGGCATTGTCGAGCACGAACACTGATACTTCACTGCGCTCGCCGGCAATCGCGCCGACGATCGAGCGGCGCAGGGCATAGCGTACGTCGGCGGCGAGCAATACCGGGTCCTTGCTGCTTTCGCTGCCTTCGACCAGCGCTGTGGCCAGCGCGATGACATCCTTGAGCGGCACGTTCTCCAGCAGCAGCTGGCGGTACACGCGGTGTTGCTGGGTGTAGGTGAGCTGTGCCTTGAGGCTCTCGGCCAACTTGGGTGCCAGGCCGGTGAGGCGCTGCATCAGGTGCTCGACGTCGTCGTGGGTGAACAGCTCCGGCAGTTGCTCGCGCACCACCTTGTTCAGGTGCGTGGCGATGACACTGGCACAGTCGATCACCTGGTAACCCAGGCTCAGGGCCCGGGCCTTGTGTTCCGGGGTAATCCACACCACCGGCATGCGGTACGCCGGGTCGAGGTCGAGGATGCCGTCGACCTCGCCGTAGGTCTCGGCCGAGGGCAGGGCCATCAGGTGCTCGGGGTACAGCTCGGCGCCTTCGATACGCTCGCCGTTGACATGAATGCTGTAGTGCGCCGCCTTCATGCGCAGGCTTTCGCGGATCTGCACCGGGGGCAGCAGAAAGCCCAGGCTTTCGCTGAGGCTCTGGCGCACGCCACGCACCCGTTGCGGCAAGGGCGCGCCGGCGGCCTCGTTGACCAGCCCCACCAGCTTGTAGCCCAGCGAAATGGACAGGCGCTCGACCACCGGGATGTCTTCCCAGCCCAGGGTCCCAGCCTGTTCGGCCTGCATGTGCTGGCTCAGCTCGGCGACGTCTTCCAGATCAGGCACGGCGCCCACCGGGTTGCGCGCGATGACCCAGCCCAACGCCGCCGCGATACCGGCAAAACCGATGAACGCCAGGTGCGGCATGCCAGGCACCAGGCCCAGCACCAGCAGAATGCCCGCCACGGTGTACAGCAGGGCCGGCGAGGCCATCAGCTGACGGCGCACCTGGGTGGTGATCTCTGCCGCTTCGTTGATGCGCGTGACGATCAGCGCCGCCGCCGTGGACAACAGCAGTGCCGGTATCTGCGCCACCAGGCCGTCGCCGATGGTCAGCAGGGCGTATTGGCGAAACGCCTCGCCGGCGCCCAGGTCATGGACCCACACGCCGATGGCGAAACCGCCGAACAGGTTGATCAGCAGAATCAGAATGCCGGCCACCGCATCGCCGCGCACGAACTTCGAGGCGCCGTCCATGGCCCCGTAGAAGTCCGCCTCGCGAGCCACCTCCTGACGCCGCGCCTTGGCCTGCTCCTGGCTCACCAGACCGGCGTTGAGGTCGGCGTCGATCGCCATCTGCTTGCCGGGCAGGGCATCCAGGGTGAAGCGCGCGGTGACTTCGGAGATGCGCTCGCCGCCCTTGGTTACCACCATGAAGTTGATGATCATGAGGATCACGAACACGATCAGGCCGACGATGAAATTGCCGCCGATCACCACTTCGCCGAACGCCTCGATAACCTTGCCCGCCGCGCCGTTGCCGCTGTGACCCTCGAGCAAAACGATGCGCGTGGAGGCCACGTTGAGGGTCAGGCGCAGCAGCGTGGTGATCAGGATCACCGTGGGCAGCAGGGAAAAGTCCAGCGGGCTGCGCGACGACACGCTGACCATCAGCACCAGTACCGCCATGGCAATGTTGAAGGTCAGCAGGATGTCCAGCAGCAAGGGTGGCAGTGGCAGGATGATCATCGCCAGAATCGACAGGATGATCACCGGAATGCCGATGCGGCCGCTGCGCAAGGTCGGCAGGAAACGATGCAGTAGGTTCATGGTGGGCTCTGGTTCGCCAGTGAGTCGGGGACGGGCAGGTGGTCGGGTGGGGCAGGGCGCGGGCGCAGGCCATTGCGGAACGCGCGCAGTTGCACCAGGTAGGTCAGCACGTGGGCGACCGCGGCGTACAACGGTGCGGGGATCTGCTGGTTGATCTGCGTGCTGTGGTACAGCGCCCGGGCCAGCGGCGGCGCCTGGATCACTTCCAGTCCATGGGCGGTGGCCATGCGGCGGATGTACAGCGCGGTGTCGTCGACACCCTTGGCCAGCACATAGGGCGCCTTGGCCTTTGACGGGTCGTACTTGAGGGCCACCGCGTAGTGCTGGGGGTTGACGATCACCGCATCGGCCAGGGGCATGACCCGGTTGATCTGGCGCTGCGCCATCTGCCGCTGCACCTGGCGGATCCGCGACTTGGTCTCCGGGCGGCCCTCGCGATTCTTGTGCTCGTCCTTGAGCTCCTGTTTGCTCATGCGCAGTTTCTTCAGGAAGAAGAAGCGCTGCAAAGGGATGTCGATCACGGCGAACAGCACGAACACCGCCAGCAGCAGGGCAATCACCTGCACCACCCGTGTCAGGCCCAGCGCCACGGCCTTGGCGACATGGGTCTGCTGCAGCGCCATCAGTTCGGCAAAGGTGGCCGGGATCAGCATGCCCGCCACCCCCATCAGCACCGAGGCCTTGAGCAGCGATTTGAGAAACTCGCTGGCGTTCTGCGCCGAGACGATGCGCGCCAGGCCGGTGATGGGGTTGAGCTTGCTGGCCTTGAAGTGGAAGTTCTTGCTGGCCAATACCCAGCCACCGGGGATCAGCGAGCCCAGCAACACCAGCAATGGCGCCAGCAGCAGCGGCGCCAGCAGCTTGATGAAGCCGATCAGGTTGTGGGTCAGCAGCAGCCGCAGGTCGTCCAGACTCAGCTCGCTGTGCTGCAGGTTCGGCCAGGACAGGCGAAAGGCCTGTTCCAGGCCCTCCAGGAACCATCCGGCGCAGAGCCACAAGGCCGCCAGGCTGGCGACCAGCGAGAGGCAGGTGGCCAGGTCCCTGGAGCGGGTGACCTGGCCATCCTCACGGCTCTTGCGCAGTTTCTCGGCGCTGGCCTTCTCGGTCTTTTCCTGGCTGCCCTGCTCAGCCATGGCCGTCGTCCTGAAGCAGCACGGCGAGGTCGCCGAGCACTTCGCGGGTCATGCGCAGGTAGGCTTCGGGCATGTTCGGCAGGGTCAGCCAGATGCACAGCAGGCCGACCACGATGGTCACCGGGAAACCCAGGGAAAACAGGTTCATCGACGGCGAGATGCGGTTGAGCAGGCCGAAACAGAACTGCACCATGAACATGCAACCCACCATCGGCAGCCCCAGCAACAGGGCGGCGCCGAACAGCCAGCCGGCGGCGCGCAGCAGGCTGGCGAAACTGCCGTAGTCCAGGCCGCCGCCGACCGGCCACTGGGCGAAGCTGCCCAGTACCACGCTGACCACCAGCAGGTGACCGTCCAGAGCCAGAAACATCAGCGCCAGCATCACGTAGTAAAGCTGGTACACCAGCGATGTCGAGGATACGCCGTTCACCGGGTCGTTGTAGCGCGCCATGCTCATGCCCATCTGCGTGGAGATCAGCTCGCCCACCAGGCTGAACACCATGAACACCAGCTGCAGCATCAGCCCCAGCACCAGCCCGAAAGCGATTTGCTCCAGGCTCAGCAATACCCCGTGCAGCGACAGCACGTCCACCGCCGGCACGGCCGGCAGCGCGCCACCCAGGGCCAGCGCCAGGCTGGCCGCGAGCAGCAGCCGAACCCTGGCCGGCAGGGCCTTGTGGTTGAACAGCGGCGCCAGCAACAGCACCGCCGCGAGCCGACAGAACAGCCACCAGTAGCCCTGCAGCGCCTGCAGCTGACTGGTGGCGGCCAATAGCGCCTCGAGCGGCAGCATGCCTCAGCCGACCAGCCTGGCGGCCTGGGCGAAGGTCTCGACGAACAGGTCCGAGAGCTTGCCGATAATCCAGTGCCCGGCGAACAGCAGCATGGCCAGGGTGATCAGCAGACGCGGCAGAAAGCTCAGCATCTGTTCGTTGATCTGCGTGGCGGCCTGGAAAATGCTCACCAGCAGGCCGCCGAGCAGGCTCGGCAGCACCAGTACGCAGACGATCAAGGCGGTGACGAAGACCGCATCGGCAACCAGTTGAGCGGCGTATTCAGGGCTGAGCACAGGGCACCTCAGAACGGCTGGACGCTGCTGGCGAGCGTGCCCACCAGCAGGGTCCAGCCGTCGACCAGAACGAAGATCATCAGTTTGAACGGCAGTGAAATCATCATCGGCGACAGCATCATCATGCCCATCGCCATCAGCACACTGGCGACGATCAGGTCGATCACCAGGAACGGCAGGAAAATCATGAAGCCGAGCTGGAAGGCGGTCTTGATCTCGCTGAGCACGAACGCCGGCAGCAACAGGGTAAAGTCGATCGTGCTCGGGTCTTCGGGGACTGTTTCGCCGGCCAGTGCCACCATGGTCTGCAGCGAGGCCTGGCTGGTCTGCGCGAGCATGAAACCGGCCACGCGGTCGCGGGCAATCGCCAGGCCCTGCTCCATGCCGATTTCTTCGGCCTGAAAGGGCAGGTAGGCCTGCTGGTGGATGTCCTGCCACACCGGGCGCATGACCAGCAGGGTCAGGCACAGGGCGACGCCGACCAGGATCTGGTTGGGCGGGCTCTGCTGCAGGCCCATGGCCTGGCGCAGGATGGCCAGCACGATGATGAAGCGCGTGAAGCAGGTCATCATCAGCAGCATGGCCGGCAACAGCCCGAGCACGGTCATCAGCAGCACGATCTGCAGCTTGATGCTCAGCTGCTGGCCGTGTTCGCTGTCGCTCAGTTCAAGCAGGGTGAAATCACCCGGGGCGCCCAGCGCCGTCGGCGCACCGAGCAGCAGCATCGCGACCGCCAGCCAGGGCAGGGCGCTCATGGCAGCGGGCTGGCGGCCTGGCCGTCACCCTGTGCTTCGGCGCACAACTCGACGATGCGCAGACCGTAGTTGCCGTTGAGCACCACCACTTCGGCACGGGCGAACAGGGCACCGTTGACCTTGACGTCCAGCGGTTCGCCGGCGAGCTTGTCGAGGGCAATGACGCTGGCTTCGTCCAGTTCCATCAACTGCTGCAGGGTCACCTGGGTCGAGGCCACCTCCAGGGTGACTTCCACGCTGATGCCGCCAAAGAACTTCAGGTCCTTGTGCGGTGCTGGCGTTGGCGCCAGGGCGGCTGTCGGCGCGGCGGCTTCGTGGTCGCCCATGGCCTGGAGCAGCTGCTCCTCGTTGAGCAGGGTGTCGAATTCGGCTTCGGGGTTGGGCTTGACGGTCATGGGCGGTTCACACTGTCGAATGAAGTGAGCACCAGCGCACCGGCGTGTTGCGCCAGGCTGGCAGTGAAGAGGTTCAGCGAGTTGATGCACACTGCGTGGCGCTCCGGCAGGCGCACCAGCAGGACGTCGTCGGGCTTGAGCGCCAGCACCTGGGCCAGCGGCATCGGCAGGCGTAACAGCACGCACTGCAGGCGCACCGGCAGGGCCTCGATGGCCACCGGTGCCGGCGGGCTTACCACGCCGGCTGAGCGCCGCGGCGCGTGGCGGATGATCGCGTCGACCATGGGCTCGTCCAGGTACAGCCACAACGAGGCGCGCAACCCGCTGACCGGGTTGACGACTTCCAGCTGCACGGTGAACTCCCAGTTGCCTTCGTCCTTGCCGGGGTAGCGCTCCAGGCGCTGCATCGCCGGTTCGCCCAGCAGCAGGCGGCCGCACAGGCCCAGTAGCTGTTCGCCCAGGCGGTCGCGCAGGCGCTGCTCCGAAGCGCTGGCCTTGGCCTCCTCTGGCGCCGCGGTCGGCAGCGGTGCGCCGCCGTAGTAGCGCTCCAGCAGTTCGCCAAGCAGCGCGCGGTCGGCGGCAAAGCCCAGCCGCGTGTCGCGCCAGCGGTACTGGCAGGCGGCGGGTTGTGGCGCCTGCTCGTGCAGGGTGATGCCTTGCCATTGCAGCGGCGTGCGGTAATGCCGGGCGAAGTGGTCGGCGAGCAGGTCGGGCTGCTTGCCGAAGGCCTCGCGGATCCGCTGCCCGGCCTGGTGGTAATGGCGCCCCAGCTTGTCCGGGCGCAGCAGGGTCAGGTCCTCTCGGGCCAGGCGATGCTGAACTTTCGGTTGGGCAATCATGTAAGCGTCCTGTCTGCGGCCTGTCGCGAAACCTGATGTCGGGCCTCGCTCGATGGGGCCGAGTCTAGGAACGCCCGGCGTGGGGCGGCCAATCAAAAGTTCTCAAAAATGCCGGTTTGAGAGCGGCTGATCTGCCTGAGAACTCTTGACGCAGCTTGATTTTTCGCGCGGTGGCGAGTCGCGCTAGGGTGCCTGCAAATGACCCATGCAGGTATGAATGCGGAGGTGAGCGATGGATCAAGACAGACCCGCCGAGCCCGGCCCGGCACGGCTACGCGCCTTGCTGATCGGCGCGCTCGACAGCGCGGAGCATGAAGCCCTGGCTGACAGCCTGCACCAGCGCCAGGTGCGCGTGCGCAGCCTGGCCAGTTGCGCCGACGCCAGTGCCGAGCTGCTCGGCGAAGCCGGGCTGGTGTTCGTCTTCGTCGGTGCACGGGCGGGCGGCCAGGCCCAGGCCGATGTCCTGCCCTTGCTGCGCCTGGCTGGCGAGCTGGACGTCGTACCCATCGTTGCCTACGCCGAGCAGGCCTGTGCGGCCGCCCTGCTGGAAGCCGGCTGCGTGGACTACCTGTTGACCCCGTTCAGCGTCGCCCAGCTCGACGCTCTGCTGCACCGCCAGCGCGCGGCCAGGGCCGCGCAGCACACCCAGGTCTATCGCTCGCCCGCCAGCCGGCGCCTGCTGGCCATGGCGCAAAGGGTGGCGGCCACCCAGGCGCCGGTGCTGATCACCGGCGAGACCGGCACTGGCAAGGAGCTGCTGGCCCGCTACATCCATAGGGTCGGCAGTGGCGAACAGGCCCCGTTCGTGGCAGTCAACTGCGCGGCAATTCCCGAGCAGATGCTCGAGTCGCTGCTGTTTGGCCATGAGCGCGGTGCCTTTACCGGTGCCGTGAATGCCCAGCCCGGCAAATTCGAATTGGCCAACGGTGGCACCCTGCTGCTCGACGAAGTCGGCGAGCTGCCCCTGGGCCTGCAGGCCAAGCTGCTGCGGGTGTTGCAGGAGCAGCGGGTGGAACGCCTGGGTGCCCAGCGCGACATTCGCCTGAACGTGCGGGTGATCGCCGCCACCCACCGCGACCTGCGGGCCGAGGCCGAAGCCGGACGGTTTCGCGCCGACCTCATGTTTCGACTCGACGTGCTGGCGTTGCACATCGCGCCGCTGCGCCAACGCAGCGAAGACATCCTCCTGCTGGCCCACCGTTTCATCGAACGCAATGCCCCGGGCGAAAACCCCGAGCAGTTGCTGACCAGCGCCAGCCGCCAGGCCCTGCTGGCCCACGACTGGCCCGGCAACGTGCGTGAGCTGGAAAACTGCCTGCAGCGCGCCTTGATCCTGCGCAACGGCCTGTTCATCCAGCCGCGCGACCTGGGCCTGGACGATTCGCTGCTGGCGCCCCCCGAACCTTCGGCGGACGCCGGGCATGCCGCGCTCAAGGCCAGTGGCAAATGGGCCGAGTACCAGCATGTCATCGACACCCTGCGCCGCTTCGGCGGCCACAAGACCAAGACCGCCCATAGCCTGGGCATGACCCCGCGCGCGCTGCGCTATCGCCTGAGCGCCATGCGCGCCGAGGGCGTGGCGATCCAGTTGGCGCCGTCGCATTCCGGAGGATTTGCATGACCCCCATCGACCAGGTACGGCAGGATCTGCTGGCCCGCATGGCGCAGTTCCAGCAGATGGCCAGCCAGCCCGTCAGCCCCGCTCAGGGCACCGCGCCAGCCGGCGGCTTCGTCGCCGTGCTGCAACAGGCAGTGCGCGCGGTGGACCGCCAGCAACACCACGCTACGCGCCTGACCACGGCGGTGGACAGCGGACAGAGCGACGACCTGCTCGGCGCGATGCTGGAAAGCCAGAAAGCCAGCATTCAGTTCTCGGCCCTGCTGCAGGTCCGCAACAAGCTCACCGGTGCCTTCGACGAAGTCATGAAAACCCCGTTGTGAATCCGGCCCAAGACCTGAGCGAGTAGCCAACCGTGTGGCAAGCAATCAGCAAGACATTCAATGCCGGCCCTGGCGGGCTGAAGATCGATCCGCGCCTGCCCCTGGTGGGCCTGGCTGGAGTGGCGGCCCTGGTGGCCCTGGCCGTGGTGGTCTGGCTCTGGCGTGACCAGGGTGCCCTGCGCCCGCTGTACGGGTCCGGCCAGGCATTCCCGGCCAGCCAGGTCATGGAGGTGCTGGACGGCGAGAACATCCCTTACCGCCTGCACCCGCAAAGCGGCCAGGTGCTGGTCCATGAACAGGACCTGAGCCGCGCGCGCCTGACCCTGGCGGCCCGGGGCGTGCAGGTGGCAGTACCGGCCGGCTATGACCTGTTCGACCGCGAGGAGCCGCTGGGCACCAGCCAATTCGTCCAGGACGTGCGCCTCAAGCGCAGCCTGGAAGGCGAGCTGGCGCGCACCATCATGGCCATCGACGGCGTGGAAGGTGCGCGGGTGCACCTGGCGCTGGGCAAGAGCACCTCGTTCGTGGTGGCGCCCGTGCAGCCCGCCAAGGCCTCGGTGATGGTGCAACTCAAGGCCGGCGCCAGCCTGAGCGCCGAGCAGACCGGCGCCATCGTCAACCTGGTGGCCGGCAGCGTGCCGGGCCTGGCGGCCGGCGACGTCAGCGTGGTCGATCAGTACGGCAGCCTGCTTACCCAGGGCCTGGACCCCGGCCAGGGCGGTGCCCCGGCCTGGCGGGTGGTGCAGGACTACCAGCGCCAGGCCGTCGGCAACGTCGAGGCGGTGCTGGGCCCGCTGTTCGGCCCCGGCAACGTGCGGGTCAGCGTGGCCGCCGACATGGACTTCAGCCAGCGCGAGGAGACCCACCAGCAATATGGCGAGGCGCCGCGCCTGCGCAGCGAACGCCTGCAGGATGAGAGTGTGCTCGACCAGCTGGCGCTGGGTGTGCCCGGCTCACTGTCCAATCGCCCGGCCGCCGCGCCTGCACCGGCCCAGGCGGGCGCCGAGAGCAGCGCCCAGGCGGCGACCTCGTTGCGCAAGGAATCGAACCGGCAGATGGACTACGACCAGAGCGTGACCCACGTCAAGCACGCGCCTTTCCAGCTGCGTCAGCAGAGCGTGGCGGTGCTGGTCAATGGCCAGCCCGACGCCGAAGCCTGGACCCCGGCGGCGCGCGAGCGCCTGCTGGCCTTGGTCAAGAGCGCCGTGGGTTTCAATGAGGCCCGAGGCGATGCACTGACCCTCGACCTGTTCCCCTTCATCGAGCTGGCCGAACCGGTCCAGAGCTCGGCCTGGTGGCAGGAGAGCTGGTTCTACGGCCTGATGCGGCTGGCGCTGATCGGCCTGATCAGCGTGCTGGTGCTGCTGTGGATGGTGCGCCCGGTGATCCGCAAGCTGGCCGAGCCGCGTGAGCCGGTCAGTGCCGCCGACCCCGTGGCGACCGCGCTCCAAGGTCCGACGTCGCTACCCGGCGGCCTTGCACAGGACGATCCGCTGGCCGAGATCAGCCTGCCGGCCCCCGGTTCGGGCGTCGAACTGCAGCTCGAACATCTGCAACTGCTTGCCGATCGTGACCCCGAGCGGGTCAGCGAAGTGCTCAAACAATGGATAGGCCGTCATGACTCACCCAACCCTTGAAAAAACGCCGGCCGCGCCTGCGCTGCTGACCGGGCGCAATGCAACCACACCGCTGGAGCAGGCGGCCATCCTCATGCTGAGCCTGGGCGACAGCCAGTCGGCCGGGGTGCTGCGGCATTTCTCTCGCGAGGAAGTGGTTGCCATCAGCCAGGCCATGGCGCGCCTGAGCAACGTCAAGCAGCCTATGGTGCTGGAGGCCATCAGCCGCTTCTTCAGCGACTACAAGCAGCAGAGCAGCATCCGGGGCGCCTCGCGCAGCTACCTCGAAGGCATGCTCGGCAAGGCGTTGGGCAGTGATATCACCCGCACCTTGCTCGACAGCATCTATGGCGAGGAAATCCGTGCGCGCATGGTGCGCATGGAGTGGATCGACCCCAAGCAGTTCGCCGCCTTGATCGCCAAGGAACACGCGCAGATGCAGGCAGTGTTTCTCGCCTTCCTGCCGCCGGCACTGGCCAGCGAAGTGCTGGAGCATATGCCCGGCTGGCGCCAGGACGAACTGCTGTTTCGCATCGCCAACCTCAGCGAGATCAACGGCGACGTCATCCACGAGCTCGACCAGTTGATCGAGCGCAGCCTGTCGGTGTTGTCCAGCCAGGGCTCGCAGGTGCGCGGGGTGAAGCAGGCGGCGGACATCATGAACCGCTTCAAGGGCGACCGGGCACAGATGTTCGAGCTGTTGCGCGGGCATGATGCGCAACTGGTCGAGCGCATCGAAAGCGAAATGTATGACTTCTTCATTCTCTCGCGGCAAGCGCCGGACACCTTGCAGGCGTTGCTCGAGGTGATCCCCCTGGCGGACTGGGTGGTGGCGCTCAAAGGCGCCGAACCGGAACTGGTCCGGGCGATCCAGGGCGCCTTGCCGCGGCGGCAGATGCAGCAGATGGACAGCCTCACCCGCCGTCAGGGGCCGGTGCCGCTGAGCCGGATCGAGCAGGTGCGCAAGGACATCATGGCCGTGGTGCGCGAGATGGCCGCCGACGGCACCTTGCAGATTCAGCTGTTTCAGGAGCAGACCGTCGAATGAGCCGCCTGATCGCACCCCCGGCCTCGGCAGCGGTGGCCGCCATCCCGTTGAGCGATCGCGACCCGCGCGAGTGGCGGCCCTGGCGCGTGGCGGCGCTGCCCGCGCATTCGCCGCCCGGCGGCGAGGACGCCGGCCGCAGCGCCGCCGAAGGTTACGAGCAAGGTCGCCAGGAGGGCTACCTGCAGGGGCTGCAGGAAGGCCGTGAAGCGGGCCACGCCGACGGCCTGCGCGGCGGTCACCAGGCAGGCCTGGCACAGGGACGCAGCGCTGGCGAGCAACTGTTCGAAGAGGCCGCCAGGCCCCTGCAGCAAGTGACCGAGCAATGGCAGGCGTGGCGCCAGACCTACGCCGAGCAGCGCCGCCAGGAACTGCTGACACTGGTCGGCAAGGTCGCGCAACAGGTCATTCGCTGCGAGCTGACGCTCAACCCTGCGCAGCTGCTGGCCTTGGCCGATGAAGCGCTGGCGGCCATGCCCCTGCCGCCGGACGAGGTGCGCGTGCTGCTCAACCCGCAGGAGCATGCCAGCATCCGCGACCTGGCGCCCGAACGTGCACAGGCCTGGCGGCTGCTGGCCGACGAGCGCCTGGCGCTGGGTGAGTGCCGCATTGTCACGCCCGAGGCGGAGTTCGACATCGGCTGCCAGCAACGTCTGGATGCCTGCCTGGCCACCCTCGCCGAACACCTGCCCGCTGCTGGCGAGGAGGGCTGAGCCGTGCCCGGGACTGTCCCGCCGTCACGCCTGGAGCACGCCCTGCGCTCGCTCGACGAGGTGCAGCTGGCCAAGGTCAGCGGGCGCCTGGTGCGGGTCTCCGGCATGCTTCTGGAAAGCCTCGGCTGCCAGCGCCAGACCGGCCAGCGTTGCCTGGTCGAACAGGCCGACGGCGGCCATCTGGAAGCGCAGGTGGTGGGCTTCAATCGCGAGATCACCTACCTGATGCCGTTCAAGAAGCCGGTCGGGCTGATGGCCGGCTCGCGGGTCTTCGCCGTGCACGAGCAGGCCCGCCTGCAGATCGGCCCGGGCTGGCTGGGCCGGGTCATCAACGGCCTCGGCGAGCCGCTGGACGACCTCGGCCGGCTGGGTGGTGCCGATCCACTGAGCATCGACCTGCCGCGGGTCAATCCCCTGCGCCGCCAGCCGGTCAGCCAGCCGCTGGATGTCGGCGTGCGAGCCATCAATGCCTTGCTGACCCTGGGCAAGGGCCAGCGGGTCGGCCTGTTCGCCGGCAGTGGGGTGGGCAAGAGCGTGCTGCTGGGCATGATGACCCGGCAGACGGCGGCCGATGTGGTGGTGGTCGGGCTGATTGGCGAGCGCGGTCGCGAGGTCCAGGAGTTTCTCCTGCACGCGCTGGGCAGCGACGGCCTGCGCAAGGCGGTGGTGGTGGTCGCTCCGGCCAACGAGTCGCCGCTGATGCGGCTCAAGGCGGCCGAACTGTGCCACAGCATCGCCGCGTATTTTCGCGACCAGGGCAAGGACGTGCTGCTGCTGGTCGACTCGCTGACCCGCTACGCCATGGCCCAGCGCGAAATCGCCCTGGCCCTCGGCGAGCCGCCGGCGACCAAGGGCTACCCGCCGTCGGTGTTCGCCCTGTTGCCCGAGCTGGTGGAGAGCGCCGGCAACGGCGAAGGGCGGCATGGCAGCCTGAGCGCCATCTACACGGTGCTGGCCGAGGGCGACGACCAGCAGGACCCGATCGTCGATTGCGCGCGGGCGATCCTCGACGGCCATATCGTGCTGTCGCGCAAGCTGGCCGACCTCGGCCATTACCCCGCCATCGACATCGCCGCTTCAGTCAGCCGCTGCATGAACCAGGTGCTTGAGCCACGGCATCTCGGCGCGGCTCGACAGTGCAAGGAGCTGTCCAGCCTGTACGAGCAGATCCGTGAATTGATTCCCATGGGCGGCTACACGGCCGGCATGGATGCCCGCACCGACCGCGCGGTGCAGCTGGCGCCGCGCATTGAACGCTTCCTGCGCCAGGAGACCGACCGCGCCAGCGACCTGGCGCAAAGCCTGGAACAACTGCACGAGGTGCTCAAATGAAATCGACTGTGGCGGCCTTCGGCCGGCTCGCCGAGCTGCGCGCTGCCCAGACGCGCCAGCTGCTGGCGCGGGTCCACTACCAGCAGCAACTGTGCCAGCGCTACCAGGCCAACATCGCGGCGCTTCGCCGACTGTGCGGGTTCCAGGGCTGCATCGACACCGTCGTGCAGCGGCACAACCATCAGCAGTACAAGGTGACGCTGCACAACATGATCGAGCTGCAGACCCGCGAGCTGGCCCTGGCCGAGCGCACCCTGGCCGGCCTGCGCGAGCAGATGCTGGGTGCCCTGCGCGGGGAGAAGGTCGCGGCGCAGGCGCTGGCCGGCAAGCTGGGCGAGTGGCGCGCCCTGCTGGCCCGCCAGGAACAGGCGCTGCAGGACGGCCTCGGCGCGCAGGTCTGGTGGCGAGCGCGTCTGTGCGCACCGTGAGCGCAACGGCCGCGTTTTTTGCCAAGCGCATTTAAGGTCGCTGTGCGGCCAGTCGCTCTGCTGTCGATCGAACCTTGCTCAGGATAACGCCATGGACATCTCAGTTCGTTTCAAATCGCTCGGCGCTGCGCCGGCCGAGACCGGCGCCATCGTGCCGCGCCAGCCTGCCACGGCAGCGCCCATAGCGCCCGTGGCGGCGCCTGACCCGGTGCAGGCGCAGTTGCAGCCCTTGCGCGAAGCCTTGCGCGCACTGCCCGAAGTGGACCTGGAAAAGGTCCAGGCGATGCGCACGGCCCTGGCCCGGGGCGAGCTGGCCGACGATCCGCTGGCCCTGGCACGGGCGATGCTGACGCGCACCGACGGCCGCGAGCGGTGATCCCGCGGGCGCGACTGCTGGCCCAACTGGCGGCCGACATCCAGCGCGATGCGGCCGCCTATCGCCAGTTGCGCCG
The DNA here is from genome assembly GCF_034059295.1 of Pseudomonas sp. HR96. NCBI lineage: Bacteria > Pseudomonadati > Pseudomonadota > Gammaproteobacteria > Pseudomonadales > Pseudomonadaceae > Pseudomonas > Pseudomonas sp. HR96. The sequence continues at coordinate 285,298 of NZ_CP139141.1, forward strand.
CGACTTGCAAGCCTTGCATGCCTCGCTCCTGAGCTGCGCCGGCGCCGCCACTGCTGCGGCCTGCGCGGCGCTGGATGCGCAGCTGCCGGCCCTGGCGCAGCGCGCGCGCCGGCGCGGGCAGGTTCTGCAGGCGCTGGGCAGCGCTGGCGGCAGTGAGGCAGTGGTCAGGGTGCTCGGCGAGTTGCCTGCCGCTGTGGGTAGCCCGCTGCAGACCCTGTGGCAGGCGCTGGAGCGCGACGTCGACGATTGTCGCCGGCTCAACGAACGCAACGGCCTGCTGCTGCGCAGCCAGAGCGAGCGGGTGCAGGAGCTGCTCGGCGGCGCGGCCGGCCCCGGAATCTATGCCCCCGGCACTTAATTCGCGGCCCTGAGCGGTCGCTTTCAGCCTTCACCGGCGGGCGAATGCGCCGGGGGAAGCGCCATTGCCGCCGGCGCTCGCCGCCACGCAGGCAGGCGGCAGCAGCGCTTCCTGATTCGTATATAAAACCTCAATAAAATCAGTTACTTGGCTTTTGGTCTCGAACTTGCTGATGGCAGTTGGAGACGCGCCGTTGCAGGAGAATGTCATGGCTTTCGATTCAGAGTACATCAAGGGCACCGCGCAAAACCTCGCCGACTACGAGGTGCGTCGCGCCTTCCTCAGGGTCCAGCGCAACGAGACCCGGGTCAAGACTCAGCTCGATGGCCTGAACGCGCTGGACAAGGCCCTCAAGGCCCTGAGCAGTGCCGTCAAGGACATGAAAAAGGCCGACAAGGGCATGCTGGTCAACAGCGCGACCTTCAGCAAGCCCGACTTCGCCTCGGCCACGGTCGGGGCGTCGGCGGTGGCCGGCAGCTATGACTTCTTCGTCGAGCAACTGGCCAGCCGGCACCAGCTGGCGGTCAGCGGCCTGCGCCCCGAAGACCTCGGCAGCGGCACCCTGACCCTCAGCCAGGACGGCAAGAGCTTCGACATCGACATGACCGGCATCGACAGCCTCGAAGCACTGGCCGCACAGATCAACGGCGCCACCGACAACAGCGGCCTGAAGGCCACCCTGGTGCGTACCGGCGGCGAGGTGTCGCTGGTGCTGTCGAGCGACAAGACCGGCGCCGCGCAGGCCATCGGCGTCAGCCACAGCGGCACCTCGCCAGGCTTTGCCGGGGCCATGGACGGCGCCACCGAGCTGGCCGCCGCGCAGGACGCCAAGGTCCGCCTGGGCGGTGAGAACGGCCTGCTGCTGACCAGTACCAGCAACACCTTCGACCAGGTCATCGACGGCGTCAGCCTGACTTTCAGCAAGGCCCACGCGCCTGGCGATACCCCACTGACCGTGGAAATCGCCCAGGACAAGAGCGCGACCCGGGAAAAGGTGCAGGCGTTCGTCGACGCCATCAATGGCCTGCTGGGCGAGTTCGACAGCCTGACCGCCAGCGGCGGCAAGGGGGGCGAACGCGGCGCGCTGGCCGGCGACGCCAGCATCCGTTCGATGGAGAGCCTGCTCGGTGGCTTGCTGCGCGGGCAATACGACGGCGTCAGCCTGATGCAGTTCGGCATCGTCGCCGACGCCAAGGGCAAGCTGACCATCGACAGCAAGAACTTCGAAAAGGCGGTCGCCGCCGACCCCGAGGCCTTCGAGAAGCTGTTCAGCGGCGAAGGCAACCTGTTCGATGCCCTCGACAAGCAGTTGGCCACCTATAGCGCCAGCGGCGGCCTGATCAAGTCGCGCAAGGACAGCCTCGATGCGCAGATGCGTCGGGTCGATGCCGAGACCGAGCGGCTCGAAAAGCAGCACGAGATGTTCTACCAGCGTTACCTCAAGCAGTACTCGAACATGGCCCGCATCATCGCGTCGATGGAGGCCACCTATGGCATGTTCTGACCTGCCTGTCCCGGCCGGAGCCCGGTCATGAGCGGCTACGACGACTACCGCTGCGTCGACCTGGAGTCGCGCGCCACGACAGCGTCGCCCTACCAGCTGGTGCTGTTGCTGTACGACGGCCTGCTCGAAGAGCTGGAGCGTGTGCGCGGGCATATTCAGGGCCGGCGGTTCGAGCTCAAGGGCCGCTCGCTGGAAAAGTGTCTGGGCATTCTCGACGGGCTCGATGGCGCGCTCGACCACCAGGAGGGCGGCGAACTGGTGGCCAGTCTCGAACAGCTCTACGACTACTGCCGTCGCCGCCTGTGCGAAGTCAGCGTGACGCTGTCGCTCGACAGCCTGGACGAAGTGGTGCACCTGCTCGGCCAGTTGCGGCTGGGCTGGGAGGCTGTGCATGCCAGTCGTTGAAAACCTGTTGACGCAGTTCGATGCCCAGCTGCAGCGCGCCCTGGCCGACGCTGACTGGGCCGACATCGCGCGCCTTGATCAGGGCATCCGCAGCTGCCTGGAGCGCCTACCCGCCACGCACGAGCTGTCGGCACCCAGCCGCGCGGCGCGCCAGCGCCTCAAGCGCCGGCACGGCCTGGCGATGGCGGCGTGCGTCGCGGAACGCGAGCGTTTGCGCCGGTTGCTCGAGCGCCAGCGCGACCAGGCCGAAGCCCAGCTTGCCTATCGCTCAATCGATCTCTACCGCGACGAGGAATGATCCGTGGCTATCACCCCGGGCGCCATGGCGCCTACCCCCTTGCTGTCCGCTCTGCCCGAGCCGGTATCAGCTGCGCCACTGCCGACGCTGGACTGGGCGCCGTTTTTTTACCCGCCTGCGGAGGTCGCGCACACCGATGAGCAGGCGGCGCTCGTCGAGCCTCTGGAGCAGGCCGACCCGCTCGAAGCAGCGCTGCCCGGCCCGGTCGACCCGCAGCTGTGGCTGGCGACGGTGCAGGTCATGCGCGAGGCCAGTGTCGTCGCCCGCAGCGCGGGTCAGGCTCCGGCACCCTTGCCATTGCCGGTACCCACGTCGGTGACGGCCCCGGCCCCGAGGCAGGAGTCCCCGGCTGTGGCGGTCCCGGCCCTGGTTCCGGTTCCGGTCCCGGCAGCGCCTGCCCACCGTGCGCCACTGCCGGTTCAAGCCGAGCCCGCTACGACCCTGCCCAGGGTAGCCGTGGCCGCGCGGCCGCTGCCTGACGCTGCTGTCTCGCTGGCTGCGGTCACCACGCCTGCCGAGGCGCCACCCGTCGCACCGCCGCCGGGCGCAGCGCCGGTCTTGAGCGCTGCGGCGTTTGCCGGCGGGCTCGCGCCAGCCCCGACCGCCGCCAGCCCGTTGCCCGTCACCGCGCCGCTGCATCCCGAGGCGCGGTGGGGCGAGCAGATGATCCAGACCCTGGAAGGCCAGGTGCGGCTGCAGCTCGAGCAACGGGTGCAGCACGCCACTTTGCGCCTCGACCCGCCGCAGCTGGGCAGCCTGGAGATATCGGTCAGCCATCAGGACGGGCGCGTGCAGGTGCACATCAACGCCAGCCAGGGCGAAACCGGCAAGTGGCTGGCGCAGAGCGCCGAGCGCCTGCGCCAGGAATTGGCCGAGCACAGCTTCAGCCAGGCCCAGGTCACGGTCTCCAGCGACGGCCAGGGCCGCCAGCACTCGCCCCGGCAGCCGCGTTGGGCGCTGCCCGAGGCGATTACCGAGCAACCCGGGGTCGCCGCCGAGCATAGCGCTCGGGCAGTCGGCAGCGATGTGCTGATCACCGTCTAGCGCATCGCGCTTGTTCATCTTTCCGCCATCGAGGCCTTTCATGACTCTGCAACGCATCATCCTTGCCCTGCTCGGCGTCAACCTGGTGTTGACCGTGGGCAGCGGCCTGTTCAACTACCAGCAGATCAGTGCCGTGCGCGACGCTACCCAGGCGCCCCTCACGACTGCGGGGGGCGGTGCAGCGGGCGATTACGCCTTCCATACCGTCGACAAGATCATCTTCAACCTGCAGGACCGCGGCCGCGAACACTACTTTGTACTCGACCTGGCCTTGCAGACGCCGCCCGCGCAAAACCCGGCCAGGCTCAAGCAACTGGAGCCAATGGTGCGCAGCACGGTGGTCGCTCACCTGGCGCAGATGGACTTCGCGCAACTGCGCGCGCTGCCCATCGCCCAGTTGCAGGAACGCCTGCAGGCGGCGTTGGCCGAGGACTTCGCCGGCAAGCAACTGGACCTGCCGTTCAGTGCCGTGCTGGTCAGCAAACTGATAGTGCAGTGACCGGCCATGGCCACCTCCGATGCGCGGGCAGCGCGCACCTACCCCGACCCGTCAGGCATCTTTGCCCCCGGCGAGGAGCAGCGCTGGCTGTTGCGTTACCTGCCGCTGGTCAAGCGCATCGTCAACCAGCTGTCCTTGCAGGCGACCCAGGCGCTGGCCCGCGAGGACATGGAACAGATCGGCCTGCTCGGCCTGCTCGAAGCGTTGCGCCGATATGGCGTACCGGATGAACAATTTGGCCGTTTCGCGGCGCTGCGCGTGCGCGGCGCCATTCTCGACGAGTTGCGCCGCCAGGATTGGCGCCCGCGCCCGGTGCGCCAGTGCGCCCACCGTGTACGTGACGCTGAACGGGCGTTGCGCAAGTGCCTGGGGCGGGTACCGCGCGACGAGGAAATTCGCGTCAGTGCCGGCCTCGACGAGGCGCAATACCAGGACCACCTGCGCGCCGAGGCCGCCGAAGCCCTGCATAGCCTGGACGAGCTGCTGGCCAGCGATCCCGGTGCGCTGCCCGGGGTGTCGCAGGACTTCGCCGCCGGGCTGCTGGACGAGCGCCTGTTGAGCCAGGCGCTGGCGGTGCTCGATGAGCGCGAGCGACGGGTGCTGAGCTTGTACTACCAGCACGAGATGAGCCTGCGCGAAATCGGCCTGGTGCTGGAGGTGAGCGACGCCCGGGTATGCCAGCTGTGCAAACAGGCGATCAACAAGGCTGCGGCCTTTCTTTCCACTCAATGAGTCGTTGCAAGCGAGGTAGTCGTGCAAAAAGTTCTGGGCGCGGTTTTCATTCTGATCTGTGTGCTGGGCGGCTATGCCATGGCCGGCGGCGAATTGCATGTGCTCTGGCAACCGGCCGAGATGATCATCATCCTGGGGGCCGGCCTGGGCAGCCTGGTGGTGGGCAATCCCAAGGAGGTGCTGCTGGAGATGTGGCAGCAGATCCGTGGTGTGTTCAGTTTCAAGCGACGCGGCGAGGCCTTTCAGCGCGAGTTGCTGATGCTGCTCTACGAGCTGCTCGAAATGGTCCAGGCCGGGGGCCTGAAGACCCTTGACGAGCATATCGAGGAGCCGGAGAACAGCGCGCTGTTCGCCCGCTACCCGCTGATCGCCCAGGAGCGCAATCTCATGGCCTTCATCGCCGACAACTTCCGCCTGATGGCCATGGGCAAGATCAGCGCCCACGAGCTCGAAGGCTTTCTGGAGCAGGAACTGGGGGCCATGGAGGAAACCCTGCTGCTGCCCTCGCGCTCGCTGCACAAGCTGGGCGAAGCGATGCCCGGCTTCGGCATTCTTGCGGCGATCATGGGCATCATCATCACCATGGGCAGCATCGGTGGCTCGGTGGCGGAGATCGGCGAGCATGTGGCGGCCGCTCTGGTCGGCACCTTCCTCGGTATCTTCTTCTGCTATTGCCTGATGGACCCATTGAGCAATGCCATGGCCCAGCGCATCAAGACCGAGCTGTCGGCCCTGGAGTGCGTGCGCACCACGTTGGTGGCGCACGTGGCCGGCAAGCCGACGCTGCTGGCGGTGGACGCCGGGCGCAAGCTTATCGAACAGGACGTCAAGCCGGCCTTCCGGCAGCTGGAGACCTGGGTCAACCAATACGAGGAAACCAGGGGGAGCGCATGAAACGCAAAGCCGACGCCGGCCATGAGATCATCATCAAGCGCCAGGCCAGGAAAGGTCATCAAGCGGCGCACGGTGGGGCGTGGAAGGTCGCTTTCGCCGACTTCACCCTGGCCATGATGGCGCTGTTCATGGTGCTGTGGATCGTCCAGCCGCGGGTCGACGAGCAGAGCCGGCCAGAACGCGAATATGCCCATATCGCCCTGTTCAGCGAGGGTGCCGGGGTCTTTGATGGCGTGGTCAGGGTGCCGCTGGAGCTGGACGGGATTCCGGTGTCGCGGGTGCCGTCGTCGCTACCCGAGCCGGCCTCCCAGACCACCGCCGGCGCGCCGGACGTCCAGCACCGACCCTCGCCGCAGGAACAGGAACGCGCGGCCCTGGAGAGCCTGGCCGAGCTGCTGGCGCGGCTGGCGGAACAGCAGGACGCTGCGGTCAACCTGGAGGTGCAGGTCGTGCCGCAGGGCTTGCGCATCCTGATTCGCGACGACGCCCAGCGCGCCATGTTCGCCCGCGGCAGCGCGCGCCTGGAGCCACGCTTCGAAACGCTGCTGCAAGGGCTGGCCAGGCTGCTGGCGGGAATACCGAACAAACTGATCGTCAGCGGCCATACCGACTCGGCGGCGTATCGCCGTGCCAGCCGCTATGACAACTGGAACCTGTCCGGCGAGCGCGCCCTGCGCGCCCGTGACGTGCTGGTGGGGGCAGGGCTGGACACCGCCAGCCTGCTGCAGGTGTCGGCGCAGGCAGACGTCATGCCGCTGTTGCCCGACGACCCGCAGAGCGGCCGCAACCGCCGTATCGAACTGCTGGTGCTGACCCGCGACGCCGAGCGGCTGTACCGCCAGCTGTTTGGCAACGACAGCCCTCAGGCCGTCTACCCGCAGGCCTGAGCCCGGCCCTGCTCACTGCTGGGAGGCGCGCAGGCGCGTCCACAGGCGATTCAACAGCGAAGCCTGAGCATGGACGCTCTCGGCCGCCTGCTCGGTCGCTGCGTCACCTTGGGGCGCCGCCAGCGCGGCGGGGTTGAGCAGGTAGCCGCGACGCGGCAGCGTCTGGATGATGCGCCGCTGCTTTTCGTCACCGAGCAATTGGCGCAGGGTGTAGATCTGCTGGCTCAGGCTACCCTGGCTGACCACGCGGTCGGCCCAGGCGTAGCGCAGTAGTTCCATGCGCGAGATCACCTCGCCCGGCTGTTGCAGCAGGCGCTCGAGTACGCGGCTGCCGGCGTAGCCAAGGTCCACCCGGCGTAGGCCACCGGGGTTGCGCAGCTCCAGCTGGTACAGCTGTGAATCGAACTGGGCGAAGCCACCGGGGTAGCCGGTTTTGATTGTTAACAAACGATGCTGTAACGATCGGGCGTTCATTTGATGACTTCCTGTTTTTTGTCACTGTTCTTTGCTACTCCATTTTCCACTGTACCTCGGAAAAAGCCTCTACGAAGTCTCTGAAAAATGCGGATATAAAAAAACCCCCGATCGCTCGGGGGTCTTTTGTCACCGGGTGTACAAACGTTGTCAGCCCAGCAGCGACAGCACCAGCTGCGGCATCTGCGAGGTCTGCTTGAGCATGCTGATGCCCGACTGCACCAGCATGTTGTTCTTGGTCATGCCGACACTCTCCTTGGCCATGTCGGCGTCGAGGATGCGCCCCTTGGCCATCTCGGTGTTGTCCTGCATGTTGGCCTGGTTGTTGATGATATGGCCGAGGCGGTTGATGTTGGCGCCGAGCTCGCCGCGCAGGGCGCCGACGTTGTCGAGCTGGGTGCTGATCGTCGCGATCATGTCTGCCGCGCCGGAGCCGGTGATTTCAGAACCGCTGGCGCTAGGCGTACCGCTGACGAACTGGTTGGACACATCCGAGAGGCCATCGATCAGGCCGCTGACTGCGCTCGAGACGTTGACGGTCAGCTGCTCCTCCTTGGTGGCACCGACCTGGAAGTTCACCGCGTTCTTGAACTTGCCGGTCGTACCGTCGATGCTGAACAGCTTCTCGCCGCCGAAGGCGGTGTTGCTCATGACATTGGCCAGCTCCTTGCCCAGGGCATCGTATTCACGCTGCATGGAGGTGCGATCGGCGGTTGAGTTGGTGTCGTTGCCCGACTGGGTGGCCAGGTCCTTCATGCGCGACAGGATGTCGGTCATTTCATTGAACGCGCCTTCGGCGGTCTGCAGCAGCGAGGTGGCGTCGCCGGCGTTGCGCATGGCCACTTCCATGCCGCGCGACTGCGCGTTCAGACGCGTGGCGATCTGCAGGCCGGCAGCGTCGTCGGCGGCGCTGTTGACGCGAAAGCCGGTGCCCAGCCGCTGCTGGTTGGTGGCCAGCATGTTGCTGCTCTTGTTCAGCGAGGTCTGGGTCATCAACGACGAGTAGTTGGTGTGGATGGACAATGCCATGGGCGGTTTCCTTGTTCACAAGTTGAGGGTGTGAACCGGCGGCAAAAGCGCCGGTTGGACAACAGAGGCGACGGCGCAGCTGGCAGAGTTAAATGGCGGCGACTGCGCTTTGCAGCCCTTTGAGTGAAGGGGAAGCCGAGGTTCCGCTCCAGGCGTCGAGGCACCGGGTGATGGGGAAGCGGCGAGGTCCAAGACCTGCGCAGATGATGGAAAAAATAAAGCCAAATCAATGAGTTGTGATTGATTGGTGGATTGGCATGACGCCTGCTCGGTGCTCCCGGAGCCTTTTCCGGACGCGCCCGCATTCATGAAGCCCATCATCCCCGTCACCCGACCGCAGCTGCCTTCGCTGGCCAGCCTGATGCCCTTGCTCGAGCAGATCTGGGACAGCCGCCAGTTGACCAACGGCGGGCCATTGCACCAGCGCTTCGAGCAGGCCTTGGCGGATTACCTGGGAGTCGAGCACCTGTCGTTGTTCGCCAACGGCACGCTGGCGCTGATGGCCGCGTTGCGTGCCCATACCGACCGGGACACCCGTGGGCGTGACCAGGTCATCACCACCCCCTATTCGTTCGTGGCCACTGCCCACGCGGTGCGCTGGAACCAGCTGACGCCGGTGTTCGTCGACATCGACCCGGTCACCCTCAACCTCGACCCGAGCTGCGTCGAGGCCGCGATCACCGAGCGCACCACGGCGATCCTGGCGGTGCATTGCTACGGCCGACGCTGCGACACCGCAGCGCTGCAGGCCCTGGCCGATCACTATCAGCTGCGGCTGATCTATGACGCCGCCCATGCCTTCGCCATCCGCGACGCCGGCGGCAGCCTGCTGCGCCACGGCGACTGCAGCGTGTTGAGCCTGCATGCCACCAAGGTGTTCAACACCTTTGAAGGCGGCGCCATCGTCAGCACCAGCGCGGCGGCCAAGCAGCAGATCGACCGGCTGCGCAACTTTGGTTTCGTCGACGAAACCCGGGTGGCCAGTGTCGGCATCAACGCCAAGATGCCCGAGTTCAACGCCGCCATCGGCTTGCTGCAGTTGCCGGCCATCGACCAGGCGCTGGCCGCGCGGGCGAGGGTGGCTGCGGCCTATCGCCAGGCGCTGGCCACGTTCGACGGCCTCGAGCCGCTGCTGCCCCTGGCCGGCCAGAACGAAAACAACGGCTACTTCCCGATCCGCGTCGGCGCGGCCTTTCCTCTGAGCCGAGATGCGCTGTACGAGCACCTGCGGGCTCAGGGCATCCACGCGCGACGGTACTTCTACCCACTGATCTGCAACCTGGAGGCTTACCGCACCGGCGCAGGCAGCCGCCATCCGTTGCCCAACGCGAACCTGATCGCCGAGCAGGTGTTGTGCCTGCCGATCTACCCCGACCTGGCCGCAGACGATTTCGAGCGTGTCATCGCCGCGCTCGGCACTGCCCATGCCAGCCATAGAAACGCCAGGCCGTGCCTGATTCCCGATCCATCCGACGCGAGGTAAACCATCATGAGCGAAGCCCTTTTCATCGACCGCTTCATTCGCGCCACCGATTTCAGTGAGCCCGTACCGATCACCCTCGACAGCGTCCTGCGCGACCTGCCCGAGTGGGATTCACTGGCGGCGCTGGGGGTGATAGTGATGTTCGATATGGACTACGCCAAGGTCATCAGCGGCGACGATCTGCACCGCGCGGTCACCGTCGGTGACCTGCACCGGATGGTGATCTGAGCATGGCCATAGTCACCCTCAACCGAGTGCGCTATGCCGGGTTGGCCAGCTGCGTGCCGCGCCGCCAGCTCTCCAACCTGCTCGACTGCCCCCCTGAGCAGCGCGCCGAGCGCCAGCGCCTGGTGCGCAACATCGGCATCGAGCACCGGCGTATTGCCCCGGCCTGGCAATGTTTCTCCGACTTGGCCGTGGAAGCGGCACAGGCCCTGATCGGCCAGCTGCAATGGCGGCTCGAAGACATCGACGCGTTGATCGTGGTCACTCAATCGGGCGATTACATCGCCCCGGCCACTGCGGTGATCCTCCAGGATCGCCTCGGCTTGCCGCACTCCACGGTCGCCTTCGACGTCAACCTCGGCTGTTCGGCCTACCCCTTCGCCCTGCATGTGCTCGGCTCGATGATCAGCGCCGGCGGCATTCGCAAGGGGCTGCTGCTGATCGGTGATCGCTGCGCCACGCTCGACAACCCGATATTCGGCGATGCGGCCACGGCCACGGCGCTGGAGTTCGACAGCGCGGCGCCGCCCATGCACTTCGACCTCAACAGCGATGGCAGCGGTTTTCGCGCAATCATGCTGCCGGTGGGTGGTCACCGTGAACCTACGGCAATCCATCATCTGCTGGCCAAGGGCTCAGCTTGCGACCCGCGCGCACTGATTCTCGACGGCAACGCCGTGCTCGGTTTTGCCACCCAGCGAGTGCCGCCCGCAGTCGAGGCGATGCTGGCCCATGCCGGCCTGACGAGGGAGCAGGTGGACTACTTCGTCTTCCACCAGGCCAATCGCATGATCAACGAAACCCTGCGCTGCAAACTGCAACTGCCGGCAGACAAGGTCCCCAGCTCGCTGCGCGATTTCGGCAATACCAGCAGCGCCTCGGTGCCGCTGACCCTTACCCTGTGCCTGCGCGAGCGCCTGCAGACACCGGCGCGCCTGCTGCTGTGCGGCTTCGGCATCGGCCTGTCGTGGGGCACCTGCGTGGTGGATGTGGCGGATGCGGTGTTTCCCGAGCTGGTGCAGGCATGATGCCCGCCAGCGCTGCGCCACATCCCTTCGACCTGAGCGGCAGAACCCTGCTGGTCACCGGCGCCAGCTCCGGCATCGGCCAGGCCACGGCGCTGGCCTGCGCGCGCATGGGCGCCACAGTGGTTGCCAGCGGCCGCAATGTGCAGCGCCTGGGCGCGACCCTGGCCCAGCTCCAGGGCATCTCGGCCCAGCCGCATCAGGCTTGCCAGGCCGACCTGACCTGCGCCGACGCCTGTACCCGCTTGCTCGACAGCCTGGTGCGGCCGATCGATGGCCTGGTGCATGGCGCCGGGATCGCCTGCCTGCGGCCGGTGCGCCTGATCGACCGCGAGCATCTACGCCAGCTGTTGCAGATCAATTACGAAGCGCCGGTGCTGCTGACCCGCCATCTGCTCGACCGACGCCTGCTGGCGCCGGGCGCCTCGATCGTCTTCGTGGCCTCGATCGCCGCCCACGTCGGCGTTGCCGGCAACGGCGCCTATTCGGCGAGCAAGGCTGCCTTGGTGGGCATGGCGCGGTGCCTGGCACTGGAGGTCAGCCGCCACCGCATGCGGGTCAACTGCCTGGCACCGGGCCTGGTGGAAACGCCCTTGCTGGCGACGGCGCGCCGCGCCATTGGTTCTCTGGAGCAACAGCTGGGCGAATACCCATTGGGCTTCGGTGAGCCTGACGATGTCGCCAACGCCGCGATCTACCTGCTTTCCGACGCCAGCCGCTGGGTCACGGGGACCACTCTGGTGCTCGACGGCGGCTTGACCCTCTCTTGATGGAACTCTCCCTATGCATGACCTGATCATCATCGGCGCGGGCGGCTGCGGCCGTCAGGTGCTGTCCCAGCTGCGACTGGACCCGGCCCATGGCGTCGCCTGGCGGCTGGGAGGTTTTCTCGACGAACGCGGCCCCGAGGTTGTCGATCCGATCTTGGGGCTCCCTTGGTTGGGCGACCCCGCGAGCTTTCAACCTGCCGTCGGGCAAAGGCTGGTGGTAGCCGTCGGCGACACTCGCAGTCGCCAGCGCCAGGTCGCCGCGTTGCTGGCCAGAGGCGCGCAGTTCGAGCGCATCACCTCGCGCTGCTTCATCGGCGAGCGCAGCCAGGTCGGGCGCAGCTTCATCGGCCTGGACGTCAGCACCGGCAGCGATTGCCGTCTCGGCGATTTCGGCTTCATCGACATCGAGGCGCGCCTGGGGCATGACGTGGTGCTCGAAGACTTCGTGCAGATGGGGCCCCGCTGCCTGCTCGCCGGCCACGTGCATGTCGAACGCGGGGCCACCCTGCACTCGGCGGCCCTGGTGGCGCGCGGCGTGCGCATCGGTGCCGGGGCCACGGTCGGCCTGGGCGCCGTGGTACTCCAGGATGTGCCGGCCGGGGCGACCGTGGTCGGCAATCCGGCGCGGGTAGTGTTTCACCGCGACGTCAATGCGGGAGGCTGGCCATGAGCGCGCATCCTGCACCGCTGGTGAGCATCGTCATACCCGCCTACAAGGCCGTGTATTTCGAAATCGCATTGCAAAGTGCCTTGGCCCAGACCTGGCCGGCGCTGGAGATAGTGATTGGCGACGACAGCGCCGACCAGGCCATCGCCGATATCGTCCAGCGCTACCAGGACGGCCCTGTGCCGATCCGCTACCAGCGCAACCCCGAGCCGCTCGGGGAAGTGGGCAACCTGGCGCGCTGTATCGAACAGGCCCGCGGCACCTACATCAAGCCGTTGTACGACGACGACGTGCTGCAACCAGGCTGTGTGCCGGCGCTGGTGAGCGTGCTGCAGCAGCAGCCCGAGGTCGCCCTGGCCGCAGTGCGGCGCCGGCGCATCGGCCCCGACGGCGAAGTGCTGGAACCCATCGTGCACACGGTGCCAGTGTTCGGCGAAGACGTTGTACTCGAGGGGCCGCCACTGGTCGCCTGGCTGGCGGAGCAACGGCTCAATTTCATTGGCGAGCCCAGCTGCATCATGGCCCGGCGCAGCGACCTGCAGCCGCTCGGTGACGGCCTGATGAGCCTCGACGGCGTGCTGATCGAATGGCTCGGCGACCTGACGCTGTATTGCAACCTGCTGCAGCACGGATCGCTGGCGCTGCTCGATGCGCCCTTGTGCGACTTTCGCGTGTCGCCCCAGCAGTTCAGCCAGGCGGGGCGTGATCAGCCAGGCATCGGTGAACATAGCCACAGCCAGTTCAGCAGCGGTCTGCGGGCATTGGGCTGGTGCGACCCGGCGTATGACGGGCAGCACGTACAGGTGCGCTGTCTGGGCGACGGCGTGGTCGAGCAGGTGGACCTGCTGACGCGCCTGCGGCAGGTGTTCGCCAGCCTCAACGCCAGCGCCGAGGTCCAGGCCTGGCTGGCGCGGCGGGTACCCGACCACACTGAACAAGGCCTGATCGATGCCTACCTGCACGCCCGGGACGGCGGCCCCCGATTGGCGGTGTACCTGCTGAGCGATGGCTGCCAGCCCGGGGCGCTGGCCGCCACGCTGCGCAGCCTGGAGCAGGCTCGCGAGCATTATCCGGCGCTCGCCGTGCAGGTGATCGAGCATGCGGTGGGCGCGCAGCGGGTCGGCCTGCTCAACCAGGCGCTCGGGCAGTGCAGCAGTACCTGGTGCATGCTGGCGGCTGCCGGCGACGAGTTCACCCCGGCCGGGCTGATGATCGCCGGGCTGGAGCTGGCCGCCCAGCCGGCGTGCCACGCACTCTATGGCGACAGCGTGCGGCGCCTGGCGGACGGTCAGTTGCGTCACGCCATGCGCCCGGATTTCAGCCTCGACTACCTGCTGTCCTGCCCGCGCAGCATGCTTGGCCATTGGTTGTTCAAGCGCGAGGTGGTGCTGCAGGAGGGCGGTTTCGCGGCGCAATTCGACCGGGCGCTGGAGTGGGAGATGATCCTGCGTCTGATCGACCAGCGCGGCGCGGCCGGCATCGGCCATGTGTCCGAGGTCTGGGCCATTGTCGCCGATGTGCCAGCGGTGCATCAGCCGCAGCAGCAGCGGGCGTTGTTGCGTCACCTGCAGCGGCGCGGCTACGCCGACGCCCAGGTGCACAGCCCCGGCCCCGGGCTGTTCGCTATCGATTACTGGCATGCGGCGGCGGCCAGCGTCTCCATCCTGGTGGTGCCCGGTACCCAGCCGGCGGCGCTGGAGCGCTGCCTGTTGAGTGTGGTCGAGCATAGTCGTGGCAGCGATTTCGAGGTGCTGGTGGCCATCGAGCCGCGTCTGCCGGCGGCCAGCCGCCAGTGGCTGCTGGCCTGCGCGACATTGCCGGGGGCGCAACTGCGCTGCGTCGAATTGCCAGCGGGCTTGTCCCACAGTGCAGCGTGCAACCGGCTGGCCGCCCAGGCCCAGGGTGAGTACCTGCTGTTGCTGCGCAGCGAGGCTGCCGCCATGCACAGCGGCTGGCTCGAGGCGCTGCTCAATCATGCCCAGCGGCCCGAGGTCGGGGTGGTCGGCGCCCTGGCCCTGGATGCAGAGGGCCACGTGGTGCATGCAGGCACGCTGCTCGGCCTGCAGGGCGCCGCCGGCGGGGCGCTGCAGGGTTGGCCGCTGGCCCATGAAGGTTATGGTCAGCGCTTGCGCGTCGAGCACAACTACAGTGCCGTAGGCGGTGCCTGCCTGATGGTCCGCGCCTCGCTGTACGGCGAGTTGGCAGGTCTGGACGAGCAGTTCGCCGACGCCGGCAGCGACACCGACCTGTGCCTGCGGGCCGGCGAGCTTGGCTACCTGACGGTATGGACGCCACGCGCGCGGTTGCTCTACAGCGTGCCACCCGCCGAGTTGCCGTCTCTGGCGCAGCAGGCCTTGCGGCGGCGCTGGCTGGAGCGGTTGGCACGTGACCCGGCGCATAACCCGAACCTGTCGCTCAACCGTGCCGGGGGCTTCGAACTGGCCGACGCCAACCTGAGCTGGCGGCCGCTGGTCTGGCGCCCGTTGCCGGTGATATTGGCGCAGCCGGCCGATTTCGCCGGATGCGGCCAATACCGGGTGATCCAGCCGCTGCGCAGCCTGAAAAACGCCGGGTTGGCCGAAGGCGTGCTGGGCGGCGGCATGACGCTGCTGGACGTACAGCGCTATGCGCCAGACTCGATCATCCTGCAGCGGCCAATCAGCGCCTCGCGCCTGGAGGCACTGGGCCAATTGCACGAGTTCTCCCAGGCATTCAAGGTCTATGAGCTGGATGACTACCTGCCGAGAGTGCCGATCAAGAACGTGCACCGTGCGCAGATTCCCAAGGATGTGCTGCGCACGATCGCCCGTGGCCTGGCTTGGGTGGACCGTTTCGTGGTGTCGACCCAGCCACTGGCCGAGGCCTTCGGCCACCTGCACGGCGACATCCGGGTGGTGGAGAATCGCCTGGACCCTGCCTGGTGGGGCCAGCTGCCGGCGCCCGCCGTCAGGGCCGGCGGCAAGCCGCGAGTGGGCTGGGGCGGCGGGATCAGTCACAGCGGCGATCTGGACATGATCGGCGATGTGGTGCGGGCCCTGGCCGGGGAGGTTGACTGGGTGTTTTTCGGCATGTGCCCGCCGGCCCTGCGGCCTTTCCTCAAGGAGTACCACCCAGGGGTGCCGATTGCCAAGTATCCGGCGAAACTGGCCAGCCTGGGGCTGGACCTGGCGATCGCTCCTCTGGAAGAGAATCTGTTCAACACCTGCAAGAGCAACCTGCGCCTGCTGGAACTGGGCATCTGTGGTTATCCGGTGGTGTGCAGCGATGTGCCCAGTTTCGCCTGCAACCTGCCGGTGACCCGGGTGCGCAACCGCTTCAAGGACTGGGTGGCCGCCATTCGCGGGCAGCTTGCCGACCCGGCGGCCAACGCTCTGGCCGGCGTGCGCCTGCAGGCGGCCGTACGTGAGCACTGGATGCTCGACGCGGGCCACCGGCAGACCTGGCTCAAGGCCTGGCTGCCCGATTGAGCGTCACGGCGTGGTCGTACTGACCACGCCGCCCTCCACCACCCACGCCTGCACCCGTTTGCCGCTGCCCAGGTTGCGTACTTCGATGGCTGCGCCGCGGCCGCCGCTGCTCAATGCCTCGCCCTCGGTGCTGGCCCGCACCTGGCCGTGGCTGGCCTGGATCAGCACGCGCTCGCCGCGCCGGATCAGCAAGCTGGGCTCCAGCAGGCTGGGGCTCAGTACCTGCCCGGCGCGGATGCGCCGCCGCGCGCTCATCCCGTCCAGCTGCGCCGGGTCACTGATCAACCCGCGGGGGTGCTGGCTGGGGTGCACACGCCGCCATTGCAGGTCGGCCATGCGCACCGGCGCCTGGCGGGCAATCTCGCGGGTGCTGACCAGTGCCTGGACGAGCGGTGGCTCGGCGGCCGCAGTCATCGGCAGCAAGGCCAGCAGGCCATGGGAAGCGAGCTTTCCGCACCGCCGGAGCAAGCCTTCGCACAGCGGAACCAGGGCTGCCGAGAGTCGTCCGCGAATTTTAAAAAAATCCATTGAAATCAATAGCCTGAGTTGTTCGTAAGGTCAGGCATGGTTTCTGCACCAAGCCTGGCCAGAAGGTTTGCAAAAAACAGGCCCTGACTCACAAGGAGCGGCTATGAGCTTTGCCATTGATCGAACCCTGGGCGTACACGCCCAGGCCATCGGCCTGCACATTCGGCGCAGCGAGATTCTGGCCGCCAATCTGGCCAATGAAAGCACACCCGGCTTCAAGGCCCGCGACCTCGACTTCGCTGCCGAAATGCGCCGCTCGGCGCAGGTGTCCGACAGCCGCCTGATGTATCGCGTGCCGACCCAGCCGGCGCAGGACGGCAACACCGTGGAGGCCAGTGTCGAGCAGGCCGCCTTCGCCAAGGCCAGCCAGGACTACCAGGCCAGCCTGACCTTTCTCAACCAGAAATTGCGAGGCCTCAAGCAGGCCATAGAGGGGCGCTGAGCCAATGTCGTTCGATTCCATCTACCGCATCGCCGGCTCGGCCATGAATGCCCAGACCGTGCGCCTGAATACGGTGGCCAGCAACCTGGCCAACGCCGATTCTGCGGCTGCCAGCGCGGACAGTGCCTACCAGGCGCGCAAGCCGGTGTTCGCCGCTGTGTACGCCAACGACCTGCTGACCCGCGGCGTCGGCCTGGGCGGCGCCCATGTGCAGGTGCTCGACGTGGTCGGCTCCGGCCGCGCGCCGCAACGCCGGCATGAGCCCGACCATCCGCTGGCCGACGGCAGTGGCTATGTCTTCTATTCCGACGTCAACCCGATCGAGGAGATGACCGACATGATGTCCGCCAGCCGCAGTTTCGAAACCGGCGTCGAGGTGCTCAACCGGATCAAGGGCATGCAGCAGGGCCTGCTGAAGCTGGGAGAAGCCTGATGAGCACGATCACCCCGCGTGACCTCGAGCGCTCCGGCCTGCCCCGTGAGACCCCCGTCACCACCCCGCGTACCAGCGATTCGCAAGAGATCGAGAACCAGTTCCTGGCCCTGATGGTGGCGCAGATCCAGAACCAGGACCCGACCAAACCGGTGGACACCTCGGAGTTCATTCAGCAGTTCGCCGCCATGTCCCAGGTCAAGAGCCTGGAGAACATGAGCAAGCTGACCCAGAGCAACCTGATCCTGCTCGACAACCTGCAGACGCTGACCGCTGCCAGCCTGGTGGGCCAGCACGTCAAGGTGGCGGTGGACAGCATCCAGGTGGAAGGCGAGGTGATCCAGGGTTCGGTAGAGCTCGAGCATGCCGCCAACGACGTGGTCATCACCCTTACCGACAGCAATGGCCAGACCGTGGAAGTCAAGCTGGGCGCGGGCGAGGCCGGCCAGCTGGACTTCACCCTCGACCCCGAGGCGCTGGGCCTGGCGCCCGGCGAATACCAGATCGAAGTCAAGACCGGGGCGGGCGAGACGCCGCCGGTGGAGATCACCGGCCTGGTCACCGGCGTGCGCGTGACGCCCGACGGCACCCTGCTCGAGGTCAAGGGCGCCGGGCGCGTGCCGCTGCACAAGATCACCGAATTCAGCCAGGGCTCGATGGGAGCGTTGTTCCAGCCATCGGCCGCGGCCTTCATTCCATCTTCCGCAACAGGATTGCCAGCATGAGTTTCAATATCGCGACTTCCGGGCTCAACTCGGTCACCGAGCAGCTCAATGCCATCAGCCACAATATTGCCAACGTCGGCACCACCGGGTTCAAATCCTCGCGGGTGGAGTTCGGCAGCCTGTACGCGGATGGCCAGGCCATGGGCGTGGGGGTCATCAGCATGACCCAGAGCGTCGGCCAGAACGGCGCGCTGGTGAATACCGGGCGCGATCTGGACATGGGCATCTCCGGTGGCGGCTTCTTCATCACCCGTGGCACCAACGGCGACACCAGCTATACCCGCAATGGCGTGTTCGGCACCGACAAGGACAACTTCGTGGTCGATGCCAACGGCCAGAACCTCATGGGCTACCCGGTGGATGCCGCCGGCAACCTGTTGGTCGGAACCCTGCGCGAACTGCAGATCCTGTCGGGCAACATCCCGGCGCGGGCCACCGATACCCTGGACTTCACCCTCAACCTCAACGCCGGTGAGAAGGTGCCTACGGTCACCCCCTTCGACCCGGACAATGCCGACAGCTACAACTTCACCTACACCACCAAGGTGTTCGACTCCCAGGGCAAGGAGCACACCGTCACCCAGTACTTCGCCAAGACCGCCGACAACCGGTGGCAGGCGCATTACTACAACCAGGGCCAGTCGGTGGGCGGCCCGCAGCTGCTGGAGTTCTCGCCTGGCGGCGGCCTGACCGCGCCCACTGGCACGGTCGACATCAGTTTCACGCTGCCCGGTGTCAACCCCATGAACATCGCCATCGACTACACCGGCACCACTCAGTACGGCTCGGACTTCGTGGTCACGACCAACAAGGCCTCCGGCTACGCCGCCGGCGAGCAGACCGGCCTGGCGGTGGAGAAGGACGGCAAGGTCTACGCCAAATACAGCAATGGCGAACGTCTGCTGCAGGGCCAGGTGGTAATGGCCAGCTTCGCCAATGCCGGTGGCCTGAAGAACGAGAACGGCACGCGCTGGAGCGCCACCGGCGAGTCCGGTGCGCCGCTGCTGGGGACACCGGGCAGCGGGCCGCTGGGCAGCCTGAGCGCCGGCACCCTGGAGGCTTCCAACGTGGACCTGACCCAGCAGTTGGTCGGGCTGATGGAAGGCCAGCGCAACTACCAGGCCAACAGCAAGGTGCTGACCACCAGCAAGGAACTCACCCAGATCCTCTTCGGCTCGATTTGAGGGCTACCCCATGGACCGTCTCGGCTACACCGCCATGACCGCCGCCAGCCGCACCATGACCGCGTTGAGCGTGCGCGCCAACAACCTGGCCAATGCCAACACGCCAGGCTTTCGCGCCGACCTGGAACAGGCCAGCGCGGCCCCCGTGCCCGGTTACGGCTATGACAGCCGGCACCTGGCGCGCGTCCAGGACAACGGCGTGAGCCTGGCCGCCGGCAGCCTGATGGCCACCGGTCGCGACCTCGACTTCGCCATCCAGGGCTCCGGCCTGATCGCTGTGCAGGGCACCCAGGGCGAGGCGTACACCCGCCATGGCAGTTTGCAGGTGGACAGCGACATGCAGCTGGTGGCACACGGTCGCCCGGTGCTGGGCGAGGGTGGCCCGATCACGTTGCCCGCCCACGACCGGCTGCATATCGGTCGCGACGGCACGATTTCAGTGTTGCCCAGCGGCGAAACGCAGCTGGTCGAAGCCGGTCGCATCAAGCTGGTCGATGTGCCGGCGGCCGACCTGGCCAAGGACCCCACCGGGCTGTTGGTCCTGCGCGCCGGCGGCAGCGCCGAGCAGGACGAGGCCGTCTCCCTGGCCAGCGGCTATCTGGAAAGCAGCAACGTGTCCTCCATCGATCAATTGGTCGCCACCCTCAGCCTGAGCCGACTGTTCGAGACTCAGGTAAAAATGATGAAAGCCGCCGAAAACCTCGCCGACGCGGGCAACCGCATGATTCGCGGCAGTTGACGGCGCCCGACAGGAGAATGCAATGAGCTCGGCATTGTGGATCAGCAAGACCGGCCTGGCCGCCCAGGACAAGGCCATGGCCGCCGTGGCCAACAACCTGGCCAACGTCAACACCGTCGGCTTCAAGGCCGACCGGGTGGTGTTCGAGGATCTGTTCTACGCCATCGAACTGCAGCCCGGCGCCCAGGCCGACCAGGTCAACACTGTGCCCTCGGGTATCCAGCTGGGCAGCGGCGTGCGCGTGGTCGGCACGCAGAAGGTGTTTACCCAAGGCAGCATGCAGACCACCAACCAGCCCATGGACCTGGCCATCGTCGGCCGCGGCTTTTTTCAGGTCGAGTCGCCCTCCGGGGACGTGCACTACACCGAGAGCGGTCAGTTGCAGCTCAACGCCGAGGGCATGCTGGTCAACGCCCAGGGTCTGGCCCTGGTGCCGGCGATCGAGATGCCGGCCGGCAGTTCGCGTTTCACCGTGGGCAGCGACGGCATCGTCACCGCCTTGCTTCCCGGCGACACCGAGCCGGTGGAGCTGGGGCAGATCCTGCTGGCCAATTTCATCAACCCGGCGGGCCTCGAGGCCTTGGGCGGCAATCTGTACCGCGAGACGGTGGCCAGTGGCGAGCCGGTCGAGGGCGTGCCGGGCCAGGACGGCCTGGGTAGCATCAAGCAGGGCGTGCTGGAAGGCTCGAACGTGGAGGTGGTCGAAGCCATGGTCTCGATGATGGCCATCCAGCGAGCCTACGAGGCCAATGCCAAGGTGCTGGATGCCTCCTCGGGGATGCTGCAATTTCTCAATCAGACGGTTTGAGGCCGATCATGCGAATGGCGCTCGTGCTGGTGGGCCTGCTGCTGTGCGGCGGCTGCCAGAGCTTCAGGGAGATGCTCCCGGACGACGACGGCAGCGACTACCAGCCGCCGGCGCTGGTCTACGACCTCGCCGAAGGGCAGGCCGGAGGGCTGTACCGCAGCGGTTTCAGTGGCTCGCTGCTGCAGGACAAGCGCGCGCTGCGGGTCGGCGACATCCTCACCATCGTGCTGGACGAATCGACCCAGTCGAGCAAGAGCGCTGGCACCAGTTTCGGCAAGAGCAGCAAGGCCGGCATCGGCGTGCCGACCATTCTCGGCAAGCCCTACGCCAACCTCGAAAGCTCGGCCAATGCCTCGCGCGACTTCAACGGCGCCGCCAAGAGCTCGCAGCAGAACACCCTGCGTGGCTCGATCGCGGTGACCGTGCACCGGGTCCTGCCCAACGGCACCCTGCTGATCAAGGGCGAGAAAACCCTGCGGCTCAACCAGGGCGACGAGTACATCCGCCTGGCCGGGCTGGTGCGCACCGACGACATCAACCGCTTCAACCAGGTGTCGTCGCAGAGCGTTGCCAATGCGCGCATCTCCTATGCCGGGCGCGGTGTGCTCAACGACAGCAACTCGGCGGGCTGGTTGACGCGTTTCTTCAGCCACCCGCTTTTTCCTTTGTAGTGTTTCCTTTGTTGTGGTTCCAGCGAGGCCTTGATCATGCGTAACCTCTTCCTGCTGGCGGCTTGCCTGCTCTTCTGGCACCTGCCGGCGCGCGCCGTGCCGTTGATGGACCTGGTCGATATCGAAGGTGTGCGCGCCAACCAGCTGGTCGGCTACGGGCTGGTGGTGGGGCTCGATGGCACCGGCGACAAGAATCAGGTCAGGTTCACCAGCCAGTCGATCAGCAACCTGATCAAGCAGTTCGGCGTCAACCTGCCGCCCAATGTCGACCCCAAGCTCAAGAATGTGGCGGCGGTCACGGTCACGGCCGATATGCCGCCGTCCTATGGGCCCGGGCAGCGCCTGGACGTGACCGTGTCTTCGCTGGGCGATGCCAAGAGCCTGCGCGGCGGCCAGCTGCTGCTGACACCCTTGCTCGGCATCGACGGCGAGGTCTACGCCCTGGCCCAGGGTGGTGTGGTGGTCGGCGGGGTCAGTGCCGAAGGGCGCAGCGGTTCGCGGGTGGCGATCAACACCGTCAACAGTGGCCGCATCGCCAGCGGCGCGACCGTGGAGCGCGGCATCGCCAGCGATTTCGGCAGCCGTGAAGGGGTAGCGTTGAACCTGCGCCAACCCAGTTTCCAGACCGCCACGCGGGTGGTCGAGGCGATCGACCGGCGCTTCGGTGCCGGCACAGCCACGGCACTGGACGGCACGCGCGTGACCCTGCGCGCGCCGGCCGAGCGCAACCAGCGCACCGCCTTCGTCGCCCTGCTCGAGGCGCTGGAGGTGGACGAGGGGCGGCAGCGGCCCAAGGTCGTGTTCAACAGCCGCACCGGCACCGTGGTGGTCGGCGAGGGGGTGCGGGTCAAGGCGGCGGCGGTGGCTCATGGTTCGCTCTCGGTGGTGATCGGCGAGACACCGCAGGTCAGCCAGCCGGGTCCGCTCTCCGGCGGCCAGACCGCCGTGGTGCCGCGCTCGCAGGTCAGCGTCGAGCAAAGTGCGAGTGGCATGTTCAAGTGGCCGGAAGGCGCCAGCCTCGACAGCATCATCGCCACGGTGAACAGCCTGGGCGCCAGCCCCGATGACGTCATGAGCATCCTCCAGGCGCTGGAGCGCGCCGGGGCGCTGAATGCCGAGCTGCTGGTGATCTGAGCATGAGACCCTTGGATTTCCCCCTCACGGCCCTGCCGGCCGCGCCTGACACGCCCACGCCCACGCGGTTGGACGAGGCCGCCGAGCAGTTCGAAGCGATGTTCCTGCGCCAGCTGCTCAGGCAGATGCGCAAGGCCGGCGACGTGCTGGCAGCGGACAACCCGTTGCGCAGCGCGCAGACCGATACGCTGCGCGAGATGCACGATGACGCCCTGGCCGACAGCCTGGCGCGCCGGCGCCAGACCGGCATCGCCGAGCTGCTGGTGCGCCAGTTGGGCCGGCCGGCGCCGCCACCGCCTGGCGAGGCAACGCCCGGCCCGGCCCTGCCGGCCACAGCCGCGAGGACTGCGCTGGGGATGGAGGAGATCGCCAACCGGGTCTTCGGGCCGCTGGTCGAGGGCTGGGCCGGCAGGGTCACCCGCGGTGCCGGCATGCTGCTGCGGCTGGTGGAGCGGGTCATCGCCCATGAGTCGGCCGGGCAGGTCGCGGCCGTATCACCCAAGGGCGCGCTGGGCCTGATGCAGTTGATGCCTGACACCGCGCGGGAAATGGCCGCGCAGCTGGGGCTGGTTTATGACCACCGGCGCCTGACCCGCGACGGCGAGTACAACAAGCGGCTGGGCACGGCCTATCTGGCGCAACTGCTGCGCCGCTACGACGGCGAAACGGTGCTCGCTGTGGCGGCCTACAACGCTGGCCCAGGCCGCGTCGACCAGTGGCTGCAGCAGTACGGTGACCCGCGGCGCGGCGAGGTCAGCGCGCAGCGCTGGATCGAAACCATTCCTTTCGAGGAAACCCGCCAGTACACCCGGCGGATTTTCCAGGACTTGTATGGCCACAACGGATTTAAGCCAGCGCCGCCGTCCGCCGCCTTGAGCCAGCAACCCCGCAGCGAGTACAAGGAACCCTTGGCATGAGCATCATGAGTCAGATCGGCTTCAGTGGCGTCAATGCCGCGCAGATAGCCATGAACACCACCGCGCAGAACCTGGCCAACCTCAACACTCCGGGGTTCAGCCGGCTGACCACGGCGTTCACCTCGGTCGGCGGCCAGGGAGGGCGCATCGGCGGCGGCGTGGAGGTCAGCGGCATCCGCCGCATGACCAGTGATTTCAACAACCAGCAGCTCTGGCGAGCCGGCTCTCAGGCCAGCTACCACAACGGTGCCGGGCAATACCTGGGCGGCCTGGAAAAGCTGATGGCAGGGGAAGGCTCCAGCATCAGTGTCGGGCTGGACAAATTCTTTGCCGCCCTCAGCGAAGCCAGTACCACCCCCGAGAACATCGCCCTGCGCCAGCAGATCATCAGCGAGGCGCGCAACCTGACGCAGCGCTTCAATGGCCTGAACCGCAACATCTCCGACCAGCTTGGCGACCTGCGCCAGCAACGCAGCAGCATGACCAGCGAAGTCAACGGCGTGGCCGCCAATATCGCGGTGCTCAACCGCCGCATCGCCGATGCCCAGGCCACCGGCCAGGACAGCTCGGCATTGCGCGACCAGCGCGAAACGCTGGTCGCCGAGTTGGGCCAGTTCGCCGAACTGCGCGTGCGCGAAAATCCCAGCGGAGCGCTCGACATCAGCTTCGCCAACGGCCAGCCGCTGGTGGCCGGAAACACCGCAGCGACCTTGCAAGTCACCACCTTGGCCGACGGTGCGCAGCAGCTGTCGCTGAGTTTTGCCGGCACCGCTTTTCCCTTGCAGCAGGAACGCCTGGGCGGCAGCCTGGGTGCACTGCACCGCATGGAGACCGAGCAGCTGCTGCCGACCCGTGCCGCCTTGCGGGAAATGGCCGGCGAGATGGCCGCGGCGATCAACGCCACGCTGGCCACGGGCTTTGACCTGGACGGCAATCCCGGCCAGGCGTTGCTGAGCTTCAACCCGGCCAATGGCCAACTGGAGCTGACCGACCTGCGCCCCGAGCAATTGGCGTTTTCCTCGGTGGCAGGCGAGCACGGCAACAACGAGGTACTGCTGGCCCTGCTCGAGCTGAAAAACCGCGAGATCTCCATCGGCGGCCGGCCGGTCATGCTCAACGACGCTTATGCCGGGTTGCTCGGCAACGTAGCCAGCGCCAGCCGGCAGAACCTCGAAGACTTCAAGACCGCGATGGGTGTGCTCGAACACGCGCAGAACCAGCGTGACAGCCTCAGCGCGGTCAGCGAGAACGAAGAAGCGATCAACCTGATGACCTTTCAGCGCACCTACCAGGCCAACATGAAAGTCATCGAAACCGCCAACCAGTTGTTCGACAGCATGCTGGCGGCATTCTGACCGGCCGAGGAGTGAACCAATGCGCGTAACCACAGCCCAGACCCAGGCCATGATCAGTGGCAGCCTTAACCGCAACGGCAGCGCCATGGCCCATCTGCACGCGCAGATGGCCAGCGGCTTGCGCCTGCAGAAACCCTCCGATGACCCGGTCGCCAGCGTGCGTGTGCTGCGTCTGCAGCGCGAGGAGGCGGCACTGGACCAGTACGGGAAGAACATCGATAACCTCAGCCACCGCCTGGCGGCCCAGGAGACGGGGCTGAAGTCGGGCTCCGAGGCCTTGCTCAACCTCAACGACCTGCTGCTGTGGGCCAGCAATGGCGCCAATACCGCCGAGGACCTGCGCAGCATGGCCGGCCAGATGCAAAGTCTGGAGCAGAGCCTGGTGGCCTTGTTCAACGGGCGCGACGAAGACGGGCGCTATCGCTTCGCCGGTACCCGCACCGACACGCCGGCGCTGACCTTCGATCCGGCCAGCGGCCGCTACAGCCTCAGCGGCAACGATCAGCACCGCCAGGCGGCGGTGGCCAACGGGGTGCTGGTCAAGGAAAACGTCACGCTGCACGAAGTGCTGGGCGCCAATCCTGAGCTGCTCAACGACCTGCATGCTTTGGTGCAGACCCTTCAGGATCCGGCCCTGGACCCCGCCGACCCGGCCGTGCAGGCCCAGCTCAAGGGCATGCTCGGGCGGGTCGACGACAGCCATCGCGCCTTGCTCGGGATGATGACCGAACTGGGCAGCCGGCAGAATCATCTAAGCCTGCTGGCCGAAGGCAACGAGGACGCCTCGATCGTCCACCAGAACCTGCGTGAGCAGCTGACCGCGCTGGACTACCCCAAGGCGACCGTGGCGCTGGCTCAGCACGAGTTGGCCATGCAGGCGTCGCAGAAGACCTACCTGAAGATCGGCGCGCTGTCGCTGTTCAACCTGATGTGATGACCGCGTGAAGATCGATCAGCTCGCCACTCGGGCTTGCGCGCCCCCCGGACTGCATTGGCCGGCGCCGGCAGCCGCCGCTGCCGAGCCCGCTGCGCGGCAGGCCGGCGCGGCGCTGGCGCGTCAGCCCGGCCAGGCGGCCGAGCAGGCGCTGCAGTTCAACCGCGACGCTTCGTTGCAGCAGGTGGCCCTGGACTACCTGGGCCGGCTCGAAGAGCGCGCCGTCGGTGTGCTGCAAACGCTGGCGGCGCGGCGCTCGGCGTCTGCCGAAAGCGCGCTGCAAGGTGCCCGAGCCGGGCTCGAGCGGACGCTGGAGCAGCGCGCGGCGGGGCTGGGTGAGGTGCTTGACGGGCAGTTGCGCGCCGGGCCGGCAACCCGCGCGCGGGTGCAGTTCGAGGTGGCCGGCCTGGCATCGTTGCGCGCCGTGCAGGCGGCCGGCGCCGAGACCTTGTTGTTCAGCGTCGGCCCTCAGGCCGGCGGACCGCTGGCGGTGGTGCTGGACGAGCACCTGGGCCCTGCGCGCCTGTTGCGCCGCTTCAATGCCAGCCTCGGCCAGGCCGGTGTGCAGGTGCGGGTCGAGGCAGACAGCCGCTTGCTGTTCGAGATCGACGAAGCGGCCTGGCCGGCGTTGCGCGAACACCTGGCGATCCGCGGTGAGGGGCGCCTGTTTGCCGCCACTGGCTGGCAGGTGCCGCCGCTGCGCGAGCAGAGCCTGCAGGCCGAGTTGCGCCAGGCGCCCGCCGGCCCGGTGTTGCGCGCCTTGGGCGAGCAGGTGCTGGAGCGTATTCGAGCCGCCCGCGAGTACTTTCAACAGCAGCAGAGCCAGCTGCGCCAACAGCTGGGCGGGGAGACCCGGGCGGCAGCGGAAAAACGCCGCGTGGCACTGGACTTCGTCGAGCGTCTGAACGACGCCAAAACCACGGCCGCTGGCGCTCCCAGCCATTTTCAGTTGAACGCCCGGGCTGCCAGCGTCAACCGCGCCATCGCCCGTTCGGCGCTCACGCGCCGCTCTGTTCTGGGCCTGTTGGCTTGAGCGCCGTTGGTCTGCGCAGGCTTGCCGGGACGGCATTTGTCGTGCTGTCGTGTCATGAAATGAGCAGTCCCTGACACATTAGCTCACCTATAGCGCAAAAGGTTTCGCCATGCACGACCCTTCTGCAGCGGCCTTCTGGTGTTCGACCTCGGCCCTTGTCCTCTTGTTGACGGCAGTGATCCTGCTCGGCGTGATCGCCTGGAGCAGCGTGGCGACCTTGCTGTTGCGTCGACGAGAACTGGCCAACGGCCATACGCGGGTGTTGATCTGGGACGCCAAGGTGGCCCTGCGCCGGGTCGAAACCGTGTTCGAGCGGTTTTTCTGGGGCGGCTACTGGCAGCCGGCGCGCAGTTTCCAGGAGGTCATGGGCGACCTCGGCGGCACGCCACTGGACACCAGCCTGGCGGCGCTGAAGCTGCATTGCCGCGTGCTCGACGAGGAAATGGGCGAGGGCAATTGGCATTGGCTCAAGGACGCCCGCGAGCTGAGCAATGTCGCCACCTCACTGGCCCGCCAGCGTTTTCTCATGGAGTGCGCCGAACCGGCCCAGGCCGGCGAGATCAATGGCGAACTGGAGATGCTGGTGTACACCTGGACCACCCAGCTGCGCACTTTCGAGCACCATCTGGACAGTCTGGAAAATGAGTATTCCTAGGCGCAGACGCGGCCTGGCCACCCGAGAGGGCGCCAGGCCGGTTTGACCTCAAAGCCAGCTCACCACCGTTGCTTCGGGCAGGCGGGACTTGGGCAGCTTGGCATTGAAGTCGCTCTCGGCGCGGTAGCCCAGAGCCGCCACCACCACGCTGGTATAGCCCTTCTCGCGCAGGCCCAGGGCCTTGTCGAGGGCGCGGAAGTCGCAGCCTTCGATCGGTGTGGCGTCGACACCGCTGGCGGCGGCCGCCAGCAGCAGGGTGCCGAGGGCCAGGTAAGTCTGCTTTTCCATCCAGTGCTGCAGGTCTTTCTGGTCATAGCGGTGCAGGTTGACGTAGCTCAGGCGGCTGGCGGCGGTGCCGGCCTTGGCCTGTTCGGTGTCGAAGCGACCATCGGCGGTTTCCTGGGCCAGCACGGCGTCCAGGTGCTCGTCGGTCATGCTGGTGCGGGTGCAGAACACGATCACGTGGGAGGCGTTGAGCACCTTGCCCTCGTTGTAGGCATAGCCTTCGTGCATGCCGGCGGCGGCGATCTGCTGGCGCGCTTCGGGGGTGGCCGCGACGACGAAATGCCAGGGCTGCGAGTTGACCGACGACGGCGCGTGGCGCAGCAGGGTCAGCAGCTCCTGGAAGGTCTCGTCGGGGATGCGCTTGGCGGCGTCGTAGGCCTTGGTGGTGTAGCGGGTCTTGGACAGGCTGTGCAGGCTCATTTCGGTCTATTCCAGTAATGGATTCGGGTCAGAAACCTTCGAGGACGATCTTGCCTTGGGCACGGCCGCTTTCCAGCAGCTGGTGCGCACGGCGCAGGTTGGCGGCATTGATGGTGCCGTAGTGTTCGCCAAAGGTGGTTTTCAGCACACCCTGGTCGACCAGCTCGGCCACCCGCTCGAGCAGTTCATGCTGGCGAATCATGTCGGCGGTCTGGTACAGCGAGCGGGTGAACATCAACTCCCAGTGCAGCGACAGCGCCTTGCGCTTCATCGGCACCACATCGAGGCTGGCCGGGTCGTCGATCAGGGCCAGCTTGCCTTGCGGTTGCAGCGCTTCGATCAGCTGCTCGAAGTGGCTGTCGGTGTGGGTCAGGCTGGCCACATGGGTGACCTCGCCGACGCCAGCGGCCTGCAACTGGGCGAGCAGCGGTTGATGGTGGTCGATCACATGATGGGCGCCCAGATCGCTCACCCACTGGCGGGTTGCTTCGCGCGAGGCGGTGCCGATCACGGTCATCTGCGTGAGTTGCCGCGCCAGCTGCACGAGGATCGAACCGACTCCGCCGGCCGCGCCGACCACCAGCAGGCTTTGCCCGGCACCGCCGCCTTCGGCGACGCCAAGGCGGTCGAACAGCAGCTCCCAGGCAGTGATCGCGGTCAGCGGCAGGGCGGCGGCCTGGGCGTCGCCGAGGCTGCGGGGCTTGTGCCCGACCAGGCGCTCGTCGACCAGGTGCAGTTCGCTGTTGGTGCCCGGGCGGATCAGCGAGCCGGCGTAGAAGACTTCGTCGCCGGCCTTGAACAAGGTGACGTCATTGCCCACGGCCTTGACCACGCCGACAGCGTCCCAGCCGAGCACCCGCGGTTCAGTCACGGCGACGCCGGCGCGAATCTTGGTGTCGACCGGGTTCACCGACACGGCGCGGACCTGCACCAGCAGGTCGCGCGGGCCGGGCGTCGGTTCGGGCAGGTCGATGTCGATCAACGCATCGGCGACGTCGATGGGGCCGTTGCGGGTGTAGGCGATAGCTTTCATGGCGAAGCTCCTGAAGGGGGTGTCAGTACATGGGACCAGTCTGTGCTTCCGCTGACTCCGGAAAAAGAGGCAAAATCGGGTAGCACTTTCACTGGAGCCGTGAAAATGGTTCGTCTTGATGACCTCGGTCTGTTCGTGCGTTCGGCCGCGCTGGGCAGTTTTTCCAATGCCGCGCGTGAGGCCGGCCTGTTGCCGGGCCAGGTCAGCGCGGCGATCCAGCGCCTGGAGCGCGAGCTGGATGTGCGGTTGTTTGCCCGTTCCACCCGCAGCCTGCGCCTGACCGCCGAGGGCGAGCGCTATCTGGATCACGCCAGCGAGGCCCTGCATGCGCTGCAGGCCGGTCAGGAGCAGCTGCGTGGCGAGGACACGCAGTTGCAGGGTGTGTTGCAAGTGTCGGCGCCTTCGGACCTGGGCCGCAATGTGCTGCTGCCATGGCTGACCGAGTTTCGCCGCGAGCACTCGGCGCTGACCCTGCGCATGCATGTATCCGATCAGTTGGCCGATGTCTTTCGCGACCCGGTCGACGTCGCCATCCGCTATGGGCACATGCAGGACGCCAGCTATGTGGCCATGACGCTGCTGGCGGACAACTGCCGGGTGCTGGTGGCCGCGCCCGCCTATGTCGAGCGCCAAGGCGCGCCCCAGAGTCTCGAAGAGCTGAGTCGGCACGCCTGCCTGTGCTACACACTGGGCGGGCGAGTGCATGATCGTTGGCTGTTTCCGGCGCCGGGCAACCCGCGGCGCAGTGTAGTGGTCAGCGGCACCTTGATCAGCGACGACGCCGAGCTGGTGCGGCGCTGGGCGGTGGCGGGCGAAGGCATCGCCTACAAGTCCTGGCTGGATGTGTGCGACGACGTGCGCGCCGGGCGCTTGCAGGTGCTGCTGCCCGACGTGCCTGGCGAACCCTGCCCATTGCAGCTGGTGTGCCCGCACCGCCGCCAGTATTCGCCGGCAGTGCAGCAGCTTTATCAATGGCTGCGCCTGCGCTGCGAGCAGCGCGCTAGCGCTGGATGAGCGAGAACAGTGACGCGGCCGCATGCCTCACCCGCTTGATCTCGCGGCTGGCAGAGAACTCGCCGGCCTCCTGGCGACGGCGGTTGAGCTGCACGTTGAGGCCTTCCTCGTAGCGTTCCTGCAACAATGCCAGCAAGGCCGGCACGTTGAAATGCGGCTGCTCTTCGGGCACCGCCAGCGGCACGATGTGATCGAGGTCGAGCAGCTCGCGGTTGTAGTCCAGCGCCTGCTTGATGAGCTTCGCCTGGGCCGGGTCCTCAGGGTTCCAGGCGCCGGGCGGCACCAGCCGGTCGACCTGGTTCATCACGCCGACCAGTACCGGCGGCTTGCGGTCGTTGTTGGCGCTTTCCCAGGCCTCGATCAGGCCGCGAAAGTGCTGGTCCAGAGCACGGGCCGGCTGGTTGGCCTTGAGCACCCAGAGCACCAGGTCGCAGTCGATGACCTGCTCGAAGAGTTTCTTTTCCAGTTTGCCATCGCCATTGAGCCCAGGCAGGTCGACCAGGTTCATGGCCTCTTCGCCGTCTACCGAGCAGGCGTAGACCTGCACCTTGTCGGTGGCGGGCAGGGCACTGACCTCGGCGCGGATGCTCGCGGTCAGGACATTGACCAAAGTCGACTTGCCGGCGCCAACCTGGCCGATCAGGCACACGCGCAGGGCCTCGGGCGCGGCCGCCATGCGCTCACGGTCTTCGTCAGAGGCGTCGCTGCGCGGCAGGTCGGCATCGTCAAAGCGAAAGTGGCCGCCATACAGGTCGATGGCGACCTGCAAGACTTCCAGCAGCAGCAGGTGCTTGAGGCGCAGCTGGAACTCATCGCTGAGCCCGCCCAAAGCCTTGTCCGACAGATGCCCGCGCAGCTCGGCGAGCACCCCTTGCGGGGAAAACCAGCGGGCCTTGCGGTACAGGTTATAGGCGTTCATCAGCCATGGCCCGTAACGCTCGACCCGTTCGCCGAGGGTCATCAGCGAGGAGATCTTCATGCGCTCGATCATCGGCACGTTGGCCTTGAGCACCTCGCGGTAGCGGCGGCTGACCTGCTCGGCGATGGCCAGGAATTCGATGGGGGTGAAGGCCCAGGCGGCGGTGTCGGGATTGTCGCTGTAGCGTGCGGCAACCAGGCGCAGCACCTCCAGGCCGAGGTCCGGCAAGGCTGGCCACTCGGGCTGCACGGCGAGCATCTGCTGCACGTGGGGCAGCACGGCGGCGTGGGCCTGGCGGTCACGCTCGGTCCAGTAGCTCGGGGTTTCCAGCGATTGCTCGAGGGCGACGTCCAGTGCCGGCACCGCCTGGGTGCGCACGCGGCGCTTGAGCACCCACCACGGCAGCAGGCCCATCAGCAGCAGGACCACCAGCACCACCACGAACGGCAGCAAATAGCCGAAGTGGAACACTGCATACACTCCGAAGCCGGCCAGCGCCAGCAGCGGCGCCAGGGCGGCGATCAGCAGCAGTGGCAGCGTACGTTCAAGGAGTCTTGTCATCGTTGGCCACCGGCAGGATATGGTCGAAAGCCTGTTTGAACTTGGCCTTGAGGTCTTCGGAGGTCACGGCTTCGCCGCGCTGCTTCCTGTAGAAATACATGCAGGCGACCCGGCCCAGGGCGAAGGTGAAGCAGTAGCTGGCCACCGCCGCCGAGGCGCCGCCGATAGTCTGGCCGTACACCGGAATGAATTTGACCAACTGGCGCAGACCCAGCCGCGAGGCATACTGGATGCCGAACCCGGCGCCCATGGCGGCGCTGAATTCGCCGAGCAGGCGCTTGCTCCAGTCCAGCCCGTACTGGTTGGCCAGGCTGTGAAGCATCTTCGCCTGGATCGCCGGCACCGCCACCAGGCCGACCCCGGGCAGCGCATCGCTGGCCCCGGCGGCGCCGGCGTACCACATGATCTCGCGCTTGAGCTGCTGGAAGTTGAGCTCTTCGCTGTTGTCGTGGGCCTGGTCGTCGAACAGCTCGGCAAGGATCGGCAGCATCGCCTTGAGCCTGGCACTGAGCACTTCGAGGCCGACCGGCTGGCCGTCACGGCCATAGAAGTCGACGGCGATGCTGTCGATCGGGCCCCATACGCTTTCAACCTGCTCTTCGTTGTGGCGCAGGCAGCGGGCGCGATCCTCGTCGTCGAGCAGCTCGATGCCGGTCTGCACCAGCAGGGCCTGCTTGATGTGCCCGGCGCGCTTGATCTGCT
Organism: Pseudomonas sp. HR96; assembly: GCF_034059295.1. Taxonomy (NCBI): domain Bacteria; kingdom Pseudomonadati; phylum Pseudomonadota; class Gammaproteobacteria; order Pseudomonadales; family Pseudomonadaceae; genus Pseudomonas; species Pseudomonas sp. HR96. Next base: position 317,551 of record NZ_CP139141.1, read on the forward strand.
TGAGTGCCTTGAGGATCTGCGATTGTTCCGGGTCTTCGGCGCGCATCACCAGGATCAGCGCATTGCTCGCCGCTTCCAGGTTGCGGATGTCTTCGGCCGGGTCGTAGTTGGCCTCGGCCAGCCCGCGGGTGTCCATGAATGCCAGCACCGGGGTGTCCTGCGGGTAAAGGTACTGCGAGGAGGTCATGGTGCAGGGCTTGAAGCCCTGGCCGACCTCGATCTTGTCCAGCCCGGTCAGCGCGCGAATCAACGACGACTTGCCGGCGCCGGTCTTGCCCAGCAGCCACAAGGTCGGCAGGTGGTTGGCGCTGTGCACGAAGGCCGACTGCAGATTGGGGTTCTTCTCCGGGTTCAGCTTGCGGTAGATATCGCCAAGCAGACTCATGGGGCGGTGACTCCTGATAGGCAGCTCGATATGTTAGGACAACCGCTTGGGCGGGGTTGTTGCTTCAAATATCACCCCGGCCTGGCTCGCCATCTGTGACCGTTCACACGGTAGGCGTAGGAGATTCTATGGTTGCAAACAACGGTTGACTGCTCTTGATGTTCGACGACAGCCCGCCATGCACCCAGGCGGTCATAGGTAATGCCACTGGAACGGCACGTTCGAAGCAAATGTATGCGCCGGCGAAGCTGGCGATAGGCCGCGCGGGCGGCCGGTGGTCGTGATTGAATTTCAGGACAGACGTGGGAGGGGCAAAGCCCCGAGAGGCCGCCAGGCCGGTTTGATCTTCGGGCGCCCGGCGAAATGTCCAATATGGCCACCACCGGCCGCCCGCGCGGCCTATCGCGGGCTTCGCGCGCTCCCACATCTGTTTCGATTTATATGCATTCAGTGGCATCACCGCGACTGCCTTCGCTGTTCGACGACAGACCGCCATGTACCAAGGCGGTCCTGTAGGAACCGACAAAGCTGGCGAGGACGGCGACGCATTTCCCCTGCCAAGCCATAAATCAAACCGGCCTGCGGCCTCTCGGGGGCTTTGCCCCCTCCCACGTCATCTGCGGTCGCCAAGGTGGGCGCAGGAGCCGGCGAAGCTGGCGAGGGCCGCGACGCATCTTACCGACCATCGGACAATCGAACCCCCAACCGCCACAAATATTCAGTAAGCTGTGCATCTTTCCATCTCCACCCTTCAACGCAGGGCACACAGCGGCTATGAAAGCAAAGGTCTTCATCGACGGCGAACACGGCACCACAGGCCTCCAGATCCGTACCCGGCTGGCCGGGCGCGACGACATCGAGGTGCTTTCGATTCCCGAGGCCGAGCGCCGCAACAAGGACCTGCGTGCCGACTACCTGCGCGCCGCCGACGTGGCCATCTTGTGCCTGCCCGATGATGCCTCCCGTGAAGCGGTTGCCCTGCTCGAAGGCCACGACAGCACGCGCATCATCGACACCTCCACCGCCTTTCGCGTGCACCCGGACTGGGCCTACGGTTTCGCCGAGCTGGAAAAAGACCAGGGCGCACGCATCGCCGCGGCCCGTGGCGTGGCCAACCCCGGCTGCTACCCCACCGGCGCCATCGCCCTGGTGCGGCCGTTGCGCGACGCCGGCTTGCTGGCGGCCGACCACGGCATCACGGTCAATGCGGTGTCCGGTTACACCGGCGGCGGCAAGCAGATGATTGCCCAGTTCGAAGACCCGGCCAACCCCGATCCCATCAGCTCCAGCCAGTTCGTGTATGGCCTGGGCCTGACCCACAAGCACGTCGCCGAGCTGGCCAAGCATGGCCGTCTGGAGCGTCGCCCGCTGTTCAGCCCCAGCGTCGCGCGGTTCCCCCAGGGCATGATCGTGCAGGTGCCGCTGTTCCTCGCCGACCTCAAGGGCAAACCGTCGCTGGCCGACGTTCACGCGGCACTGGCCGCGCACTACCAGCATCAGTCCATCGTCGAGGTGGTGTCGCTGGAGCAGAGCGCCGCGCTGACCCGCGTCGAGGCCGAAGAACTGGCGGGCCAGGACACCATGAAACTGTTCGTCTTCGGCACCCCGGGGCAGGAGCATGTGAACCTGGTGGCCCTGCTCGACAACCTCGGCAAAGGTGCCTCGGGCGCGGCGGTGCAGAACCTTGACCTGATGTTGAAAGGGGTGGCGGTTTAACCGACCGGGACCAATTCGGTCCGATATAAAGCGTGCTATGGTGAATCTTATTCTATTTAAAGTTCACCTCGGTGCGCCTTATGTCTGCTTTTTTTCCCGTATCCTGCCGTGATGCGCTCAGTCGCGCAGGCCTGCTAGTCAAGGCCCGACGCTTGGCGTTGGGCCTGCGCCAGAGCGACCTCAAGCAATCGCTAAGAGTGTCCGAACATACCCTGCGCAAGATCGAGTCCGGCTCGGAAAATGTCGACCTGCGGGCATTCATGCTGGTCTTGTGGCGGCTAGGGATTGATCGCACGGTGTTCAATGCGCTCGAAGGCATAGAGGGCAGTTCGTTGATGACGGGCTATCACCCGGTCGATACGTCCGCCACCGAGCTGACAGCCAAGCGCGTCAGGCTCAAGAAGCCCAAGGCGGAGGACTTCTGATGTCCCGGGCCCGACGGTTGGGGTGAGCGTCTTCTGCATCGGGTCTATGGTGAAGAACTGGCTCCTATCGACTTCCTGCTCAAGTCGCCGAATCGGCAAGGCGACAACGCCAGCGCCGGGCCTTGGCTCGGAGCCGGTACCCACGCTCAGGGGTCTGGCGAAGTTCGTGCAAGCTTGCGACGCGGTGTACGACCGCGATATGGCGGCTGATTCAGCGGCCCTGCTGAATATGCGCGAGCAGCGCTCAGCCTTGGGCGGCGCCCGGCCAAAGCGGACGCTGCGAGACGAGGGCATGCTGATTCTGGCCAAGCCCCGCGACCGTTTCGATCGTGATGCAACACCCAAATTTGATTGGCACGGCGTTACAGCGTACTCCCCGGCAGCTGATTCAACCGGATCTGCTGCATCGGCTCGGCCAGGATCTTCTCCAGCACCGGCATGGCATTGGTCAGGGTCGGCGCTTTCATGTGCGCTTGCAGCGCCGCCTCGTCGTCCCAGGTTTCGTAGGACACGAAGCGCGTCGGGTCTTCCAGGTCGACCAGCAGGGCGTAGGCCTGGCAGCCGGGTTCCTGCTGGAAGTGTGGCAGGGCGGCTTGCAGCAGCGTGTGCAGTTGCGCTTCCTTGCCGGGGGTGGCTTTCATGATGGCGACGAGGTTGAGGGGAGTGCTCATGGCGGCTGCGTCCTGGGGCGGTGCCGAAGTGGCGCCGTACAAGGGTGGGACCGGCGCTGCGGCGATTCGATCAATCGCGCTCGGCCGGGCGCAGCCATTCCATCAGGCCGAACAGGGCGCAGACGATCAGCAGCACCACCACCGAGGCGGCGGCCAGGGTCGGCGAGACCTGCAACAGGATGTCGTCCCACATCTGCTTGGGCAGCGTGGTCTTCAGGCCGCCACCGATGAACATGGCCACGGTCAGCTCCTCGAACGATTGCAGGAAGGCGGTCACCGCGCCGGCGCACAGGCCGCCCTTGATCAGCGGCAAGGTCACCTTGCAGAACACCCGCCATGGCGCCGCACCGAGGGTCGCGGCGGCCTGGTCGAGACGCCAGTCGTAGTGCTTGAACGTTGCCAACACCACCACGAAGGCCATCGGCAGGGCGATTACCGTGTGGCCGATGATGATGCCCAGGTTGGTCGCCACCAATGACAGGTGGGCGAACAAGTAGAACAGTGACACCGAGATGACGATGGGCGGGATGATCATCGGCAGCATGAAGATCAGGAAGGCCACGCCGCCCAGGCGGGTGCGGCTGCGCGCCAGGCCGAACGCGGCGAGGGTGGCCATGGGCAGGGTAATCATGGCGCTGGCGATACCGATACCGAACGAGCGCAGGGTGGCGCCCATCCACACCGGCGACTGCAGGTACTGGGCGAACCAGTGCAGGCTGAAGCGGGTGGGCGGGAACGAGAGGAAGGTCGACGCGGTGAAGGCCATGGGGATGAACGCGAGGATCGGCACCACCAGCACAGCAAGGGTCAGCCAGGCATAGCTGGACAGCAGCCAGCCGGCGCGGCGCGTGCCGAGCGGCCGGGCGAGGGCGTCGCAGAGGTCACCCATGATTCGCCCGATACCCATGCCCAGGCCGCGCACCAGGCCGCTGCCGGCGCGTCGGCCAGCGGTGTCTCTGGACAGCGTGGAAAGGCCGAAGGTACGGTCATAGACGAAGCAGCTGGCCAGCGCGGCCGCCACTAGCATCACGGCGATGGCGGCACCCATCTGCCAGTTCTGCAGCTGGTTGATCTGCACGATGATCAACTGGCTGAGCTGGGTGTCCCGGGTGCCGCCGAGCAGGGTGGGCACGATGAAAAAACCCAGCGATGCAATGAAGGTCAGCAGGCCTGCGGCAGCCGCACCGGGCATCGACAGCGGCAGGTAGATGCGCCAGAAGCGTTGCGGCGCGCTGGCACCGAGGGTGTCGGCGGCTTGGCCGAGGCGCTGGTCGATCTGATTCATGATCGGCAGCATCACGACTACGGCCAATGGCAGCATGGTGTGGACCATGGCGAAGATCACTGTGGCGTGCTGGAACAGCAGCTCGGCGGGCGCAAAGCCTGCGGCCACCAGCAGGTCGTTGACCACACCGTTGCGGCCGAGGAACACCAACCAGGCGAAGTTCTTCACCAGCGCGCTGGTCCAGAACGGCAGCAGCACGAACAAGGCGGTCAGGCGCTGGCGGCGCGGGCTCAGGCGCGCCAGCCAATAGGCCAGCGGGTAGCCGAGCAGCAGGCACAGCAGGGTGGTCTGCAGGGCCGCGTTGAAGGTCGAGAACAGCGTGCGGGTGTACACGCCGCCGGAGAACACCTTGTGGAAGGCGGCCAGGGTCCAGGCGCCCGAGCGCGGGTCCTTGAGGCTCACCGCCAGCAGCTGCAAGGATGGATACAGCAGAAACACCGCGAGAAACAACACGCCAGGCAGCACCAGGCACAGCGGCGTCAGTCGCCACCGACGGCCCTTGGCGGCGGCGGGCGCAGCGGTGTCCAGGGTCAGCTCGGTCATGCCCGTTCCTCGTTGTGGGTCATTGCGCGTGGCGGTTGGCCGGGCGGCTCAGGCCCAGGTGGTCGCGCAGGGTCTTGCCGGTGTATTCGCGCTTCATCAGGTCACGCTCCTGAAGGATGGGCACCACCTGTTCGACGAAGTCCTGCATCCCACCGGGCATGGTGTGGAAGATCATCATGAAGCCGTCGGCGGCGCCGCCATCGAGCCATTCCTGCATATGGTCGGCGACCTGCACGGCGGTGCCGCGGAAGGTCACGTTGCCGCGCTCGTAGCGCATGCACATCTCGCGCAGGGTGAGCTTCTCGACGCGGATCATGTTGACGATGTAGTCGAAGTAGGCGCGGTGGAAGTTGGAGGTGGCGGGGATGCGCGCTTCGGGAATCGGCTCGTCCAGCGGCAGGTCCGACAGGTCGGTCTCCAGGTCCTGGGCCAGGCGCATGCGACCGACGTCCGGGTGGATCATGCTCTGCAGGTGCTGGTACTTGGCCTCGGCTTCTTCGGCGGTGGCGCCGATCACCACCGACAGGCCGGTGAGGATTTTCAACGAATCGGCCGGGCGACCGAATTTCACCACGCGGCTTTTCAGGTCGTCGTAGAAGACCTTGCCTTTTTCTACGGTAGGGTCGGAGGCGAACACCACTTCGGCAGTGCGCGCGGCGAAGTCCTTGCCGGTTTCCGAGGCGCCGGCCTGGATGATCACCGGCTTGCCCTGGGGCGAGCGGGCGATGTTCAGGGCGCCGTTGACGGTGAAGTATTCACCTTCATGGTGCACCGGGTGCTGCTTGGCGGCGATGAAGTTGAGGCCGTTTTCGCGGTCGTTGACGAAGGCGTCGTCCTCCCACGTGTCCCAGAGCTGCTCGACCACGTCGACGAACTCGCTGGCCTTGTCGTAACGCTTGGCGTGGGGTGGCAGCTTGTCCAGGCCGAAGTTGCGCGCGGCATAGTCGTTGGCACTGGTGACCACGTTCCAGGCGGCGCGGCCGTGGCTGAGATGGTCCAGCGAGGCGAACTGGCGCGCCAGGTTGTAGGGCTCCATGAAACTGGTCGAGGCAGTGGCGCCCAGGCCGATGTGGGTGGTGGCCACGGCCAGGGCAGAGAGCAGGGTGATCGGCTCGAAGACGTTCATGAACATCGGAAAGCGGCTCCACGCGTACAGATTGTCAGTGCGTGCAGCCGGTGTGTCGGCAATGAAGAAAATATCGAAGCAGCCGCGCTCGGCCAGCCGGGCCATGGCGATGAAATGCTCGATGCTGGTGGAGGCATCGTCGAGGGTACCGGTCTGCATCCACGACGCGGGATGTGCGCCGGTGCCCTGAACCAGAGTGGCGAGGGCCATATGGCGGGGGGTGGTCATGGTTGGCTCCTGGGGCGGTCAAACAGTTGGTTGAAGATGCCGAGGGGACTAGCCCAGCATCCACTCCTGGAATCTCTCGGTAACGGCGTCATAGTTCTTGCCCCACCACACCGCATCCATCTCGCTCAGGCCCTTGATGTTCTCCGGCGAGCTGGGCAGGACCTTGGCCCGTTCCGGGGTGATGATGTCGAAGGCCTTGCGGTTGCTTGGCCCATTGGCGACCAGGCTGGAATAGGCCGCCTGGTGCTCCGGGCGCATGCAGAACTCGACGAATTTGCGCGCCAGGTCCAGGCGCGGCGTGCCCAGCGGGATCGACCAGCCATCCACTGAGTACAGGCCTTGCCAGAGAATCTCCAGCGGCGCTCCAGCGGCGATCGCGGCGTAGCCGCGGGCTGACCAGGTGTCGGAGATATCCACTTCGCCGTTCTGCAGGGTCTGGGTGTTCTGTGCGCCGGCGGTCCACCACACGGCTACGTCGTTGCGGATGGCGTCGAGCTTCTTGAAAGCGCGGTCGACGTCCAGTGGATAGAGGTCAGCCGCCGCCACGCCATCGGCCAGCAGGGCCATTTCCAGCACGCCCCACGGGCTCTTGTACAGGCCGCGACGACCGGGAAATTTCTGCGGGTTCCAGTAATCGGCCCAGCTGGCTGGGGCATTGCCGCTGAATTTTTCCCGGTTGTAGGCCATGACGATGCCGAACACCGAGAAGCCCAGCCAGTTGTTGGTGGCCATGCCCGGGAGGATGTCCGGCACCTGGGCGGCCGGCAGGTTGAGCTCGGCCAGGTAGTTCTTGGGCTGGGTCAGGCGCGCGACATGGTCCTGGGTGACCATGCTGACGTCCCATATATAGGTGTTGGCGTCCACCAGCAGCTTGAACTGGGTCACCGGGTCGGAATCGTGGGCGACGCCGATCACCTTGATGCCGGTTTCCTTCTCGAACGGGTCGTAGAATGCGCTCTTGATGGCCGGGGCCACGGCGCCGCCGACGTCGGCCACGGTGATGGTGTCGGCACCGAAGGCGCGGTTGCCGGTCCATACGGTCGGCGCGGCGATGGCAGCAGCGGTGATGCCCGCGCCCTTGATCACACTGCGCCGCGAAAAATTCCTGCTGTCTGCCATCACCGCGTTCCCCGATCAGTTGAGTTTGGTTTGTCTGTTTTCAGGCCTTGAGCGCATGGGCCTGCTGCGCCGGCCACTGCACGCCGAGCAGCGTGCCCAGCGCCAGGGGCGAGGTGCCCCCAGCCCGCCGTGCAACGATCTGGTTGCCCGAAGGCAGGCGCAGCACCACGCGGGTCTCGACCCCGGCGTAGACCGACTCGACGACCTGGCCCTGAACCATCCCCGGTACGCCCGGCAGCAGGCTGACATGCTCGGGGCGGACGATCAGCGCAACCTGCTCGCCCGGCGTGTGGCCGTGGCCGGCAGGCAGCGGCAGCAGGCCATCGGCCGACTGCAGCCGATCGGCGCCGAGCACCGTGCCTTCGATGACATTGGAAATGCCGATGAAGCGCGCCACCGCCACGCTGCCAGGGCGTTCGTACATCACCTGCGGCGTGTCGATCTGCTCGATGCGTCCGCGATGCATCAGGCAAATGCGGTCGGACAAGGCGAGGGCTTCGTCCTGGTCATGGGTGACGAAAATGATCGTCGAGCCGGTCTCGCGATGCAGGCGCTTGATCTCCATCTGCATCGACTCGCGCAACTGCCGGTCCAGCGCCGACAGCGGCTCGTCCATCAGGATCAACGACGGCTTGTAGACAAAACAGCGCGCCAGCGCGACCCGCTGCTGCTGCCCGCCGGACAGCTCGCGCGGGAAGCGCCGGTGCATGTCCTGCAGCCCGACCATGGCCAGTGCATCGCCGACCCGCTGCCTGACATCGCTGCGCGACACGCCGCGCATGTCCAGCGCGAACGAAACGTTCTCGGCCACCGTCAGGTGCGGAAACAACGCGTAATTCTGAAACACCACGCCGATGCCGCGTTGGTGCGTGGGGGTGTGAGTCTGATCCTGCCCATCGATGACGATGCGCCCGCTGGAAGGCGGCACCAGGCCGCTGATGACCTGCAGCAACGTAGTCTTGCCCGAGCCCGAAGCGCCGAGCAGGGTCAGCAGTTCGCCGCTGCGCACCTCAAGGTCCAGCGCCTGCAGGGCAGGGATATTGCCATAGCGCTTTTCCAATCGCTCCACGCGCAACTTGATCGGCGCTGGCAGCTCGCAGGCGGTCGTTTGAGCGGTTGCAAAGCGGATGTTCGATGTGCGGACCTGCATGCTCGATTCGGCCTCCCCGGCGTGCGGCATGGCGCGGCTGGAGCAGACTCCAGTCCGGTATATACAGGGGTGGTTGCAAGGGAGATGCCAGCTTGCCGGGGTGTAAGTCAGGTAGATGCTTAACTGTATGATTAAAATCGAGTTAATCGATTGCGTTAAGTGGGCGGGTTGGTTGCAAGGTGCGGATCAGAGGGTTCGCGGGGAGGGGAAGTGCACGGTTTGGGGGCGAGATATAGGGAAGGTGCCGCGTGGGGTCATTCAAGGCCGCACTTCGGGTGAACCGCCGTCAGGGTGAAGCCTGGTTCGCCACTTCCTGCGCTCAGGGCGCCGTGCCACGGGAGCCGGTCGACAGGCCGTCCCGGGTGGTCGCTTGCACGCTGGCATTGCCCTTGGCCAGATCAACCCCGACGTCGACCGCCTTGTTGATCACGAACATGCCGATGCCAATCACCAGGGTCACCAGCAGGGTCGCCCCGTAGATCTGCTTCTCGATGACTGCCAGCTTGGTTCGCGTGCTGGCGTGGTCCGCCTTGATTTCACGCACCTCGCGACCCAGCGTGCCCATCCCGGTTTCAATGCGCGATACCGCCACTTTCAGCTCGACCAGCGTCTGCACCGCCCAGCCATCGGCGATGTTCGCGCTATTGCCGGAGGCTGCGGCAGCATGGGGGTCATTCCATTCGTTGCGCATCGTCTTGCCTCCTTGGGCTGTTCATCATCGCGATAGAGACGAGTCTGCGCCAGGAAGCGGCAGCTATCCAGCCTGGATCGGGGAGAATGTGCTTCAGAAAATGACAGGTGCAGAGTGAGTTCGGGGAGCCAGGTACTGTTGGGTTTTCGAAGCGCTGGCGGTCAGCATCAGGGTACAAAAAAGCCCCGGCAGGCGAACCTGTGCGGGGCTGTCTTTTTACCTGCCGCTGGGGCGGGCATCATTGCTGTCAGGCAGAGCAGGCTGTGAGCCTTGAATTCTATGGTGCACCAGGCGGGATTCGAACCCACGACCCCTGCCTTCGGAGGGCAGTACTCTATCCAGCTGAGCTACTGGTGCAACGCGGGCGCCATGATACCCATCTACCTGCCGTGCGTCTATTGCGACGAGAGGTGGGCTATATTCCATGGGTTTACCGGTCCAACCCGAGAGCTGTTCAGAAAACGTCCAACATGCGCTATAAACACGACCGTTCTTTTTTTCGAACAGCCTATTGTTCTTTGCCCCCATAGATCCTAGGATCTCGTTTGAGATTTCAAACGCTCTTCCACAATCAAATGGGCTCCGTCCGTGCACGGGGCTGTTAAAGGAAGCCGACATGCAGCTCAAAGATTCCACCCTGTTCCGCCAGCAAGCCTATGTCGATGGTGCGTGGCTGGACGCGGACGGCGGGCAGACCATCAAGGTCAACAACCCGGCCACCGACGAAATCCTCGGCAGCGTGCCGAAAATGGGCGCCGCCGAGACTCGCCGTGCCATCGAGGCCGCCGACAAGGCCCTGCCGGCCTGGCGTGCCCTGACCGCCAAGGAGCGCTCGAACAAGCTGCGCCGCTGGTTCGAACTGATGATCGAGAACCAGGACGACCTCGGTCGCCTGATGACCCTGGAGCAGGGCAAGCCGCTGGCCGAGGCCAAGGGTGAGATCGCCTACGCCGCTTCCTTTATCGAGTGGTTTGCCGAAGAAGCCAAGCGCGTCTACGGCGACACCATTCCCGGCCACCAGCCGGACAAGCGCCTGATCGTGATCAAGCAGCCGATCGGCGTCACCGCCGCTATCACCCCGTGGAACTTTCCGGCCGCGATGATCACCCGCAAGGCCGGCCCGGCCTTGGCCGCCGGTTGCACCATGGTGCTCAAGCCGGCTTCGCAGACGCCGTTCTCGGCGCTGGCGCTGGCCGAACTGGCCGAGCGTGCGGGCATCCCCAAGGGTGTGTTCAACGTGGTCACCGGCAGCGCCGGCGACATTGGCGGCGAGCTGACGAGCAACCCGATCATCCGCAAGCTGTCGTTCACCGGCTCGACCGAGATCGGCCGTCAACTGATGGCTGAGTGCGCTCACGACATCAAGAAGGTCTCGCTGGAGCTGGGCGGCAACGCGCCCTTCATCGTGTTCGACGATGCCGACCTGGACAAGGCGGTCGAAGGTGCGATCATCTCCAAATACCGCAACAATGGCCAGACTTGCGTCTGTGCCAACCGCCTGTACGTGCAGGATTCGGTCTACGACGCGTTCGCCGAGAAGCTCAAGGTCGCCGTGGCCAAGCTGAAGATCGGCAACGGCCTGGAAGAAGGCACCACCACTGGCCCGCTGATCGACGAAAAGGCTGTGGCCAAGGTCAAGGAGCATATTGCCGACGCCTTGAGCAAGGGCGCGACTGTGCTGACCGGCGGCAAGTCGCTGCAGGGCAATTTCTTCGAGCCGACCGTACTGGTCGACGTGGCCAAGGATTCCGCCGTGGCCAAGGAAGAGACCTTCGGCCCGTTGGCGCCGCTGTTCCGCTTCAAGGACGAGGCCGAAGTGATCGCCATGGCCAACGACACCGAGTTCGGCCTGGCCTCCTACTTCTATGCTCGCGACCTGAGCCGCGTGTTCCGTGTGGCCGAAGCCCTGGAGTACGGCATGGTCGGCATCAACACCGGCCTGATCTCCAACGAGGTGGCGCCGTTTGGTGGCATCAAGGCCTCGGGCCTGGGCCGCGAAGGCTCCAAGTACGGCATCGAGGACTACCTGGAAATCAAATACCTGTGCATTTCGGTCTGACGCCGAAAGCCAACCTGTAGCGGTGCGCAGCGTCAGCAGTCGATCATCGTATGCTGCTGGCGTTTTCCCGGGCCGTTTTATCCTTGAACCACGCCGACCGATGAGCGGCGCATGAGGAATCTGCAATGAGCAACAAGACCAACGAATCATTGATGCAACGCCGTACCGCCGCCGTGCCGCGCGGGGTTGGCCAGATTCACCCGATCTTCGCCGACTCGGCGAAGAACGCTAGCGTCACCGACGTCGAAGGCCGTGAGTTCATCGACTTCGCCGGCGGCATCGCCGTACTCAACACCGGCCACGTCCACCCGAAAGTGATCGCCGCCGTCGAGGCGCAACTGCACAAGCTGACCCACACCTGCTTCCAGGTGCTGGCCTACGAGCCGTACGTCGAAGTGTGCGAAAAAATCAACGCCAAGGTGCCGGGCGACTTCGCCAAGAAGACCCTGCTGGTAACCACCGGCTCCGAAGCGGTGGAAAACGCCGTGAAGATCGCCCGTGCTGCCACCGGCCGCGCCGGCGTGATCGCCTTCACCGGCGCCTATCATGGCCGCACCATGATGACCCTGGGCCTGACCGGCAAGGTCGTGCCGTACTCGGCCGGCATGGGCCTGATGCCAGGCGGCGTGTTCCGCGCGCTGTACCCCAACGAACTGCACGGCGTGAGCGTCGACGATTCGATCGCCAGCATCGAACGCATCTTCAAGAACGATGCCGAGCCGCGTGACATCGCTGCAATCATCATCGAGCCGGTGCAGGGCGAAGGCGGCTTCTACGTCGCACCCAAGGCCTTCATGGCCCGCCTGCGCGCCCTTTGCGACCAGCACGGCATCCTGCTGATCGCCGACGAAGTGCAGACCGGCGCCGGTCGTACCGGCACCTTCTTCGCCATGGAGCAGATGGGCGTTGCGCCTGACCTGACCACCTTCGCCAAGTCCATCGCCGGCGGCTTCCCGCTGGCCGGTGTGTGTGGCAAGGCCGAGTACATGGACGCCATTGCCCCAGGCGGCCTGGGTGGCACCTATGCCGGCAGCCCGATCGCCTGCGCCGCTGCACTGGCAGTGATGGAAGTGTTCGAGGAAGAGAACCTGCTGGACCGCAGCAAGGCGGTGGGCGAGCGCCTGGTGACCGGCCTGCGCAACATTCAGGCGAAGTACCCGGTGATCGGTGATGTGCGCGCCTTGGGCGCAATGATCGCAGTCGAGCTGTTCGAAGGCGGCGACACCCACAAGCCGAACGCCGCGGCCGTCGCCCAGGTGGTGGCCAAGGCGCGCGACAAGGGTCTGATCCTGTTGTCGTGCGGTACCTATGGCAACGTATTGCGCGTGCTGGTGCCGCTGACTGCTGAAGATTCGCTGCTGGACAAAGGCCTGGCAATCATCGAGGAATGCTTCGCCGAACTGGGCTGAAGCGTGACCTGATGCAAAAAAACCCGCTTCGGCGGGTTTTTTCTTGTGTCGAAAAAGCTCAGGCCCGCTATGGTCTATAGGTAAGCACGACTGGGACAAGGAACCGAGACCCGACTTTATGGCTGCCAACTCCGCCTCACATGTGACCCGCGTGCTGATTGCCGACGCGGACGCCGGCTTGCGCAACGACCTGTCGCAGATGCTGTTGAGCATGCGTGCCGACGCCCTGGTCGACGTCTGCGCCACCGGCACCGAGGCCATGGCGCAGCTGCTGCATCATCCCGACCTGGTCATCGCCGCCCGCGAACTCAGCGGCCTGAACGGCCTCGACCTGCTGCGCAGCGTGCGCCGTGACCGCAGCAAGCCGGCGTTGCCGTTCATCCTGCTCAGCGAGCGGGTCGACACCGCCAGCGTGCGCGAGGCCGTACCCTTCGCGCCCACGGCGTTCCTGACCAAACCCCTGAACATGGACTTGCTGCGCCAGCGCCTGCAAGCGCTGCTCGAAGCCATGGAGCAGCAGGTGCCCGAAGAAGTGCCGGTGATGATGCCGGGGCTGACCCTGTCGGCCTTTCTCGAGCAGCGCCGCACCGACACCGAAGGCGCGCCGCTGATGGCCGACGTGCAGACTGCGGTGATGCGCAGCCTCAACCCCAAGGGCCTGAACCTGCGCCTGCTGGAGGAAGAGATCCGCACCGACCCGCAGATCACCGCTGTGCTGCTGGCCGCCGCCAACAGCGCCTCGGTGCACCGCGAAGCCCCCGTGCAGACCCTGCTGCAGGCGCTCGCCAAGCTGGGCGCGCTGCAGAGCGTGAACCTGGTGATGGGCCTGACCCTCAAGCGCAGCGCGCGGCTCAGCGACCCGGAGCTGGCCGCCATCGCCGAATACTATTGGGGCCTGTCACTGCACACCGCCGAGTACGGCCGCACCTTGGGACGCATGTTCGCCGTCGACGAGGAACGCTGCTACTGCGCCGGTCTGCTGCATTGTCTGGGCGACCTGGCGCTGCTGCGCTGCCTGCAGGAGTGGAAGCTGGCCGGTGGCAAGCTGGAGGAGGGCGAGGCGGCCAAGGCGCTGAAGACCTTCGGCGCCGGCTATGGCTCGGAGTTGCGCCGGCGCTGGCGCCTGCCGCTGGAGCTGCGCGAGATGATCGCCTCGATCTACAGCCTGGGCCTGGGCAGCGGCGTGTACACCCGTGACGACCTGGTGATGAACATGGCGGCCAAGCTGGCGCGGCTCAAGCCCGGCGATGAGCTCGAGACACTGGCCAAGGACAAGACCGCGCGGTTGTTGAAGCTGGGGGTGGAGGAGCTGACGCGGCTGCGTCGCACCTGAGGCATATGGCCCCGTCAGGCTGGAACGATCTGGTTCTTGCCCTGGCGCTTGGCCTGATACATGGCGGCGTCGGCCCGCGAGAACAGGCTGTCGAGCAGCTCGTCGTCAGGCCGGTAGCTGGTCAGGCCCTGGCTCACGGTCACGCCGTAAACATGGCCGTTGTGGCTGAAGCTCAGGCGCTGGATCTCGCGTTGCAGGCGCTCGGCTATCTGCTGGGCCATCTCCGGCGAGCAGCCGGGAAACACCGCTGCAAACTCCTCTCCGCCAATACGCCCGAACAGGTCGCCGCGGCGCAGTATCGCCTTGCCGCTTTCGGCGATGCGTTGCAGGACGATGTCGCCTTCCTGGTGGCCGTAGGTGTCGTTGATCAGCTTGAAGTCGTCGATGTCCAGCAGCAGGAAGGCCATGGTGGTGCCTTGCAGCCGGGCCTGCTCGAACTCGCGATGGGCGCATTCGAAGAAGTGCCGGCGGTTGCTGCTTTGCGTCAGCACGTCGGTGGTGGCCAGGCGTTGCAGTTCGCCTTCCAGGTGCTTCTTCTCGGTGATGTCTTCGGCGATGCCGACCACGATCACCCGGTCGTCGCTCTGATGGCTGATGAAACACTTGTCGCTGAGCCAACGGATCTGCCCGTCGGCGCTGATGATGCGGTATTCGCGGTCTTCGATGGAGCCCTTGACCAGTACTTCGGCCAGGCTGCGCTCGGCGTAGTCGAGGTCGTCGGGGTAGATGCTGTCGCGCCATTCGTTGTAGTCGGCCAGCAGCAGGCCGGCGGAGCGACCAAAGATGCGCTCGTAGGCCGGGCTGACGTAGATCATCTGCTGGGTTTCCCAGTCGAAGGCCCAGAGCACCGCGTTGACGCTGACCAGCAGCGAACTGAAGAGTTTTTCCCGCTCGCTGAGCCGGGCCACTTCGCCTTGGGCGTGCATCAGCGCCATCAAGGTTTCAGCGGCCTCGGGCATCTGTTCGAAGGGTAGAGATTGAGGTTTTTTATTGACCATCATCACAGAATCTCTAGGGCGAATGGGCGACAGGGGTAAACGCTCGGGGCAGCGCAACCACAGCGCGGCCCGCCGAGATTCGCGACAGAGGGTGTGATCCAAAAAACGTGTCTAAGTTCCGACAGACGCTTCCTACAGTAAGGCTCTGGTGATAAACGGTGTCAAGTTGCAGGCCGCAGTGAATAGGTCTTCAGCTGCGCCGCGAACTCGTGCAGCGACTGGATCCCGCTGGCTTCCGCTTCGTGCACCCAGTCCTTGATCGCCGCCAGCATGTCATGGCCGTTGGAACTGGTGCGAGCCCAGATCTGCTGCAATGCGAGGCGCTTCTCATAAATCGTCTGCAGCGCCTGGCTGTGCTCGAACATGCCTTGGATGCGCAGGTGATGACGGTCGTTCAGCAGGCTGGTCTCGCGAGACAGCAAGCGCTTGGCGCGGCGGAATTTCTGCCGTACCGACTCGTCGACCCTGGACAGCTCCTGTTGCACCAGCGGCCCGATCACCAACTTGCGGTACTGCGCCATGATCTGAAAGCGGTTGTTGAGGATGGCCATGGCGGTGTCCATGTCCAGGCTGCCCTTGCCCTCGACGCGGTGGGCGATCGGCGCAGTGCGCTGGACCTTGGCCAGGCGCAGGGCGCTGAACAGCTTGATCCAGGCCCAGCCCATGTCGAACTCCCATTTCTTGACCGACAGCTTGGCCGAATTGGGGTAGGTGTGATGGTTGTTGTGCAGCTCTTCGCCGCCAACGATGATGCCCCACGGCACCAGGTTAGTGGCGGCGTCGCGGCATTCGAAATTGCGATAGCCGACCGCGTGGCCGAGGCCGTTGATCACCCCGGCAGCCCAGAATGGAATCCACATCATCTGGATCGCCCACACGGTGATACCGATGACCCCGAACAGCAGCAGGTCGATCACCGCCATGAGGGCCACGCCGCCCAGGGCATAGCGCGAGTAGAGGTTACGCTCGATCCAGTCTTCGGGGCAGTTCTTGCCATAGATGCGCAGGGTCTCGGCGTTCTCGGCCTCGGCCCTGTAGAGCTCGGCGCCGGTGCGCAGCACGGTGCCCAGGCCCTTGATGACCGGGCTGTGCGGATCATCCACGGTTTCGCATTTGGCGTGGTGCTTGCGATGGATGGCGGTCCACTCGCGGGTGTTCTGCGCCGTGGTCAGCCACAGCCAGAAACGGAAGAAATGCTTGAGCCCCGCGTTCAGTTCCAGAGCGCGGTGGGCGGAATAGCGATGCAGATAGATGGTGACCGCAACAATGGTCACGTGGGTCATCAACAGGGTGACGGCTACCAGCTGCCAGGCTGAGAGGTCGAGAAAACCGTTGTACCACATAGGCTGGGAGGCCCTCTTGAAGTGTAGAAACTTGTGCCAGTGTGTCGGACTTTTCCCACAGTCCTTGTAGGAGGTGTTGCATGAACACCGCGCATTATTACTGAGCGCATGTGAAAAACCAGTCGGCGTTCCGGTAACGCTCGGCTAAATCGTCGCAACATGTTTCGTCGAGGAGGCGCTTTCGCTCCGGCGTAGTCCGAGACTCAGCGGATTCCAACTGTTTGAGCGTCAATCCGGCGTCTTTTGCGGTCCCCGGCCATGACATCGAGCAAGTTATGGGCCAGAACCGCCGACGTTCCCGCCCACTCATCACGCTTCCATGCTCCCATGCTCCCATGCTCCCATTCGTAGTACCGAGCTTGCGCGGGAACGGCGCCGGCCCGATTCCCGATCCGGCCCGGTCCCGAGGAGGCCAATAAGCCTCCTTCTCTTTGAGTTATATGAACATTCTTAAATAGTATTTTCAGGAATATGTCTGCATCACTACTATTGCGCTCAGCCCCCCCTTATATGCCAAGGAGCACGACCCATGAGCGCATCTCTGCGTAGCGTTGACGGACAGGACGAAGCCACCATTCTGCGCGAAATCCAGAGTGCGCTGCGCGATCTGCGCTTCGGCGCTGTGGAAATCACCGTGCATAACGCCCAGGTGGTACAGATCGAACGCAAGGAGAAATTCCGTTTGCAGAACCCGGGCAACAAGCCCAGCTGACAGCGCACCTGCGCACCAGTCATAAGAAAAAATACGCCATCAGGAGCTTCAACCCATGTCCATCCGCCGTTATGCGCTGGCTGCCCTCGCCAGTGCGGTATTTGCCGGTTCCGCTGTTGCCAAGGACTACGAACTGCTCAACGTGTCCTATGACCCGACCCGTGAGCTGTATCAGGACTACAACGCCGAGTTCATCAACTTCTGGAAGACCAACCACCCTGGCGACACCGTCAAGGTGCAGCAGTCTCACGGCGGTTCGGGCAAGCAGGGCCGTGCGGTGATCGACGGCCTGCGCGCCGACGTGGTGACCCTGGCGCTGGCCGGCGACATCGATGAAATCGCCAAGCTCGGCAAGACTCTGCCGGAGAACTGGCAGACTCGCCTGCCGGACGCCAGCACACCCTACACCTCGACCATCGTCTTCCTGGTGCGCAAGGGCAACCCCAAGGGCATCAAGGACTGGGGCGACCTGATCAAGCCGGACGTTTCGGTGATCACCCCCAACCCGAAAACCTCCGGCGGCGCGCGCTGGAACTTCCTCGCGGCCTGGGCCTATGGCCTGAAACAAGGCGGCGGTGACGAAGCCAAGGCCAAGGAATACGTGCAGACGCTGTTCAAGCACGTGCCTGTGCTGGACACCGGTGCGCGCGGCTCGACCATCACCTTCGTCAACAACGGCCAAGGCGACGTGTTGCTGGCCTGGGAAAACGAAGCCTACCTGGCGCTCAAGGAAGACGGCGGCAAGGACAAGTTCGACATCGTCGTGCCTTCCGTGTCGATCCTCGCCGAGCCGCCGGTGGCGGTGGTGGACAAGAACGCCGAGAAGAAGGGCAACGAGGAAATCGCCAAGGCCTACCTGGAACATTTGTACAGCAAGCCGGGCCAGGTGATCGCGGCGAAAAACTTCTACCGCCCGCGTGACAAGGACGTGGCCGCCGAATACGCCAAGCAGTTCCAGGAAGTGAAAACCCTGACCACTATCGACAAGGACTTCGGCGGCTGGAAAACTGCCCAACCGAAATTCTTCAATGATGGCGGGGTGTTCGACCAGATCTACCAGGCGCAATAAGCATCGCACCCGCTCCAGGCCCGGAACCCGTTCCGGGCTTTTGCATGTCCAGACCATTTGTTGATCAACAGGGACTTCCATGTCACGTCGTATCTCCCCCGTCATACCCGGCTTCGGGCTGACGCTGGGCTACACAGTGGTGTACCTCAGCCTGATTGTGCTTATCCCGCTGGGGGCGATGTTCGTTCACGCCGCCCAGCTCACCTGGGAGCAATTCTGGGGCATCGTCACGGCGCCGCGGGTGTTGGCCGCGCTGAAACTGAGCTTCGGCACCGCGCTGATCGCCGCCATCGTCAATGGCATCATCGGCACCCTGCTGGCCTGGGTGCTGGTGCGCTACCGCTTCCCGGGGCGCAAGATCATCGATGCGATGATCGACCTGCCGTTTGCCTTGCCGACAGCCGTCGCAGGCATTGCCCTGACCGCGCTGTACACGCCGACCGGGCTGGTTGGACGCTTCGCCGCCGACCTCGGTTTCAAGATCGCCTACACCCCCCTGGGTATCACTCTGGCGCTGACCTTCGTGACCCTGCCGTTCGTGGTGCGCACCGTGCAACCGGTGCTGGCCGATATTCCGCGCGAGGTCGAGGAAGCCGCTGCCTGCCTCGGCGCGAAGCCCTTGCAGGTGTTCCGGCATATTCTTGCGCCGGCGCTGTTTCCAGCCTGGCTGACCGGTTTTGCCCTGGCCTTCGCTCGTGGTGTCGGCGAGTATGGCTCGGTGATCTTCATCGCCGGCAACATGCCGATGAAGACCGAGATCCTGCCGCTGCTGATCATGGTCAAGCTGGACCAATACGACTACACCGGCGCTACCGCCATCGGCGTGCTGATGCTGGTGGTTTCCTTCATTCTGCTGCTGCTGATCAACTTGTTGCAGCGGCGCATCGAAACCCCTTGAAGGAGGCGTCGAACATGTCTGGTCCTTCATCCAATGCAGCCCTCGCCGCCAACGCGGCGCGCCGTGGCAGTGTCGTTTCCCGACGCATCCTCATCGGCCTGGGCTGGCTGGTGTTCTTTCTGTTTCTGCTGTTGCCGCTGTTCATCGTGGTGTCCCAAGGCCTGAGCCAGGGCCTGGGGGCGTTCTTCAATGCCATCCTCGAGCCTGATGCGCTGTCGGCACTCAAGTTGACCGTGATCGCCGTGGTCATCTCGGTGCCGCTCAACGTGTTGTTCGGGGTGAGCGCCGCGTGGTGCGTGAGCAAGTACTCGTTTCGCGGCAAGAGCATCCTGGTCACCTTGATCGACCTGCCGTTCTCGGTGTCGCCGGTGATCGCCGGCCTGGTCTACGTGCTGATGTTCGGTGCCCAGGGGCTATTCGGCCCCTGGTTGCAGGACCACGACATCCAGATCGTCTTCGCCCTGCCAGGCATCGTGCTGGCGACCATCTTTGTCACCGTACCCTTCGTGGCGCGCGAGCTGATCCCGCTGATGCAGGAGCAGGGTACCCAGGAAGAGGAAGCGGCACGGCTGCTGGGCGCCAACGGCTGGCAGATGTTCTGGTACGTCACCCTGCCCAACATCAAGTGGGGGCTGATCTATGGGGTGGTGCTCTGCACGGCGCGGGCCATGGGCGAGTTCGGCGCCGTATCGGTGGTGTCCGGGCACATCCGTGGCGTGACCAACACGCTGCCGCTGCATGTCGAGATTCTCTACAACGAATATAACCACGTGGCGGCGTTTGCCGTGGCGAGTCTGTTGCTGATCCTGGCGCTCTTCATCCTGCTGCTCAAGCAGTGGAGCGAGAACCGTATTAACCGACTGCGCGCCGGCGCGGCGGAGGACTGATTCATGTCGATCGAAGTGCGTAACGTCAGCAAGAATTTCAATGCCTTCAAGGCGCTCAACAGCATCAATCTGGACATCCAGAGTGGCGAGTTGGTCGCACTGCTGGGGCCGTCCGGCTGTGGCAAGACCACCCTGCTGCGGATCATCGCCGGGCTGGAAACGCCGGACGCCGGCAATATCGTGTTTCATGGCGAGGACGTCTCCGGGCACGACGTGCGCCACCGCAACGTCGGTTTCGTGTTCCAGCACTACGCCCTGTTCCGCCACATGACGGTGTTCGACAACGTCGCCTTCGGCCTGCGCATGAAGCCCAAGGGCGAGCGTCCGAACGAGACGCGCATCGCCGAGAAGGTCCATGAGCTGCTGAACATGGTGCAGCTCGACTGGCTGGCCGACCGCTACCCCGAACAGCTGTCCGGTGGCCAGCGTCAGCGCATCGCCCTGGCCCGCGCGCTGGCTGTCGAGCCCAAGGTGCTGCTGCTGGACGAGCCGTTTGGCGCCCTCGATGCCAAGGTGCGCAAGGAGCTGCGGCGCTGGCTGGCGCGCCTGCACGAGGACATCAACCTGACCTCGGTGTTCGTCACCCACGACCAGGAGGAGGCCATGGAAGTGGCCGATCGGATCGTGGTGATGAACAAGGGCGTGATCGAGCAGATCGGCTCACCGGGCGAGGTGTACGAGAACCCGGCCAGCGACTTCGTCTATCATTTTCTGGGTGACTCGAACCGCCTGCACCTGGGCGAAGACCATCACGTGATGTTCCGTCCCCATGAGGTCTCGTTGTCGCGCTCGGAGTTCGAGGAGCACCATGCGGCAGTGGTGCGCGACATTCGTCCGCTGGGGGCGACCACGCGCATCACCCTCAAGGTCGAGGGCCAGAGCGAGCTGATCGAGGCCGAAGTGGTCAAGGATCACGACGGCCTGGTGGGGCTGGCCAAGGGCGATACCTTGTTCTTCAAGCCCAAGACCCGCTAGACGGCGCAGCGCTGATCGATCTGCTCGCGCAGGTCGCGGCGCCAGCCCAGCAGGAACCCCATCTCCGCCACCACGAACAGCGGCCCGATGATCAGGCCGCTGATGTCGTCGATGAACGCCGGTTTGCGCCCTTCGTAGTAATGGCCAATGAACTGGATCACCCAGCCCACCACGAATGCGCCGACCCCGGCGCCGAGCCACACGGCCGTGGATTGCCCGGCCAGCGCGGCGCCGGCCCACAGGCACAGCGCCAGCATCGCGCTCATCAATACGCCCAGGCGCATATCCAGGCGCAGGTAGAACGCTGCGGCGGCGGCCGCTACCAGCAGCGCCGGCGAGCACCACAAGCCTGCCAGCCATAGCCCGGGGCGGGACAGCAGCACGGCGACGGCCAGCACGATCAGCGGAATGCCGACGAAATGGGTGAGGATGTTGCGCGGGTCGCGGTGATAGGCCGCGTATTGCCCGAGGTGATCGACGAGGGTCTTTTTCATTGTCGTGCCTGCGGCGAAGGGTGTTGATGGAGATGTTGTACCGCCAAAAGCGCCGGTTTTTTACTTGAGAGTTCTTTGATGCTGGTGATTGGCAAGATTGGCGTCCATTACAAGCCGCCACCCCGGGCCTTGCCACAAGCCCCCACCCAAGCCTAGTCTGCGAGGCTATCAAGATGAGGTGTGCGATGCGTCTGCTGGTTGTCGAAGATGATGCCCCCACGGGCGACCTGCTGGCTGCAACGCTGAGGGCGGCCGGCCATGAGGTCGACCTGGCCGACAATGGCCTGGCCGGGCGGCATTTCATCGAGCAGCAGCAATACCAGCTGATCATCCTCGACGTGATGCTGCCGGGTCTCAATGGCTGGCAGTTGCTCAAGCTGATCCGACAGGGGGGCGATACGCCGGTGCTGTTCCTGACTGCCCGTGACTCGCTCGAAGACCGCCTGCGCGGCCTTGAACTGCAGGCCGACGATTACCTGATGAAACCCTTCACTCCAGCTGACCTGCTGGCTCGGGTGCAGACCCTGCTGCGCCGCACTGCGGCCGGCGGGGCCGAGATGCACCGCATCGCCGACCTGGAAATCGACGTGCCGCGCCGTCGGGTCAGCCGTGGAGGGCAGCGCATTGCGCTGGGCGACAGAGAGTTCGACCTGTTGGTGTTGCTGGCCGGTCGCCAGGGCCAGGTAGTGTCCAGCGCCACGATCGCCGCGCTGCTGTGGCAAACCGAAGACGTCGGCCCGATCGAGGTGGCCATCCACCGGCTTCGTGCCAAGGTCGACGAGCGCTACCCGCCCAGATTGATTCACGGCGCGGTGGGCCAGGGTTATTGCCTGCAAGACCCGGCTACAGGTTCGAGCCATTCCTGAACTGGGCGGGTGACAAGCCGGTCCACAGGCGAAACGCTCGGTTGAAGCTGCCGGCATCGGCGAAACCCAGGCGCCGGCCGATCTCGGCCAGGGGCGTGTCGGGTTCGCGCAGGTAGTTGAGCGCGAGGTTTTGGCGGCACTCATCGAGCAGGCTGTCGTAGCGGCAGCCCTCATCGGCCAGGTGCCGCTGCAGGCTGCGCAGGCCGACGTTGAAGCTCGCCGCGATGTCCTCGGCATCGGGTACGCCCAACGGTAGCCGGGCTTCGATGGCCGCACGCACGCGGCGCTCCCAGGTCAGCGGCTGCAACATCCCCAGGGTTTTCTCGACCACCGCCTCGGTGCCTTGCGCCAGCTCCGGGTTGGCTTCGTCCAGGTGGGCTTCGAAATCGTCAAGGGCGAACTCCAGGCAGTTTTCCACCGCGCCAAAGGCAATCGGTGAGCGGAACAGGTTATGCCAGGGCGAAGGGTCCAGGGGCGGCGGGCGCGTCAGGCTCACGGCCAACGGTGCGTAATGGCGCCCCAGGCGGCTGCGGCAGGTGCGCAGGCAGGTCGCGGCCAGTGCGTCGATGGCCTCGGCGGCAGGGGCGGCGCTTGCTTCCCGGGTGTTCAGGCAAAAGGTGTAGCGGTCTTCCAGGCGCTGCAGGCTGGGGGTGAGGGCATCGCCGACCACCTGGTGATGGCGCACGATTCGTTCGAAGACCTCGCGCAGATTGTCGCTGGCCACCAGGCCGTAGCCCAGGCCGTGGAAGGTGCTCGGGCTGACGAAGCGCGACACCCGCAGGCCGATCGCCGGATCGCCACTGGCCTGTACCGCCAGTTGCCACAAGCGTGTCGTCGCTGCCAGGGGATGGCAGGCATTGGTCTCGTCCAACAGCGGCTGCTCGATGCCCGCATTGGCGCACAGCGCCGCGCTGTCCAGCCCGAGCGCATCCAGTTGGCGGCGCAAGGCATGGGTCCAACTGGCCAGGGTCGTTACTTCACTCATGCTGCCCTCCTGGCATGGCTGCTCGTCTCATTGGCGCCCGATTCACTGTCACGCAAGCGACAAGCAAGAATGAGATCATGCGGGGTTGTTCTGCAAGTGCCGCCAGACTGAATGCAGGCTGATAATTGCTATATATTCATTTAAAGAATTACCAAATAGCTTCTTATTCCTTAACGGATATATACCTCGCCTTTATACTTTGCCCCTGAGCAGCGCCTGATCCAAACAGGCTGGAGGTGAAGCCATGGGCAACGAATCGATCCGCTATCTGATAGTGCCAGGCTGGCATGGCTCGCCGGCCGAGCACTGGCAAAGCCACTGGCAAGCCAGCTTGCCCAATGGCGCGCGTGTCGAACAGGCCGACTGGTCGACGCCTCTGCGCAGCGACTGGGTCGAGGCGCTGGAGCAGGCGGTGGCGGCGCAGGCGGGCCCGGTGATACTGATCGCCCACAGCCTGGGTTGCATCGCTGTGGCGCATTGGGCCGCCCAGGCGCCGGTGGCCTTGCTGCGCCGAGTGCGCGGGGCCTTGCTGGTGGCACCGGCGGATGTCGAGCGCCCGGCGTGCCCGCAGGCGCTGCGCAACTTTGCCCCGATCCCGCGCCAGTTGCTGCCGTTTCCCAGCCAAGTGGTCAGTTCCGACAACGACCCGGCTGTCAGCGCGCCGCGGGCGCTGGAGCTGGCCCGTGACTGGGGCGCCGAGGCCGGCATTCTCGCTGGCGCCGGACATATCAACGTCAAATCCGGGCATCAGCGCTGGGAGCAGGGCTTCGCCTACCTGTACCGCCTGCAACGCCAGCTGGAACACGGCGCCTTGCAGCGCGCCTGATGCCATGGTCGCGTCCGGGCCATGAATAACGAGCGAGTAGCGTCAACGCCGCACGGTGGCGTTGGCGGGAGTGTGTGATGAGTATCGACGAGTTTTTCAGCCAGCCGCTGCTGACCTTTCCCGACGCCGAGAAGAGCCCGCTGAGCATCCGCGCCAAGGCGCTGGTGTTCGTCGACCCGCGCTCGCGGCGGTTGCGCGAGCAGCTGGAAGATCTGGCGCCACGACGCCTGCCTATTCTGATTCGCGGCGAGACCGGCACCGGCAAGGAGCTGCTGGCCCGGCAGATTCACCGGGCCAGCGACCGCGGCGGGTTGTTCGTGTCGGTCAACTGCGGCGCCATCAGTCCGACCTATGCCGACGCCGAGCTGTTCGGCTACAGCGCCGGCGCCCATGCCGGGGCCGCGAGCAGTCGGGCCGGCTGGTTCGGTTCGGCGAATGGCGGCACCTTGTACCTGGACGAAATCGCCGACCTGCCGCTGAGCATCCAGGTCAAGCTGCTGGCGGCGCTGGAAAACCACGAAGTGTTTCGCGTCGGCGCGCCGCAGCCCAGCCCGGTGGACGTGCGGTTGGTGGCGGCGACCAGCATCGATCTGGGCCAGGCCGTTGCGGCAGGGCGTTTCGACGAGCGCTTGCTGCATTATCTGGATGAAGGTCAACTGGTGCTGCCGGCCTTGCGTGAACGCACCGGCGACATCCTCTCGCTGGCCGAGTACTTCATCGGCATTTACAGCCAGCGCCTGGGGCTGGCGGTACCACTGCTCAGCGAAGCGGCGCAGCAGGTGCTGGAAGCGCACTACTGGCCGGGCAATACCCGCGAGCTGGAAAACGTCATTCACTTCGCGCTGCTGGTCAGCACGGGCGAGCAGATTCTGCCGCAGCACCTGAACCTGCTACCGAGCATCGACCCACTGGAGGAGATCCAGCGCCAGATCAAACGCTTGGCGCTGCAGGGCGGCGATGTCGACTGGGGTGCCCTGCAGCAGCTGTTGGAGGGGGCTCGCGAGGGCTTGGCGGCAGAGTGAAAAAGATTATAAGCAGCGAAGTAAAAGATATTGTCTAGTAATAAATAAACTCGGTATCTTCCGCTTCACGCCGGCAGCTCTCCAAGACCGGCACCTATCTGGATCAAGGACTTAGCATGAAAAAGGCTCTGCTGTTCACTGCTCTCGCCGCAGCCCTCACTGCTGGTATCGCCAACGCCGCTGAAAAGCTGGTGGTGGCTGCCACGCCGATCCCCCACGCCGAAATTCTCGAGCTGATCAAGCCGACCCTGGCCAAGGAAGGCGTGGACCTGGAAATCAAGGTCTTCACCGACTACGTGCAACCCAACGTACAAGTGGCCGAGAAGCGTCTGGATGCCAACTACTTCCAGACCAAGCCATACCTGGACAATTTCAACAAGGGCAAAGGCACCAATCTGGTGACGGTGGTGGGCGTGCACGTCGAACCTTTCGGTGGCTACTCGAAGAAGTACAAGTCGCTGGCTGAGCTGCCGGACGGCGCCACCGTGGCCATTCCCAACGAAGGCAGCAACAGCGGCCGCGCCCTGCTGCTTCTGCAAAAGGCCGGCCTGCTGACCCTGAAGGATCCGAGCAACGCCCTGGCCACCCCGAAAGACATCGCCACCAACCCCAAGCACCTGAAGTTCAAGGAGCTTGAGTCGGCCATGTTGCCACGCGTGCTGGACCAGGTTGACCTGGACCTGATCAACACCAACTACGCGCTGGAAGCCAAGCTCAACCCGGCCAAGGATGCATTGGTGATCGAAGGTTCCGATTCGCCGTACGTCAACTTCCTGGTTGCCCGCCCGGACAACAAGGACAGCGACGCCATCAAGAAACTGGCTGCCGCGCTGACCAGCCCGGAAGTGAAGGCGTTCATCGCCAAGAAATATGAAGGCGCGGTGCTGCCGGCGTTCTGATTGATTTGTGTGCGTGAGGTGTTGACGCCGACGGCTTGAAAAAGCGTCGGCGTTTTTTTTGCGGGGAGTCATCGAGGGTGGCCGAGGCGCGGATCACTTCAAGAGCACCATGCCATAGAGCATCAACAGTGCGAAGCCGGCGGTGACCAGCAGCGGTATGACCACTGAGGTGCTCTGGGCATTCTCACGCTCGATGCATCGATCCACTTCATCTGCGTATTCCTGGACTTTTCTGTTCATTTCCTTGATGTATTCTCGGTCCATGTCGTGTTCCCTCAAAGGAAATCCATCAGCATTCTGATCACTGCGGTGATCGACGCGACCCAAACGGCTCCGATTCCATAGGGATACAGATTGAAGTCCCGTACGAGCTTTCGGCGCTCGGCGTAAATCTTGTGTCTCTCTGCGTTCAGCTTGTGAGCCTCAGCCCAGAGCTTTTTCAGTTCTGCCTCTTCACGATCCGGGTTGTTCACCTCTGCCTCCATGCCACTGGACTTTGTTACGCTGCCCTCCTGGCTGCGCAGACTTCGAAGTATACTCCCGGCCCACAAGGAACCCGTGTCTGCCCCGGCAGTCGCATTAACTCTAAATATTACAAGTGCGCGCAAAGGAGATTGCATGGCGGCGAGGCTATGGATGTGGGCAGGATTGTCGATCCTGCTGGCAGGTTGCGACAAGCCGGCGCCGTCGTCGCCCGAGCGTCCGCGTGTGCAGGTTCAGCAGGTGCAGGCCAGCCAGTTCGCCGCTGCAGTGAATCTGACAGGCGACATCCAGGCGCGGGTGCAGACCCAATTGTCGTTCCGCGTCGGCGGCAAGATCATCGAGCGCAAGGTCGATGTCGGCGACCGCATCAGTGCCCAGCAAGTGCTCGCACGGCTGGACCCCAAAGACCTGCAGACCAGCCTCGACTCGGCCAAGGCGGCGGTCATCGCCGAGCAAGCGCGCGTGACACAGACCAGCGCGGCCTTCGTCCGCCAGCAAAAACTGCTGCCCAAGGGCTACACCAGCCAGAGTGAATACGATTCGGCGCAGGCCGCCTTGCGTGGCGCGCAGAGTGCCCTGGCCGCTGCCCAGGCGCAGCAAGCCAATGCCCGCGAACAACTGAGCTATACCGCCCTGGTCGCCGAAGCGCCCGGGGTGATCACCGCGCGCCAGGCCGAAGTCGGCCAGGTGGTGCAAGCCACCGCGCCGGTGTTCGGCCTGGCCCGCGACGGCGATCGCGATGCGGTGTTCAACGTCTATGAATCGCTGTTCGTCAAACCGGTCGAAGACCAGCCTGTGACCGTCAGCCTGCTCGACGACCCGAGCATCAAGGTGGTCGGCAAGGTGCGCGAAGTCACCCCGGCGGTCTCGGCGCAGAGCGGCACCCTGCAGGTCAAGATCACCCTGGAGAAGCTGCCGCCGGGCATGCGCCTTGGCTCGGTGGTCAGCGCGTCGCTGGATGCACCCTCGAGTAGCAGCGTCGAGCTGCCCTGGGCGGCGCTGACCAAGGACCTGTCGAAAACCGGCGTACCGGCCGACAGCGCCGTATGGGTGCTGCAAGGCGATCGCACGCAGCTGCGCAAGGTCAAGGTGCTGCGCTACCTGACCGGCAAGGTCATCATCGGCGATGGCCTGCAGGCAGGCGATCAGGTGGTCGTCGCCGGCGGCCAGTTGCTGCATCCCGACATGCAGGTGGAAGTGGTCAAGGAGGCCGGCCAATGAAGCGCTGTTCGTTGCTGTTCATCGGGCTGCTGGCCGCCTGCTCGAAAGAAGCGCCGCCGCCCGAGCCGGTACGCCCTGTGCTGTCGGTCGCTGTCAAGGCCGAAGAGGTCGAACAGCTGGGCCGCTACGCTGGCAACATCGAGGCGCGCTACGAGAGCACCCTCGGTTTTCGCGTGTCCGGGCGCGTCGCGCGGCGCCTGCTGGACGTCGGCGACTCGGTGGGCAAGGACCAGCTGCTGGCTGTGCTCGACCCTACCGACCAGCAGAACCAGCTACGCGCCAGCCAGGGCGACCTGGCCCGGGTCGAGGCGCAGTGGATCAACGCCCAGGCCAATGCACGCCGCCAGCAGGAGTTGTTCGACCGCGGCGTCGGCGCCCAGGCCGGGCTGGATGTCGCCGTCACTGACCTGAAAACCGCTGCGGCCTCGCGCGACCAGGCTCGCGCCGCAGTCGACCAGGCCCGCGACCAGCTCAACTACGCCGAGCTGCGCGCCGACCACGCCGCCGTCATCACCCGCTGGCAGATCGAAGCCGGGCAGGTGGTCACCGCCGGCCAGCAGGTGGTGACCCTGGCTCGTCCGGACGTCAAGGAGGCGGTGATCGACCTGCCTGCCGCCGTCGCCGAGCACCTGCCGGCCGACGTCCAGTTCATGGTCGCCAGCCAGCTGGCGCCCGAGGTGCGCACTCCTGCCAGCGTGCGTGAGCTCGAGCCCCAGGCCGACAGCGCCACCCGCACTCGTCGGGCGCGCCTGACCCTGGCGCAGACGCCCGAGGCGTTTCGCCTGGGCACGGCCATCAGCGTCACCCTGACCTCGGCGATCGAGCCGCGCATCACCTTGCCGGCCACGGTGCTGCAGGAGGTCGACGGCAAGACGCGCATCTGGATCGTCGACAGCCAGGCGCAAACCGTGTCACCGCGTGACGTCAGCGTGCTGGCACGCAGCGACACCAGTGTGGTGCTGGCTGCCGGTGTGAAAGCCGGTGAGCGTGTCGTCAGCGCCGGCGTGAACAGCCTCAAGCCTGGCCAGAAAGTCAAAGTCGACGAGGAACAACGCTGATGAAAGGGAGTTTCAACCTGTCCGACTGGGCCCTCAAGCACCAGTCGTTCGTCTGGTACCTGATGTTCGTCGCCTTGCTGATGGGGGTGTTTTCCTACCTCAACCTGGGGCGCGAGGAAGACCCGAAATTCACCATCAAGACCATGGTCATCCAGACCCGCTGGCCCGGTGCGACCCAGGAGGAAACCCTCAAGCAGGTCACCGACCGCATCGAGAAGAAGCTCGAGGAACTCGACTCGCTGGACTACGTGAAAAGCTACACCCGCCCAGGCGAGTCCACGGTTTTCGTCTACCTGCGTGACACCACCAACGCCAAGGCCATCCCGCAGATCTGGTACCAGGTACGCAAAAAGATCGACGACATTCGCGGCCAGTTTCCCCAGGGCCTGCAAGGGCCGGCGTTCAACGACGAGTTCGGTGACGTGTTCGGCTCGATCTACGCCTTCACCGGTGACGGCCTGAGCATGCGCCAGCTGCGCGACTACGTCGAACAGGTGCGCGCCGAGATCCGGGCGGTGCCGGGGCTGGGCAAGGTGCAGATGATCGGCCAGCAGGACGAGGTGATCTACCTCAACTTCTCCACGCGCAAACTGGCGGCCCTGGGCCTGGACCAGCAGCAGGTGGTAGCCAGCCTGCAATCGCAGAACGCGGTGACTCCGGCCGGGGTCATCGAGGCCGGGCCCGAGCGCATCACCGTGCGCACCAGCGGTCAGTTCGCCTCCGAGCAGGACCTCAAGAACGTCAACCTGCGTCTCAACGATCGCTTCTACCGGCTGGCCGATATCGCCGACATCAGCCGCGGCTACACCGATCCACCGGCACCGATGTTCCGCTTCAACGGCCACGACGCCATCGGCCTGGCGATTGCCATGAAGGACGGTGGCAACATCCAGGACTTTGGCAAGGCGCTGCATGCGCGCATGGACGCGTTGACCGCCGACCTGCCGATCGGGGTTGGCGTGCACAGCGTCTCGGACCAGGCCGAAGTGGTGCAGAAGGCCGTAGGCGGCTTCACCAGCGCGCTGTTCGAGGCGGTGGTGATCGTGCTCATCGTCAGTTTCATCAGCCTCGGCATCCGCGCCGGGCTGGTGGTGGCCTGCTCCATTCCGCTGGTGCTGGCGCTGGTCTTCGTGTTCATGGAGTACAGCGGCATCACCATGCAGCGCATCTCGCTGGGCGCGTTGATCATCGCCCTGGGTCTGCTGGTGGACGATGCGATGATCACCGTGGAAATGATGGTGACCCGCCTGGAGCTGGGCGAAACCCGGCAGCAGGCGGCCACCTTCGCCTATCACTCCACCGCCTTCCCGATGCTCACCGGCACCCTGGTGACGGTGGCCGGGTTTACCCCCATCGGCCTCAATGCCAGCTCGGCGGGGGAGTACACCTTCACCCTGTTCGCGGTGATCGCCGTGGCCATGCTGGTGTCCTGGGTGGTGGCGGTGCTGTTCGCGCCGGTGCTGGGCGTGCACATCCTCAGCGAAAAGCTGAAGAAGAAGGACGACCACACACCGGGGCCTATGGAGCGCGCCGCCAACGGCGCCATGCTGTTCGCCATGCACCACCGCTGGCTGACCATCGGTGTGACCCTGCTGCTGTTCGGCCTCTCGGTGTTCGGCATGAAGTTCGTGCAGAACCAGTTCTTTCCGTCCTCCGACCGCCCGGAAATTCTGGTCGACCTCAACCTGCCGCAGAACGCCTCGATCTACGAGACGCGCAGGGCCGTCGACCGCCTCGAGGCGACCCTCAAGGACGACCCGGATATCGCACGCTGGAGCACCTACATCGGCGAGGGAGCGATCCGCTTCTATCTGCCTCTCGACCAGCAGCTGGAAAACCCGTACTACGCCCAGCTGGTGATCGTCAGCAAGAGCCTGGAACAGCGCGCTGCCCTCACCGAGCGCTTGCGCAAGCGCCTGCGCGACGATTTCGTCGGCCTGGGCACCTACGTCCAGCCGCTGGAAATGGGCCCGCCGGTAGGCCGACCGATCCAGTACCGGGTCAGCGGCAAGGACATCGATCAGGTGCGCAGGCACGCCATCGAGCTGGCCACCCTGCTCGACAGCAACGCGCACATCGGCGACATGATCTACGACTGGAACGAACCGGGCAAAGTGCTGCGCATCGACATCGCCCAGGACAAGGCACGCCAGCTGGGGCTGTCGTCCGAAGACGTGGCCAAGCTGATGAACAGCATCGTCAGTGGCGCCGCAGTGACCCAGGTCAACGACGACATCTATCTGGTCAACGTGGTCGGCCGTGCCGAAGATCTGGAGCGCAACTCGCCGGATACCCTGCAGAACCTGCAGATCGTCAACTCCAGCGGCGTGTCGATCCCGTTGCTGGCTTTCGCCACGGTGCGCTACGAGCTGGAGCAGCCACTGGTCTGGCGCCGTGACCGGCGGCCGACCATCACCTTGAAGGCGGCGGTGCGCGACGAGATCCAGCCCACCGACCTGGTCACCGAGCTCAAGCCGCAGATCGACAAGTTCGCCGCCGGCCTGCCCACTGGCTACAAGGTCGCCACCGGCGGTACCGTGGAGGAGAGCGGCAAGGCCCAAGGGCCAATCGCCAAGGTGGTGCCGCTGATGCTGTTTCTGATGGCGACGTTCCTGATGATCCAGCTGCACAGCGTGCAGAAGATGTTCCTGGTGGCCAGCGTCGCGCCGCTGGGCCTGATCGGCGTGGTCCTGGCGCTGGTGCCCACGGGGACGCCCATGGGCTTCGTGGCGATCCTGGGGATCCTCGCGCTGATCGGCATCATCATCCGCAACTCGGTGATTCTGGTGACCCAGATCGATATCTACGAGCGCGACGGTTACCTGCCATGGGATGCGGTCGTCGAGGCGACCCGGCACCGTCGCCGGCCGATCCTGCTGACCGCGGCCGCAGCCAGCCTGGGCATGATTCCGATCGCCCGCGAAGTATTCTGGGGACCGATGGCCTACGCAATGATCGGCGGGATCGTCATCGCCACCTTGCTGACCCTCTTGTTCCTGCCGGCGCTGTACGTGGCCTGGTATCGCATCAAGGAGCCAACACAAAGGTAGGAAATTTCCCACACGGATTAGGGACCGGTCCGGCATCCCCTGCCCTGGGGAAACAGTAGCCTTGGCGGCTTCTCAATATCAGGAGCGGGCCGCCATGCGCCTGTTTGCCGTCAGTCTGCTAGTCCTCTGCCTGCTCAGCCCCTGGGCAGGTGCCGCCGTCCTGCAAAACGGGCATTGGCGGGTCGATGTTCATCCTGCCACCTTGGCCATCAGTGTCACCCCTGCCGGCGAGGCACCGGTGCAGGCCTCGGCGGGTGTCGCCGCGCACCGCGTGTCGGTGCTGCTCGCCGAGCCTGCGCGCTTGTCCTGGCAGTGGGATGACGGTGCGTTCCACCTCGAAGCGCGCCTGCAGGAGCGCGAATTGCTGCTGTCGGTCCGCGCCCGCGAGGCGGGTGAGCTGGCCTTGCTCAAGCAGCCCGGCAGTGCCATGGGCAAAGGCCTGCTGTGGCCCCTGGCCGAGGGACACTATGTGCCGCGCGGCGACTCGATCTGGCGCGACTACCTGCTGGCCGAAGGCGAGCTGAACACCACCCAGGACCTCAGCCTGCCGCTGTGGGGCAGCGACCACGGGCGCTTCAGCCTGCACTGGTTGCTGACCACGCCGTGGAACAATCGCCTGCGCCTGGCTGCCGACGGCGACGCCCTGGCCATCGAGCTCAGTCACACCTATACGCGCATCCAGCCCGACGCGCCGATGACCTGGCGCCTGTACCTGGGTGATGCCAATCCCCTGGCCGGCGCCCAGCGCTACCGCGAGTGGCTGTTGGAGCAAGGGCAATACCAGACCCTGGAAGACAAATGGACCGCCGCCCCTGAAGGTCGCAAGCTGCTCGGCGCCACCCATGCGTACCTCTGGGGCACCGGCCTGCTCGGCAGCGCCGACGTGCGCGACTGGCAGCAGCTGCTGACGATACTGCGCAGCGAGCGAGCGCTGCCCCGGCGCTTGCGCGGGCGCCTGGACGGCTACAGCCTGGAGCTGCTGCAGGGCAGTGCGGCGGCGCCGCATGAGCGCCAGGCCTTGCTGCGGGGGCTGAATGCGGCGCTCAACAGCGTCGCACGGGACAGCTGGCAGGGCGCTCACGAGCCTGACATGCGAGTGCTGGCCCATGCCTATTCGGCCCTGCGCAAGGAGGTGGCCGGCGAGTTTGCCGCTGCCCTCTCGCCGCTCACCGAGCAGTGGGGCGATGGCTTGTCGCTGCGCACCCTGGAGCGGCTGGGCGCCAGTGGCCTGCAAGGCCTGTCGCTGGTCCTCGGCGACTCCTGGGAGGGCGGCCTGTGGCATCCGCACGTGGTGCGCGCGGCCGTGGCGGCCGGCTACCTGATCGGCCCGTACGACTCCTACGAAACTGCCCTGGCGCCCGGCGACAACCCGGACTGGACCAGCGCGCATTTCGGCCAGGCGGTGCATGAGCGCTGCGCGCTGATCAACGAAGACGGCCAGTCAAGGCCCGGCTTCATGCAGAACGGGCACTACACCGACCCCCACTGCATGCAGCCCCTGTTGCACAAGCGGGTGACGGCCATTCAGGCCCAGGCCGGCTTCAACGCCTGGTTCCTCGACGCCGCCGCAGCGGGCATGGTCTACGATAGCTATCGGCCGGGTGCCCTGCTGACCCAGGCGCAGAATGCCGAAGGGCACCAGCAGTTGGCCGACTGGTTGAGCGCGCAGGGCCTGGCGCTGGGGTCGGAGGACGGTAATGCGGTAACCTCGCGCAGCATCCAGTATGCCCACGGCATGCAGACCCCGGTGCTCGGCTGGGGCGATCAGGACCTGATGAAGAATCGCAGCTCGCCGTTCTTCCTCGGGGCCTGGTATCCACCGGAGGAGCCGGCGATCTTTTTCAGGCAGGTGGCGCTGAAGGAGCCGTATCGCACCCTGCACTTCGCCCCGCAGACCCGCTTGCCGCTGTACCAGGCGGTGTATCACGGCTCGATCATCACCAGCCACCACTGGAATTTCGACAACCTCAAGCTGAGCAACGTGCGCGCCGAAAACGAGCTGACGCAGCTGCTCTACAACGTGGCACCGCTGTATCACCTCAACAGTGCCACCCTGAGCCGGCGCCTGCCGATCATGGCCCGGCACGCGCAGTTCTTCCGGCCCTTGCACCAGGCCCTGGCGACCCAACCGCTGCTGGCATTCGACTGGCTGTCCGAAGATCGCCTGGTGCAGCAGACCACCTTTGCCGATGGTTCGCGGCTGCTGGCCAACTTTGCTCGCGAACCGCGCAGCATTCAGGGTCACGCCCTGGCAGGGCAGAGCCTGTTGGCGCTGCTGGCCGATGGCAGCATTCGGACCTACCGCGCCGAGGCCGCGTCAGGCACGGCGCCAGACGCTGGCTAGCCAGGGCTGCTGTTCGCGCGGCAGGCCGGCGGGGCGGTAGTAGTGTTCCAGCTCGACGAAGCCGGCGGCCGTGAGCAGCACTCGCCAGTTTTCCAGGTCGTGCCAGGCGCCATAGCGCGCGCCTTTCCAGCCTTCGCGGTTGTCGCCGCGCGGGTTGGAGCTGAACAGCACGCCACCCGGTTTCAGGGTGGCATGCAACTGACCCAGGACCCGTGGCAGTTCCTGGCGCGGGATATGGAACAGCACCGCGTTGGCGAACACGCCGTCGAAGCGTTGGGCGGGCAGGTCGAGGGCGAGGAAGTTCTGCTGCCAGACCTCGCAGCCACTGTCGGCGCGGGCCATTTCGGCAAAGCGTTCGGCGCCGTCCAGGCCCACGGCGACGTGGCCCAGCCGCGTGAAGGTCTGCAGGTCGCGGCCCGGGCCGCAGCCGAAATCAAGAATGGCAAAGGGTGCCGGCACCTGGATATGGCGCAGCAAGGCCTCGATGTTCTGGCTGACATCGTGGTCGCGGGTGCCTTCGCGAAAGCGTTCGGCGGTTTCGTTGTAGTCGGCCAGGGTAGTGGCACTGATCTGTTGCAGGTCTTCGGGCTTGAGTGACATGGCGGGATTTACTTGGTGAGTGACCTGGTGGGTGTTACCGGGTGAGTGACCCGGTGAGCGACCCCGCCAGTCTACAGGGCTCAACGATGGTCGAGCACCTTGGCCAGGCGGTCGCCGCCCAACTGGATCACCGCCACCAGTGCCACCAGCAATACGATCACGGTCAGCATCACCTGGGTATCGAAGCGCTGGTAGCCGTAGCGGTAGGCGATGTCGCCCAGCCCGCCCGCACCGATCGCCCCGGCCATGGCCGACGAGTTGATCATGGTCACCAGGGTGATGGTGAAGCCGCCGACGATTCCCGGGCGCGCTTCAGGCAACAGCACGTGCCAGACGATGTGCCAGCGCCGGCAGCCCATGGCCTGGGCCGCTTCGATGAGGCCATGGTCGACCTCGCGCAGGCTGACCTCGGCGATGCGCGCAAAGAACGGCGTGGCCGCCAGGGTCAGCGGCACCACGGCGGCCCACACCCCATAGGTGGTGCCGACAATCAGCCGGGTGAAGGGGATCAGCGCGACCATGAGGATCAGGAACGGCACCGAGCGGAACAGATTGACGAAGGCGCCCAATGCGCGATTCAGCGCCGGCGCTTCGTAGATGCCGCCCTTGCCGCTGGTGACCAGAATCACCGCCAGCGGGATACCCACCAGCAAGGCGATCAGCGACGACACACCGACCATCAGCAAGGTGTCCAGGGTCCCTTGCCACAAGCGTTCAAGCCACATAACCCAGTTCCTCCACCTGTTGCGCCCATTGTGCGGCGCGTTCCAGCAATTGTTCGCGAGTATGCGGCGAGTTGCGCACGGCGACGATCAGTTGGCCGATGGCATGGTCCTGGATGCGTTCGATGCCGCCGTGCAGCAGGCTGACCCGGCCACCGAGCAGGTTGAACAGCGACGACAGGTCAGGCTCCTGGCCGTTTTTGCCGGTGATGCGCAACGCCAGCACCAGCGCCGCCTCGGGCACGGGCGGCGCCGAGTGCAGGCGCGCCTGCAGCTCGGCGGGCAGGTTGTGTTGCAGCGGCGCGAGCAGGGTGCGGCTGACCTCGTGCTGCGGGTTGCCGAACACTTCCCAGACTGGACCCTGCTCGACGATGCGGCCGCCCTCGAGCACCACCACGCGGTCGCAGATGTCGCGGATCACCGCCATCTCGTGGGTGATCAGGATCACCGTCAGGCCAAGGCGCTGGTTGATGTCGCGCAGCAACTGCAGGATGGCGCCGGTGGTTTCCGGATCCAGCGCCGAAGTGGCTTCGTCGCACAGCAGGATCTGCGGGTCGTGCACCAGCGCGCGGGCAATGCCGACCCGCTGCTTCTGGCCGCCGGACAACTGCGCCGGGTAGGCGTCGCGCTTGTCGGCCAGGCCGACCAGTTCGAGCAATTCGCTGACCTTGCGCCAGCGCTCCGCCTGACCGACCCCGGCCACCTTGAGCGGTAGTTCGACGTTCTGCCACACGGTCTTGGCCGACATCAGGTTGAAGTGCTGGAAGATCATGCCGATGCTGCGGCGCAGCTGCACCAGGCGGTCCTCGTCGAAGTCGCCGATGTCGACCTGATCGATCAGTACGCGGCCGACGCTGGGATTCTCCAGGCGGTTGATGGCGCGCAGCAGCGACGACTTGCCCGCGCCGCTGCGGCCAATGATGCCGAAGATCTCGCCACGCTGGATGGTCAGGTCGATGCCCTGCAGGGCCTGTACGGCGCCCTGCTGACCCTGGTATGTCTTGCCCACGCCGATCAGCCTGACGTGCGCCTGGGCGAGTTCCGGGCGCAATTGCAGGTGCTCGGCCGGTCGCTGCGGGGCGCCCGCGAGGCTGTCCAGATGGCGTTGCGGATTGGCTAGGGTCATGGCGTCATTCCTTCCAGCCGACCTGGTAGAGCTTGCCGTTGACCTGATCCAGCGAGGCGCGCACCACGGGCGAGTGCTGGTAGATATCGATGAATCTGGCCAGGCGCGGATCGTCCTTCTTCGACGGCTGAATCACGAACTGAATGACGTACTCGGGGTGGTCGAGGCCGTCGAAGAGAATTGCCGAGCCGGCGTCGAAGGTCTTGGCCAGGCGAATGTAGGCCGGGTAGCCCTGCACCAGGTCGGCATCGTCGTAGGCGCGCACCAGTTGCACGGCCTCGACCTGAAGGATCTTCAGCTGCTTGGGGTTGGCGGTGATGTCGTCTTCGGTGGCCTTGTAGCCGACCCCCGGCTTGAGCGTGATCAGCCCGGCCTTGGCCAGCAGTTGCAGGCCGCGACCGCTGTTGATCGGGTCGTTGGCGATGGCCACGGTGGCGCCCTTGGGCAGCTCGTCGAAGCTTTTGTACTTCTTCGAATACAGCCCGACGTTATTGATGATCCCTGGCGCGTAAGGCACCAGGTCGAAGCCGGCGGCGGCCTTGGCGTTCTCCAGGAACGGAATGTGCTGGAAATAGTTCACGTCGATGTCACCCGCCGCCAGGCTGACGTTGGGTGCGATCCAGTCGGTGAACTCCACCAGCTGCACCTTCAGGCCCTGTTTGTCGGCTTCGGCGACTGCCGCTTCCAGCGGGATGGCGAAAGCGGCGGTGGTGCCGACCTTCAAAGGCGCATCGGCGGCCTGGGCGCCGGTGATCAGGCCGAGGCCGAGCAGGGCGGCAAGTACGAGGTGCTTGGTCATGAGGCGGATCCTTGGCGGTAATGGGCGCCGGTATGTTCGGCGGGCAGGCGTGGGCCTTGTTGGAACAGCTTTTCGCGCAGGGTGCCGGGGGCGTACGCGGTCTTGTACGAGCCGCGGGCCTGGAGCACCGGGATCACCAGGTCGATGAAGTCGGCGTAGCTTTCCGGGGTTACGGTTCGGGCGAGGTTGAAGCCATCCAGGCCAGTCTCGGCGATCCAGCTTTCCAGTTCGTCGGCGACCTGTTCCGGGTTGCCGATCAGGGTGATGTAGCGACCGCCCAGGGCGTGCTGGGCGAGTAGCTTGCGGCGGGTGAAGTCGTTGTTCTGCAGCACCCGGGTGGCCGATTCGATGGCGTTGCTCTTGACGTGCTGGATCGGCTCGTCGAGCCCGTAGGTGGAGAAGTCGATGGCGGTGGAGGCCGAGTAGTGCGCCACGCCGGCCTCTGCACTGGCATAACCGAGGTATTCGGCATGCTTGGCGCGCGCCGCCTGTTCGGTCTCGGCAACGATCACCGTCAGGCCCATGAACACCTTGACCGCCTGCGGGTCGCGCCCGGCGGCCACGGCGCTGGCGCGGACCTTGTCGACCTGGGCCTTGGTCGCAGCCTTGTCCTGGCCGCTGATGAACACGCATTCGGCATGATTGCCGGCGAACTGCAGGCCGCGTGGCGAGCTGCCTGCCTGAAACAGCACCGGCGTGCGCTGCGGCGAAGGCTCGCAGAGGTGGTAGCCCTCGACCTGATAGAACTCGCCCTGATGCTGGACCTTGTGCACTTTCTCAGGGTGAGCGTAAACCCGCGCAAGCTTGTCGTCGGCCACCGCGTCGTCTTCCCAGCTGCCCTCCCAGAGCTTGTACAGCACTTGCAGGTATTCGTCGGCCTGGTCATAGCGGCGGTCGTGGGCAACCTGCTCGCGCAGGCCCATGGCGCGGGCGGCGCTGTCCAGGTAGCCGGTGACGATGTTCCAGCCGACCCGGCCGCGGCTCAGGTGGTCGAGGGTCGACATGCGCCGGGCGAACAGGTAGGGCGTCTCGTAGCTGAGGTTGGCGGTCAGGCCGAAGCCCAGGTGGCGAGTCACCGCGGCCATGGCCGAGACCAGCAGCAGCGGGTCGTTGACCGGCAGCTGGATGGACTCGCGCAAAGTCACGTCGACGTTGCCCTCGTACACGTCGTAGACGCCGACGATGTCGGCGATGAACAGGCCGTCGAACAGGCCGCGCTCCAGCAGCCGGGCCAGCTCGGTCCAGTATTCCAGGGTCTTGTACTGGCTGGAGGTGTCGCGTGGGTGGGTCCACAGGCCATGGTTGATATGGCCGACGCAGTTCATGTTGAAGGCATTGAGGAGAATCTGCTTCTTGCTCATCAGATCGTGCCTCGCAACGGCGGGTTCTGTTGGTTGAGGTAGTAGTTACCGATGGCGTGGTACTTCCAGCGCACCGGGTCGTGCAGGGTGTGCACCCGGGCGTTGCGCCAGTGGCGGTCGAGGCCGTGCTCGGCCAGGGTGGCCTGGGCGCCCGCCAGCTCGAACAGGGCGCTGCCGGCGGCCAGGGATATCTCGGTGCTGATCGCCCGAGCCTCGGCCACGGCAATCGATGCGGCGGCTACTCGCGCGGCGCTGCTGTCGGCCTGGGCGGCGTCGAGCACCTCGCCGGCACGCTCCAGCAGCGCTTCGGCGGCGTGCAGGCGGATACTCAACCGGCCCAAGGTGTTGAGCGTCAGTGGGTCGTCGACCGCGCGTTCATGGCCGGAGTCGATCCACGGTCGGGTGCGCGTGCGCACGAATTGCAGGGTGTCTTCCAGGGCGGCGCGGGCGATGCCGGTGTCGATGGCGGCGTGGAGAATCTGCGCCAGCGGGCCCACCGTGGTCGGCCGTTCGAAGGCGCTCTGGAAAGGGATGACGTCTTGCGCCGCGACCCAGGCGTTGGCGAAGACCACCGAACCACTGCCGGTGGTGCGCTGGCCGAAGCCGCTCCAGTCGTCGATGACCTGCACGCCGGGGCTGTCGGCGCGCACGAAGGCCAGCTGCTGGCGACCCTCGGCGTCCACCACCGAGGTGGGGATGCGCTGGGCGTAGAGCGCGCCGGTGGAGTAGAACTTGCGCCCGTCGATGCGAAAGCCGTCGCCGTCGGCGGTCAGCCGTGTGGTGCGATCGTGGGCGGTGCGGGTGCCGCGCTCGGCCAGGGCGTTGCCCAGGCGCTGGCCGGCCAGCACTTCGGCATACAGCCGCTGTTGCTGGGCCTGGCTGCCGTTCACCCGCAGCACTTCGAGGGCGTAGTAGTGGTTCTGCGGAATCTGCCCCAGCGAAGCGTCGGCGCTGGCGATGCGCCGAACCACCTCGGCCAGGGTCACATTGGACACCCCGGCGCCGCCGAACGCCTTGGGCACCGTGATGCCCCACAGGCCCGAAGCGCTGAAGGCCGCCAGCTCGGCGAACGGCAGGCGCCGCTCGCGGTCGCGCAGGGCGCTGTCGGTGCGCAGCCGCTCGGCCAGTTCGGCGGCGGCCTGCAAGGCGTGGGAATCATTGCGGATCAGCGCGACAGGGCCCTGATCGATGGAATTGTCTGTCATGACCTCTGCCTCTAGATCCAGGAGTGCCGGGCGGGCCGTTGACCGTTGAGGTACCAGGCACCGACCGCGTGATATTTCCAGCGCACCGGGTCGTGCAAGGTGTGCACGCGGGCGTTGCGCCAGTGCCGGTCGAGGTTCAGCTCGGCGAGGGTGGCGCTGCTGCCGGCCAGCTCGAAGAGCTTTTCGCTGGCTTGCAGGCTGATCTCGGTGGTCAGCACCTTGGCTTCGGCCACGGCGATCGAGGCACGCGCCGCAGCGTCGGCATCGATGGGCTGGCGGCGGATCTCGTCGAGCACGCGCGCCGCTTTGCGCAGCAGGGCCTGGGCGGCATGCAGTTCGAGCTTGAGGCGGCCGATGTCGGCGATCACATAGAGGTCGTCGCTGGCGCGCTCGACGTGGGCGTCGATCCAGGGGCGCGCGCGGCTGCGGACGAACTCGAGGGTGTCGTCGATGGCGGCTTCGGCAATGCCGGCGTCGATGGCGGCCTGGATCAGCTGCGAGATCGCGCCCTGGATGTTGGGCACCTCGGCCAGCCGCCAGATCTCCACCACCTGCCCAGCCGGCACCGCGACGTCCTCCAGCAGCACGGTGCCGCTGGCGGTGGTGCGCTGGCCAAAACCTGACCAATCGTCGACGATGCGCAAGCCCGGGCTGCCTCGGCGAATGAACGCCATCACCACGCGGCCCTCGTCGTTCACCGCCTTGACCGCCACCCAATGGGCGAACAGCGCGCCAGTGGAGTAGAACTTCTGGCCGCTGACGCGATACCCGTCTGCGTCGGCGACCAGGCGGGCCTTGAGTTCCAGGGTGTTCTTGTTGCCGCGTTCCGGGCCGCCGTTGCCGATGCGCGCGCCCTCGAGCACGCTTTGAAACAGCAGGCGCTGTTGCGCCGGAGTGGCGGCGGCGGCCAGCATGGAGAGGATCGCGAAATGATTCTGCGGGATCTGGCCCAGCGCCGGGTCGGCGGCGCTGATGATGCGAAAGACCTCCGCCACGGTTTGCAGGCTGACCTGGGGGCCGCCGAACTCGCGGTCGATGAGGATGCTGCCCAGGCCGCTGGTGCTGAACCGTTGGATTTCGGCCCAAGGCAACTCGCGCTCGCGGTCGCGATGCGCCGCCCCTGGACGGGCATGGTCGGCCAGCTCGCGCGCGGCGGCCAGGGCCTGTTCATCGTTGGCCAGGACCTTGGCCGGCAACAGCGGCGGCGCAATGTCCTGAATGGTTTGTGCAGCGCCATCCAGCGCAGCCCTGGCGTTAGGCACCGGGGTGATAGTGACCATACCGTCCTCACATGATTGCCCGCGCCACGTGTGTCGCGGCGGTTGTCTTCAAGGGGGTCCGGTGGTCCGGTGCATATACCTTAAGTGCGTATAAAAATTAAAACTAGTAACGTTTGGGTATATGGATAGAAGGGATGTGGAGAACCGCATGGCTTGCCTGGATGTTCAATATGACCACCATCTGCCGCCCGCGCGGCCGGTGGCGGCCATCGCGCTATCTCCAGACTCAGACCTACCGATGCGCCAGGAACTTGCTCAGAAACTGCCGGGTCCGCTCCTGCTGCGGGTTTTCGAACAATGTCTTGGCTTCGCCCTGTTCGACGATCACCCCCTGGTCGAAGAACACCACGCGGTTGGCCACATCCCGGGCGAACTGCATCTCGTGGGTGACGATGACCATGGTGCGGCGTTCTTCGGCCAGGCCGCGGATGGTGGCCAGTACTTCGCCAACCAGCTCCGGGTCCAGTGCCGAAGTCGGCTCGTCGAACAGAATCACCTGCGGCTCCATGGCCAGCGCGCGGGCGATCGCCACCCGCTGTTGCTGGCCGCCGGACAGGCGTCGCGGGTAGGCGTCTTCCTTGCCCGCCAGGCCGACCTTGGCCAGCAGTTTGCGGCCCAGGCCCAGAGCCTGCTCGCGGGGCATCTTCTTGACCACGATCGGCCCTTCGACCACGTTCTCCAACGCCGTGCGATGGGGGAACAGGTTGAAGTTCTGGAACACGAAGCCGACCTGCTGGCGCAGCTTGCGAATCAGCCCTTGCTGCTGGCTCAGATTGCGACCGGCATCGATCTGAATGTCGCCGATCCTGATCCGGCCGCTGCTCGGCTCTTCAAGCAGGTTGAGGCAGCGCAGGAAGGTGGTCTTGCCCGAGCCGCTGGGGCCAATGATGGCCACCACTTCACCTGCGGCAATGGTCAGGTCGATGCCCTTGAGCACGGTGTTGCCGTTGAATTGCTTGGTCAGCTTTTCCACCACGATCATGCCGCGTTACTCCTGGTCGTGGCGGTTGACCCGCACTTCGAGACGGTGTTGCACATGCGCCAGCAGGCTTGCCAGTATCCAGTACAGCAGCGCAGCGGCCAGGTACATGGTGAATACTTCGAAGGTGCGCGCAGTAATCAGCTGCGCCTGGCGAAATAGCTCAGGTACCTGGATAGTGGCCGCCAGCGCCGTGTCCTTGACCAGCGAGATGAAGCTGTTGCCCAAGGGCGGCAGGGCCGTGCGCGCCGCCTGCGGCAGGATAGCCCGGCGCAGGGTCTGCGCGCGGGTCATGCCGATGCTGGCGGCGGCTTCCCACTGGCCGCGTTCGATGGAGCTGATCGCCGCACGGAGGATTTCACAGGCGTAGGCGGCCATGTTCAGCGAGAAGCCGATCAGCGCCGCCGACAGAGGCTCCAGCTCGATGCCCAGCTCCGGCAGGCCGTAGTAGATCACGAACAACTGCACCAGCAGCGGCGTGCCGCGAAAGAACGACACGTAGATGCGCGCGACCCAGCCGATCACCGGCAAGGTCGACAGGCGCATCAGCGCCAGGGCAAAACCCAGCAGCAGGCCGAAGAACATGCCCCCCAGGCTGAGGATCACGGTGTAGTAGGCGCCCTTGAGCAGAAAGGGCGCCGAATCCAGCATCAGCTGCAGGCTGTTCTCGATCATTGCGTGACGTCAGCGCCGAAGTACTTGTTGGAAAGCGCCTGCAGGGTACCGTCGGCGCGCAGCTGGTCGATGGCGGTGTTGATCGCTGCCACCAGCTCCGGCTCGCCTTTGCGCAGGGTCACACCGGCTTCCTGACGGGAGAAGACCGGGCCGGCGACGGCCAGGGTGTCGTTGGTTTTCTTGATCAGTTCCAGCGCGGCCAGGCGGTCGACGAGGATCGCGTCGATACGGCCGATGCGCAGGTCCTGATACTTGGTCGGATCATCGTCGTAGGTCTTGATGATTGCCTGTGGAACGTTGTCCTTGAGCCACTGCTCATAGTTGGTGCCCAGCCCCAGGCCGACTTTCTTGCCCGCCAGGTCCTCGGGCTTGGTGATGGAAGCCGCCTTGTCTTTCTTGGTCAGCGCCTGGATGCCGGACACGGTGTAGGGTTCGGAGAAGTCGTACTTCTTCTTGCGCTCCTCGGAGATGGTCACCTGGTTGATCACCACGTCCAGGCGCTTGGACTCCAGGGCTGCGAGGATGCCATCCCACTTGCTTGGCTGGAACTTGACCTTGACCCCCAGTTTCTTGGCCAGATCGTTGGCGAATTCCACTTCGAAACCGGCCAGCTTGCCGTTCTCGTCCTGGAAGCTGAACGGTGGGTAGGTGCCTTCCAGGCCAACGGTGATCTCGCCTTTTTCCTTGATCTTTTGCAGT
This sequence comes from Pseudomonas sp. HR96, assembly GCF_034059295.1. Lineage (NCBI taxonomy): Bacteria > Pseudomonadati > Pseudomonadota > Gammaproteobacteria > Pseudomonadales > Pseudomonadaceae > Pseudomonas > Pseudomonas sp. HR96. Next base: position 361,267 of record NZ_CP139141.1, read on the forward strand.
TGGTCGCCGGCCATCGCCTGGCCGACCATCGCCGAACCCAGCGCCAGGCCAAGGCCAGCCATCAGAAAGTGTTTGCGCAGTGCGGAAAAAGTCATGTGCAGCCCCTGTGTTGTTGTAGGAATGACGTTCAGATCTGATGTTGCGGGCGCCACTATAAAGCGGCCGTTTTAGCGTTGAAAATAATAAAAAACAATTTTCTTATGCGTTTATTTCCGAATGCTCGTTCCAGACGTCGGGATAGGCGAACAACGCCGGCGCGCCGCCGGTGTGCAGGAAGATCACCGGCCCTTCGGCGAAGCGCCCGCGAGCCACGCCGTCGAGTAGCCCGGCCATGGCCTTGCCGGTGTAGACCGGGTCCAGCAGCAGGCCTTCCTGGGCCGCCAGCAACTTGACTGCCGCCAGGGTGCCGGCGTTCGGTTCACCGTAGCGCGGGCCGTAGTATTCATCCCACAAGGTCACCGCGAAGCTCGCTGGCAGCGCCATGTCGAGACATTGCGCGGTGGCCTGGGCGAGCTGTTCCACCTTGGGCCGCTGGGTCGCCTGCGGGCGCGACACGGTAACGCCGATCACTGGCAGGTCCGGGTATTGCTCGCCGAGGCCCAGGGCCAGCCCGGCATGGGTGCCGGCGCTGCCCGACGCCAGCAGCACGGCGGCGAAGTCCAGGCCCGTGGCCTCGATCTGCTGCGCCAGCTCCAGGCCCGCGCGCACGTAACCCAGAGCGCCCAACGGGTTGGAGCCACCGATGGGCACGATGTAGGGGCGTTTGCCGGCTGCGCTCAGGCGCTCAGCCAGTGCTTGCAGCTGGGCGTCGGCGTGGTCGAGACTGTCGACCCGCTCGACCTGGGCGCCGAACAGATCCAGCAGCAGCCGGTTGCCGTTGCCCAGATAGCTGACCTGGTCCGTGGCGATGGGGTTCTCCAGCAGCGCCACGCAGCCCAGGCCCAGTTGCGCGGCGAGGGCGGCGGTCTGGCGCACGTGGTTGGACTGGATCGCGCCAGCGGTGACCAGGGTGTCGGCACCTTGCGCCTGGGCATCGGCGGCCAGGTACTCAAGCTTGCGCAGCTTGTTGCCGCCCATGGCCAGCGGCGTGGTGTCGTCGCGCTTGACGTAGATGTCGCGCCCCAGCCGCTGCGACAAGCGCGGCAGCTTGTGCAAGGCCGTCGGCGCGGTGAGCAGGTCCAGGCGGGGGAAGCGGGCAAGGCGTTGGCTGAGCATGGGGGCGTTCCAGGGTTCTGTGTGCGCGGTGGACTATAGCAAGTGCGCCCGGCAACACGGAACGGCGCGTGCGGGCTTATGCTCTGATACGTACCGTCTTGCACAAAGTGTTCTTTTTGCCACCCCGGCTTTTACCGTATCGTGGGCGCCGCCAGGCGCTTCGCCACCCGTTGAGCCGCCCGTTGAACCGCAGGAGTTGACCGTGAACGACATTTCTCAACCGCGCAAAGGCCATTGGCAGCTGCAGGCCATCGTCGGCCAGCTGCGCTCGGCCCGTGACGACTGGCGTCGGCAGAACGGACGCAGCTGTGGCCAACAGGGCGGCCGCGAGCTGCCCTCCCGCGAGGCGATCAAGACCATCCTCGAGCAGCTCTGCGGCGCGCTGTTTCCCATGCGCCTGGGCCCGGTGGACCTGCGTGAGGAGAGCGAAGACTTCTATGTCGGCCATACCCTGGATGCCGCCCTCAACGCGCTGCTGATCCAGGCTCGCCTGGAACTGCGCTACGCCGCCCGGCACGGCAACTGCGACTACGTCGAGGTGGATGCCCACGCCGTGCGCCTGACCCAGGAGTTCGCCGCAGCGCTGCCGCAACTGCGCCGGGTGCTGGACACCGACGTGCTGGCCGCCTACCGCGGCGACCCGGCGGCGCGCAGCGTCGACGAAGTGCTGCTGTGCTACCCCGGCGTGCTGGCGGTCATCCACCATCGCCTGGCTCATCACCTGTACCGCGCCGGCCTGCCCTTGCTGGCGCGCATCAGCTCGGAGCTGGCCCACTCGGCCACCGGCATCGACATCCATCCCGGCGCGCAGATCGGCCCAAGCTTCTTCATCGACCACGGGACGGGCGTGGTGATCGGCGAAACGGCGATCATCGGCGAGCGCGTGCGCATCTATCAGGCGGTCACCCTGGGCGCCAAACGCTTCCCGGCCGACGAGGCGGGCAACCTGCAGAAGGGCCACCCACGCCACCCCATCGTCGAAGACGACGTGGTCATCTACGCCGGGGCAACCATCCTTGGCCGAGTCACCATCGGCCAGGGCTCGACCATCGGCGGCAATGTCTGGCTGACCCGCAGCGTACCGGCCGGCAGCAACGTGACCCAGGCCAATGCCCAGCATGACGGCACTGTCTGACCGGGCCCGACAGGCTGCGCCGAGGGCGCACTCATCGCACGGATTAGGCCTGAGCGGCTATCCGTGTTTAAATTGAACGCTTGTTCAATAAAAGCAGAGCAGGCTTCTGATGAGTGCACCTCCCAGCGGCGCAGTCCGCATGAACGCGCCGGTATTCTACTTTGCGGCGAGCTTTATCCTGATCTTCGGCCTGGTGGTGATCGCCATGCCGCAGCAGGCCCAGCAGTGGCTGCTGGCCGCCCAGGAGTGGGCCGCCAACACCGTCGGCTGGTACTACATGCTGGCCATGACCCTGTACTTGGTGTTTGTAGTGGCCACCGCCTTGTCCGGCTACGGCAAGATCAAGCTTGGCGCCGACCATGACGAGCCCGAGTTCAGCTACCTGTCCTGGGCCGGCATGCTGTTCGCCGCCGGCATCAGCATCACGCTGTTCTTCTTCTGCGTCTCCGAACCCCTGACCCACATGCTGCACCCGCCCCAGGGCGTCGGCGGCACCGAGGCGTCGGCGCGCCAGGCGATGCAGCTGCTGTTTTTGCACTGGGGCCTGCATGGCTGGGGCGTGTTCGCGTTCGTCGGCATGGCCCTGGCGTATTTCGCCTACCGACACAACCTGCCATTGGCCCTGCGCTCGGCGCTGTACCCATTGATCGGCAAGCGCATCAACGGGCCGATCGGCTACGCGGTCGACGGCTTCGGCATCATCGCCACGGTGTTCGGCCTGGGCGCCGACATGGGTTTTGGCGTGTTGCACCTCAACGCCGGGCTCGACTACCTGTTCGGCGTGCCCCATACCCAGTGGGTGCAGATGGGCCTGATCGTGCTGATGATGGGCGCGGCCATCGCCGTGGCCGTGGCCGGGGTTGACAAGGGCGTGCGGGTAATGTCCGACATCAACATGCTGCTGGCCTGTGCGCTGCTGCTGTTCGTGCTGTTCGCCGGGCCGACCCAGCACCTGCTCAACACCTTGATCCAGAACATCGGCGACTACCTCGGCGCCTTGCCGAGCAAGAGTTTCGACGTCTATGCCTACAACGCCAAGAGCGATTGGCTGGGCAACTGGACCATCTTCTACTGGGCCTGGTGGATTGCCTGGGCGCCTTTCGTGGGTCTCTTCATCGCGCGCATTTCGCGCGGGCGTACGATCCGCGAGTTTGTTTTCGGCGTGCTGCTGATCCCGCTGGGTTTCACCCTGGCGTGGATGTCGATTTTTGGTAACAGCGCCATCGAACTGGTACTGGGCCACGGCATGACTGCCCTGGGGCAGTCGGCGATCGTCGACCCGGCCAAGACCCTCTACCTGCTGTTGCAAACCTACCCGTGGAGCAAGACGGTGATCGCCGTCACGGTGTTCATCAGCTTCGTGTTCTTCGTCACCTCGGCAGACTCCGGCACCGTGGTGCTGTCCACGCTCTCGGCGCGAGGCGGCAGCCCGGACGAAGACGGGCCGAAATGGCTGCGGGTGTTCTGGGGCGCGATGACCGCCTTGATCACCGGCGGCCTGCTGTTCGCCGGCAGCATCGATTCGCTGAAGTCCGCTGTGGTGCTGACCTCGCTGCCGTTCTCGCTGATTCTGCTGGCCATGATGTGGGGCTTGCACAAGGCCTTCCACCTGGAGTCGCAACGCAAGATTGCCCAGCTCTACTCCCTGGCCCCCGCTGCCAGCGCCCGCCCGGGCCGCGGCGGCTGGCGCCAGCGCCTGGCCCAGGCGGTCAGCTTCCCGTCGCGTGACGAGGTCTACCGCATCATGGACGCCGTGGTGCGCCCGGCCATTGCCGAAGTCACTGCGGTTTTCGCCGAGAAAGGCCTCACCGCTGTCACCCAGGAAGACTCCGGCCACGACAACGTCACCCTGGAAATCGGCCACGGCGAGGAGCGCCCGTTCATCTATCAGGTGCAGATGCGCGGCTACTTCACGCCATCCTTCGCCCGCGGCGGCATGGGCAACCAGGAGCTGAAGAACCGCCGCTACTACCGCGCTGAAGTGCACCTGGCCGAAGGCAGTCAGGACTACGACCTGGTGGGGTATAACAAGGAGCAGGTGATCAACGATATTCTCGATCAGTACGAGCGGCATATGCAGTTCCTGCATATGGTGCGTTAAGCATTTGCAGTTGCTTGAACCCTGGAAAGCGGCCAGCCTCCATGAGTCTGTCCGCTGATTTTTCAGTCCTCGATAACAACAGGAATGACAATGACCTACATCGCCGCCAAAAATCGCTACGAATCCGTCCCCTACCGCCGAGTGGGCCGCAGTGGCCTGGTGCTGCCTGCCCTGTCACTGGGCCTCTGGCACAACTTCGGCGATGCCACGCCGATCGATACCCAGCGCGCAATGCTGCGCACGGCGTTCGACCTGGGGATCAACCACTTCGATCTGGCCAACAACTACGGCCCGCCCTACGGCAGCGCCGAGGTCAATTTCGGGCGGTTGTTGCGCGAGGACTTCAAGCATTATCGCGACGAGCTGATCATCTCCAGCAAGGCTGGCTGGGACATGTGGCCGGGGCCGTACGGGCAGGGTGGCGGTTCGCGCAAGTATGTACTGGCCAGCCTCGACCAGAGCCTGCAGCGTATGGGCCTCGAGTATGTGGATATCTTCTATTCGCACCGCTTCGACCCGGACACGCCGCTGGAAGAGACCGCCAGCGCGCTGGCCACTGCCGTGCAGCAGGGCAAGGCGTTGTATATCGGCATTTCGTCCTACTCGGGCACCAAGACTCGCGAGATGGCCAGGTTGCTGCAAGAGTGGAAGGTGCCGCTTTTGATTCATCAGCCGGCGTACAACCTGCTCAACCGTTGGGTCGAGAAGGACCTGCTGGACGTGACCGAGGAAGTCGGGGCCGGGGTGATTGTGTTCACTGCGCTGGCCCAGGGGCTGCTCAGCGACAAGTACCTCAATGGCGTGCCGGAAGACTCGCGAGTCAATCGCCCGGGTGGTGGCTCCTTGCAGAAGTCGCATCTGTCCGAGACCAATCTGGCGCACATCCGCGCGCTCAACGCGATCGCCCAGAAGCGCGGTCAGAGCCTGGCGCAGATGGCCCTGGCCTGGACCCTGCGCGATCCACGGGTGACCTCGGCGCTGATCGGCGCCAGCCGGCCCGAGCAGATCGTCGAGAACGTCAAGGCTCTGGACAACCTGAAGTTCAGTGCCGAGGAATTGGCCGAGATCGATCGGTTCGCGGTGGAGGGCGGCATCAATCTGTGGGAGAAGCCATCACTGGCGCAGTGATGGGCGCATTGTCTGGCCATGCGCGGTTTTTGCAACCTCGCCAGCTTCGCCGGCTCCTACGCCACCTGTGGGGGCCCCGGGGTTGGCGTAGGAGCCGGCGGAGCTGGCGAGGGCATCACCTCGCCCTTCAAACCGGCACATCCCCCAACACCGTCGCCCGGTGCATCACCCGCCGCTGCGGGCGGTAGTCGTCCACGGCGTAATGTTGCGTGCAGCGGTTGTCCCAGAACGCCACGTCGCCCGCCTGCCATTGCCAGCGCACGGTGAACTCCGGGCGGGTGCTGTGGGCGAACAGCAGGTTGAGGATGGCCTGGCTTTCGGCCGGTTCCAGTTCGTTGATGCGGGTGGTGAAGCCTTCGCTGACGAACAGGCCTTTGCGCCCGCTGACCGGGTGGGTGCGGATCACTGGGTGCGACAACGGCGGATGCTGGCGGCGCGTTGCTTCGTAGCGGGCGAGGTCTTCGGCGGTGCTGCCGAAGCGCTCCAGCGGGAAGGACTTGGTGAAGTCATGGGTCGCGGTGAGGCCGTCCAGCAGTCGCTTGAGCGGCGCCGACAGTGCTTCGTAGGCGGCAGCGCCACTGGCCCAGAGTGTGTCGCCGCCCCAGGCCGGCACCTGTTTGGCGCTGAGCACTGCGCCCATGGCCGGGGTGGGCAGGAAGGTCACGTCGGTGTGCCAGATGGCGTTGTCGCGTACGTCGGTCACTGCCGTGTCGAGGATCAGCACTTCGGGCTGCTCCGGCACGTTGGGGTAGATCGGGTGGATGTGCAGGTCGCCGAAGCGCCGCGCGAAGTCCGCCTGCTGGCGCGGGGTCAGCGGCTGGTTGCGAAAGAACAGCACCTGGTGTTGCAACAGGGCGCGTTCGATGGCGTCACGCTCGGCTTCAGCCAGTGGCAGGCTCAAGTCCACACCCTCGACGCGGGCGCCAAGGGCAGGGCTCAGGGGAAACAGTTGCAGGTTCATCTCGATACTCGTCCATCAGCGCCGAACTGTCGGCGTGGTCAGTTGTAAACGCTTGCAGCTTCAATGGCTCTGGCCATGCCAGGGCACCAGCCGACGTTGCAGCGCGCGCAGGCCCATTTCCAGGCCGAAGGCGATCAGAGCGATCAGCAGGATGCCCAGCACCACCACGTCGGTGACCAGGAACTGCGCGGCCGACTGCACCATGAAGCCCAGCCCGCTGGTGGCGGCGATCAGCTCGGCGGCGACCAGGGTCGACCAGCCGACCCCCAGCCCGATGCGCACGCCGGTGAGGATATCCGGCAGGGCACTCGGCAGGATCACATGGCGGATCAGTTGTGCGCGTGTTGCCCCGAGCGACTGCGCAGCGCGCAGCCGCGCCGGGTCGACATTGCGCACACCGGTGGCAGTGGCGATGGCGATCGGGGCGAAGATCGCGAGGTAGATCAGCAGTACCTTGGACAGCTCGCCGATGCCGCACCAGATCACGATCAGCGGCAGATACGCCAGGGGCGGAATCGGCCGGTAGAACTCGATCAGCGGGTCCAGGATGCCTTGGGCGATGCGGTTGGTGCCGATGGCGATGCCCACCGGAATGGCGAACAGTACGGCGAACACCAGGGCGATGCCGATGCGTTGCAGGCTGGCGCCCAGGTGCTGCCAGAGCGTGACGTCCATGTAGCCCTTGGTCGCCAGCAGCCAGCCTTTTTCCACCACCGCGCTGGGGGGCGGCAGGAACAAGGGTTCGATCAGGCCGCCGGCGGTCACCGCCCACCACAGCAACAGCACGGCCGCGAGGGTCAGGGTGCTGATCCAGCGGGTGCCGATGCGCCATTTGCCGCGCGCTGCGGCAGGCGCCTGGGCGGCTTTGCTGACAGGGATCTGGTAGCTGCTCATGCCGGCTCCTGGCGCAAGGCTGCGCGTTGGGAAAACACCCGCGAGAGCACGTGTTCGCGGGTTTCGATGAAACGCGGGTCGGATTTGATCGAGCGCGCCGATTCGCCGGCGCCGTAGCGCAGGCCGAAATCCAGCGCCAGGCGCTCCTCGATATGGCCGGGGTTGGGCGCCAGCAGGATCAGGTCGGTGGCGAGGAATACCGCCTCCTCGATGTCATGGGTGATCAGGAACACTGGCTTGGCCGTGCGTTGCCAGACCTGCAGCAACAGCTCCTGCATCTGCTCGCGGGTGAAGGCGTCAAGGGCGCCGAACGGCTCGTCCATCAGCAGCACGCGCGGGTCGGCGGCCAAGGCGCGCGCCAGGCCCACCCGTTGCTTCTGGCCCCCGGACAGCTGCCAGACATGGCGCTCGCCGAAGTCGGCAAGGTCGACCAGGGCGAGCATCTCGCGGGCGCGCTGGTCACGTTGCTGACGCGGCACGCCGGCCAGCGCCAGGCCGAAGCCGACGTTGGCCAGCACGTTCTGCCAGGGCAGCAGGGCGTCGTCCTGGAACACCACCCCGCGCTCGGCCCCCGGCCCCTGCACCGGTACGCCGTCGAGGGTGATGCGCCCGGCGCTGGGCCGCACGAAGCCGGCGATCAGGTTCAACAGTGAGGTCTTGCCGCTGCCCGAGGGCCCCAGCGCCACCAACAACTGCTGTGGCCCGAGGGTCAGGGAGATGTCGGCGAGCACCGGCGCGGCCGCGCCGGGGTAGTGGGCGCTGATGCGTTCGAGCTGCAGCTGGGCCATGCCGGTTACTCCGCGAACTTGGCGCTGACGTAGGGCGAGTAGTCCGGCAGCACGCTTTCCACCTTGCCCTGCTCCTTGAGGAAATCGGCGGTCTGGGCGATGGCTTTGGCGGTACCACCCTGCAGCAAGGCTGGGGTTTGCTGCGCCTTGGCGTCGGGGAAGGCCGAGCCGGCGAGCAGTTCAGGCACGTCGGCGGCATTGGCGCCGGTCAGCTTGGCGATCTTCTGCACCGGCGCCGAGTCGGCGGTCCAGGCGTCCTTGTGGGCGGCGTAGTCGGCGAACGAATCGAGGGTGACCTTGGCGAATTTGGCGACCACGTCCGGGTGCTTGTCGGCGTAGTCCTTGCGCGCTACCCACACCTCGAACGTCGGCGCGCCCCATTGGGCGACCTGTGCGGCATCGGTAAGGGTCTTGCCGGTCTTGCGGATTTCCCCCAGGGCCGGCGACCAGACGAATGCGCCGTCGATGTCGCCGCGCTTCCAGGCGGCGGCGATCTCCGCCGGTTGCAGGTTGACCACCTTGACCTTGCCTTCCAGGCCCCAGTGTTTCAGGGCGCCCAGCAGGCTGTAGTGCGAGGTGGACACGAACGGTGTGGCAATGGTCTTGCCCACCAGCTGCTGCGGGTTGTCGATGCCGCTGCCGTTGCGCACCACCAGGGCTTCAGCCGAATTGATCTGTGCCGAGACAATGAACGCCACGATCGGCAGTTTGCGCGAGGCCGCTGCGGCCAGCGGGCTGGAGCCCAGGTTGCCGATCTGCAGGTCGCCCGAGGCCAGGGCCGTGACCACTTCCGGGCCACTGTTGAAGCGGCGCCAGTCGATCTTCTCGCCAATCGCTTTTTCGTAGGTGCCGTCGGCCTGGGGCACTTTGCTCGGGTCGATACCGGTCTGGTAACCCACGTGCAAGGTTTCGTCGGCCTGTGCGGGAATGGCCGCGGCCAACGCGATAGCGACACCCAAGGTCAGCGTGGAAAGAATCTTGAAGGTGAAATTTGAGTTAGGAAGGGAGCGGCCGATAGCCATAGTACACCTCGGGTGTAGCAATTCTGTAATAAAGGGTCGGGAGAATGAGCGGCCGGTCGTCCGGTCTGCTGAAGCTAAACGATCTAAAAAAGCCGCAGTAAATACTTTTTAGTGCTTAGCTTATGAGGTTTGCCGCTTTAAAGAACTTTTAAGAGTGTTGGGTAGGTTTGTTATTCCAAATTCGTATCAACGGTGTTGAAACAATTCTTTTGGCGCCTATGAAATGTTCTTTAAGCTGCACGCCCCGAACGTGGGTGGAAAAGTTCAATGGCGACTGACCGATGGTTGTTGACCGGTCGGTCAGTTTTGGACTTAATCACGCTCGCTGGCGCAAAGGAACGACAGATTCCCAGCCATGGCACACAAAAATTAGAAAATATTGAGAGGAGCTGTTCAATGTATAAATCCACCCTGGCGCTGGCTGTTGCCGCGGGCGTTCTGGTCAGCCAGGCTCACGCCGATGGCTTTCTGGATGACAGTAAAGCGACCCTGAAGCTGCGCAACTTCTACATCAACACTGACAACCGTGATTCGGACACCAACACCGCTGCCAACAAGCGCAATGGTGTACAGAGCCTCAACTCCGAGTGGGGTCAGGCCTTCCAGGCCGAGTTCATCTCTGGTTATACCAAAGGCACCGTAGGCTTCGGTCTGGACGCTATCGGCGTGTACGCCCTGCGCCTGGATTCCGGCCGTGGTTCCAACGGCCAGAACGCGACCAGCTCCCTCGATGGCGGCACTGTGTTCCCGAGCCAGCGCAATGGCGATGCCGTTGACGACTTCGCGACCATGGGCCTGACGGCCAAGGCCAAAGTCTCCAAGACTGAACTGAAGCTGGGCACTCTGCAGCCCAAGCTGCCGGTCATCATGTCTAACGACGGTCGCCTGGTGCCACAGTGGTGGACCGGTGGCCAGGTGACGTCCAACGACATCAAGGATGTGACCTTGATCGCGGGCAAGATCACCGAAGCCAAGGGCCGTAACTCCAGCAACACCGAAGATCTGTCGATCAGCGGCGCCAACGGTGGTGGTAACAGCAACCTAGCAACGGGTCGTCGCAGCAACGATTTCCGCTACGCCGGTGCTGATTACAAAGTCACCAAAGACCTGCTGCTGCAGTACTATTTCGGCAACCTGGAAGACTTCTACAACCAGAGCTTCGTCGGCCTGGTACACAACTGGTCGATCGGCCCGGGTGTCTTGAAGTCTGATCTGCGTTACTTCCACAGCAGCAGCGACGGCAAAGACGGCAACAACACCCTGTACTACTCGACCGGCGCCTATCAGAACTCCCCAAGTGGTCGTGGCGAAGTCGACAACAACCTGGCCAGCGGTCTGTTCCTCTACACCGTGGCCGGTCACACCTTTGGTGGCGGTTATCAGGTCAGCAACGGCAGCAGCGACTTCCCGTGGCTGAACCAGGGTGACGGTTCGTCGAACTACACCATCACTGACATGCAGATCCAGAAGTTCGGCCGTGCCGGTGAGAAAACCTGGCAGGCTCGCTACTCGTATGACTTCGCCAAACTGGGTGTGCCTGGTGCAACCTTTGGTATTGTCTATCTGCGTGGCGACAACATCGACCTGTACTCCAACGCGGCCCGTCCCGTACAGACTGCTGATGGTGCCAACGAGTGGGAACGCGACATCACCATCGCTTACGTAGTGCCCGAAGGCCCGCTGAAGAACTTCGGCGTGATGTGGAAGAACGCTTCGTGGCGCAACAACTTCTCGAGCGCTGCTAACCAGCGTGAACAAGACGAGAACCGCGTCATCCTGAGCTATCAGTTCCCGCTGAAGTAAGGTTGTCGCAATCGAAAAAACCCGGCCCCGGCCGGGTTTTTTTCATTCTATATTCGTTATTCTTTTCAAGAATATCCAAATCGTTATTTATTCTTTTTTATCTTTCCTGACTCAGTGCACAGTAGCGCTCCAAGCAACACAGCCCAGGAGCAGCAGCATGACCATCAGACTCGGCGACATAGCCCCCGATTTTGTTCAGGATTCCAGCGCCGGCACCATTCATTTCCATGAGTGGCTGGGTAACAGCTGGGGCGTGCTGTTCTCCCACCCCGCCGACTTCACGCCGGTGTGCACCACTGAACTGGGCTTCACCGCCAAGCTCAAGGACGAGTTCGCCCAGCGCGGGGTCAAGGCCATCGCCCTGTCGGTGGACCCGGTCGACTCTCACCACCGCTGGATCGACGACATCAACGAGACCCAGGCGACCACGGTGAACTTCCCCATCCTCGCCGACGCCGACCGCAAGGTGTCCGACCTCTACGACCTGATCCACCCCAACGCCAACGACACCCTGACCGTGCGTTCGCTGTTCGTCATCGACCCGAACAAGAAGGTCCGCCTGACCATCACCTACCCGGCCAGCACCGGGCGCAACTTCCACGAGATCCTGCGGGTGATCGACTCTCTGCAGCTGACCGACAGTCACAAGGTGGCCACCCCGGCCAACTGGCAGGACGGCGACGACGTGGTGATCGTGCCCTCGCTCAAGGACGAAGACGAGATCAAGCAGCGCTTTCCCAAAGGCTACAAGGCCGTCAAGCCGTACCTGCGCCTGACCCCGCAGCCCAACCGCTAAGCCGCACCCACTTTCCTTATCCCGCAGCCCCGGAGAGCGTCAATGCGCACCCAGATTTTGCGCCGCAGTCTTTTCGCCTTGTTCAGCGCCGCCGTTGCGTTCGGCGCGTTGAGCCAGGCCCAGGCCGACACCCTGCGTATCGGTTACCAGAAATACGGCACCCTGGTGCTGCTCAAGGCGCGCGGTTCGCTGGAAAAACGCCTCGCCGAACAAGGCGTGCAGGTGCAATGGACCGAGTTTCCGGGTGGGCCGCAGCTGCTAGAGGGCTTGAACGTCGGCTCGATCGATTTCGGCGTCACCGGCGAAACCCCTCCGGTGTTTGCCCAGGCGGCCGGTGCCGATCTGGTGTATGTCGCCTATGAGCCGCCAGCGCCTGCCAGCGAGGCGATCCTGGTGCCCAAGGATTCGCCGATCAAATCGGTTGCCGAGCTCAAGGGCAAGAAGGTGGTGCTCAACAAAGGCTCCAACGTGCACTACCTGCTGGTGCGTGCGCTGGAGGATGCCGGCCTCAAGTACAGCGACATCCAGACCGTGTTCCTGGCGCCGGCCGACGCTCGCGCGGCTTTCGAGCGCGGCGCGGTGGACGCCTGGGTGATCTGGGACCCGTACCAGGCCGCCGCCGAAAACCAGCTAAAGGCGCGCACCCTGCGTGACGCCAGCGGCCTGGCCGACAACCACCAGTTCTACCTGGCGACCCGGCCTTTCGCCGCCGAGCATCCACAGGTGATCGCCACCCTGATCGACGAAGTGCGCTCGGTGGGCGAGTGGTCCAAGGCCCACCCGGATGAAGTCACCGCACAAGTCGCGCCGCTGCTCGGCCTGCCGGCCGACATCACCCTGACCTCGGTCAAGCGCCAGGGCTACGGGGCCGGTTTCATGACCCCCGAGGTGATCGCGGCGCAGCAGAAAATCGCCGACAGCTTTTACCAGCTCAAACTGATTCCCAAACCCTTGTCCGTGAAAGACGTGATCTGGACGCCGCCCGGCAAGAAAGTCGCCAGCGCCCAGTAAGCCGCGCCGGGCCTGCCGCCGCCCTGCACGGCTGGCCCCGCCTCACCCCCTTAGGAGACAACTCCATGAGCCTCAATATTTTCTGGTTCCTGCCCACCCACGGTGATGGCCATTACCTTGGCACCTCCGAAGGTGCACGGGCGGTCGATCACGGCTACCTGCAACAGATCGCCCAGGCCGCCGACCGCCTGGGCTTCGGTGGCGTGCTGATTCCGACCGGGCGCTCCTGCGAAGATTCCTGGCTGGTGGCGGCCTCGCTGATCCCGGTGACCCAGCGCTTGAAGTTCCTCGTTGCGCTGCGTCCGGGCATCATTTCTCCCACCGTTGCCGCGCGGCAGGCGGCGACCCTCGACCGCCTTTCCGGCGGCCGTGCGCTGTTCAACCTGGTAACCGGCGGCGATCCGGACGAACTGGCGGGTGACGGCCTGTTCCTCAGCCATGAAGAGCGTTACGAAGCTTCGGTGGAATTCACCCGCATCTGGCGCCGCGTGCTGGAAGGCGAGACGGTCGACTACGACGGCAAGCACCTGACCGTCAAAGGCGCCAAGCTGCTCTATCCACCGGTGCAGCAGCCGCGGCCGCCGTTGTATTTCGGTGGCTCCTCGGATGCCGCGCAGGACCTCGCTGCCGAACAGGTCGAGCTGTACCTGACCTGGGGCGAGCCGCCGGAAGCGGTCGCCGAGAAGATCGCCGCCGTGCGCGAGAAGGCCGCCAAGCTGGGCCGCAGCGTACGCTTCGGCATCCGCCTGCACGTGATCGTGCGCGAGACCAACGCTGAAGCGTGGGCAGCCGCCGACCGCCTCATCTCCCACGTCGACGACGAGACCATCAAGCGTGCGCAGGCGTCCCTGGCGCGCTTCGATTCGGTCGGCCAGCAACGCATGGCGGCCCTGCACGGTGGCAGCAAGGAAAAGCTCGAAGTCAGCCCCAACCTGTGGGCCGGGGTCGGCCTGGTGCGCGGCGGTGCCGGCACGGCGCTGGTCGGCGATGGCCCGACCGTGGCCGCGCGGGTCAAGGAGTACGCGGCGCTGGGCATCGACACCTTCATCTTTTCCGGCTATCCGCACCTGGAAGAGTCGTATCGAGTGGCCGAACTGCTGTTCCCGCACCTGGACGTCGAGCGTCCGGGCCTGCCCGAGGGCGCGAGCTACGTGAGCCCGTTCGGCGAGATGGTGGCCAACGACATCCTGCCCAAAGCCGCAGCACAAAGCTGAGGACAGGCCAATGAACAATCCATGGTTACACCGGCTGGCGCCCTGGGCGCTGCCGGTCCTGTTGCTGCTGGCCTGGCAGCTGTCGGTGTCGGCCGGCTGGCTGTCCACGCGGATCCTGCCATCCCCTGCTGCGGTCATCGAAGCCGGCGTGAGCCTGGTGCGCAGCGGCGAGATCTGGACCCACCTGGGCATCAGCACCTGGCGCGCCGCGGTGGGCTTTGTCATCGGCGGGAGCATCGGCCTGATCCTGGGCTTCATCACCGGGCTGTCGGCCTGGGGTGAACGGTTGCTCGACAGCTCGATCCAGATGATCCGCAACGTGCCGCACCTGGCGCTGATTCCGCTGGTGATCCTGTGGTTCGGCATCGACGAGACCGCGAAGATTTTCCTGGTGGCGCTGGGCACCCTGTTCCCGATCTACCTGAATACCTACCACGGCATTCGCAACGTCGACCCGGCGTTGGTGGAGATGTCGCGCAGTTATGGGCTGTCGGGTTTCGGGCTGTTTCGCCAGGTGATCCTGCCGGGTGCGTTGCCGTCGATCCTGGTGGGTGTGCGCTTCGCCCTGGGCTTCATGTGGCTGACCCTGATCGTGGCGGAAACCATTTCGGCCAGTTCCGGTATCGGTTACCTGGCGATGAACGCTCGCGAATTCCTGCAGACCGACGTGGTGGTTCTGGCCATCGTCCTTTATGCGGTTCTCGGCAAGCTCGCCGACCTTGCCGCCCGTGGCCTGGAGCGCGTCTGGCTGCGCTGGCATCCGGCGTACCAGGTGGTGAAGAAGACCCCGGCCACTGCTGCCGGCAGCCCCTCGGTAAAAAGGAGCGCCGCATGACCGTGCTCAGAGAACAACCGCCGCATCTGTTGCGCGGCATACCCCTGGCCGCGCGCAAGCTGCGCAAGGCGTTCGGCGAGCGCGAAGTGCTGCGCGAGATCGATCTGCACATCCCGGCCGGGCAATTCGTCGCCATCGTCGGCCGAAGCGGCTGCGGCAAGAGTACCTTGCTGCGCCTGCTGGCCGGTCTCGACCAACCCAGCAGCGGGCAATTGCTGGCCGGCACCGCCGCGCTCAGCGAGGCGCGCGAAGACACCCGGCTGATGTTCCAGGAGGCGCGTCTGCTGCCCTGGAAAAAGGTCATCGACAACGTCGGCCTGGGCCTCAAGGGCGACTGGCGCCCCCAGGCGCTGCAAGCCCTGGAAGCCGTGGGGCTGGCGGAACGGGCCCATGAATGGCCGACCGCGCTGTCCGGCGGCCAGAAGCAACGGGTGGCCCTGGCTCGCGCCCTGATCCACAAGCCGCGGCTGCTGTTGCTGGACGAGCCGCTGGGCGCACTGGACGCCTTGACCCGGATCGAGATGCAGCAGTTGATCGAACGCCTGTGGCAACAGCATGGCTTCACGGTGTTGCTGGTGACCCACGACGTCAGCGAAGCGGTGGCGGTCGCCGATCGGGTGATCCTGATCGAGGAGGGCGAAGTGGGCCTCGACCTGTTGGTCGACCTGCCGCGCCCCCGCGCCCGCGGTTCGCATCGCCTGGCCTCGCTGGAAGCGCAGGTGCTGCACCGGGTGCTGGCCCTGCCGGGCAACCCACCCGACCCGGAGCCGACCTCACCCTTGCCCACCCAACTGCGCTGGGCGCTTTAATTCATTACCTGGAGGACTACCCCATGAGCATCAAAGCGATCAACGTACGCAACCAGTTCAAAGGCACCGTCAAGGAAATCATCGAGGGGCCGGTGCTGTCGGAAATCGACGTGCAGACGGCCTCGGGCATCGTCACCTCGGTGATCACCACCCGCTCGGTCAAGGAGCTGGAGTTGGTGGTGGGCAGTGAGGTGATTGCCTTCGTCAAGTCGACGGAAGTGTCGATCGCCAAGCTTTGACCGCTCGCGGTCAAGCCCGCTCCCACGATTGTCCTGGTCGTCAGGCGGTCGCGCGGCGAGCCAGAAAAGGTGGCAGATACAACCCCAGATACGCATCGAACACGCGCATGCCTTCCTCGGCCATGCGCGGGGTGATGTGCCCGTGCAGCTGCATGGACCGCGCATACACGCGGTCCCCCAGTTCCATGGCCAGCGCGAACACGTCGACTTCGTCCGGCAGGCGCGGCAGTTCGAAGTGGCGGTCGAACAGCTGGTGCATCAGCTTGCCCAGCTCCAGGTCGTGCTGGCGGTCGGCCTGGGTCACTTCACTGAGCCCATGCTGCGCCAGGATCAACTGGCGCGCGGCCGCATCCTCTTCGTAGATATCCAGCATGCGTTGCTCGACCAGGCGTGAAAGATCACGCCAATCGCGCATGCGGGCGATATCGATGGGGGCCTGCAGGCAGGCACGAAACGCCGCGTGCACGTCGGCGGTGAGCGCCTCGAGCAGGGCCTGGACGCTGGCGAAGAAATGGTAGACGGAGGAGGGCGGGATGCCGGCCCGGTCGGCAACGCTGTAGATCGACAGGCTGCCGACCCCTTCGCTGGCCAGCAGCACCCGTGCGGCATCGAGGATGGTGTCGATGCGCGCCTGACTGCGCGCTCGGGGTTTGCGGGGCGTGACGGTGCGCGTCATGGCGATCTCCTGGCAGGGCCGCGAAGATTATACATATCGCATTGATGGCCCGGGGGCTGTGACGCCCCCGGGCAGCACGCACTAGACGGTGTGCAGATACCAGTTGTACTCAAGGTCGGAGATGGAGTGTTCGAACTCCTCCAGCTCGCTTTCCTTGCAGGCGACAAAAATGTCGATGTACTTGGGATCGATATACCGAGCGAGGATTTCGCTGTCGTCCAACTCGCGCAGGGCATCGCGCAGGTTGTTTGGCAGGCTCTGCTCGTTCTGCTCGTAGGAGTTGCCTTCCACCGGCTCGTTCGGCTCGACCTTGTTGGTCAAACCGTGGTGCACGCCGGCCAGGACCGCCGCCATCAGCAGGTAGGGGTTGGCATCCGCCCCGGCTACGCGGTGCTCCAGGCGCACGGCGTCCGGTGTGCCGGTCGGTACGCGCAGGGCCACGGTGCGGTTGTCCAGGCCCCAGCAGGGCGAGTTCGGCACATAGAACTGCGCGCCGAAACGGCGGTACGAGTTGACGTTGGGGCAGAGGAAGGCCATCGACGCGGGCAGGGTCTCGAGCACACCGCCGATTGCGTGACGCAATGCGGCGTTCTGCTCGGGATCCTCGCTGGTAAAGATGTTGCGACCGTCTTTATCCAGCACCGAGATATGCACATGCAGGCCATTGCCAGCCTGGCCGGGGTACGGCTTGGCCATGAAGGTGGTGTCCATCTCATGGTCGTAGGCGATGTTCTTGATCAGGCGCTTGAGCAGTACCGCGTAATCGCAGGCCTTCATCGGGTCGGCGACGTGATGCAGGTTGACCTCGAACTGCGCCGGGGCGCTTTCCTTGACGATCGCGTCGGCCGGGATGCCCTGCTCCTTGGCCCCTTCGAGGATGTCCTGCAGGCAGTCGACGTATTCGTCGAGGTCGTCGATCAGGTAGACCTGAGTCGAGTGCGGACGCTTGCCGGAAATCGGCGAGCGTGGCGGCTGCGGCCGGCCGTTCACGTTCTCCTGGTCGATCAGATAGAACTCCAGCTCGAATGCGGCGCAGATGGTCAGGCCCAGCTCGTCGAACTTGCTCACCACCTGGCGCAGCACTTCACGCGGGTCGGCGAAGAACGGCTCGCCTTCGAGCTCGTGCATGGTCATCAGCAGCTGCGCGGTCGGGCGCTTCTGCCAAGGCTCATTGGAGAGGGTGTCAGGGATGGGATAGCAGATGCGGTCGGCGTCGCCGATGTCCAGACCCAGGCCGGTGCTTTCCACCGTGGAGCCGTTGATGTCCAGGGCGAACAGCGAGGCCGGCAGGTTGATGCCTTTCTCGTAAACCTTGTGGAGGCTGGTGCGTTCGATTCGTTTGCCACGAACGACACCGTTCATATCTGCAATCAGAAGGTCGACGTACAGAACCTCAGGATGTTCCTTAAGGAATGCGTTCGCTTCGTTAAGCTGAACGGCACGCGGGGGTACCGACATGATGCAACACCTTTGTTGTTAAAAATATCAATCATTGGGCTTGAGCTGGTTCAGTCAATCCGAAAGCCATACTGAAGTCAAGCAAGCCCAGTTTTGCCCTGAAAGGGCGCTCAAAAGCCATTTTTGCATCAACTTGGGGCATTCAGGCGGCTGCCACGCGGGTCGCAGTTCGCCTGTAAATCAGCCCGTGTTGTATTTTTTACGGGGGTGTTGTGAAAAAAAATGAACAAGGCTAAGCTCGATCGCAACCCATAACAGCAATAATACCGGGGGTTCACATGTATCGCCTGGCTTCACTCGGCGCTCGCCGATGCCCTCGGTGGTTTTCGCTGGCACCTGCCCGCAACCGTCCGGACTCCCCTCGGTCAACCGACCTTCAAGCCAGTGTTGCCCGCCATGGTCGAACTGCAAGCGCCTTGCCGCTCATCCTGACGCCTTCCCCGAACACTCGCCAGCCGGCCGATATAATTGACGCCCTGCCAGCCCGCAGCTCCAGGCCGCAGCCTCAACCCTACCACGATACTAGCTCTGCGTCGGGCCTTGCGCACTGCGCGCGGCAAGCCTTTTGCACCTTCGCCGCCAGGCCCGGAGGTGTCGCGGGCGCTTGAGGCCGGGCTTCACGCCTTTGCCTTGGCATCCTGCTACCTTACAAGCAGCAACAATAAACGACGCACTCGCGTCTCAGCGCCTGGCTACTTGCCGAGCCGGCAGATGGGCTATATAGACAGCTACCTCCTGAGGTCTTTATGAGTAACAACCTCGACCAGCTCACCGATTGGTTGAAAGAACACAAGATCACCGAAGTCGAATGCCTGATCGCCGACCTCACCGGGATCACCCGCGGCAAGATCTCCCCCACCAACAAATTCATTGCCGAAAAGGGCATGCGCCTGCCCGAGAGCGTGCTGCTGCAGACGGTGACCGGCGACTACGTGGAGGACGACATCTACTACGAGCTGCTCGACCCCGCCGACATCGACATGATCTGCCGCCCCGACGAGAACGCGGTGTTTCTCGTGCCCTGGGCCATCGAGCCCACCGCGCAGGTGATCCACGACACCTACGACAAGCAGGGCAACCCCATCGAGCTGTCGCCACGCAACGTGCTCAAGAAGGTCCTCAAGCTGTATGCCGACCGTGGCTGGCAGCCGATCGTGGCGCCGGAGATGGAGTTCTACCTGACCAAGCGCCACGAAGACCCGGACTTTCCGCTGGAACCGCCGATTGGCCGCTCCGGGCGCCCGGAGACGGGCCGGCAGTCGTTCTCCATCGAGGCCGCCAACGAATTCGACCCGCTGTTCGAGGACGTCTACGACTGGTGCGAAGCACAGCACCTGGACCTCGATACGCTGATCCATGAAGACGGCACCGCGCAGATGGAGATCAACTTCCGGCACGGCAACGCCCTGCACCTGGCCGATCAGATCTTGGTGTTCAAACGCACCATGCGCGAGGCTGCGCTCAAGCACAACGTGGCCGCCACCTTCATGGCCAAGCCCATGACCGGCGAGCCGGGCAGCGCCATGCACCTGCACCAGAGCATCATCGACCTGCACACCGGCAAAAACATCTTCTCCAACGAAGAAGGCGGCATGAGCCAGCTGTTCCTGCACCACATCGGCGGCCTGCAGCGCTTCATCCCGGAACTGCTGCCGCTGTTCGCGCCCAACGTCAACTCGTTCCGCCGCTTCCTGCCCGACACCTCGGCGCCGGTCAACGTCGAGTGGGGCGAAGAGAACCGCACCGTAGGCCTGCGCGTACCGGATGCCGGCCCGCAGAACCGCCGGGTCGAAAACCGCCTGCCGGGCGCCGACGCCAACCCCTACCTGGCCATCGCCGCCAGCCTGCTGTGCGGCTACATCGGCATGGTCGAGGGCATCAACCCCAGCGCGCCGGTGCAGGGCCGCGGCTACGAGCGGCGCAACCTGCGCCTGCCGCTGACCATCGAGGATGCGCTGGAACGTATGGAAAACAGCAAGACGATCGAGAAATACCTGGGCAAGAAATTCATCGTCGGCTATGTCGCGGTCAAGCGTGCCGAGCATGAAAACTTCAAGCGCGTGATCAGCTCGTGGGAACGCGAGTTCCTGCTGTTCGCGGTGTGATGCGCGCCGTCTCAAACAAAACGCGCCGTCTCAAACAAGGAGTCGAAAAATGACCACCCGCAACCCGCAAACCCTCGCCTGGCAAGCCCTCAGCGGCGAGCATCACCTGGCGCCCTTCAGCGACTATAAACAGCTGAAGGAAAAGGGCCCGCGGATCATCACCAAGGCGCAGGGCGTGCACCTCTGGGACAGCGAGGGCAACAAGATCCTCGATGGCATGGCCGGCCTCTGGTGCGTCGCCATCGGCTATGGCCGCGAAGAGCTGGCCGATGCGGCCAGCAAGCAGATGCGCGAGCTGCCGTACTACAACCTGTTCTTCCAGACGGCCCACCCGCCGGCACTGGAGCTGGCCAAGGCGGTCGCCGACGTGGCGCCGGCCGGCATGAACCATGTGTTCTTCACCGGCTCCGGCTCCGAAGGCAACGACACCGTGCTGCGTCTGGTTCGCCACTACTGGGCGCTCAAGGGCCAGCCGCAGAAGAAGGTCATCATCAGCCGCATCAACGGTTACCACGGCTCCACCGTGGCCGGCGCCAGCCTGGGCGGCATGAGCGGCATGCACGAGCAGGGCGACCTGCCGATCCCTGGCATCGTCCACATTGCCCAGCCCTACTGGTTCGGCGAGGGTGGCGAGATGAGCGCCGAGGCCTTCGGCATCTGGGCCGCCGACGAGCTCGAGAAGAAGATTCTCGAAGTGGGCGAGGACAACGTCGCGGCCTTTATCGCCGAGCCGATCCAGGGCGCCGGCGGGGTGATCATTCCACCGGACAGCTACTGGCCGCGGATCAAGGAAATCCTTGCCCGCTACGACATCCTGTTCGTCGCCGACGAGGTCATCTGCGGCTTCGGTCGCACGGGCGAATGGTTCGGCTCGGACTATTACGACCTCAAGCCGGACCTGATGACCATCGCCAAGGGCCTCACCAGCGGCTACATCCCCATGGGCGGGGTGATCGTGCGCGACGAGGTGGTCAAGGTGATCAACGAGGGCGGCGATTTCAACCACGGCTTCACCTATTCCGGGCACCCGGTGGCGGCGGCCGTGGGCCTGGAAAACATCCGCATCCTGCGCGACGAAAAAATAATCGAGCGGGTGAAAAGCGAAACGGCACCGTATTTGCAGAAACGACTGCGCGAACTCGCCGATCACCCGCTGGTGGGTGAGGTGCGTGGGCTGGGCATGCTCGGAGCGATCGAGCTGGTGGCGGACAAGGCGACCCGCCAGCGTCACGAAGGCCGGGGCGCGGGGATGATCTGCCGGCAGTTCTGCTTCGACAACGGCCTGATCATGCGCGCCGTGGGTGACACCATGATCATTGCGCCACCTTTGGTGATCAGTTTTGCCGAGATCGACGAGTTGCTGACCAAGGCACGCTTGTGCCTGGACCTGACGCTCGAAGCGATCAACGGCTAGATGCTAGGCTTGGCCTGGCACAAGCCCTGGCCACCTGGAGGCGGCCAGGGCAGATGAGTTGGCTTGTGCAGACCGCGATCAAAAAATAATTGGAGCATTACGCATGAAGATATTTGGCAAGACCCTCCTCGCCATGTCCCTTATGGGTGCGATGGCTGGCGCAGTCCACGCGGATGACAAGGTCCTGCACGTGTACAACTGGTCCGACTACATCGCGCCGGACACAGTCGAGAAGTTCGAGAAGGAGTCGGGAATCAAGGTTGTCTACGATGTGTACGACAGCAACGAAACCCTGGAAGCCAAATTGCTCGCCGGCAAGTCGGGCTATGACGTGGTGGTCCCGTCCAACAACTTCCTCGCCAAGCAGGTCAAGGCTGGCGTGTACCTGGAGCTGGACAAGTCCAAGCTGCCGAACTGGAAGAACCTGAACACTGCATTGCTCAAGGCCGTGTCGGTCAGCGACCCGGGCAACAAGCACGCCTTCCCGTACCTGTGGGGCACCATCGGCATCGGCTACAACGCCGACAAGGTCAAGGCTGCACTGGGCCCTGATGCCCCGACCAACTCCTGGGACCTGCTGTTCAAGCCCGGCAACCTCGAGAAGCTCAAGGGCTGCGGCGTGACCATGCTCGATTCGCCGACCGAGATGCTGCCGGTGGCGCTGCACTACCTGGGCCTGCCGACCGACACCCAGAAGAAGGAAGACATCGACAAGGCTCAGGCACTGTTGCTCAAGATTCGCCCGAACATCACTTACTTCCACTCGTCCAAGTACATCTCGGACCTGGCCAACGGCAACATCTGCGTGGCCGTTGGCTACTCAGGTGATATCTCCCAGGCCAAGACCCGCGCCGCCGAAGCCAAGAACAACGTGAATGTCGCCTACAGCATTCCCAAGGAAGGCGCCGGGAGCTTCTACGACATGCTGGCGATCCCGAAAGATGCCGAAAACGTCGAGGGCGCCTACAAGTTCATGAACTTCATCATGGACCCGCACAACATGGCCGACATCTCCAATGCCGTGAGCTACCCGAACGGCAACAGCGCCGCGACCGAGTTCGTCAACAAGGACATCACCAGCGACCCAGGTATCTACCCACCTGCCGACGTGATGGCCAAGTTGTACGCGATCGCCGATTTGCCCGCTGCCACCCAGCGGATCATGACCCGCGCCTGGACCACGGTTAAGTCGGGCAAGTAACTGCCCTGTCGGCGGCCGCCTGGGACGAGTGACGGACCAGGCGGCTGCGCCGAACACAATCTTTTTGCCGCAAGAGAAAAACGCAGGTAAGTTGCGCGCCGGTGGAGTTTTCCGGCAGGCCGGCTGCCGCCCACCCGAGCACTTTCGAGAGGACCTCACTTGGCTATTTCACCCCTTCGCAAGACCCTGCTGATCGCGGCAGGCCTGACCTTTGCGGTCGGTGTACAAGCGGCCTCGACCGTGCGCATCTACAATTGGTCCGACTACATCGGCGAGACCACCCTGGCCGACTTTCAGAAGGCCACGAGTATCGTCCCGGTGTACGACGTGTTCGACTCCAACGAAACCCTTGAAGGCAAGTTGCTGGCCGGGCACACCGGCTATGACGTGGTGGTGCCGTCCAACCACTTCCTTGGCAAGCAGATCAAGGCCGGCGCCTTCCAGAAACTGGACAAGGCGCAGTTGCCCAACTATTCCAACCTTGACCCGGCCTTGCTCAAGCGCCTGGAAAAAAATGACCCGGGTAACCAGTACGCCGTGCCCTATCTGTGGGGTACCAACGGCATCGGTTACAACGTGCAAAAGATCAAGGAGGTGCTGGGCGTCGACAAGATCGATTCCTGGGCCATGCTGTTCGAACCCGAGAACATCAAGAAGCTGTCCAAGTGTGGCGTGGCCTTCCTCGACTCAGCCGATGAAATGCTGCCCGCCGTGCTCAACTACATGGGCCTGAGCCCCAATTCGCAGAACCCCGAGGACTACAAGAAGGCCGAGGCCAAGCTGATGGCCGTGCGGCCCTACGTGACCTACTTCAATTCGTCGAAATACATCACCGATCTCGCCAATGGCGACATCTGCGTCGCCGCCGGCTTCTCCGGCGACGTGTTCCAGGCACGAGCCCGCGCCAAGGAGGCTGGCAAGGGTGTGAACGTCGCTTATGCGATACCCCAGGAGGGTGGCAACCTGTGGTTCGACATGCTGGCGATCCCGGCTGACGCCAAGAATGTGAAGGAGGCCCATGCCTTCATCGATTACTTGCTCAAGCCTGAGGTGATCGCCCAGGTCAGCGACTCCGTCGGCTATGCCAACCCGAACCCCAAGGCTGGGGAGCTCATGGACCAGAAAGTCCACGACGACCCGGCGGTCTACCCTCCACAGGAGGTGCTGGACAAGCTCTACGTCAACGCCGAGCTGCCACCCAATGTGCAGCGGCTGATGACGCGCAGCTGGACCCGGATCAAGTCGGGCAAGTAATCAGATGGTTTCAGGCTGGCCCATCCAGGGCCGGCTGAATGAATTTTTGTCGGGAGTTTCGCAATGGCAGTTGCCTCCAGTGCCTACAAGAAAGCCCTCGAAGGCGGCCAGCAACCCAAGCAGGTGCTGGTCAAGATCGAGCGGGTGACCAAGAAGTTCGACGAGACGGTGGCCGTGGACGACGTGTCCCTGGAAATCGGCAAGGGCGAAATCTTCGCCCTGCTCGGTGGCTCGGGGTCGGGCAAGTCCACGCTGCTGCGCATGCTGGCCGGTTTCGAGCGGCCCACCGAAGGGCGCATCTTTCTCGACGGCGTGGACATCACCGAGATGCCGCCCTACGAGCGGCCGATCAACATGATGTTCCAGTCCTATGCGCTGTTTCCGCACATGACCGTGGCCCAGAACATTGCCTTCGGCCTCAAGCAGGACAAGATTCCCGCCGCCGAAATCGACGCCCGCGTGGCCGAGATGCTCAAGCTGGTGCAGATGAGCCAGTACGCCAGGCGCAAGCCGCACCAACTGTCCGGCGGCCAGCGGCAACGCGTGGCCCTGGCCCGTTCGCTGGCCAAGCGCCCGAAATTGCTGCTGCTCGACGAACCCATGGGTGCGCTGGATAAAAAACTGCGTTCGCAGATGCAGCTGGAGCTGGTGGAAATCATCGAGCGGGTCGGCGTGACCTGCGTAATGGTGACCCACGACCAGGAAGAGGCCATGACCATGGCCCAGCGTATCGCCATCATGCACCTGGGCTGGATCGCCCAGATCGGCAGCCCCATCGACATCTATGAAACGCCCACCAGCCGCCTGGTCTGCGAGTTCATCGGCAACGTCAACCTGTTCGACGGCGAAGTGATCGAGGACATGGAAGGCCATGCGGTGATCGCCAGCCCGGAGCTCGAGCGCAACATCTACGTCGGCCACGGCGTCACTACCGCCGCCCAGGACAAGGCCGTGACCTACGCTATCCGCCCGGAGAAACTGCTGGTCACCACCGAGCAGCCGGAGGGTGACTACAACTGGTCGCGCGGCAAGGTCCACGACATCGCCTACCTGGGCGGCCATTCGGTGTTCCACGTCGAGTTGAGCTCGGGCAAGATCGTCCAGTCGTTCGTCGCCAACGCCGAGCGGCGTGGCGCACGGCCGACCTGGGATGACCAGGTGTTCGTCTGGTGGGAGAACGACAGCGGCGTGGTACTGCGCTCATGAACCTCAAACGATCCTTGAGCCGTTACCTGCCCAACGGTCGCCAGGCGGTCATCGGTGTGCCGTTCCTGTGGCTGTTCCTGTTTTTCATGCTGCCGTTCTTCATCGTGCTGAAGATCAGCTTCGCCGAAGCCGACGTCGCCATTCCGCCGTACACCGAGATCTACCAGTACGCCGAAGAGAAGATCCAGCTGGTGCTCAACCTGGCCAACTACACCATGCTGGCCGGCGACGACCTGTACATCTCGGCCTACCTCGGCTCGCTGAAAATGGCGTTGATCAGCACCATTCTCTGCCTGATCATCGGCTTTCCCATGGCCTACGCCATCTCGGTGGCGCGCAAGGAGGTGCAGACCGTCCTGTTGCTGCTGATCATGATGCCGACCTGGACGGCAATCCTGATCCGCGTCTACGCCTGGATGGGCATCCTCAGCACCAACGGGCTGCTGAACGAGTTTCTGATGTGGCTGGGCCTGATCGACCAGCCGCTGCAGATTCTCAACACCAACCTGGCGGTTTACATCGGCGTGGTCTACGCCTACCTGCCGTTCATGATCCTGCCGCTGTTCGCCAACCTGGTGAAGCATGACCAGAGCCTGCTGGAGGCCGCTGCAGACCTGGGCTCGAGCCGCTTCAACAGCTTCTGGAAGATCACCGTGCCGCTGTCGCGCAACGGCATCATCGCCGGCTGCATGCTGGTGTTCATCCCGGTGGTGGGCGAATTCGTCATCCCCGAGCTGCTGGGTGGCCCGGAAACCCTGATGATCGGCCGCGTGCTGTGGCAGGAGTTCTTCAATAACCGCGACTGGCCGGTGGCCTCGGCCCTGGCGGTGGTGATGCTGGCGATTCTGATTGTGCCGATCGTGCTGTTCAACCGCAGCCAGGCCAAGGAACTGGAGGGCAAGATATGAGAAGTTTCCGTTTCTCCAACCTGATGCTGGTGCTGGGCCTGCTGTTCATCTATGCGCCGATGGTCATCCTGGTCATCTACTCGTTCAACGCCTCCAAACTGGTGACGGTGTGGGGCGGCTGGTCGGTGAAGTGGTACGTCGGCCTGGTCGACAACACCCAGCTGATGAGCTCGGTGGGCCGCTCGCTGGAAATCGCCTGCTACACCGCCGTGGCGGCGGTGGCGCTGGGCACCATGGCAGCCTTCGTGCTGACCCGGGTGGCGCGCTTCAAGGGCCGGACCCTGTTCGGCGGCCTGGTCACCGCGCCGCTGGTCATGCCCGAGGTGATCACCGGCCTGTCGCTGTTGCTGTTGTTCGTGGCCATGGCGCAGATGATCGGCTGGCCGCAGGAACGCGGCATCGTCACCATCTGGATTGCCCACACCACCTTCTGTGCCTCCTACGTGGCGGTGGTGGTCTCGGCGCGCCTGCGCGAGTTGGACCTGTCCATCGAAGAGGCGGCCATGGACCTCGGCGCGCGCCCCTGGAAGGTGTTCTTCCTGATCACCATCCCGATGATCGCGCCATCGCTGGCGGCCGGCGGCATGATGTCCTTCGCCCTGTCGCTGGACGACCTGGTGCTGGCCAGCTTCGTCTCGGGGCCGGGTTCGACCACCTTGCCGATGGAAGTGTTCTCGGCGGTACGCCTGGGCGTGAAACCCGAGATCAACGCCATTGCCAGCCTGATTCTGCTGGCGGTGTCGATTGCCACCTTCCTGGTGTGGTTCTTCACTCGTCGAGCCGAAAACCAGCGCCGCAAGGCGATTCAACTGGCGATCGAAGAAGCGGCGGCCGACGGCTGGAAGCAGCCCGACCCACGGCGCGCGCCAGCGCCTGTGGCGGTTTGATCGAGGAAACACTGCACGGTAGGACCGGGCTTGCTCGGGAAGGGAGGCCAAATCGCTTCCCGAGCAAGCTCGGTCCTACGAGAGGTAGACCGCGTACGTCACGGCTTGGCCGAAGCCTCCCAAAGGCAATAACAGCCCACCGCCATCGTATGCGTGGCATTTACCGCCCGGCGCTCGGTCAGCGCCTGCAGCACCGGTTCGATGAAGCTGTTCGCTGAATTGCACACCGCCCCCTCGCTGTACGGCCCGAAATAGGCCAGCTGGCCACGCTGGTCCCAGATGGCTACGGCCGGGCTGGCCGGGAGGCCATCGGCACCAGGTAGCGCCTCCAACGGCTGCAACGCCGCCAGATTGTCCGGCAGTCGCGAATGCTTGCGGCCCTTTTCCATTGCATAGAATTTCACGCCCAGCGGCTGGTAGTGGGCAACCAGCTCGGCCAGGTGTTGCTGGTTGCCGACATTGCATGGGCAGGCGGCGTCCCAGAAATGCACTACCCGAATCGCTCCCGGCCCGGCCAGAGCGGCGGGCAGGTGCAGGCTGTCGCCGGTGAACAGCGTGGCGTGCTCTTCGAAGGCGCGAACGTATCGGCTCTGGAACCAGTCATACGCCAACCACAGCGTGCCGCCGCAGAGCAATGCGATGAGGCAGCTGACCAGGGTATTGCGGCGCAGCACGGGCATAGGCGGCTTCCAGGGCGAAGCGGCCAGCTTGCCATGTCTGCGCCGACAGATGAATATCGCAACGACAAATCGATCCACACACGGCGCCAGCCCTCAACGGAAGCCCTATGTCAGCCACGTTTCACCCCGAAACCCTGCGCGGCGGCCTGTTGCCCCTGGTGGCTCGCCAGCCGCTGGGCGCGCATGCTCTGAACTACCGGCAGTTCTATCGGTTGCCTGGGCATGACGGGCTGCGCAGTTGGCTGGGGCGCTTCGAGGCAGGCGGCTTCGACGTAGTCGGCCAGGTGTGGCTGCCGGCCGAACCGAAGGCGACCCTGGTGCTGGTGCATGGCTTCTACGATCACATGGGCCTCTATCGGCACGTGATCGAGTGGGCACTGGCGCGCAGCTTCGCGGTGATCTCCTGCGACCTGCCGGGGCATGGCCTGTCCAGCGGCGAGCGCGCCAGCATCCACAGCTTCGCCGAGTATCAGGCGGTGCTCGATGCCCTGCTGGTCGAGGCGCAGGCGCTGGACCTGCCGCGGCCATGGCACCTGTGCGGGCAGAGCATGGGCGGCGCCATTGTCATCGATCATTTGCTGCATGGCGCCGCCCGGAGCCCGGCGCAGGGACGCCCGATCCTGCTGGCGCCCCTGGTGCGCCCGCGCTCCTGGACCTGGTCGCGGTTGAGCTACCAGCTGCTCAAACCCTTCGTTGGCGGCCTGGCGCGGCGCTTCAGCGAAAATACCAATGACCCTGAATTCATGCCCTTCCTGCAGGCCGACCCGCTGCAACCGGTGCGCCTGCCGACTGTCTGGGTCGGCGCGCTGGTGCCGTGGATCAAGCGCATCGAGGCTGCGCCGCCGAGTGCTTGCTCGCCGCTGATTGTGCAGGGTCAACAGGACATGACCGTGGACTGGCAGCACAACTTGAGGGTGCTGGCGGGCAAGTTCAACCAGCCGCAGGTGTTGATGCTGCCACCGGCGCGGCATCACTTGGCCAATGAGATACCGGAGATCCGCCAGGCTTATTTCAACTTTCTGGATGGATATCTCTAGGCGCTACACTGCCGTTTGAGTTTGGGCAGGCAAAGCCCCCGAGAGGCCGTCAGGCCCGCTTCAAGGCTGGTTCGCCTGCCCGACCGCCAGCCCCGCTCGCACCGCTGCCAGCGCGGCCTGGTAATACGTCTTGCCCTCGGGCGATTCGGCGAAGGTCACGAACTCCTCCAGTTCCGGATCAGACAGGTCGCGGTAGACGTACAGCAGGGTGTTGTCCAGGTCGCTGCCGATCTGCTCCATCAGCCGCTCGCGCTGGCCATCGAGCACGCCCTGGGCCTGGCCGTTGCCGAACAGCCCGGGGATCATCGAACTGAGACTGTCGGCGGCGACCCCGGCGATCGCCAGGCTGACTTCGGCGCCGGCCTCGCGGGCGGGCAGGGCCTGGGCCAAGTGGCGGATCAGCAGCGCTCGGGTGGCGCTGGCGTCCATGTGCGGCAGGCCACGGGCATTCTTCGCCAGCTGGTCGCTGCGGGTGGCCAGCAGTTCGGCGGCGACGATCTTGTGCCCCAGCGGTGCCTCGAAAAAGCTCAGCGCCGGCTGTGGGTCGCTTAGGGTCTGGCGCAGTCGCGCTTCGGCGCGCTGGTCCATGGCTTGCGCGGCGAAGCGCTGGTTGCTGTTGTTGACCAGCGCCTGGAACACGGCAGGCGGCAGGCTGGCCTGGTAACGCTGCTGTGCGGCCTTGAGTGCGTCGTTGAAATGCGCGCGTTGCTCGGGCCAACCGGCGACCTTGTACAACTGGTCATGGCTGTCTGCCCAGGCGGGCATCACGCAAAACATCAGCAAGGCAACACACAAACCACGCATTGAAGACTCCTGTCGCAAGGCCGCCATTGTCCGTGTCCCGGCAGGGCTTTGTCGAGCCATGACGCGCGCCGGGCGGATGGCTCTGTCGGTTTGTCGGGCGGATGGATACTATGCGCGCCATGCACCTATTCCCTGACGATTCATCATTGGCAACGCTTGTCGACGACCTGGCCGAACATGGCTGGGCGCAGCAACGTGCCTTTCTTCCAGAGGCTCTGACCCTGGAGTTGGCTGCCGAGTGCCATAAACGTGCGGCAACGGGCCAACTGGCGCCGGCGGCGGTGGGGCGCGGGCCGGCCCAGGAGGTACGCGAGGGCATTCGCGGCGATCATATCCAATGGCTGGAGCCGGGCCAGTCCGGCGCCTGCGACCACTACCTGGAAGTAATGGACGCCGTCCGCCAGGTGATGAACCAGGGTTTGTTCCTCGGTCTTGAAGACTATGAAAGTCATTTTGCCTTCTATCCGCCGGGGGCTTTCTACCGCAAGCATGTCGACCGCTTTCGCGACGACGATCGGCGCATGGTCTCAGCGGTGGTCTACCTCAACCAGGCGTGGGAGCCTGCGCATGGCGGCCAGTTACGGCTCTACCTGAAGGACGGGCGGGTGCACGACGTCGAGCCCGTGGCTGGCTCGCTGGTGGTGTTCCTGTCGGGCGAGATGCCCCATGAGGTGTTGCTGGCCAACCGCGAGCGGCTGTCGTTGACGGGGTGGTTCAGGCGCAGGGGTACGGATGTGTTTGGCTGACATGAAAAACTCGGGGGCTTTGCCCCCTCCCACATCCGGTGTGGGAGGGGCAAAGCCCCCGAGCGATTGCAGCCTGCTTAGAACAGGACGCGGCAGCGAATGGTGCCGGTGATCTTCTGCAGCTTCTCTTGCGCCAGGTCCGAAGACTCGGCGTCGACGTCGATCACCACGTAGCCGACCTTCTCGTTGGTCTGCAGGAACTGACCGGAGATATTGATGCCGTTCTCGGCGAAGACCTTGTTGATCTCGCTCATCACGCCCGGGATGTTCTCGTGGATGTGCAGCAGGCGGTGCTTGCCAGGGTGAGCCGGCAGGGCTACTTCCGGGAAGTTGACCGAGGACACCGAGGTGCCGTTGTCGCTGTACTTGACCAGCTTCTCGGCGACTTCCAGACCGATGTTGGCCTGCGCCTCGGCGGTGGAACCACCGATGTGCGGGGTCAGGATGACGTTGTCCAGGCCACGCAGCGGGCTTTCGAAGATGTCGTCGTTGGAGCGTGGCTCTACCGGGAAAACGTCGATGGCGGCGCCGATCAGGTGCTGGTCCTTGATCGCGTCGGCCAGGGCGTCGAGCTCGACCACGGTACCGCGGGCGGCGTTGATCAGGATGCCGCCTTTCTTGATGGCGCGGATTTCCTTCTCGCCGATCATCCACTGGGTGGCGGCGGTTTCCGGTACGTGCAGGGTGACGATGTCGGACATGCCGAGCAGCTCGTGCAGGTTGCCGACCTGGGTGGCGTTACCCAGCGGCAGCTTGGTCACGGTGTCGTAGAAGAACACCTGCATGCCCAGGCCTTCAGCCAGGACCGACAGCTGGGTACCGATCGAGCCATAGCCGACGATGCCGAGCTTCTTGCCACGGATCTCGAAAGAGTTGGCCGCGCTCTTGATCCAGCCACCACGGTGGCAGGAAGCGTTTTTCTCCGGGATGCCGCGCAGCAGCAGGATGGCCTCGGCCAGCACCAGCTCGGCCACCGAACGGGTGTTGGAGTAGGGCGCGTTGAACACTGCAATGCCGCGCTCGCGGGCTGCATTGAGGTCAACCTGGTTGGTGCCGATGCAGAAGCAGCCGACGGCGACCAGTTTCTTGGCGCTGTCGAAGATTTCTTCGGTCAGTTGCGTGCGCGAGCGAATACCGATGAAGTGAGCATCGGCGATCTTTTCCTTCAGCTCGGCTTCCGGCAGCGACTTGGTGTGGTATTCGATGCTGGTGTAGCCGGCGGCCTTGAGGACGTCCACGGCGGATTGGTGGACGCCTTCGAGAAGAAGGAACTTGATCTTGCTCTTATCGAGAGAAGTCTTGCTCATCTGCGTAAACCTGTGTCCCGGAGAAAATTGGCAGGAGGATAAAGCGTGCGCGGATCGGCCAGAAGCTCGATTAGCGGGGGGCGTATGCTAGCATATGCACCCCGCCAAGCGCCCATCCCTGGGTCATGAAGTGTGCTCAGGGTGACTATGAATTGTTCGAGAGTTCGTGCGATGACCCATCCTGCATTGATTGATGAGCTGAAGACCCTGGTTGAGCCGGGCAAGGTCCTGACCGACGCCGATTCCCTCGAGGCGTTCGGCAAGGACTGGACCAAGCATTTTGCCCCGGCGCCCAGCGCCATCGTCTTTCCCAAGACCATCGAGCAGGTGCAGGCCATCGTGCGCTGGGCCAACCAGCACCAGGTCGCCCTGACCCCCTCGGGCGGCCGTACCGGCCTCTCGGCCGCCGCCGTGGCGGCCAATGGCGAAGTCGTGGTGTCGTTCGACTACATGAACCAGGTGCTGGAGTTCAACGAGTTCGACCGCACCGTGGTCTGCCAACCCGGCGTGGTCACCGCCCAGTTGCAGAACTATGCCGAGGAGCGCGGGCTGTACTATCCGGTGGATTTCGCTTCGGCTGGCTCCAGCCAGATTGGCGGCAATATCGGCACCAATGCCGGCGGTATCAAGGTGATTCGCTACGGCATGACCCGCAACTGGGTGGCTGGGCTGAAAGTGGTCACCGGCAAGGGAGACCTGCTGGAGCTAAACAAAGACCTGATCAAGAACGCCACCGGCTACGACCTGCGTCAGCTGTTCATCGGCGCCGAAGGCACGCTGGGCTTCGTGGTCGAGGCCACCATGCGCCTGGATCGCGCGCCGAAGAACCTCACGGCCATGGTGCTCGGCACGGCCGACTTCGATTCGATCATGCCGGTGCTGCATGCCTTCCAGAGCAAGCTGGACCTCACCGCCTTCGAGTTCTTCTCCGACAAGGCACTGGCCAAGGTCATGGCGCGCGGCGACGTGCCGGCGCCGTTCGAATCCGACTGCCCGTTCTACGCGCTGCTGGAATTCGAGGCCACCAGCGAGGAGGTCTCGGAGGCGGCCCTGGCGATCTTCGAACACTGCGTGGAGCAGGGCTGGGTAGTCGACGGTGTCATGAGCCAGAGCGAGCAGCAGTTGCAGAACCTGTGGAAGCTGCGCGAGTACATCTCCGAGACCATCTCGCACTGGACCCCGTACAAGAACGACATTTCGGTCACCGTGTCGAAAGTACCAGCGTTCCTCAAGGAAATCGATGCGATCGTCGGCGAATACTATCCTGACTTCGAAATTGTCTGGTTCGGCCACATCGGTGACGGCAACCTGCACCTGAACATCCTCAAACCGGAAAACCTGAGCAAGGACGAGTTCTTCGCCAAATGCGCCACCGTCAACAAGTGGGTGTTCGAAACCGTGCAGAAGTACAACGGTTCGATCTCCGCCGAACACGGCGTGGGCATGACCAAGCGCGATTACTTGACCTACAGCCGTTCACCGGTAGAAATCGAATACATGAAGGCGATGAAGGCCGTGTTCGACCCCAACGGCATCATGAACCCCGGCAAGATCTTCGCTGTTTGACTTGAACGCACCCCCGCAGGAGTCGGTATATGAGCTATCAACACCAGTACGTCGACGGCACGCGCATCCACTACCCCCTGGGCAAGGTGGTGTGCATCGGTCGCAACTACGCCGAGCATGCCAAGGAACTGAACAACCCGGTGCCCACCGAGCCCTTGCTGTTCATCAAGCCGGGCAGCTGCGTGGTGCCGCTGGAGGGCGGTTTCAAGATTCCGACCGATCGCGGTTCGGTGCACTACGAGGCGGAAATCGCCGTGCTGCTAGGCAAGGCTTTGTCCAACAAGCCGAGCGAAGAGGAAGTGCTGGATGCCATATCCGGTTACGCCCCGGCGCTGGACCTGACCCTGCGTGAAGTGCAGAGCAGGCTCAAGGAGAAGGGCCTGCCCTGGGAGCTGGCCAAGTCGTTCGACGGCGCTTGCGTGCTGGCGCCTTTCGTCGCGGCCGGCACCTTCCCGGACGTGACCGATATCGGCATCCGCCTGACCATCAATGGCGAAGTCCGCCAGGACGGCAGCAGCGCCTCGATGCTCAACCCGATCATCCCGATGATCCAGTACATGGCCGCGCATTTCTCCATGCAGGCCGGGGATGTCATCCTCACCGGCACGCCGGCCGGCGTGGGTGCGCTGAATGTCGGTGATGAATTGGTGCTCGAACTGCCAGGCGCCAGCCAGTTCAGCGGCTCGGTGCTCTGAGCGCCGCTTGATGACAGCTCGGGGGCCGCTTGCCTGCGAGCTGTTCACTCAGGCTTGCTCAGGCCTTGAGGGTCTTCACCCCTTCAGCCGTCCCCAGCAGCAGCACGTCGGCCGGCCGCGCGGCAAACAGGCCGTTGGTCACCACCCCGACGATCCCGTTGATCTGCTGCTCCAGCTGCACCGGATCAGTGATCTGCATGTTGTGCACGTCAAGAATGATGTTGCCGTTGTCGGTCAGTACGCCTTCGCGGTACACCGGGTCGCCGCCCAGTTTGACCAGCTCGCGGGCCACATGGCTGCGGGCCATGGGGATGACTTCGACCGGCAGGGGAAAGCCGC
The DNA here is from genome assembly GCF_034059295.1 of Pseudomonas sp. HR96. Lineage (NCBI taxonomy): Bacteria > Pseudomonadati > Pseudomonadota > Gammaproteobacteria > Pseudomonadales > Pseudomonadaceae > Pseudomonas > Pseudomonas sp. HR96. The sequence continues at coordinate 395,501 of NZ_CP139141.1, forward strand.
CCAGCACCGGCACCAGCTTGCTGGCGTCGGCGATGCAGATGAAGGTGCGCGCCACGGCGGCGACGATTTTCTCGCGAGTCAGCGCTGCGCCGCCGCCCTTGATCAGGTTCAGCCGCTCGTCGCTTTCATCGGCACCGTCGACATAGAACTCCAGGTCGCTCACGGTATTGAGCTCGTACACCGGGATGCCATGGCCCTTGAGGCGTGCAGCCGTGGCTTCGGAGCTGGCAACGGCGCCGTCGAATGCGCCCTTGTGCCGCGCCAGGGCGTCGATGAAGCAGTTGGCAGTCGAGCCAGTGCCGACGCCGACGATGCTCTTGTCATCGAGCTTGGGCACAATGAAGTCGACCGCCGCCTGGGCGACGGCCTGTTTGAGTTGATCCTGGGTCATGCGGGCTCCGGGCAGGGGGCTTTTCAAAGGCCGGCATTATACCGTTTTGCGCCCGCAAAACCTTGGTTTCGACAGGGGCATTGGCTTAGACTCGACGACCTCCGCTTCCATGCCAGTGATGCCCGCGATGCTCGAAAACTACGTCAAGAAGATCCTCACCTCACGCGTCTACGACGTGGCGGTGGAAACGCCCTTGCAGGCGGCGGGGCAACTGTCGGCGCGGCTCGGCAACCAGGTACTGCTCAAGCGTGAAGACCTGCAGCCGGTGTTTTCCTTCAAGATTCGCGGCGCCTACAACAAGATGGCGCAGCTCACCGCCGAGGAGCAGGCGCGCGGCGTGGTCACCGCTTCGGCCGGCAACCATGCCCAAGGCGTGGCCCTGGCTGCGCGTGAACTGGGCATCCAGGCGACCATCGTGATGCCGCGCACCACCCCGGAGATCAAGGTCGAGGGCGTGCGCTCACGGGGTGGCATCGTCGTGCTGCACGGTGATTCGTTTCCCGAGGCGCTGGCCCACTCGCTCAAGCTGGTGGAGCAGCAGGGCATGGTCTACATCCATCCGTACGACGACCCGCTGACCATTGCCGGGCAGGGCACCGTGGCCATGGAAATCCTGCGCCAGCACCCGGGGCCGCTGGACGCCATCTTCGTGCCAGTGGGCGGTGGCGGGCTGATTTCCGGGATCGCCGCCTACGTGAAGTACCTGCGTCCGGAAATAAAGGTCATCGGCGTCGAGCCGGACGACTCCAACTGCCTGCAGGCGGCCATGGGCGCCGGCGAGCGCGTGGTGCTGCCAACGGTGGGCCTGTTCGCCGATGGCGTCGCCGTGGCGCAGATCGGCCAGCACACCTTCGACATCTGTCGCCACTACGTCGACGAAGTGATCACGGTCAGCACCGACGAGATCTGCGCGGCGATCAAGGACATCTACGACGACACCCGTTCGATCACCGAGCCAGCTGGCGCGCTGGGCGTGGCGGGCATCAAGAAGTACGTGGAGTCGCGCGGCGTGCAGGGTCAGGCGCTGGTGGCCATCGATTCCGGCGCCAACGTCAACTTCGACCGCCTGCGCCACGTCGCCGAGCGCGCCGAACTGGGCGAGGGCCGTGAAGCGATCATCGCCGTGACCATCCCCGAGCAGCCCGGCAGCTTCAAGGCCTTCTGCGAGGCCATCGGCAAGCGGCAGATCACCGAATTCAACTATCGTTACCATACCGGGCGCGAGGCGCACATCTTCGTCGGGGTGCAGACCCATCCGGAAAACGACCCGCGAGCCGCCTTGATCGCCAGCCTGACCGCCCAAGGTTTCCCGGTCCTGGACCTGACCGCCAACGAACTGGCCAAGCTGCATATCCGCCACATGGTCGGCGGCCATGCGGCCAAGGTCAGCGACGAAATGGTGCTGCGCTTCGAGTTTCCCGAGCGGCCGGGCGCGCTGTTCAACTTCCTCAGCAAGTTGGGCGGGCGCTGGAATATCTCGATGTTCCATTACCGCAACCACGGCGCGGCGGATGGCCGGGTGGTCGCCGGCCTGCAGGTGCCCGAGGACGAGCGCCATCTGGTGGCCGCGGCGCTGACCGACATCGGCTACCCCTTCTGGGACGAGACGGCCAACCCGGCGTATCAGCTGTTCCTGGGTTGATCAACACTGGATGTCCACTGCTGCAAGGGAGCGATCATGCAAAATCTCATGCTGTTGAAAGCACTGCACGGCTTGGCCACGGCGCTGCTGATTGGCGGGGCGCTGGCGGTGGTCTATCGCTGGGCTCGCGGTTGGCGGGCCGGTGACCCGGCGGCGCTGGGCCAGACCTTGCAGCGGCCATGGCTGTTCGCCTGGCTGGCGATGGGCCTGAGCCTGCTGGTGTTTCCGGTCAGTGGCTGGTGGATGGTGCATGACACCGGCTGGTCGTTGGGCCAGACCTGGCTGCTCAGCGGCTCGGTGCTCTACACCGTCGGCATCCTTTGCTGGCTGTTGCTGCTGTGGCGGGTCAACCGCCTGCGCCAGGCCGGGCAGGCGGTCAGCGCCGGGCAACGGCGCACGGTGCTGGGGCTGTCGATCGTCGGCGGGGTGATTCTGGTGGCGGCCTTGGGGGTGATGGTGCTCAAGCCGGTCTGATCGCCGGGCGCCCACCCATGCGGGAGGGGGCAGCGCCCCCGAGAGGCCGCCAGGCCGGCTTGCCGCTTCAACGCAAAGAGATCGCCTTCCACCCACGCCGCTGCGCTTCGGCCGCCAGCTTCGGATCGGCGTCCACCGCCACCGGGTGGGTCACCTGCTCAAGCAGCGGCAGGTCGTTCATCGAGTCGCTATAGAAGTAGCTGTCCTGCAGGCTGTAGCCGTTTTCCTCGATCCAGCGGTTCAAGCGAGTCACCTTGCCTTCGCGAAAGCACGGGACATCGGTGCTGCGTCCGGTGTAGCGGCCGTCGACCATCTCGCACTCGGTGGCCAGCAGCGTGTCAACGCCCAGCCGCTCGGCGATCGGGCCGGTGACGAAACGGTTGGTGGCGGTGATGATCACCAATTTGTCGCCAGCAGCGCGGTGCTCGGCCAACAGCGCCAGGCTCTTGGGCAGGATGATCGGCTCGATGCAGTCGCGCATGAATGCCTGATGCCACTGCGCCAACTGCGCCATGTCGGTACGGGCGAGGATTTCCAGGCTGAAATTCAGGTATTCCTGCAGGTCCAGGCGCCCCGCCAGGTAGTCTTCGTAGAAGCCGTCGTTGCGCGCCTTGTACTGCACCGGGTCAAGGATGCCGCGGGCGCAGAGGTAGTCGCCCCAGGCGTGGTCGCTGTCGCCACCGAGCAGGGTGTTGTCGAGGTCGAATAGAGCCAGGCGCATGAAATATCTCGCTAAAAGCTGAAAAATGGTCCCCAGAATACGGACTTTTCACATAGCTGCACATAAGCTGTGACGCCTCGTTGCTGCGCTCATGACCTTTGTGGAACAATGCGAAGACATGCGTTTGCGAGGTTGCTGCCGTGATCGACCCCGATGGTTTTCGTCCCAATGTCGGCATTATTCTCACCAATGATGCCGGGCAGGTGCTGTGGGCTCGGCGGATCAATCAGGATGCCTGGCAGTTTCCACAGGGTGGCATCAACCCCAACGAATCGCCGGAAGAGGCCCTGTATCGCGAGTTGAATGAAGAGGTCGGGCTGGAACGTCAGGATGTCGAAATTCTTGCCTGCACCCGCGGCTGGTTGCGTTATCGTCTACCCCAGCGGTTGGTGCGCACGCACAGTCAGCCGCTGTGTATCGGGCAGAAGCAGAAGTGGTTCCTGCTGCGCCTGATTTCCAACGAGCAGCGGGTCAGGATGGATTTGACCGGCAAGCCCGAGTTCGACGGGTGGAAATGGGTGAGTTACTGGTATCCCCTGGGCCAGGTGGTGACATTCAAGCGCGAGGTTTACCGCCGCGCTCTCAAAGAGCTTGCCCCGCGCCTGTTGACGCGCGACTGACGACGGAGTTCGACCCCGAGCCATGCTCAATACGCTGCGCAAGATCGTCCAGGAAGTTAACTCCGCCAAGGATCTCAAGACGGCGTTGGGGATTATTGTGCTGCGCGTCAAGGAAGCCATGGGCAGCCAGGTCTGCTCGGTCTACCTGCTCGACCCGGAAAGCAACCGTTTCGTGCTCATGGCCACCGAAGGCCTCAACAAGCGCTCCATCGGCAAGGTCAGCATGGCCCCGAATGAAGGCCTGGTAGGCCTGGTGGGCACCCGCGAAGAGCCGCTGAACCTGGAGAACGCCGCCGACCACCCGCGCTATCGCTACTTCGCCGAAACCGGCGAGGAGCGCTTCGCTTCGTTTCTTGGCGCGCCGATCATCCATCACCGCCGCGTGGTCGGCGTATTGGTCATCCAGCAGAAGGAACGCCGCCAGTTCGACGAAGGCGAAGAGGCCTTCCTGGTGACCATGAGCGCTCAACTGGCCGGGGTGATTGCCCACGCCGAGGCCACCGGTTCCATCCGCGGTCTGGGGCGTCAGGGCAAGGGCATCCAGGAAGCCAAGTTCGTCGGCGTGCCAGGCTCGCCGGGCGCTGCGGTGGGTACCGCCGTGGTCATGTTGCCGCCGGCTGACCTGGATGTGGTGCCGGACAAGTCCGTGGCCGATATCGCCGCCGAACTGGCGTTGTTCCAGACAGCGCTGGAAGGCGTGCGCAACGACATGCGCACCCTGTCGGCCAAGCTGGCCACCCAGCTGCGCCCCGAAGAACGCGCGCTGTTCGACGTCTACCTGATGATGCTCGACGACGCTTCGCTGGGCAGCGAGGTGACCAACGTCATCAAGACCGGCCAGTGGGCCCAGGGTGCCCTGCGCCAGGTGGTCACCGAGCACGTCAACCGCTTCGAATTGATGGACGACGCCTACCTCAGGGAGCGTGCCTCCGACGTCAAGGACCTCGGCCGCCGCCTGCTGGCCTATTTGCAGCAGGCCCGCCAGCAGACCCTGGTGTACCCCGACAACACCATCCTCATCAGCGAAGAGCTGTCCCCGGCCATGCTCGGTGAAGTGCCCGAAGGCAAGCTGGTAGGCCTGGTATCGGTATTGGGTTCGGGCAACTCCCACGTGGCCATCCTGGCCCGGGCCATGGGCATTCCGACGGTGATGGGCCTGGTCGACCTGCCGTATTCCAAGGTCGACGGCATCAAGATGATCGTCGACGGCTACCACGGCGAGGTCTACACCAACCCCAGCGACATACTCACCAAGCAATACGGCGACGTGGTCGAGGAAGAGCGTCAGCTGGCGCTGGGCCTCGATGCCCTGCGCGAGCTGCCTTGCGTAACTCTCGACGGCCATCGCATGCCGCTGTGGGTCAACACCGGCCTGCTCGCCGACATCGCTCGCGCTCAGCAGCGCGGCGCCGAAGGGGTAGGGCTGTACCGCACCGAAGTGCCGTTCATGATCAATCAGCGCTTTCCCAGCGAGAAAGAGCAGCTGGCGATCTACCGTGAACAGCTGGCCGCGTTCCACCCGCTGCCGGTGACCATGCGCAGCCTCGACATCGGCGGCGACAAGTCGCTGTCGTACTTCCCGATCAAGGAAGACAACCCTTTTCTGGGCTGGCGCGGCATCCGCGTCACCCTCGACCACCCGGAAATCTTCCTGGTGCAGACCCGCGCCATGCTCAAGGCCAGCGAGGGCCTGAACAACTTGCGCATCCTGCTGCCAATGATATCCGGCACCCACGAGCTGGAAGAGGCCCTGCACCTGATTCACCGAGCCTGGGGCGAGGTGCGCGACGAAGGCACCGACGTGCCGATGCCCCCGGTGGGCGTCATGATCGAGATACCGGCGGCGGTGTATCAGACCAAGGAGCTGGCGCGCCAGGTGGACTTCCTGTCGGTCGGCTCCAACGACCTGACCCAGTACCTGCTGGCGGTGGACCGCAACAACCCGCGGGTGGCCGACCTTTACGACTACCTGCACCCGGCGGTGTTGCAGGCCCTGCAGAACGTGGTGACCGACGCTCACGCCGAGGGCAAGCCGGTGAGCATCTGCGGCGAGATGGCCGGCGACCCGGCGGCGGCGGTGCTGTTGATGGCGATGGGCTACGACAGCCTGTCGATGAACGCCACCAACCTGCCGAAGGTCAAGGGCATGCTGCGCCAGATCAACCTGAGCAAGGCCAAGGAGCTCCTGGCGCAGTTGAACAAGATCGACAACCCGCAAGTCATTCACAGCACCTTGCAGCTGGCGTTGAAGAATCTCGGGCTGTCGCGGATGATCAACCCGGCCTCGCCGAAGAAGCTTTAAGGCCGTTGGCGGCAATGGGGGAGCGGGCAAGGCCGGCCTTGCGGCCTCTCGGGGGCTTGGCCCCCTCCCACCTCAACCTCGCCAGCTTGCCATGAACACTTCGCCCAACCTGCCGCCATAGGGCCCGAAACTGCGCTCGGTCAGCTGCGCACGTCCCTTGGCATCCATCACCAGCACCGTGCTCGCCCGCGTGCCGTAGTTGGGGCTGGCAATGAAAGCGCTCGATAGCAGCCGCTCGGTAGCCAAGCCAACGCCGGTGTCAGGCAGCTCGGCATCGGCCGCCGGCTGCGCATCGGCCAGGAGCTCCAGCAGCGACTGCACCGAATAATCCTGCAACTGCGCCGCCAGCCCGGCCCGCGCCTTGAGCAACTTTGGCCAGGGACTGTCCAGCCCGGCGTTGGACAAGCCATATACCCCCGCCGCAAGAGGCTGCGCCGCCACCGTCGAGCTTGCGTAGACCAGCCGCTGCCCATCGCCGAGCAACAGGTTGAACCCGGCATACTGCGCCGCTCGCTCGGCCACGCCGGCCAGGTACTCATCGATCGATTGTGCGCCGCAGAGAAACCCTGCCACCAGTTCCCCACGCGAACGCAGCCCCGCCGCCTGGCCAGGCTGGCGGATGTTGGTCAGGGCGGCGAAACGCCCGGCGCCACCGAGCCCCAGCCAGGTGCCCCCGGCCTCCAGATCGCGCCCGGCGCAGACCTGCGGGTAATCGTCCCAGGGCGCCAACGGCTGGGTGGGGCGAGCGTAGAACTCGTCGCGGTTGGCCGCGACGATCAACGGCTGGGCATGGCCCGGCCGCCAGGCGAACACTATCAGGCACATGGCGATTCCTGGGCCGTGGTCGGCTCGGTGTGGTCAGATACTTTAACCATTCATTCATCGTCTCGGGTAGGGCTGCCGGCCCGCTTGAGTTAACATGCTGCGCACATTTTGTTGGTGCTCGTTAAGGAGTCGCAATGCTGCCTTACCCGCAGATTGACCCGGTGGCCGTTGCCATCGGCCCCCTGCAAATCCATTGGTACGGCTTGATGTACCTGATCGGGATCGGCAGCGCCTGGCTGCTGGCCTCGCGTCGCCTGAACGACTTCGACCCCACCTGGACCAAGGAGAAGCTCTCCGACCTGGTGTTCTGGTGCGCCATGGGTGTGATCATCGGCGGGCGCTTGGGCTACGTGCTGTTCTACGACCTGCCGGCGTACATCGCCAACCCGTTCCTGATTTTCGAAGTCTGGAAGGGCGGCATGGCTTTCCATGGTGGCTTCCTCGGGGTGATGATCGCCACCTGGTGGTTTGGTCGACGCAACGGCAAGTCGTTGTTCCAACTGCTCGATTTCATCGCGCCGCTGGTGCCGATCGGCCTGGGCGCCGGGCGCATCGGCAACTTCATCAATGCCGAGCTGTGGGGCAAGCCCACTGACCTGCCATGGGCCATGGTCTTCCCGCCGTTCAGCGACCCGGCGCAACTGCCGCGCCATCCGTCGCAGCTGTACCAGTTCGCCCTGGAAGGCGTGGCCCTGTTCGTCATCCTCTGGCTGTTCTCGCGCAAGCCGCGCCCGACCATGGCTGTTTCCGGGATGTTCGCCCTGTTCTACGGGATCTTCCGCTTCGTGGTCGAATTCGTGCGGGTACCGGACGCGCAGCTGGGCTACCTCGCCTGGGGCTGGGTGACCATGGGCCAGATCCTCTCGCTGCCGATGATCGTGGTCGGTCTGACGTTGCTGTGGCTGGCGTATCACAAGAAGCAGCCTGCGGTACAACCCTCCTGACAGCTCGGAGCTGAACCATGAAGCAATACCTCGATCTGGTCGCCGACGTCATCAAGAACGGCAGCGTGCAAGCCAACCGTACCGGCGTGAAGACCATCAGCCTGCCCGGCGCCATGTTGCGCTTCGACTTGCAGAAGGGCTTTCCGGCCATTACCACGCGCAAGCTGGCGTTCAAGTCGGCGATCGGCGAACTGGTGGGCTTCCTGCGCGGCGTCAACAACGCCGCCGAGTTCCGCGCGCTGGGCTGCAAGGTCTGGGACCAGAATGCCAACGAAAACCAGCAGTGGCTGACCAACCCGTTCCGCCTGGGCACCGACGACCTCGGTGAAATCTACGGCGTGCAATGGCGTCAGTGGCCGGCGTACAAGCGCATCGCCGCGAGCAATGCCGCGGCCATCGAGCTCTGCCTGAGTCAGGGCTACGTGCAGCTGGCGGCCGGCGAAGAAGACGGCGAAGCGTTCGTGGTGCTGTACAAGGCCATCGACCAGATCCGCCAGTGCGTCGACACCATCGTCAATGACCCCGGCAGCCGGCGCATTCTGTTCCACGGCTGGAACTGCGCGCAGCTCGACGAGATGGCCCTGCCGCCATGTCACTTGCTGTATCAGTTCCACCCGAACCCGGAAACCCGGGAGATCTCGCTGACCCTGTACATCCGCTCCAACGACCTGGGCCTGGGCACGCCGTTCAACCTCACCGAAGGCGCCGCGCTGCTGTCGCTGATCGGCCGCCTGACCGGCTACACGCCACGCTGGTTCACCTACTTCATCGGCGACGCCCACGTCTACGAGAACCACCTGAGCATGCTCACCGAGCAACTCGACCGCGAACCCTTCCCGGCCCCCAGGCTGGTGATCTCCGCCCGCGTGCCGGAGTACGCCAAGACCGGCGTCTACCAGCCAGAGTGGCTGGAGCTGATCGAACCTGGCGATTTCTCGCTGGAAGGTTATGAACATCATCCGCCACTGACGGCGCCGATGGCGGTGTGATTCTCAACCGTCGATGCGAAAGTCCGTGCTCAAGCGCCGCCAGTGGTCCCTGAGCACGGCTTGTTGGGCGGGGGCATCGGGCTCGATGCTACGCAGATTGCCAAGTACCGGGTCTAGCCGTTGACGCGACGGGTCGGCGATATATTGTGGGGCAAGGGTAAATACATTCCTGCCATTGGAATGGCCAGCAACGTAGCCGACCAGTTGGTCGTGCAAGCGCAGTTCCAGCACAGATACTGTTTCGCCGCTCATAAAAGGTCTTCCCAAGGATCGTCGGGTTCATCCTCTCCAAAGCTTGGTGGCGAAGGATTGTGGCCTGCCAATAGCTGACGCACAGCGGCTAGCTGATCCTTCGGCACGAGCACGATGGCTGCATCCAATCCTTCGGCGATCTGGTCGAGGGTGTTCAGGCGAGGATTACCGTCGCGTTCTATCTTGGCGTACTGCTGGCGCGTCAGCCCTGCCCGCAGCGTCATGTCCTGAATTTTGAGCCCTAGCAGCAAGCGCCTTTGCCGGATTTCCAGAAGCAGTGAGGTTTTCATCCCGCAGACCACGCTTGAAAGTTAACTATATGGCTCATAGTAGACTCAACGAGCCATATAGTTAACTTTTTAGTGCCTGTGGCTCCTCCCCACATGCGAGTGCTCCACCTCCGGAGCTGTCACCGCCCCGCTTGTTTCCAGCTGCTGAATGATCCCGCACTGATCGTCCGAGCCGGCCACCCGGCATTTATCGCGTAGCTCCAGCAACTGCGTCTGCAAGGCCTGCAAGCCATCGATGCGCAGTTTCACGTGCTCGATATGCTCATCGATCAGCGCGTTGACGCTCTGGCACTGGTCGTCGGGCAGGTCACGCAATGCCAGCAGGCTGCGAATCTCTTCGAGCGTCATGTCCAGGGTGCGGCAATTGCGGATGAAGGTCAGGCGCTCCACGTGCGCCTGGGTGTAGAAGCGGTAGTTGCCATCGGTGCGGGCCGGGGCGGGCAGCAGTTGCTCACGCTCGTAGTAGCGGATGGTTTCGACCTGGCAGTCGGTGGCTTTCGCCAGTTCACCGATTTTCATGGAGGCCTTCCGATGATCAAGAACATGATTGAGGATTGGGGGCTTGACCCTATAGTGGCTACAGGGTGTTCACTTGGCAACAAGCACTTTCAGGACATTGCCCATGTACCGCTTGCACCGAGCCGAACCCGTATCGCCCAGCCCTGTTCATGCCCATAAAGGGCACGACCACTGCTGCAGCGGTCCTGCACCCGCCGCTGAAGTCGAGCTGGGGCCGGTCACTGCTGGCGCCCAGCTCAGTCGATTCCGTATCGAGGCGATGGACTGCCCCACCGAGCAGACCTTGATCCAGAACAAGCTGGCCAAGCTGGCGGGCATCGAGCAACTGGAGTTCAACCTGGTCAACCGCGTGCTCGGCGTGCGCCATGTGCTGCAGTCCACTGCGCCCATCGAGCAGGCGATCGGCAGCCTTGGCATGACCGCCGTGAGCCTGGATGGGGAACAATCGGCAACGGCCCAGCCCAAGGCCAAGTCACAATGGCCGTTGTGGCTGTCCGGCCTTGCTGCGTTCGCCGCCGAGGTCCTGCACTTCACCGGGTTGGCGCCCAACTGGGCGATTGCCGGGGTCGCGTTGCTGTCCATCGTTGCGGGCGGCCTGGGCACCTACAAGAAGGGCTGGATCGCCCTGAAGAACCGCAACCTGAACATCAATGCGCTGATGAGCATCGCAGTGACCGGGGCGCTGCTCATCGGCCAGTGGCCGGAAGCTGCGATGGTGATGTTCCTGTTCACCGTGGCCGAGCTGATCGAGGCGCGCTCGCTGAGCCGTGCACGCGACGCAATCGCAGGTTTGCTGCAATTGGCGCCCGAGCTCGCCACGGTGCGGAGTGCCGACGGGCAATGGCATGCCGTGGCAGTGAGCAGCATCGAAGTTGGCGCTCGAGTCAGGGTGCGTCCTGGTGAGCGCATCGCGGTGGACGGCGAAGTGGTGCAAGGGCGGTCGAGCATCGATCAGGCCGCGATCACCGGTGAAAGTCTGCCTGTGGATAAAGCCACGGGAGACCCGGTGTTCGCCGGCACGCTCAATCAAGCGGGTTCGCTGGAAGTGCTCGTCAGTGCGCCAGCCAGCCAGTCGACCTTGGCACGGATCATCCACGCGGTCGAGCAGGCGCAAGGCGCCAATGCGCCCACGCAACGCTTCGTCGACAACTTCGCGCGGGTCTACACGCCGCTGGTGTTCATCCTGGCGCTCGCCGTCGCGGTGCTGCCGCCCCTGCTCATGGCCGGCGCCTGGTTCGACTGGATCTACCGCGCGCTGGTGCTGCTGGTAGTGGCGTGCCCCTGTGCCCTGGTGATCTCGACTCCGGTGACCCTGGTCAGCGGCCTCGCCGCCGCTGCGCGCAAAGGTATCCTGATCAAGGGCGGGGCGTATCTGGAGAGCGGTCATCGGTTGCAGGTGATCGCCCTCGACAAGACCGGCACCCTGACCCACGGCAAGCCCCGGCAGACCGATTTCGAACGGTGGGTCGACGGGCCGTCGGATGTTGGGCAGATTGCCGCCAGCCTGGCCGCACGTTCCGATCACCCGGTGTCCATGGCGATCGCCGCCGCCAACCCGCAGGCGCGACTCGAGGTGCAAGACTTCGTAGCGCTGCCGGGCCGCGGCGTGCGCGGTGAAGTGAACGGCCAGCCCTATCATTTGGGCAATCCGCGCCTTGCCGAGGAGTTGGGCGCGACCGACGCACAGCTGACCGCCCGTCTGGAGCAACTCGAGCGCGAAGGCAAAAGCCTGGTGTTGCTGCTGGCGGGCAATCAGGCGCTGGCCCTGTTCGCCGTGGCCGATACGGTCAAGGACACCAGCAAGGAGGCCATCGCCGAGCTGCATGCCCTGGGTATCAAGACCTTGATGCTCACCGGCGACAATCAGCACACCGCCGAGGCGGTGGCCCGTCAGGTCGGCATCGATCAGGCGCGGGGCAACCTGCTGCCGGCCGACAAGCTGGCCGCCATCGAAGCACTCGATCACCAAGGCCACGCCACCGGCATGGTCGGTGACGGTATCAACGACGCGCCAGCCCTGGCGCGGGCCTCGATCGGTTTTGCCATGGGCGCTGCCGGCAGCCACACCGCCATCGAAACCGCCGACGTGGCATTGATGGACGACGACTTGCGCAAGCTCCCGGCTTTCGTCAGGCTCTCGCGGCAGACCCGGGCCATCCTGGCGCAGAACATCGGCCTGGCGCTGGTGGTCAAGGCGCTGTTCCTGGGCATGACTTTCGCCGGGCTGGCGACCATGTGGATGGCGGTGTTCGCCGACATGGGCGTCAGCCTGCTGGTGGTATTCAATGGTTTGCGCCTGCTGAGGAAATAGCGAGATGAGATGCTGACGGCCGAACTCAAGGCGTTCTACATGGTGGCCCGGCTGGGCAGCATCACCCTGGCGGCAAAGAAGCTCGGGCTCAGCCAGCCAACCGTGACCACGCAGATTCGTCATCTGGAAAGCCAGTACGACGTCGAACTATTCTACCGCGGCGGGCGACGCATGAGCCTCAGCGACGAGGGCGCGCGGTTGATGCCGATGGTCAAGGCGTTGCAGCAGCAGGAAGCCGACATCGAGTTCTTCCTGCGCAACAGCGGCCAGGTCAAGGGCGCGCTGCGCATCGCCGCCACGGCGCCTTACTACATCCTCGACCTGGTGAAGGTGTTTCGCGAACGCCTGCCCCAGGTCGAGGTGTCGGTTGAAATCGGCAACTCGCAACAGGTGCTGGAATGGCTGGAGGACTACAAGGTCGACCTGGCCGCCTCTTCGCAGTTGCTTGACGACCCGCGTCTGGTCCGCCGCGTGCTGGGCAGCGATCCGCTGGTGCTGGCGGTACACCGCAGTCATCCGCTGGCCGCGCGCGCGCACATCGAGCTGGGTGCGCTGGCCGGGCAGTGCCTGTTGCTGCGCGAGCAGGGCTCGACCACCCGCAGCCTGACCGAACAGATGCTCAAGCAGGCAGGGGTCGTGACCGGGCCGTTGCTGGAGATCGGCAGCCGCGAGTCGATCCGCGAGGGGGTGCTGCGCAACATCGGCGTCAGCCTGATCGCCCGCCACGAGGTGCCGCACAATCCCGAGCTCAAGGTGCTGACCGTCGAGCAGGCGCCCTCGATGCACGAGTACCTGTACTGCCTCAAGGAGCGCAAGCAGGCGCGGCTGCCGGCGGCGTTTCTTGGCCTGGCCCAGGAAGTCCGCCCCGCGCCCTGACTACGCAAATCTGCCTATACCACTATCGGCAGCTTTTGCCCCGTTGCCACGTCACCGTCTCATTGCGCGCCTAGCATGACCTGCATCAGCTCGATGAGGTCTCGGCCATGCACGGTCCCAGCAACCCGATTTGCAGAACAGCAGGCGCGCCATTGCGAGCGCGCAACATTCACAAGCGCTTTGGCGCCTTCAGTGCGCTGGACAGTGTTTGCCTGGATGTTGCCGCCGGCGAGCTGGTCTGCCTGCTCGGGCCTTCCGGCTGCGGCAAGACCACGCTGTTACGCTGCATCGCCGGCCTCGAGCGCCAGGACAGCGGCGAACTGTACATCGGCGACCGCGACATCTCGCACCTGGCGCCCCAGGCCCGTGACTACGGCATCCTGTTCCAGTCCTACGCGCTGTTCCCCAACCTCAGCGTGGCCGACAACATCGCCTACGGCCTGGCCGGCAGCGGCCGCCAGCAGGTACGCGAGCGGGTGGCGAAGATGCTCGAACTGGTCGGCCTGACCGGCAGCGAGAAGAAATACCCCGGGCAGCTGTCCGGAGGCCAGCAGCAGCGAGTGGCCCTGGCTCGCGCGCTGGCGCCGGCCCCTTCACTATTGCTGCTGGACGAGCCGATGTCGGCGCTCGACGCGCGGGTGCGTGAACACCTGTGCGGCGAGCTGCGCGAGCTGCAGCGTCGGCTGGGCATCACCACCCTGATGGTCACCCACAACCAGGACGAGGCCATGTTGATGGCCGACCGAATCGCCGTGATGAACAACGGCAAGGTCGAGCAGTACGCCACTGCGCAGGAGATTTACGACCGCCCGGCCACCCCCTTCGTCGCCGAGTTCGTCGGCCAGGGCAACTGGCTGCCGTTCCAGCGCCACGGCGAGCACCACGCGCGGGTCGGCGGGATGGATCTGCGCCTGCCATTGGACGCCAGCCGGGCCAGCAGCGGGCGGCTGTTCTGCCGCCCCGAGGCGATCAGCGTCAACCCCAGCGTGCACGAAGAGAACCTGTTCGCCGCGCGGGTGCGCGACATCACCTTTCTCGGCAACCGCTGGCGCATGAACTTTGAATTCGAGCAGCTGCCCGGCCATGCCTTGCAGGCCGAGGTGGCGCCCGAGGCCATGCCATCTCTGGGCAGCCCGGATATCTGGGTGGCCTTGCCGCCTGCCAGCCTTCAGGTGTTTGCCTGAGATGGCGGCGCCAGTCTCGCTGCCCGCGCCGCAGGTGCGCGGCGACAGGGCCAGCACGGCGTTGCCGCTGGCCGACCGGCTGTTCGTCATCGGCGGCAAATGGCTGCTGCTGGCCTTTTTGGTGCTCAGCGTGCTGCTGCCGTTGCTGGCGATCTTCTGGCGTGGCCTCAATGGCGATGCGGCCCAGGGCGGCGGCTTGATAGCCGCCGGTGCTTTGCTGCGCAGCGACAACTTTCACTGGCTGCTGGGCAACAGCCTCAAGGTCTCGTTCAGCGTGGCGCTGATCGTGGTGCCGTTGGCCTATCTGTTCGCCTACGCCCTGCAACGCACGCGTATTCCCGGCAAGACCTTGTGGCGCGGCATTTCGCTGCTGCCATTGCTGGCCCCGTCGATGCTGCCAGGCATCGGCCTGGTCTATCTGTTCGGCAACCAGGGTTGGCTGCGCGGCCTGCTCAGCGACAACATCTACGGCTTCTGGGGCGTGGTGCTGGGTGAGGTCATCTACACCTTACCCCATGCCCTGATGGTCCTGCTGTCGGCCCTGGCCCTGGCCGATGCGCGGCTGTTCGACGCCGCCTCCAGCATGGGCGCCAGCCCGGCCCGGGCCTTTTGCAGCATTACCTGGCCAGGTTCGCGCCAGGCGGTGTTCGCCGCGTTCTGCCTGGTGTTCACCCTGGCCATCACCGACTTCGGCGTGCCGGTGGTGGTGGGCGGCGACTATCAGGTGCTGGCGCTGGAGGCCTACAAGGCGGTGGTCGGCCAGCAGCAATTCGGGCGCGGCGCGTTGATCGGCATGGTGCTGCTGGTCCCGGCCCTGTTCAGCTTTGCCGTCGACGCCTGGCTGCGCCGGCGCCACGGCCAGGGCATGAGCGGCCGCGCGCAGGTCTACCAGCCTGGCCCCGGCAAGCTGCGCGACGCCTGCTACCTGGCCATCGTGCTGGTGCTGTGCAGCGGGCTGCTGGCCGTGGTGGGCATGGCGGCTTACTCCTCGCTGGTGAAGTTCTGGCCGTACAACCTGTCGCTGTCGCTCGATCATTACCAGTTCAACGACACCGCCGGCGGCGGCTGGCTGGCCTATCGCAACAGCCTCAAGCTGGCCTGTGGCACGGCCCTGATCGGCACCGCGCTGATTTTCACCGGCGCCTACCTGATGGAGAAGACCCAGGGCTTGCGCAGCCTCAACCTGACCCTGCGTTTTCTATGCTTCATTCCCATGGCCGTGCCCGGGTTGGTGCTGGGTTTGGGCTATGTGTTCTTTTTCAACCTGGCGGGCAACCCGCTGCATGTGTTCTACGGCAGCATGACCCTGCTGGTGGCGTGCACCATCGCCCACTACCTGACCACGGCGCAGATGACCGCCACCACTGCCCTGCGCCAGCTGGACGCCGAGTTCGAAGCCGCCGCCCTGTCGCTCAACGCGCCGCTGTACCGCCATTACTGGCGGGTGACCGTGCCGATCTGTCTGCCGGCGCTGCTGGATATCCTGCGCTACCTGTTCGTCTCGGCGATGACCACCGTGTCGGCGGCGATCTTCCTCTACAGCCCGGACACCCTGCTGGCTGCGGTCGCCGTGCTGAACATGGACGATTCCGGCAACGTCGGCGGCGCCGCGGCCATGTCGACCCTGATCCTGATCACGTCCGGCGCCGTCTCGCTGCTGCTGGCCTGGACCTGCGGCGGCCTGCTGCGCCGCTCCCAGGCCTGGCGGCGAAGCGCGCCAGGCCATTGATCCTCACCCCTCATTCACCCTCAAAGGATGCACACCATGTTCAAGCGACTGGCCCTTGCCGCTGCCGTACTGACCGCCTTCACCCTGCATGCCCAGGCTGCCACCGAGCTGACCGTCTACACCGCCCTGGAGCCAGAGCAGCTTGAGGCTTACAAGAGCGCGTTCGAGAAGGCCAATCCGGACGTCGAGATCAAGTGGGTGCGTGATTCCACCGGCATCGTCACTGCCAAGCTGCTGGCCGAGAAGGACCGGCCGCAGGCCGATGCCGTGTGGGGCCTGGCCGCCTCCAGCCTGGCCATCCTCGACCAGCAGGGCATGCTGGAAAGCTACGCCCCGGCCGACCTCGGCAAGATCGGCGTGCACTACCGCGACGCCGCCAACCCGCCGGCCTGGGTGGGCATGGACGTGTGGGCCGCGACCATCTGCTACAACACGGTCGAGGGCGCCAAGCAGGGCCTGACCCGGCCCACCAGCTGGCAGGACCTGACGAAGCCCGAATACAAGGGCAAGATCGTCATGCCCAACCCGGCCTCGTCCGGCACCGGCTTTCTCGACGTCAGTGCCTGGCTGCAGACCTTTGGCGACAAGCAGGGCTGGGCCTACATGGACGCGCTGCACGAGAACATCGGCCAGTACGTCCACTCTGGTTCCAAGCCGTGCAAGCTGGCGGCCTCCGGGGAATTCCCGATCGGCATCTCGTTCGAGTATCCGGCCGTGCAGCTCAAGCGCCAGGGCGCACCGCTGGACATCGTGCTGCCCAAGGAAGGTCTGGGCTGGGAAATCGAAGCCACCGGCATCATCAAGGGTACGCCCCATGCAGCGGCGGCGAAGAAACTCGCCGACTTCTCCGCCAGCCCGGCGGCCATGCAGTTGTACAAGGAAAATTTCGCGGTACTGGCGCAACCGGGCATCGCCCAGCCGCAGGCAGAACTGCCGGCCGATTACGAACAGCACCTGATCAAGAACGACTTCGCCTGGGCCTCGAAGAACCGCGACAGCATCCTTGCCGAGTGGCGCAAGCGCTACGACGGCAAATCGGAAAAAGTTGCGCAGAAGTAAGGCCGGGGAGGCTTGATGAAATATGACCTGATCGTGGTCGGGGCCGGTATCCTCGGCCTTTCCCACGCCTACGCCGCTGCGCGGCGTGGGCTCAAGGTGGCGGTGTTCGAGCGCAGTGCCACGCCGCTCGGGGCTTCGGTGCGCAACTTCGGCCAGGCCCTGGTGACGGGCCAGCCGCCCGGGCCGATGCTGCAGCTGGCCAAGGCCAGTCGCGAGATATGGGCCCACTGGGCCGAGCGCGCCGGCTTTGGCCTGCAGCGTGAAGGCCTGCTGGTGTTCGCCCGTACCGAGGCCGAGGAGCAGCTGCTTGAGGCCTTTGTGCAGCGGCGGGCGGCCGAGCACGGCTACCAGGTCGCCCTGCTGCGCGGCACGGCATTGGCCGATCTGTACAGCGGCCAGTTCGCCCATCACCGCGCCGCGTTGCACGGTTTCGAAGACCAGCAGCTGTACTCGCGCGAGGCGCTACCGGCGCTGGTCGACTACCTGCGCCGCGAACTGGGGGTGGATTTCCAGTTCAGCACCCTGGTGCGCGACGTGCAGCCGGGCACCGTACTGAGTACGGCGGGTCGTTTCGAGGCCGGGCAGATCGTGGTCTGCGCCGGGCATGACTACCAGACCTTGTTGGCCGAGCCATTGGCGGCCCTGCAACCCTCGGTGTGCCGCCTGCAGATGCTGCGGGTGCGCCCTCGGCGCGACCTCAAGTTGCGCCACGCACTGCTTACCGGGCTGAGCGGGGTGCACTACGGCGCCTTCGCCGATCTGCCGGAAGCGGCGGCGGTGCAGGCGCAGATCCTCGAGCAGAGCCCCTGGCTGCACGAACACGGCATTCACCTGCTGATCAGCCCGACGCCTTATGGTGAGCTGATCGTTGGCGATTCCCACGAATATGGCAGGGACGCTTCGCCCTTCAACAGTGAGCAGGTGGACAACTGGATGCTCGAGCTGGCCACCGACACGCTCGCCTGCCAACTCGACGTGGTCGAGCGCTGGCAAGGCGTGTATGGCGCGCGCGGCAGGACACCGTTCACCTTCCTGGAGGTGGCGCCCGGCTTGAGCGCCGCCTTGATGCAGGCCGGTGTCGGCATGAGCGTCGGGCCGGGTATGGGTGAGGCGAACATCGCCCGGCTGCTGGGGGAGGATGCATGAGCGGGCTTGACGGGTTGTTCTCGTTGTACGCGCAACATGGCGCCGCCGACTATATCGGCGAGCCGGTCTCGCAGATCGAGCACATGTCTCAAGCGGCGCAGTGCGCCATGGCCGAAGGGTACGACGAGGAGGTGGTGCTGGCGGCGTTCTTCCATGACATCGGCCATCTGTGTGGCACGGGCGCGGCACAGATGGACGGCTACGGTGTGGCCAGCCACGAACGCCTGGGCGCCGATTACCTGCGCCGCCTGGGTTTCGGCGAGCGCCTGGCGCGGCTGGTGGAGAATCATGTGCAGGCCAAGCGCTATCTGACCTATGCCGACCCTGGATATCACGCTCGGTTGAGCGAAGCCAGCCGGCGTACCCTGGCGTTTCAGGGTGGGGTGATGAGCGCAGCCGAAGCAGCGGCGTTCGCCGAGGATCCGCTGTTCGAGGCCAGCGTGCGGCTGCGCCATTGGGATGAGCAGGCCAAGCGCGAAGGCGTGCCGGTGCTGGACATGGCGCTGGTGAGGGCGATGGCCGAGCGGATGTTGCGCCAGGGCTGAGGAAAGGGTGGGAGCGGGCACAGCCCCGAGGGGCCGGCAGGCCGGTTCGATCTACAACTCCCCCGCCAACTGGTCTATCTGCTCTTGCCGCTCGGCCTGGCCCAGGCGCCTGTGGCCATTCAGGGACGACCACTGCGGATAGGCGCGTGCCCGGGTCAAGGCCGCCGGCAGCTTGCCTTCGCGCCAGCTCCTTTCCTGGGCTGCATCCACCTGGATGCTGTCCATGGCCGCATGCCCGCGCCGCTCCAGCGCCAGCAGCAACTGACGTTGGCGCAGCGCCAGCAGGCGCAGCACATTATCGTCCACGCTCAACTCGCGCTGGCCCTTGAGCTTGCCCAGCAGCCGGCCGCCATAGCCGCGGGCGGTCTGCAAGGCGCCGCCGGCGATGGCCCCGGCCAGGGCGGCAAGGCCCAGGGTGACACCCCCGACCAGCAGATCGACACCCGCCCCAGCGGCCGCCCCGGCGGCAATCCCGCCACCGACCTTGACCCCCAGTTGCTTGAGGGTCTCAGGGTTGAACAGGTCGTCCCCCCAGCGCCCGTCGCTGAGCGGCAAGTCAGCGGTGCTGGCATCCTCGCGGCGAAAGCCATATTGCTTGAGCAGCGCCTGCACGCAGGCCTGTTCGCGTTGGCGCACCGCCTGGCGCAGATCTTCCACCGCCGCCTGGGCGGCTTCACTGGCAACGCTGCGTCGGCCCGCGGCACAGTCGATCAACAGTTCGGCGATCAAGCGGCGTGCGCCCTGACGGCGCAGCTCGCGCTGCAGCTGCTGGTCATCGATCAGCCGCTGCAAGGCAGGGCGTGCATGCTCCAGCAACAGCGCCAGGCTTTCATAGAGCCGGCGCTCGCCGTCTTCGGGTGGCGCCACGCTGTCGAACCGTACCAGTGCGTGCAGGCCCAGACGGGCCAGGGCTTCACGCCATTCACTTTCGCGGTGCTCGCTGGCGCTGACGAAGTTGAGCACCGGCAGCAACGGCCGGCCACAACTGTTGAGGAGTTCCAGCTCGTCGCGGTATTTGGCCAGCACGGGTTCGCGGGCGTCGATCACGTACAGGCCGGCGTCACTGGCCAGCAGCTGACGCAGCACCTTGGCCTCCTGCTCGAAGCGCTGACGAGCCTCGTTGCCTTCAAGAAAACGCGCCACTCGCGCCGGCCCGTCGAGGCGTTCGCCGGGGCGGTCCAGGTGCTCGAAGAAATCCAGCAGGGCGATGGCGTCTTCCATGCCCGGCGTGTCGTACAGCTCCAGCAAGGCCTGGCCGTCGACCGACAGGCGCGCGCCTTCGACGTGGCGAGTGGTACTGGGGCGATGGGAGACTTCGCCAAAACCCACATCGCGGGTCAGGGTGCGCAGCAGGGAGGTCTTGCCGACATTGGTGTGGCCTACCACCGCCAGCTTCAGAGCCTCAGTCATGGCCGGTCTCCAACCAGTTCAGCGGCGCCGGGTCGCTGACGACAAAGGGCGCCAGGGCTTCATGCCAGGCCGCCAGGCGCCGGGCGTCGACGATTTGCCCGGGAGGTGCCGGCAGCAGCCAGACCCGAGTGCTGGCGGCGCAGCGCGACAGCTCGGCGATCAATGCCAGGCTGCCACGGTCGGGCGAGCGTAGCGGGTCGCAGGCGATCAGCAGGCGCGCGGCGGGAAAGCGGGTCAGTTGCTCGAGCAGGCGTTGCCGCGAAAGGCGGTCATCCAAGTGCCCGGCGTCGCTGACGCCGACGGGCAAGGTCGGCGGCCAGGCGCGCTGATCGTCCAGTTCGAGCCCCACCAGCAAGGCGCCGCTACTGGCCCCGGCAGTCGTCGTCGCAAGGCTGCTGGCCAGGGGCGGCGGCGCGGCGTCACTGACGCCCAGGCGTTCGCTGCTGGGCATCAGTTGCCCGCGCAGCGGCTCATGATCCGCCAGTTGCAGATCCAGCTGCGTTCGCCCGCCGTGCCAGCGCAGCAGGCAAAACGCGGCCAACAACAGCCGCGGGGCGATGCCGTACAGCACCAGCACCCCGATCAGCCAGCCGGCCCAGGCCTGGCGCGCGGCGTCGGCGTCCAGCGGCACGCCACCGCTGGCGGCGATCATCGCGGCGTCCGGCACGTTGAAGCCGAGCCAGGCGGGCAGGGCGCCGAGGGACTCGGTCAGGCCGACGAAACTGTCGGCGCCCAGTAGCGTGGTTTCCCAGACGAAGCCGTAACGTCGCGTGGCCAGCAGCAACAAGGCGACCACCAGCGCGGCCAGCAGTGCCACCAGCCACAAACCATGCACCAGCGCGCCGAGCACCCAGCGGTTGAGCCGCCGGCGCTGCAGCAGCACCACCAGCGCTGGCGCCAGGTGCGCCGCCTTGGCGTCGCGCGCGAGCTTCTCGCTGAGCCACCACCACAGGCGCCCAAGGCTGGCGCCGTGGCCGCCGGCAAACAGCAGGCCACCCAGCCAGCCCAGGAGCATCAGCAGATCAAGCCCGAGCAGGCTGCCCAGGGCCCAGAACACGTTGACCGGGCGGGCGCCGTTGCCCAAAGCGGCGAAAGCCAGGCCGGCGCCGCTGAACAGCGCCAGCACCGCCAGCACCAGCACGGCCAGGCGGGCGCCCTGTTGCCAGTGCTTGAGCGCCGCCAGCAAACCGTCTCGTTGCGCCAGCCATAGTGCGCGGTTGATCACTCGCGCGCCCAGGTCGCCGCCCTGCTGGCGCGCGACGCGATTGGCCTCGCTATCGTCCAGGGCGCCGGCATGGCTTTCGCGCAGGCGTATGGCTTCGGTCAACCAGAGTTTTTCCAGGGTGCTGAGGGCTGTCACGCGGGCTTCCGTTGCTGGAGTCTGCGCTGAGCATAACCCATGGCGGCTCTGCTATTCTGCCCGCCATGAAGACATCATTGCCTACCTCATTGCCCCTTAGCCTGATCGCGGCGCTTGGCGACAACCGCGTGATCGGCATCGACAACCGCATGCCCTGGCACCTGCCCGGGGATTTCCGCTATTTCAAGGCGACCACTCTGGGCAAGCCGATCATCATGGGCCGCAAGACCTGGGACTCACTCGGCCGGCCGCTGCCCGGGCGGCTCAACCTGGTGGTCAGCCGCCAGCCGGGGCTGCGGCTCGAGGGCGCCGAGGTGTTCGCCTCGCTGCCCGAGGCCGTCACCCGCGCCGAGGCCTGGGCGGCTGAACAGGGCGTTGCCGAGGTGATGTTGATCGGCGGCGCGCAGCTTTACGAACTGGGCCTGGCGCAGGCGGATCGCCTTTATCTGACCCGCGTCGAGCTGAGCCCCGAGGGTGATGCCTGGTTCCCCGAGATCGATCCGGCCGAGTGGACATTGCGCTCCAGCCAGCCCAACCCGGCAGTCGACGACAAACCCGCTTACCATTTCGAAGTCTGGGAACGCACTCAGCCGTAATCAGAACCTTTGCGGTCGCTCGCAGACGCGATCTGTCATAACTTTTTGCTAGCTTCATGGATCAACTCTGGGGAGATCCGTCCATGAAGCTAGTGCCACACCTGCTTGCCACCGCCCTCATCAGCTGCGCCTTGAGCGCCCCGGCTTTCGCCACCGAGCTCAAGCACTGGCCAGAACCCGCCGCCAAGCAGTTGGACGCCATGATTCAGGCGAACGCCAACAAGGGCAACTTCGCGGTGTTCGACATGGACAACACCAGCTACCGCTACGATGTCGAAGAGTCGCTGCTGCCCTACCTGGAAAACAAGGGGCTGCTGACCCGCGACAAGCTCGACCCCTCGCTCAAGCTGATCCCGTTCAAGGACACCGCCGAGCACAAGGAAAGCCTGTTCAGCTACTACTACCGCCTGTGCGAAATCGACGACATGGTCTGCTACCCCTGGGTTGCCCAGGTCTTCTCCGGCTTCAGCCTGACCGAGCTCAAGGGCTACGTCGACGAGATGATGGCATCGGGCAAGGCGATCCCCACCAGCTATTTCGAAGGCGATGTGGTCAAGTCCCTCGATGTCTCGCCGCCCAAGGTGTTCACCGGCCAGACCGAGCTGTACAACAAGCTGATGGAGAACGGCATCGAGGTGTACGTGGTCACCGCCGCCTCCGAAGAGCTGGTGCGGATGATCGCGGCCGATCCGAAATACGGCTACAACGTCAAGCCGCAGAACGTGATCGGCGTCAGCACCCTGCTGAAGAACCCCGCCACGGGCGAGCTGACCACTGCGCGCAAGCAGATTGCCGCCGGCCACTATGACCCCAAGGCCAACATGGGCCTGGTGGTGACGCCATACCTGTGGACCCCGGCCACCTGGATGGCCGGCAAGCAGGCCGCGATCCTGACCTACATCGACCAATGGAAGAAACCGGTGCTGGTGGCCGGCGACACGCCGAGCAGCGATGGCTACATGCTGTTTCACAGCGTCGACGTGAACAAGGGCGGCGTGCACGTGTGGGTCAACCGCAAGGCCAAGTACATGGACCAGCTCAACGCAATGATCGAGCACAATGCCGCCGCCCAGGCCAAGGAAGGCTTGCCGGTGACGGCGGACAAGAATTGGGTGATCGTCAAGCCCGAGGATATTCAATAGGCCCGAAACGGCTCGGGGGCCGGGGTTGATCTGTGGCCTTGCAGGTGAAGATGCGTCGCGGCCCTCGCCAGCTGCGCCGGCTCCTACGCCAACCTTGGCGACCGCAGATGACGTGGGAGGGGGCAAAGCCCGCGATAGGCCGCGCGGGCGGCCGGTGGCGGCCATATTGGACATTTCGCCGGGCGCCCGAAGATCAAACCGGCCTGGCGGCCTCTCGGGGCTTTGCCCCTCCCACGTTTGTGCCGGCTACGTCGAATCAGTGTGCAACTCGATTCGGCGTAGGAGCCGGCTAAGCTGGCGAGCACAATCTGCGCGGGGGCTTACAGCCCGTCGAGCATCGCCTTGTTGCGCACCGCGCCCTTGTCGGCGCTGGTCGCCAGCAGGGCATAGGCCTTCAGTGCCGTGGTCACCTTGCGTGGCCGCACTTCCACCGGCTTCCAGCCTTTCTTGTCCTGCTCGGCGCGGCGAGCAGCCAGCTCGTCGTCGCCGACCAGCAGGTTGATCGAGCGGTTGGGGATGTCGATCAACACCTTGTCGCCATCGCGCACCAGGCCGATCGCGCCACCGGCAGCGGCTTCCGGTGAGGCGTGGCCGATGGACAGGCCCGAGGTGCCGCCGGAGAAGCGGCCGTCGGTGAGCAGGGCGCAGGCCTTGCCCAGGCCTTTGGACTTCAGGTACGAGGTGGGGTAGAGCATTTCCTGCATGCCCGGGCCGCCTTTCGGGCCTTCGTAGCGGATGATCACGATGTCGCCGGCCTTGACCTCGTCGGCGAGGATGCCGCGTACGGCGCTGTCCTGGCTTTCGAAGATCTTTGCGTTGCCTTCGAACACATGGATCGACTCGTCGACGCCGGCGGTTTTCACCACGCAGCCGTCCATCGCGATGTTGCCGTACAGCACGGCCAGGCCGCCTTCCTTCGAGTAGGCGTGTTCGAAGCTGCGGATGCAGCCGTTCTCACGGTCGTCGTCCAGGGTCTCCCAGCGGGTCGACTGGCTGAAGGCGGTCTGCGTGGGGATGCCGGCCGGGCCGGCCTTGAAGAAGTGGTGCACGGCTTCATCGCCGGTCTGGGTGATGTCCCACTTGGCGATGGCTTCTTCCATGCTGCGGCTGTGCACGGTCGGCAGGTCGGTGTGCAGCAGGCCGCCACGGGCCAGCGAGCCGAGGATGCTGAAGATGCCGCCAGCGCGGTGGACGTCTTCCATGTGGTACTTCTGGATGTTCGGCGCGACCTTGCACAGCTGCGGGACGCTGCGCGAAAGGCGATCGATGTCGCGCAGGTCGAAGTCGATCTCGGCCTCCTGGGCGGCGGCCAGCAGGTGCAGGATGGTGTTGGTCGAGCCGCCCATGGCGATGTCGAGCATCATGGCGTTCTCGAACGCCTTGAAGTTGGCGATGTTGCGTGGCAGTACCGACTCGTCGTTGTCACCGTAGTAGCGCTGGCAGAGTTCGACGATGGTCCGTCCGGCCTGCAGGAACAGCTGCTCGCGGTCACTGTGGGTGGCCAGGGTCGAACCATTGCCGGGCAGGGCCAGGCCCAGCGCCTCGGTCAGGCAGTTCATGGAGTTGGCGGTGAACATGCCGGAGCACGAACCGCAGGTCGGGCAGGCGCTGCGCTCGTACTCGGCGACCTTCTCGTCGGAGGCGCTGGAGTCGGCGGCGATGACCATGGCGTCGACCAGGTCGAGGCCGTGGCTGGCCAGCTTGGTCTTGCCGGCTTCCATCGGGCCGCCGGAAACGAAGATCACCGGGATGTTCAGGCGCAGGGCGGCCATCAGCATGCCGGGGGTGATCTTGTCGCAGTTGGAGATGCAGACGATGGCGTCGGCGCAGTGGGCGTTGACCATGTACTCGACCGAGTCGGCGATGATTTCGCGGCTGGGCAGCGAGTACAACATGCCGTCATGGCCCATGGCGATGCCGTCGTCCACGGCGATGGTGTTGAATTCCTTGGCCACGCCGCCGGCACGTTCGATCTCGCGGGCGACCAGTTGGCCGAGGTCCTTGAGGTGCACATGGCCCGGCACGAATTGGGTGAAGGAGTTGGCGATCGCGATGATCGGCTTCTTGAAGTCGGCATCCTTCATGCCCGTGGCGCGCCAGAGTGCGCGGGCACCGGCCATGTTGCGGCCGTGGGTGGATGTTTTCGAACGATAGTCAGGCATGGAGCACTCCGGGCGGCTAATCAGGTTTCAGGTTGGGAGTGAGCTTCTCTTGTCTGGCTCAGGTAGCAGATGGCTGCCTGGTACGGATGTGGCCGACAACACTGCGGGATCACCGCTGGCTCGGCCTGAGCTCATAAACCCGCCGGGGGATGATGGCGATGAATGAATCGATTCTACACCGCTGGCGCCAGGAAGGAACGGCAGCGGGCGAATGGCTGCCTGGCGCGGCAGGGTGTTTCATCGACTTTTCCCATATATTGGACTTTTTTGTAGGAAAAATTACCGCGATTTGTAGGGCATTTCTGAAAATGCACCCAGGGGGTGCGATGCGCTTGTCATGCCCCCCAGCCTCTGTACTATTCCGCCCGCCGCATGTGCGGCTTCAGAGATCCAAGGCGACATGGACCTTCCAGGTTTACGACCTTCAACTTTACCCTTACCGCTGCCGCGGTGGGCCTGCCTGTGAGCTGAATCGGCGCTAGCCGAGTTCTTGCGGGCACCTGCCGTGGTGCCCGGAGAATGCAATGACCAGCACGACTTTCGACTACACCCCTCGCCACCTCGGCGACGGCGCCCAGCCCCTGCCGCCCGCCGCGCAGGCCCAGCTGGACGAACTGCATCAGGAAATCACCCTGATGATCGGCCACTACAACTCGCTCAGCGACCTGGTCGCCCGTGATCCGGCGGCGGCGCAGAACATGGACCGGCCCGCCGTGGCGGTGGCGGTGGCCGAAGCCACCGAAGACTTCCACAAGGGCGCCTTGATCAGCACGCCGCTGGGCAACCTGAAGACCGCCACCGTCGGCCTGCTCTACCGCAAGCGCGTGCTGTGGCTGGTGTTGCTGGTGTTCGGCAACCTGTTCTCGGGTGCCGGCATCGCCGCCTTCGAAGACGTCATCGCCTCGCACATCGCTCTGGTGTTCTTCCTGCCCCTGCTGGTGGACAGCGGCGGCAACGCCGGCGCGCAGTCGGCCACACTGATGGTGCGGGCACTGGCCACCGGCGAGGTCATACTCAAGGATTGGCTCAAGCTGCTGGGTCGGGAATGTTTCGTGGCTCTGGGCCTGGGCTTGACCATGGCGGTGGCGGTGGCCTCGCTGGGCCTGCTGCGTGGCGGCGTCGACATCGCGCTGATCGTTTCCTGCAGCATGATGATCATCGTTCTGCTGGGCAGCCTGATCGGCATGAGCCTGCCGTTCCTGCTGAGCCGCATGAAGCTCGACCCGGCCACCGCCAGCGGCCCGTTGATCACCTCGATCGCCGATGCCGCCGGGGTGCTGGTGTACTTCGGCATCGCTTCGCAGGTGCTGGAACTGGCCTGAGCCCGAGCCATCACCTGCTGGCCGATCAGCTGTTGGGCAGCAGGCGGCAGGTGATGCTCTTGATGTAGCGAGTTTCGACGATGGCCGGGTGCACCGGATGGTCCGGGCCCTGGCCGCCGCGCTCGAGCAGCTGGATATTGCGGTCCAGGTGGCGGGCGCTGGTCAGCAGGATATTCTGCAGGTCGTCTTCGGGCAGGTGCATCGAGCAGGAGGCGCTGACCAGAATGCCGTCCTTGCTGAGCAGGCGCATGGCTTGCTCGTTGAGACGGCGGTAGGCGCCTTCACCGTTTTTCAGGTCTTTCTTGCGCTTGATGAAGGCAGGCGGGTCGGCGACGATCACGTCGAAGCGTTCCTCGGCCGCTTTCAGCTCCTTGAGCGCTTCGAACACATCGCCTTCCACGCAGGTCATTTTTTCACCAATGCCGTTCAACGCGGCGTTGCGTTCGACACCGTCGAGGGCAAAGCCCGAGGCGTCGACGCAAAACACTTCACTGGCGCCGAACGCGCCGGCCTGCACGCCCCAGCCGCCGATGTAGCTGAACAGGTCGAGCACACGCTTGCCCTTGACGTAGGGCGCCAGGCGCGCGCGGTTCATGCGGTGGTCGTAGAACCAGCCAGTCTTCTGGCCTTCCATCACCGGGGCTTCGAATTTGACGCCGTTCTCTTCCAGTGCGACCCACTCCGGCACCACGCCGAAGGCGGTCTCGACATAACGCTCCAGGCCTTCGGCGTCACGCGCCGCCGAATCGTTCTTGAACAGGATGCCGCTGGGCTTGATCACCTGGATCAGCGCCGCCATGACGTCGGCCTTGTGCTGCTCCATGGTCGCCGAGGCCAGCTGCACCACGAGGATATCGCCGAAGCGGTCGACCACCAGGCCGGGCATCAGGTCCGAATCACCGTACACCAGGCGATAGAACGGCTTGTCGAACAGGCGCTCGCGCAGCGACAGGGCCACGTTGAGGCGATGCACCAGCAGCGACTTGTCCAGCATCAGCTTGGCGTCACGGGACAACAGGCGTGCGCAGATGAGGTTGTTCGGGCTCATGGCCACGACGCCCAGCGGCTTGCCGCCCGCCGCCTCGAGAATGGCCTGGTCGCCGGCCTTGAAGCCATGCAGCGGGGTGGCGGCAACGTCGATCTCGTTGCTGTACACCCACAGGTGACCGTTGCGCAGGCGCCGGTCGGCATTGGGTTTCAGGCGAAGGCTGGGCAGGGACATGACGTCGCTCCGGAAAAAAGAGCGGGAGTATAACATTGATGCTCTCGGCCGATGTGGCAGGGGCACAGCCCCCCGAGCTTTTCACCCCCCTGGCCAACTACTGCTAGGGTGAAGCAAGGCAGCACCCTATCAAAGCTCACCCTGGCCCCGGCAGGCTTCATGACATTTGCCGGGCGGTTATCACTAAAGCTGACGAAACGGTTAAAATCGTCCCTCAGCCCAGAGTACGCGACCCATGTCCCAAGAGCTTTCCGCCGAGCAGATCCAAGAGGCCCTGCAAGGCATCAGTGTGCCTCCACAACCGCAGATCATGGTCGACCTGCAGATGGAACAGTACATGCCCGACCCCGACCTGGACGTCATCGCCCGCCTGATCGCCCAGGACCCGGGGCTCTCGGGGGCCCTGCTGAAACTGGTGAACTCCCCGCATTACGGCCTCAGCAACAAGATCGCCTCGATCCAGAAAGCCGTGAACCTGCTCGGCAGCCGCTCGGTGATCAACCTGATCAACGCGCAGTCCATTCGCGGCGAGATGAGCGACGAGACCATCGTTACCCTCAACCGCTTCTGGGACACCGCCCAGGATGTGGCCTTGACCTGCCTGACCCTGGCCAAGCGCATCGGTACCCAGGCCACCGACGAGGCCTACGCCCTGGGCCTGTTCCACGATTGCGGCGTGCCGCTGATGCTCAAGCGCTTCCCCGACTACATGAGCGTGCTCGAACAGGCCTACGCCCAGGCCGGCCCGGATTGCCGGGTGGTCGACACGGAAAACCGCGTGTTCAACACCAACCACGCGGTGGTGGGCTACTACACGGCCAAGTCCTGGCGCCTGCCCGAGCACCTGGGCAGCGCCATCGCCAACCACCACAACGCCCTGTCGATCTTCAGCGACGACAGCAACCGCAACAGCCAGCTGAAGAACCTGCTGTCGATCCTGAAGATGGCCGAGCACATCTGCGCGTCCTATCGGGTGCTTGGCAATCAGCAGGAAGACCATGAGTGGGACAGCATCGGCCACCTGATCCTCGATTACGTCGGCCTGTCGGACTACGACTTCGAAAACCTGCGCGAATCGATCCGCGAACTGGGTGTACGCTGACACCCGCCCTTGTTTACGAGCCTTGCTGTCCATGCCTGAACTGCCAGAAGTCGAAACCACCCGTCGCGGTATCGCCCCCCACCTTGAAGGCCAGCGGGTCAGTCGCGTGATCGTGCGCGATCGGCGGCTGCGCTGGCCGATCCCCGAAGACCTGGACGTCAGCTTGTCCGGCCAGCGCATCGTCGCGGTCGAGCGGCGCGCCAAGTACCTGCTGATCAACGCCGAGGTCGGCACCTTGATCAGTCACCTGGGTATGTCAGGCAACCTGCGGCTGGTGGAGGCGGGCCTGCCGGCGCTCAAGCATGAGCACGTCGACATCGAGCTGGAGTCCGGGCTGGCCCTGCGCTACACCGACCCGCGGCGTTTCGGCGCGATGCTCTGGAGCCATGACCCGCACAACCACGAACTGCTGCTGCGCCTGGGGCCGGAGCCGTTGACCGAGCTGTTCGACGGCGAGCGGCTGTTCCAGCTGTCGCGCGGGCGCAGCATGGCGGTCAAGCCGTTCATCATGGACAACGCGGTGGTGGTGGGCGTGGGCAACATCTACGCGACCGAGGCGTTGTTCGCCGCCGGCATCGACCCGCGACGCGAGGCGGGGGGCATTTCCCGGGCGCGTTATCTGAAGCTGGCCATCGAGATCAAGCGCATTCTGACCCACGCCATCGAGCGCGGCGGTACCACCTTGCGCGACTTTATCGGCGGTGATGGCCAGCCCGGCTACTTCCAGCAGGAGCTGTTCGCCTACGGCCGCGGCGCAGAGCCTTGCAAGGTATGTGGCACGTTGCTGCGCGAGGTCAAGCTGGGGCAGCGCGCCAGTGTGTTCTGCCCGCGCTGCCAGAAATAAACGCTGGAAACGATGGCGGGGCCGGGCCTGACAATGGCGTGGACACTGATATAGTAAACGCCATATCCCGTCCCCCGTTTCGCTGTCCATTGAGCAGAAGGATTGTGTCATGAACGTTTTCCGCGTCCTCTCGGTCGTGCTGGTTCTGAGCCTTGGCCTGCAGGCATTGCCTGCCGCCGCGATGCAGTCCGCGAGCCCCGCGCCGGACACCGCCAGTGGCGACCCGACCTACACCATCCAAAATCCGCCAGCCTACGCGATGATCGGCGACCTGGTGATCGCCCGGCCATTGCTGATCGCGGCGACGGCCATCGGCGCGGTGCTGTTCGTGGTGGCGCTGCCGTTCGCCGCGCTGGGCGGCAACGTCAAGGAGACGGGCAAGGCGCTGGTGGTCGACCCGGGGCGTGCGGCGTTCGTGCGCTGCCTTGGCTGCACCACCGAAGGCGATGCCAGCCAGCCCTGAGGGCTGGCGTCAGGCCTTGGCGGTGATGCGCCGGTATTTTTCCATCAGCTGCTCTTCGGTTTCCGGGTGGGCTTCATCCAGCGGGATGCAGTCCACCGGGCACACCTGCTGGCATTGCGGCTCGTCATAGTGGCCCACGCACTGGGTGCAGAGGTTGGGGTCGATGACGTAAATCTCTTCGCCTTGCGAGATGGCGGCGTTCGGGCACTCGGGTTCGCAGACGTCGCAGTTGATGCAATCGTCGGTGATGATAAGCGACATGATGACTCCGGCCGACTGCGTACAGGCTGCGCACAGGTGCGCGGGCTGACCAGATCAGGCGTTTGAAATGAAGATATGCGCGATATTGTGCCCCATTGGCGCCCGCAGTGCACGCGGGCGCCAACCGCCGGTCACTTTTTGAAGCGCTGGGTCAGGGCTTCGGCCACAGCGGGGTGAACAAACTTGCTGATATCGCCATCCAGTGCGGCGATTTCCCGCACCAGGGTCGAAGAAATGAATGAATAGTGCTCCGACGGCGTGAGAAACAGGCTTTCAACGTCCGGCGCCAACTGGCGGTTCATGTTGGCCAACTGGAATTCGTATTCGAAGTCCGACACCGCACGCAGGCCGCGCAGGAAGATATTGGCGTTCTGCTCCTTGGCGAACTGCGCCAGCAGGGTCGAAAAGCCGACCACTTCCACGTTCGGCAGGTGGCGAGTGACTTCGCGCGCCAGTTCCACCCGTTGTTCCAGGCTGAACAGCGGGTTCTTCTTCGGGCTGGCAGCCACTGCAATCACTACCTGGTCGAACAGCAGCGCAGCGCGCTCGACTAAATCGCCATGGCCCTTGGTTATCGGGTCGAAGGTACCTGGGTACAACACTCGGTTCATCGGGGCGTCCTGGCGGGATTGCGTTGGGGTTTTCGATGGTATCGCAGCATCTGCGGTGGGCCAAGCCACCCTTTTGCGGGGATGGCGCGGCGAACTGGGCTGAAAATGCCTGCGGCGAACTGTCGCGTCAAGCGTTTCACGGCGGTTGGAAGAACTGACTGTGCGGTCAGCGCCCGTCGTCGATCACTGCGCAGGCTCGCAGCTTCCAGGCAGCCAAAGTGCACGCCATGGTCGATACTTCGTAAGATGTACCATCCCGATCAGAGGTTGCCGCACCCCATGGTTCAACGACTCAAGACCCGCGAGCGCATCGTGCAGAACAGCCTGGAGCTGTTCAACCGGCAGGGCGAGCGCAGCGTCAGCACCAACCATATTGCGGCGCATATGGAGATGTCGCCGGGCAACCTCTATTACCATTTTGCCAACAAGCAGGAGATCGTCGCGGTCCTGTTCGAGCAATTTCAGGCCAAGGTCGAGGGCTTCCTGCAACTGCCCGAAGGTCGAGTACCGACCATCGACGACATGCGCGACTATCTGCTGGCACTGCTCGAAGTGATGTGGAGTTATCGTTTCTTCTACCGCGACCTCGAGCACCTGCTCGAAAGCGACCCGGCGCTGACCGCACGCTATCAGCAGTTCACCCGGCGTTGCCTGCATCAGGGCCAGGCGATCTATGCCGGATTTGTCGAGGCGGGCATCCTGCGCCTCGATGCAGTCGGGCTCGAGGCCTTGGCGCTGAACGCCTGGATCGTCCTGACTGCCTGGATCCGCCATCTCTGCACCTCGTCGGCACCCACTGCCCGGCTCGACGAGCAGGCGCTCAAGCGCGGGGTGTACCAGGTGCTGATGCTACAGAGCGGGTACATCACCGCGCCTTGGGGGCAAGCGGTGCAGGCGCTGGCCGAAGAATTTTACGTGCCGCTGAACCTGCTGCACCCCGCCGGGGCCTAATCGAACAACAAATCGTCCACCATTGAGAGGCCATCATGCCCATCGCGCAATTGACAAGCCCCCGCCAGCTGGCTGCCCGCATGGAGCGGCCGGGCCTGGTGATCCTGGACTGCCGCTCGTCCCTGGAAGACGGCGACTACGGCCAGCGCAGCTATGCCGAGGGGCATATCGAAGGCGCGCATTTCGCCGACCTGGCCCGCGACCTCAGCGCCGAAGTGACCCGTGGCGTCACCGGTCGCCACCCGCTGCCCCAGCCCGGCCGCTTGTTGGCGCGGTTGCAGGCCTGGGGGGTGAATGCCGACAGCGAGGTGGTGCTTTATGACGACGGCCCCGGCATGTACGCCGCCCGCGCCTGGTGGCTGCTGGCCTGGCTGGGCAAGCGCGAGGGCGTGTCCCTGCTCGACGGCGGGCTCAAGGCCTGGCACACCAGCGGCCTGCCATTGAGCCTGGACCCGCCGGCCAGCGAGCCAGGGCATTTTTCCGGCAAGCCCGATCCGCATATGGTGGTCAGCGCCCAGCAATTGCAGGAGCGCCTGGGCCAAGGCGATCTGACCTTGCTGGATGCCCGTGCAGTGGCACGCTTTCGCGGCGAGGTCGAGCCGATCGACCCGGTGGCGGGGCACATTCCCGGGGCGCAGTGCGCGGTGTTCACCGACAACCTGGACGCCGACGGCCGCTTCCTGGCGCCGGAAAAGTTGCGCGAGCGTTTCGCAGCACTGCTGGGCCAGCGGCCGATCAGTGAACTGGTGGCCTATTGCGGGTCGGGGGTGACGGCATGCCACAACCTCTTCGCCCTGTGCCTGGCGGGGTATCCGCTGGCGCAGCTGTACGCCGGGTCGTGGAGCGAGTGGATCACCGACGCGCAGCGGCCGCGGGCGACCGGTGAGTAGGCCGGCATCGCTGTGGAAGGGGGCTTGGCCCCCAAGAGGCTGCAGGCCGGCTTGAACCTACCGATGCTCGGCCAGCCACTGCGGAATCCTGCGCTCCAGGTAATACCCCAGTTTCCCCGGCCGCCCATCGACAAACCCCACATGCCCACCTTTCTCCTGCAGCTCGAAGGTGGTACTGGCCGACAGTTCATTGGCCGTCGGCAGGCTGTGAGGAAACACGAACGGGTCATCCGCCGCCTGGATGATCAAGGTGCGGGTCTGGATCTGCGGCAGGAAGTACCGGCTCGACGAGCGCCTATAGTAGTCATGGGCATCGGCGAAGCCGTTCAGCGGGGCGGTGACGGTGCCGTCGAAGTCCCAGAAATTGCGCAGGTTCTTCAGGGAGCCCAGGGCCGCCAGGCGCGCCAACCCTTCAGTGTGGCCTTCGAGTTCGAAGCGCTCCTGCTTGTCGCTGATGTAGGCCAGCATCGCGCGCATGAAGTGCGCCTGGTACACCTTGGAAAAGCCCTGAGCAATGCGGTCGGCGCACTGGTCCAGGCGAAAGGGCACCGACACCGCCACTGCGGCGCGCAACAGGCTGGCCGCGCCGGATTCGCCCAGATGCTTGAGCAGGATGTTGCCCCCCAGTGAGTAGCCCACCGCGTACAGCGGCGCTTCGGGGCGCAGACGACGGACATGGCCGATGACCTCGACGAGGTCTTCGGTTGCGCCCGAATGGTAGCTGCGTGGCAACAGGTTCGGCTCGCCGGAGCAACCGCGCCAGTTGACCGCAACGCTGCCCCAGTCCTGGGCCGCCAAGGCTCTTTGCAGGCCCGCCACATAAGGTGAATTGGACGAGCCGGTCAGCCCGTGCAGCACCAGCACCAACGGCGCCTCGGGCGCCTGGCTGGCATGCCAGTCGAGGTCGAGGAAGTCGCCGTCGGCCAGCCACAGACGCTCGCGCTGACGTTGCAAGTGCACGGTGCGGCGGCCCAGCGGCCCCCACAGGGTTTGCAGGTGCGGGTTGGCCAGGCCGGGTGCCGGGCGAAAAGAGGGTGGCGTGCGCAGCAAGGCTTCAGCCGCGCTGCCAGAGAGCGTAATACACCTGCCCGGCCTTCTTCTCCCGATGCAGGCGCCAGCCTGCCGGCAATTGCAGGCTGGAGGGCGGCGTCTCGCTCTCGGTGTAGATCCAGGCCGCAGGCGCCAGCCAGCCCTTGCTCTCGAGCAGGGCGCAGGTGGCCGGCAACAGATTCTGGTGAAACGGCGGGTCGAGGAACACCAGGTCGAAGGGCGTCGGCGTCTGGGTCTCGAGGTAGCGCGTGGCATCGCTCTGCAGCAGCTGGCCGACGGTGCAGCGCAGCAGGTCGAGGTTATGCCGCAGGCTGGCGATGGCTTCGGCGTTGGCATCCAGCGCCAGCGCCATGCTGGCGCCGCGCGACAGTGCCTCCAGGTAGAGGGCGCCACTGCCGGCGAACGGGTCGAGCACCTTGGCCCCGGCGACATAGGGGGTCAGCCAGTTGAACAGGGTTTCACGGACCCGGTCCGGTGTCGGTCGCAGCCCGGGTGCCTCGGGGAAGCCCAGTTTGCGACTGCGCCATTCGCCGCCAATGATGCGCAGCTGACCCTGGCCGCCATGGGCACGGGTTTTTACGGGGGAGGTACTGGCCATTAGTGCTCCGGAACTGCCATGGGTTGTTCCATGGGCTTGTCGGTGGGGGCCGGCAACGGTTGCTGGGCAACACTTGGGCCGGCGGTAACGATCACCAGTTTGTCAGCGTCCAGATGCTTGTTCAGCGCAGCCTTGACCTGATCGATGGTCAGGGCCTGGGATTGTTGCATGAAGTCTTCGAGCCAGGTGAGCGGCAAGTGATAGAAGCCAATCATACCCAATTGGCTAACGATGCCAGCATTGCTCGCGGTGCTCAGCGGAAAGCTGCCGGACAACTCGCGCT
The DNA here is from genome assembly GCF_034059295.1 of Pseudomonas sp. HR96. Lineage (NCBI taxonomy): Bacteria > Pseudomonadati > Pseudomonadota > Gammaproteobacteria > Pseudomonadales > Pseudomonadaceae > Pseudomonas > Pseudomonas sp. HR96. The sequence continues at coordinate 430,587 of NZ_CP139141.1, forward strand.
TGGCGGCATCCAGCTCCTGCTGGGTGGGGCCGCTCTGGAGGTAGTCGCGCAGCACGTCCTGGACCAGCTTGAGTGTAGCTTCGCCGAGCTCGGCGCGGGTCTGCAGGCTGATCAGGAACGGGCCGCGCACCTGCATCGGGGTAAAGCCCGAGTAGATACCGTACGTCAGCCCGCGTTTTTCGCGCACTTCGCTCATCAGCCGGGTACCAAAGCTGCCACCGCCAAGAATCTGGTTGCCCAGCGACAGCGCGGCGTAATCCGGGTCGTTGCGGTCGATGCCGAGCTCGGCCAGGAGGATCTGGGTCTGCTTGGACGGGAAGTCGATATGCGTGGCGCCGGGCTGGGGCGCGACGGGCTGTGCCACGGCGGGCAGTTCGGGCCCCTTGGGCAGCGCCGTGGATATCTGCTCGGCGACCGCCTGGGCCTGCTCGCGGGTCAGGTCGCCCACCAGGGCGACGACGGCATTGCCGGAGGCGTAGGCGCGGCGGTGGAAGTCCCGCAGCTGGGCCTGGGTCAGGCCGGCGATGCTCTTGGCATCGCCGTCGCTGGGATGGGCGTAGGGGTGCTGGCCATACAAGCGTTCATAGAGCGCATTGCCCGCCAGTTTGCCGGGGTTCTGCTTCTGGAACTCGAAGCTGGCCTGCAGCTGGTTCTTGATGCGTGCCAGCGACGAGGCCGGGAAGGTCGGTTGGCCGAGGACTTCGGCGAACAGCTTGAGCGCCGGGTCGCGTTTGTCTGGGTCACTGAGGCTGCGCAGCCCGACCACTGCCATGTCGCGGTAGGAGCCGTTGCTGAAGTCGGCGCCCAGACCCTCGAAGCGGCGGGTAATGGCCTCGACGTCCTGGCCGGCGACACCTTCGTTGAGCATGGCGTTGGTCATCAAGGCGATGCCCGGGTGCTGCCCGTCCTGGCTGCTGCCGGCGGCGAAGGTCAGGCGCAGGTCGAACATCGGCAATTCATGGGCTTCGACGAACAGCACGCGCGAGCCGGCGCGAGTGGTCCAGCTCTGGATGGCCAGTTGCCGGCGCACCGGCGCCTTGCCGTCGAGCTCGGCAAGGGTCTGCAGCTGCGGCTTGCCCTCGGCGGCAGGCGTGGCGTCGGCCCAGACGTGGCCGCTCAGGCACAGGCTGGCAATGCCGGCCACGGCAAGCGTGCGCGTCACGCGGTATTTCAGGCTCATGGGCTCACTCATGAGCGGTCTCCTCGGGCAGAACATGGGCGACGCTCAGGCGGTCGCGGGTGAAATAGGTGCGGGCGGCGCTGCGGATGTCGTCCGGGGTCACGCTCTTGAGCTCGTCGAGGTCGCTGTCGATCAACCGCCAGGACAACCCCACCGACTCCAGCTGGCCAATGGCGGTGGCCTGCTGGCTGATGGAGTCGCGCTCGAAGACCAGCCCGGCGATGACCTGGGCGCGCACGCGCTCCAGCTCTTCGGCCGACGGCGGGTTGTTCTTCAGGTCGTCGAGCTGCGCCCACAGGCCTTTCTCGACGTCTTCCAGGGTTTTCTTCTTCTGCGCATTGGGCGTGGCGCTGAGGGTGAACAGCGAGTCGCCGCGGGCATAGGCGTTGTAGCTGACCGAGGCGTTCGACACCAGCTCCTGGCCACGCTCCAGGCGCGTGGCCAGGCGTGCGCTGTCGCCGCCGTCGAGCAGCGCGCTGATCAGGCGCAGGGCCTGCAGGCCACGCGCATCCTTGGCCGTGGCCAGGCTCGGCACGTTGAAGCCGTAGATCAGGCTCGGCAACTGGGTGCGCACGTGCACGTCGATGCGCCGCTCGCCGGGGCCGCTCAGCTCCAGCGGAATCTTCGAAGGTGGCGTGGCTCGCCGGGCGATCGGGCCGAACCACTGCTCGGCGAGGCGCTTGACCTCGTCCAGGCTGACGTCGCCGACCACCACCAGGGTGGCGTTGTTGGGCACGTACCAGGCCTTGTACCAAGCGCGCAGGTCGTCGATCTGCATACGCTCAAGGTCGGCCATCCAGCCGATGGTCGGGGTGTGGTAACCGCTGGCCGGGTAGGCCATGGCCTTGAAGACTTCATAGGCCTTGGCGCCGGGCTTGTCGTCGGTGCGCATGCGCCGCTCTTCCTTGATCACCTCGATCTCGCGCTTGAACTCCTCGGCCGGCAACTGCAGGCTCGCCATGCGGTCGGCTTCGAGCTCCAGCGCCACGGGCAGGCGGTCGCGTGCCAGCACTTGGTAGTAGGCGGTGTAGTCGTCGCTGGTGAAGGCGTTCTCCTGGGCGCCAAGGTCGCGCAGGATGCGTGAGGCCTCGCCGGGGCCAGTCTTGCTGCTGCCTTTGAACATCATGTGCTCGAGGGCATGGGAAAGGCCGGTCTGGCCGGGGGTCTCGTAGCTGGAACCGACCTTGTACCAGACCTGCGACACCACCACCGGGGCGCGGTGGTCTTCGCGCACGATGACCTTGAGGCCGTTGTCCAGGGTGAACTCGTGGGTGGCCTGTGGCTCGGCGGCAAAGGCCATGATCGGCAGGCAAAGCGTGGCCAGGAGCAGGCCGGCAATGCGGCGGGCTGGAGCATTCATGGATTTTCGAACCTTGAGGGCGGCCCGCGTGGTCTTAGCGTCGGCGGGCGAGGAGGTGCTAGGATACTGGTCCGGTTCGCTGGCGACCATGCCTGGCGACCGAGAAAAACCGCAGGTGCTGGATCAAGATGTTGCAGCGCCGCTCGTGAACGAGCCGGGCGCAAAGCAGTCTGTTCTGCGTATCAGAATTTCCAGAGGCGCCGCATTGGCGCGTCGCTACCGTGAGATAGCCGTCTTCCATGTTTGGTTCCAACGACGACAAAAAGACCCCGGCCGCGGCTGGTGAAAAGAAAGGCCTGTTCGGCTGGCTGCGCAAAAAGCCGCAAACACCCGTGGACGAGCCATCGCCAGCCCCGCAGGCGCCCGAGCCTGCAGTCGAGGCCGTGCCGCCTGCCGCGCCGGTCGAGCCAGAGCCGGTCCCAGCGCCGGCGCCAGCCATCAGCCCCGTCCCTCAGCCGGACCCGGCGCCGCACTCCAACCTGGTGCTGCCGGTGCCTGAAGAACCAGTGGCCCTGGTGCTCGACAGCGAACCGCAGGTGCCACCACCGATCCCGCCGCAGCCACGGGCGGTCGAGCCGGTGCCGGCGCTGCAGCCGGCTGCACCCTTGCCGCCGGCCGTCGTGGCGCCTGCGCCCGGCAGCGAGACCAAGGCCGGCTTCTTCGCGCGCCTCAAGCAGGGCCTGTCGAAGACCAGCGCGAGTCTGGGCGAAGGCATGGCCAGCCTGTTCCTGGGCAAGAAAACCATCGACGACGATCTGCTCGACGAGATCGAGACGCGCCTGCTGACCGCCGACGTTGGGGTCGAGGCGACCACGCTGATCGTGCAGAACCTGACCCAGAAGGTCGCCCGCAAGCAACTGGCCGATGCCGACGCCCTGTACAAGTCGTTGCAGGACGAACTGGCGGCGTTGCTGCGCCCGGTCGAGCAGCCGCTGGTGGTGCAGTCGGCCAGCAAACCGTTCGTGATCCTCGTGGTCGGCGTCAACGGAGCCGGCAAGACCACCACCATCGGCAAGCTGGCCAAGAAGCTGCAGCTGGAGGGCAAGAAGGTCATGCTGGCCGCCGGCGACACCTTCCGCGCGGCTGCGGTGGAGCAACTGCAGGTGTGGGGCGAGCGCAACAAGATCCCGGTGATCGCCCAGCACACCGGCGCCGATTCGGCTTCGGTGATCTTCGACGCCGTGCAGGCCGCCAAGGCTCGCGGTATCGACGTGCTGATCGCCGACACGGCCGGCCGCCTGCACACCAAGGACAACCTCATGGAGGAGCTGAAAAAGGTCCGCCGGGTGATCGGCAAGCTCGACGCCGACGCGCCCCATGAGGTGCTGCTGGTGCTCGACGCCGGCACTGGCCAGAACGCCATCAACCAGGCCAAGCAATTCAACCAGACCGTGACCCTCACCGGCCTGGCCCTGACCAAGCTCGACGGCACCGCCAAGGGTGGCGTGATCTTCGCCCTGGCCAAGCAGTTCGGCCTGCCGATCCGCTACATCGGCGTAGGCGAGGGCATCGACGACCTGCGCACCTTCGAAGCCGAACCCTTCGTCCAGGCCCTATTTGCCGAGCGGGAGCGTCCATGATTCGATTCGAACAGGTTGCCAAGCGCTATCCCAATGGCCACGTCGGCCTGCACGAGCTGAGTTTCCGCGTGCGGCGCGGGGAGTTCCTGTTCGTCACCGGCCACTCCGGCGCCGGCAAAAGCACACTGCTGCGCCTGTTGCTGGCGATGGAGCGGCCCACCAGCGGCAAGCTGATGCTGGCCGGCCAGGACCTGGGACAAATCAGCAACGCACAGATCCCGTTCCTGCGCCGGCAGATCGGCGTGGTGTTCCAGAACCACCAGTTGCTGTTCGATCGCACCGTGTTCAACAACATCGCCCTGCCGCTGCAGATCCTCGGCCTGTCCAAGCCGGAGATCGCCAAGCGCGTGGATGCCGCCCTGGAGCGGGTGGCGCTCAACGACAAGGGCGAGCTGTACCCCGGCGACCTGTCCACCGGGCAGCAGCAGCGTGTAGGTATCGCCCGCGCCATCGTCCACCGGCCGGCCCTGCTGCTGGCCGACGAACCCACCGGCAACCTCGACCCGCGCCTGGCGGCGGAAATCATGGGGGTGTTCGAGGACATCAACCGGCTGGGCACCAGCGTGCTGATCGCCAGCCACGACCTGGCGCTGATCGCGCGCATGCGCCACCGCATGCTGACACTGCAACGCGGCCGATTGATCGGCGATGGAGAGGCCGGCCAATGAGTGCGACACGCAGCCCCAAGGTATCCGATCGAGTGGCGCCCAAGCCGGCCGATCCACAACCGAGCAAGAAGAAAAAAAACAACGACGACGACGGTCCGGACTTCGCCACGCTGTTCCATGCCTGGCTCGAAAGCCACCGGGCCAGCCTGGTCGACAGCCTGCGGCGCCTCGCCAAGCAACCGATCGGCAGCTTCTTCACCTGCATGGTGATGGCCGTGGCCCTGAGCCTGCCCATGGGCTTGTCACTGCTGCTCAAGAACGTCGAACGGCTGGGCGGCTCCTGGCAGCGCGCCGCGCAAATCTCCCTGTACCTGCAGATGGACGCCAGCGACAGCGAAGGCCAGGCCCTGGTCACCCGGGTCAAGGGCTTGTCCGGCGTCGCCGATGCCGAATTCGTCAACAAGACCCAGGCCCTCAGCGAGTTCCAGCAGCAGTCCGGGCTGGGCGAGGCGCTCAAGGAGTTGCCGGACAACCCGCTCCCAGGCGTGGTCATCGTCACCCCGCTGGAGGTCGACAAGGCCGCCCTGGAAACTTTGCGCCAACAGCTGGCCGAGTTGCCCAAGGTGCAGCAGGCGCAGTTGGACCTGGTCTGGGTCGAGCGCCTGGCCGCCATCCTCAAGCTCGGCGACCGCTTCGTCTTCGGCTTGACGGTGCTGCTGGTGTCCGCCTTGCTGCTGGTAATTGGTAACACGATACGTCTGCATATCGAGAACCGCCGTACCGAAATCGAGGTCATCAAACTGGTGGGGGGCACCGACGCCTACGTGCGCCGGCCGTTCCTGTACATGGGCGCGATCTACGGATTAGGCGCTGGCGTGTTTGCCTGGGGCGTGCTGGCCTTTGGTCTGAACTGGCTGAACCAGGCCGTGGTGGGGCTGTCTGGACTGTATGGCAGCGATTTCGCGCTGGCCGGAGTGCCATCATCCGACGGTCTGTCGCTCTTGCTTGGCGCCCTGTTGTTGGGGTATATCGGAGCGTGGATTGCGGTGGCGCGGCACTTGCGGGAATTGGCGCCACGCTAATGACGTTTTGTTTAAGATCACTTATTTTTTACATCCAGACCGTATAGTCATCCACAGGAACCCGATCATCGGTTCCCGGTCTAATGGGCTGTGCGGATAGCACGAGTCATGTAAGTCGGAGGTTTTTTCGTATGACCACTTCTTTGCAACCTGCGTATGCGCTAGTCCCGGGTGCGAACCTGGAAGCCTACGTGCACACGGTGAACAGCATTCCCTTGCTGACGCCCGAGCAGGAGCGTGAACTGGCCGAGAGTCTCTACTATGAGCAGGATCTTGGGGCGGCTCGGCAGATGGTGCTCGCCCACCTGCGTTTCGTCGTGCACATCGCACGCAGCTATTCGGGATACGGGCTGGCGCAAGCCGACCTGATCCAGGAAGGCAACGTCGGCCTGATGAAGGCCGTCAAGCGCTTCAACCCGGAAATGGGCGTGCGCCTGGTGTCGTTTGCCGTGCACTGGATCAAGGCAGAAATCCACGAGTTCATCCTGCGCAACTGGCGCATCGTCAAGGTGGCCACCACCAAGGCCCAGCGCAAGTTGTTCTTCAACCTGCGCAGCCAGAAGAAGCGCCTGGCCTGGTTGAACAACGAGGAAGTCCATCGTGTGGCGGAAAGCCTCGGTGTGGAACCCCGTGAAGTGCGCGAGATGGAAAGCCGCCTGACCGGCCAGGACATGGCCTTCGACCCGGCTGCCGAAGCCGACGACGACAGCGCCTTCCAGTCGCCGGCCAATTACCTGGAAGACCATCGCTACGACCCGGCGGTGCAGCTGGAAGACGCCGACTGGAGCGACAACTCCAACAACAACCTGCACGAAGCCCTGCAGGTACTGGACGAACGCAGCCGCGACATCCTCTACCAGCGCTGGCTGGCCGAGGAAAAAGCCACCCTGCACGAGCTGGCTGACAAGTACAACGTCTCGGCCGAGCGCATCCGGCAGTTGGAGAAGAGCGCCATGAACAAGCTGAAGATGTCCATCGCGGCTTGATACAGCCGCTCATGAAAAAGCCCCGACCTGGTCGGGGCTTTTTTGTTGGTAAACGATTGATTCAGTCAGCCCAGGGCGCCCGCCGCGAACCGTTCAGCCGGCTCAGGTAATCATCCCCGCCCAGCTGCGCCATCTGCTGGCGAATCCAGGCTGCGCGGCTGGCCACATAGGCGTTGGGCCGCCCGGCGCTCCAGTTGCGCGGGTTGGGCAGCACTGCGGCCAGCTGGCTGGCCTGCTGTCGCGACAGGTAGGCCGCGCCCACGCCGAAGTGATGACGCGCCGCAGCCTCGGCACCGAAGACGCCGTCGTCCCATTCGGCGCTGTTGAGGTACACCTCGAGGATGCGCTGCTTGGGCCACAGGGTCTCGATCAACACGGTGAACCAGGTTTCGAAACCCTTGCGCAACCAGCTGCGGCCGGACCAGAGAAACACGTTCTTGGCCACCTGCTGGCTCAAGGTGCTGGCGCCGCGAAGCGAACCACCGCGCTCGTTGTGCGCCAGCGCCGCTTGAATGGCAGCGAAGTCGAAACCCCAATGCTCGGCGAATCTCTGGTCTTCGCCGGCGATCACTGCCATTTTCAGGTCGTCGGAGATCTGTCCCCAGGGGCGCCAGCTGCGTTGCAGGTCGATGGGTTGGCCGTCGGTCCAGGACTCGACCTTGCGCTCGACCATCAGCATGGTGCCCGGCGGCGGCACGAAACGAAACACCAGCACCAGCAAGGCGCTGCCCGCAGCGAACCAGAGCGCGGCTTTGAAGAGGCGACGAAACAGAGTGCGCAGCATGGAAGGCTTGGCCTGACCGGATGAGCGGGCCATTATACAGGCCCTGTGCGGATGAACGGTTGGAGTGGCGCGATGTTGCGGAGTTTCCTGATGCTGGCGGCGTTTTTCGGCTTTACCGGGGTGGGCCTTGGCGCCTTCGCGGCCCACGGCCTGAAGAACCGCCTGAACGACGAGTACCTGGCGGTGTTTCATACCGGGGTGACCTACCAGCTGTTCCACACCATGGCGTTGCTGGCGGTGGCCCTGCTGGCAGTGCACCTGCCCGGGCGGCTGATGCTCTGGGCCGGCATCCTGTTCACCCTGGGCATCATCCTGTTCTCGGGCAGTCTCTATGCGCTGACCCTTAGTGGGGTAAGCAAACTGGGCATCATCACGCCATTTGGTGGGCTGTGCTTCCTGCTCGGCTGGCTGTGCCTGGGGCTGGCCGCCTGGCGGCTGGGCGAGTAAGGGCCGGCGAGACGAATGGCCGCCCGGTGCCTTGGTCATCCTGACCGTTCGGGCTAGAATGCGGGCCCCCTGACGAGATGGCTGCACCTGCATGCGCATTCAGTTGAATGGTGACTCCTTTGAACTGCCCGTCGGCGAAACCGTCGCCGGCCTGCTGACCCGTCTGGAGTTGACGGGCCGGCGTGTGGCAGTCGAACTCAACCTGGACATCGTGCCCCGTAGCCAGCACGACACGACGGTCCTCGCCGAAGGCGACCAGATCGAGGTGGTACACGCCATCGGCGGCGGTTAGCCCCGGCCCGAGTGTCTCGCCACCCTGGCCGCCGCCCGAGCGGTCCCTTATAAAAAGAGGATTTTCGATGAGCAATGTTCGCAGCGACAAGCCCTTCACCCTGGCCGGTCGTACTTTCCAGTCGCGCCTGTTGGTCGGCACCGGCAAGTACAGTGACCTTGAGCAGACTCGCCTGGCCATCGAAGCCTCGGGCGCCGAGATCGTCACGGTGGCGGTGCGCCGCACCAACCTGGGCCAGAACCCGGGCGAGCCGAACCTGCTCGACGTGCTGCCGCCGGATCGCTACACCATCCTGCCCAACACCGCCGGCTGCTATGACGCGGTCGAAGCCGTCCGCACCTGCCGCCTGGCTCGCGAACTGCTCGACGGCCACAACCTGGTCAAGCTCGAAGTGCTGGCCGACCAGAAAACCCTGTTCCCCAACGTGATCGAAACCCTCAAAGCCGCCGAAGTGCTGGTCAAGGACGGCTTCGACGTGATGGTCTACACCAGCGACGACCCGATCATCGCCCGCCAGCTGGCCGAGCTCGGCTGCATCGCGGTGATGCCGCTGGCCGGCCTGATCGGCACCGGGCTGGGCATCTGCAACCCTTACAACCTGCAGATCATCCTCGAAGAAGCCAAGGTGCCGGTCCTGGTCGACGCCGGCGTGGGCACCGCCTCCGACGCCACCATCGCCATGGAACTGGGCTGCGAGGCGGTGCTGATGAACTCGGCCATCGCCCACGCGCAGAACCCGATCATGATGGCGCAAGCCATGAAACACGCCATCGTCGCCGGCCGCCTGGCCTACCTCGCTGGCCGCATGCCGAAAAAACTCTATGCCAGCGCCTCCTCGCCGCTGGATGGTCTGATCAAGTAAGAGCCACCGATGACTGATTCGCAGCAGCAAACACCACCCGCCGACGACGGCGAGCCGCGTCAACACCGCGCCATCAAGAGTTTCGTGATGCGCGCCGGGCGCATGACCGAGGGCCAGCAGAAAGGCCTCGATCAAGGCAGCCCGCTGTTCGTCCTGCCGCTGGCGGACGCGCCGGTGGACTTCGACGCCGTGTTCGGGCGCAGTGCCCCGCGCACCCTGGAAATCGGCTTTGGCATGGGCCATTCCCTGCTGGAAATGGCCGCAGCTGCGCCCGAGCAGGATTTCATCGGCGTGGAGGTGCACCGCCCTGGTGTGGGCGCCTTGCTCAATGGCGTGCTGACCCAGGGCCTGAAAAACCTGCGGGTGTACGATTGCGACGCCATCGAGGTGCTCAAGCGCTGCATCGCCGACAGCAGCCTCGATCGCCTGCTGCTGTTCTTCCCCGACCCGTGGCACAAGAGCCGCCATCACAAGCGCCGCATCGTCCAGCCGGGCTTTGCCGAACTGGTGCGCAGCAAGCTCAAGCCAGGCGGCGTGCTGCACATGGCCACCGACTGGGAACCCTATGCCGAGTACATGCTGGAAGTGATGAATGTCGCGCCCGGCTACCGCAACCTGGCCGAGGACGGCCGCTGCGTACCGCGCCCGAGCGAACGCCCGGTGACCAAGTTCGAGCGCCGCGGCGAGCGGCTGGGGCACGGGGTGTGGGATCTGAAGTTCGAGAAGGTCGAGTGATTGCTTGAGGCCCCCGAGGCCTACTTGCGATCGGCAACCACGCCGATCAGCACCACCACCACCAGCAGCACCGGTGCCAGGCTGTAGTTGTTGAACTGCTCCAGCCCGCGCACCACCCAGTGCGGCACGTAGATCAGTGCGGCACCGCTGCCGACGATGCACAGCAAGGCCAGAGCCGGGATGCGCAATGCCCCGGCGAAGCTGCCGATACGCTGCTCCACCCAGCCCTTGAAGTCCGCCCCGAACAGCACCAGCAGGCAGCCCACCAGGGCCATGGCGATGTCGTGCAGGTTGCTGCGGCCCCATTGCGACATGTTTTCCAGCAGGTGCAGTACCGTGTCCATTGCCAGTCCTTAGATCAAAGCGTTCAAGTCAGAAAATATTGCAGCAGGTCATTGAGGAACAGCTGGCCCTGGGGCGTTGCTGCCAGCCGCGTCGGTTCGACTTGCAAAAGGCCTTTTTGTTCGGCCAGGCGCCTGGCTGTGGCCAGGCTGTCCAGGCTCAGCCCGGTGCGCCGGTGGTACAGGCTGGCGTCGACGCCGTCGGTGAGGCGCAGGGCATTCATCAGGAATTCGAATGGCAGCTCCTCCACGCTCAGGGCTTTCTCGCCGGCCTTGAACGCCTTGGCCGGATTCAGGTAGTCCTTGGGCAGGCGGGTCTTCCAGGTGCGCACGATACCGCCCTGCAGGTCGCTGAGCTTGCCATGGGCGCCGGCGCCGATGCCGATGAAATCGCCAAAGCTCCAGTAGTTGAGATTGTGCCGCGCCGCCCGCCCGGGCTGGGCGTAGGCCGACACCTCGTATTGCCGGTAGCCGTGCTCGGCCAGCAGCGCCTGCCCGGCTTCCTGGATGTCCCAGAGGATGTCGTCCTCGGGCAACAGCGGCGGCTGATTCCAGAACACCGTATTCGGCTCCAGGGTCAGCTGGTACCAGGACAGGTGGGTCGGCCCCAGCGCGATGGCTTGACGCAGGTCGCCCAGGGCATCGTCCAGCGACTGGTCGGGCAGGCCGTGCATCAGGTCCAGGTTGAAATTGTCGAAGCCGGCCTGGCGCGCCATGTCGGCCGCGCGCACGGCTTCGTCGCCGCTGTGGATGCGCCCCAGCGCCTCGAGCTTGGCCGGCTGGAAGCTCTGGATGCCGATCGACAGGCGGTTGATGCCCAGCCGGCGGTACGCGCTGAACTTGACCTGCTCGAAAGTGCCAGGGTTGGCTTCCAGGGTGATCTCGATGTCCGGCGCGAAGGGGATGCGCTGCTCCACGCCGGCCAGCAGGCGACCCAGCGCGGCGGCGCTGAACAGGCTCGGGGTGCCGCCGCCGAAGAAGATCGAGCTGATCGACCGGCCATGCACCGCTCCCCGTTCCTGGTCGAGATCGGCCAGCAGGGCGTCGACGTACTCCTCTTCCGGCAGCACGGCGCTGGCGGCGTGGGAGTTGAAATCGCAGTACGGGCATTTGCGCACGCACCACGGGATATGGATGTACAACGCCAGCGGCGGCAGCTCGGGAAGGGCCGGGGCGGGTGGCTGGGTGGAAAACCCGGCGCTGCCCGGATGCAGCGTCTGTTGGCTCATGCGAGGCCCAGGCGCTGCCGCAGCAAGGCCATGGCGCGGGCGCGGTGGCTGATCAGGTTCTTGTCGGCGGGGGCCAGCTCGGCGCTTGAGCAGCCTCGCTCCGGGACCCAGAACAGCGGATCGTAGCCAAAGCCGTGGGCGCCGCTGGCGGCACGCAGAATGCTGCCGTGCCAGAGGCCTTCGCAGAGAATCGGCAGCGGATCGTCGGCGTGGCGAACCAGCGCCAGCACACAGACGAACTGCGCGCCGCGCTGCTCGTCCGGGACGTCCTTGAGCGCGTCGAGCAGCTTGGCGTTGTTGGCTGCATCACCCTGGCCGTCGGCATAGCGTGCCGAATAGATGCCCGGCGCGCCGCCGAGAAAGTCCACCGCCAGGCCCGAGTCGTCGGCCAGTGCCGGCAGGCCGGACAGGCGAGCGGCGTTGCGCGCCTTGAGGATGGCATTTTCGACGAAGGACAGGCCGGTTTCCTCCGGTTCGACCTGGCTGAACTCGCCGACCGAACGCAGCTGCACGCTGGCGCCGAGCATGGCCTGGAGTTCCTTGAGCTTGCCGGCGTTGTGGCTGGCCAGCACCAGTTGAGTCAATTTCATGAGGGTCCTTGCAAGTGCCTAGACGGCGATTCGGTGGTCGGTCAGGGCCGGGCTGCTGACCCGATAGATGCCGATTTCGCCTAACAGATTAGGCCATAGCTTGCTGGCCCACCCGTGGCGATGCTGCTGGTCGACCGCCAGCCGGTCGAGCACCTTGGCCTGGCGCTCGCCGCACAGGCGCTCGAAGTCGTCGAAGGTGCAGAAGTGGATGTTCGGCGTGTTGTACCAGGTATACGGCAGGAATTCGGAGACCGGCATGCGACCCTTGCTGGCCAGGTACCAACGGCAGCGCCAGTGGCCGAAGTTGGGGAAGGTGATGATGCACTGGCGACCGACCCGCAGCATTTCGTCGAGGATGCGGTCAGGGTAGTCCACGGCCTGCAGCGCCTGGGTCATCACTACCACGTCGAAGCTGTTGCTGGCGAAGTTGCTCAGGCCCTTGTCGAGGTCCTGCTCGATGACGTTGATGCCCTTGTCGATGCACTGGGCAATGTTGGCGGCGTCGATCTCCAGGCCGTAGCCGGTGACCTGCTTGTGGTCACGCAGCCAGGCCAGCAGTTCGCCGTCACCGCAGCCCAGGTCGAGCACGCGGCTGCCGGCGGGAATCCAGTCCTGGATGATTTCTAGGTCGGCTCTCATGACAGTCTCAAAGGGCGATGCGCTTCATGTAGCCGCTGAAGGCCTGCAGGTAGCGCGGAATCGGGATCAGGAAGGCATCGTGGCCCTGCGGGGCGTCGATTTCCAGATAGCTGACGTTCTTGCGCGCGGCCATCAGGGCGTCCACCAGCTCGCGGGAGCGGGCCGGCGAGAAGCGCCAGTCGGTGGTGAACGACATCACGCAGAAGTCTGCCGTGGCGTTGGCGAAGGTCGCCGCCAGATCGTCGCCATGGGCCGCTGCCGGGTCGAAGTAATCCAGCGCCTTGGTCATCAGCAGGTAGGTGTTGGCGTCGAAACGCCCGGAAAACTCTTCACCTTGATAGCGCAGATAGCTTTCGACCTGAAACTCGACGCTGTGGAAATCATAGTTGAGCTTTTCGCTCTTGAGCCCGCGGCCGAATTTCTCGCCCATGGAGTCGTCGGACAGGTAGGTGATGTGCCCGACCATGCGCGCCAGCATCAACCCGCGCTTGGGGATCACACCCTGCTCCTGGAACGAGCCGCCGTGGAATTCAGGGTCGGTGAGGATGGCCTGGCGGGCCACCTCGTTGAAGGCGATGTTCTGCGCCGAAAGCTTGGGCGCCGAGGCGATGGCCAGGCAGTGGCGCACGCGTTCGGGGTAGCTGATGGTCCATTGCAGCGCCTGCATGCCGCCCAGGCTGCCACCGACCACAGCGGCCCACTGGGCGATGCCCAGCCGATCAGCCAGACGGGCCTGGCTGTTGACCCAGTCTTCGACGGTGAGCACCGGGAAATCGGCACCGAACGGCTTGCCGGTGTCCGGGTTGAGGCTGCTCGGCCCGGTAGAACCGTTGCAACCACCCAGGTTGTTCAGGCTGACCACGTAGAAACGGTTGGTGTCGATCGGCTTGCCCGGGCCGATGCAGCTGTCCCACCAGCCCGGCTTGCGGTCGTCGGCGCTGTGGTAGCCGGCGGCGTGGTGATGGCCGGACAGGGCGTGGCAGATCAGCACCGCGTTGCTGGCCTTGGCGTTGAGCTGGCCATAGGTTTCGTAGATCAGCTCGTAGGCGCCCAGCGAGCGCCCGCAGGCCAACGCCAGTGGCTCGGCGAAATGGGCGATTTGTGGGGTGACCAGGCCAACGGAATCGGAGGGAAAGGCAGTGGACATCGACCCTGCTCGCGGTTGAATGAGGCGTAAGTCTAAAGACCGCTAGAGGTGGGGGCAAGCGCAGGCTTCGCCGGCCAGACGCGCAAGGGCGGCTGGCCCTCGCGCACCGGCCGGCAATGACTCAGATCAACCGCCACAGCTCCTGCGGCATGCCCACGCGGGCGGCCAGCTCGGGCATCAGGAAGCTCTGCACCACCTGGATGGCGAGGAAGGCGAAGATCGGCGAAATGTCCATGCCGCCCAGGTTCGGAATGATCCGACGGAACGGCGCCAGCACCGGTTCGCTGATCTGGTAGGCCAGCTCGGCCGCCGGGTTGTGGGTGCCTGGCGCGATCCAGGAGACGATCACCATGATGATCATCGCCACCCAGAAGATTTTCAGGAACAGCGACAGGATGCCGATCAGCGACCACACCAGCAGGAAGGGCAGGCTGACGATGGTGCCGTAGGTGATCATCATCACCAGTGCCATCAGCAGGGCCTGAATCACGATGGCCAGCAGCAGCGAGGACATGTCCAGCCCCATCAGGCTGGGCACGATACGGCGGATCGGCTTGAGCAGCGGGTGGGTGGCGCGCACCGCGAACTGGCTCAACGGGTTGTAGAAGTTGGCCTTGACCAGCTGCAGCACGAAGCGCAGCAGGACGATGATCAGGTAGAAGCTGACCAGCGATTGGATAACGAACACGGCGGCGCCGGTAAGTGCGTTCATCTATGGCTCCTTATTTGCCCAGTTGTTCGGCGAGTTCGGCCGAGCGCTGCGCGGCAGCGGTGAGGGCGTTTTGCACCAGTGCGGCGAAGTCGCCGGCCTGGAAAGTCTTGATCGCGGCCTCGGTGGTGCCGCCTGGGGAGGTAACCCGACGGCGCAACTCGGCGGCATCGACGTCGCTGGCGATGACCATGCGCGCGGCACCCAGGGCGGTCTGTGCAGTCAGCTGCGCTGCCACCTCGCGGGACAGGCCGAGTTTCTCGCCGGCAGCGGTCATGGCCTCGATCAGCAGGAAGAAATACGCCGGGCCGCTGCCCGAAACGGCCGTCACCGCTTCCAGCTGCTTCTCGTCGTCCAGCCATACGGCCAGGCCCACGGCCGAGAGTAGATTCTGCGCCTGCTCGCGTTGCTCGGCAGTGACCTTGTCGGTGGCGTACAGGCCGCTCACGCCTTCGCGTAGCAGCGACGGGGTGTTTGGCATGCAGCGGACGGTCGGCTGCTCGCCCAGCCACTGGGCCATGCTTGCGCAAGTGATCCCAGCGGCGATGGAAATCACCAGCTGCTGCGGTTTGAGCACCGGGCGCAGTGCCTCGCAAAGGGCCTTGATGCCTTGGGGCTTGACCCCGAGCACCACCACGTCGGCGTCGGCGATGGCCTGGGCATTGTCTTCGAAGACTTCGATGCCGTGTTCGGCAGCGACCTTGCTGCGGGTTTCGGCACTCCGGGCGCTGGCGCGGATCAGCGACGCTTCCACACCCTGGGCGAGCAGGCCGCCGATCAGGCTGGAGGCCATGTTTCCGGCGCCGACAAAGGCAATACGCGTGTGACTCATGAAGGACCCTTATCTATAAGGCGGAAAATGGAAAAGGCGGAGCGGGCGCGGGCGATCAGCGGGCGCCATAGTCGCGGGCACCGAATAACGCGGTGCCGATCCGCACCCAGGTCGCGCCATGGGCGATGGCCGCCTCAAGGTCGTGGCTCATGCCCATGGACAGCGTGTCGAGCGGCAGATCGAGTTGTGCTTGCAGGCGCTGTACAGCGCCGAAGGCCGCGTCTTGCGCCGCGCGGTCCTCGGTGGGTTCGGGAATCGCCATCAACCCGCGCAGGCGCAGATTCGGCAGGGCCGCCACGGCGGCGGCCAGCGCCGGCAGCTCTGCGGGCGTGCAGCCGGACTTGCTGGCCTCGCCGCTGACGTTGACCTGCAGGCAGATGTTCAGCGGCGGCAGCTCGGCCGGACGTTGCTCGGAAAGCCGTTGAGCGATTTTCAGGCGGTCCACGGAATGTACCCAGTCGAAGTGCTCGGCGATGGCTCGAGTCTTGTTCGACTGAATGGGGCCGATGAAATGCCAAGTCAAGGGCAGGTCGCCGAGTTCGAGCTGTTTGCCCAAGGCTTCCTGCAGATAGTTCTCGCCAAAGTCCTTGAGCCCGGCGCCAAAGGCCTCGCGCACGGCGGCCGCGGGCTTGGTCTTGCTGACGGCCAGCAGGCCGACATCGGCCTCGTCGCGCTGGGCGGCGGCAGCGGCCTGGCGAATTCGGGCGCTCACCCGTAAAACGTTGTCTGCTATCGTGGACATTGATTTGTGCCGGCGGGTTTCGGGTCTGCGGCATTCTACCTGCTTGTCTGTATTTGGGGAGTCTCATGGACATCACAGAACTTCTGGCCTTCAGCGCCAAACAAGGCGCTTCCGACCTGCACCTCTCGGCCGGCCTGCCGCCGATGATCCGCGTGGATGGCGACGTACGGCGCATCAACCTGCCGGCCCTGGACCACAAACAGGTCCACGAGCTGATCTACGACATCATGAACGACAAGCAGCGCAAGGACTTCGAGGAATTCCTGGAGACCGACTTTTCCTTCGAAGTGCCAGGCGTGGCGCGCTTTCGGGTGAACGCCTTCAACCAGAATCGCGGTGCCGGTGCGGTGTTCCGGACCATCCCGTCGAAGGTGCTGAGCATGGAAGATCTCGGCATGGGAGATGTGTTTCGCAAGATTACAGACGTCCCGCGTGGGCTGGTGCTGGTCACCGGGCCGACCGGTTCAGGCAAGTCGACCACCCTGGCGGCGATGATCGACTACCTGAACAACAACAAGCATCACCACATCCTCACCATCGAGGACCCGATCGAGTTCGTCCACGAGTCGAAGAAGTGCCTGGTCAACCAGCGCGAGGTGCACCGCGACACGCTGGGCTTCTCCCACGCCCTGCGCTCGGCATTGCGCGAAGACCCGGACGTGATCCTGGTGGGCGAGTTGCGCGACCTGGAGACCATCCGCCTGGCGCTGACCGCCGCAGAAACCGGGCACCTGGTGTTCGGCACCCTGCACACCACCTCGGCAGCCAAGACCATCGACCGGGTGGTCGACGTGTTCCCGGCCGAGGAGAAGTCCATGGTCCGTTCGATGCTGTCCGAATCCCTGCAGGCGGTGATTTCCCAGACCCTGTTGAAGAAAGTCGGCGGTGGGCGGGTTGCGGCCCACGAAATCATGATCGGCACCCCGGCCATCCGCAACCTGATCCGCGAGGACAAGGTGGCACAGATGTACTCGTCGATTCAGACCGGCGGCGCGCTGGGCATGCAGACCTTGGACATGTGCCTCAAGGACCTGGTCACCCGCGGCATCATCGGCCGCGAAGCGGCCCGCGAAAAAGCAAAAACCCCGGACAATTTCTGACCGGGGTTCGTTGTGCAGGCATCAGTAGCGGCTCGCCAGGGAGGGCGTCCTTACAAGTTGCGCGCAGTGCTCGCCAGGCGCATGGCCGGCGCGTGTTTGGTGGTCTTGTCCTTGGGCAGCACGCGCTTGGCAACCACGTAGTGGCTCTGCCAGTACGGCTTGTTCAGGGTATCGATGGTCACCGACTTGCCGGTACGCGGCGCGTGGATGAAACGATCGTTGCCCAGGTAGATGGCCACGTGGTTGACTTGACGGCTCTCGGTGGAGAAAAACAGCAGGTCGCCTGGCTTCAAGTCCTTCTGCGCGATCTTCTCGCCATGACCTTTGGACATGGCATTGGAGGTACGTGGCAGGTCGGCAGCATGGACGTTGTTGAAGGCATACTTGACCAGCCCGCTGCAGTCGAAACCGCGCGTCGGGCTGCTGCCACCCCAGACGTAGGGCTTGCCGAGCGCCTTGACCGCACGGCTGAGCACCGCATCGCTCTGCTTGGTCGCGCCGTGAGCGTTGGCGACCGCGACAGCGGCGGCCGGTTCTGCACCTTTACGGCCCTTGTGGTGGCGCTTGGGTGCGGCCGGCAGGGCCGGGGTGGTCACAGTGGCGACGTCGTCGCTTGGCGCGGCAGCTTTGCTGGCTTTGGGGTCCTGCTTCTGTTCCTGTGCTCCGCCTTTGGCGGTGTGGCCGGTGAAGCCGGCGGGAAGTCGTTGCTCACGGTTGGTGGCGTGGGCGGCCAGGGGCAATAAAAGGCAAATAGTTAGCCATGTCTTGAAAAAAGGACGCATTCGGCAGGGCTCTGGTTGATAAGCGCGAAACTTTATAACAGCTTTTTGTTGAACTTTTAATCCATGACCGGCGGTCAAAAGGGACCGAAAAGTGACCAGCAAGCGGCTATTGGTTCGCAAGTAGCCGTGTAACTCAGCAATCACGGGCTTTTTTTGTTGCAAACGGTTGCGAAACCGCACGTCGGATGGACACAAAAAAGTCACACAAATCTTTAGAAAATTTATCTATCAGAGAGCTCGCGCACAGAATGAACAGCTATCACGACGGTGCCCCTTTCCATGACACCCACAGCAAGGTCGTCGGTTACCTGCTGTGGATTTTCGGTTTCACCGGCGCGCATCGCTTCTATTACGGCAAGCCGATAACCGGCACCTTGTGGTTTTTCACCCTCGGCCTGCTGGGCATCGGCTGGCTCATCGACTTCTTTCTCATCCCCGCCATGGACCGCGAGGCAGACGCGCGCTTCTACGCCGGACGTACCGACTACAACATCGCCTGGGCTCTGCTGACCTTTCTCGGGGTGTTTGGCGTGCATCGCTTGTACATGGGCAAATGGCTCACGGCGATCCTGTACTTCTTTACCGGCGGGTTCTTTCTGATCGGTGTGCTGTACGACTTCTGGACCCTGAACGACCAGGTGTCGTTGAAGAATGCCCGGGGGTGAGTGGCAAGACCGGCCTGGCGACCGCTCCCACGCTTGAGGTGGGAGGGGGCCAAGCGCCCGACAGGTCGCCAGGCCGGTTTACCGACCTCAACCCGTGAAGCTGATATGCCCATCCACCAGCGTATAACGCACCGCGCCCGGCAGGCTGTGCCCGAGGAACGGGCAGTTCTCGCCTTTCGATAGCCAGCGCTCGCCGGCCACCGTCGAGGTAGCAGGGTCGAACAGTACCAGGTCGGCCCAGCCGCCCACCTTCAATTCGCCCACCGGCAGGCTCATGGCACGGGCCGGGCCGTGGCTCAGGCGTGCCAGCAGGGTAGGCAGGTCGAGCAGGCCGTCCTCGACCAGGGTCAGGGCCAGCGGCAGCAGCAGCTCGACGCTGCTGATGCCAGGCTCGGTGGCCGCGAACGGAGCCAGCTTGGCGTCGCGCTCGTGGGGCTGGTGGTGGCTGGAGATCGCCTGCACCACCCCGGCCTTGACCGCCGCGCGCAAGCCGTCGCGGTCGGCGCGGGTGCGCAGCGGCGGTTGCACGTGGTAGAGGCTGGAGAAGTCCAGCAGCGCCTCGTCGGTGAGAATCAACTGGTACAGCGCCACGTCCGCCGTCACCGGCAGGCCGCGGGCCTGGGCCTGGGCGATCAGCTCGACGCCGCGGGCGCTGGTCAGCTGGCTGAAGTGCGCGCGCACGCCGCTTTGCTCGACCAGCAGCAGGTCGCGGGCCAGAGCCACGGTCTCGGCGGTTTCCGGAATGCCGGCCAGGCCCAGGAAGCTGGCGGTCGGGCCTTCGTGGGCCAGGCCACCCTGGGCCAGATCACGGTCCTGGGAGTGGAAGATCACCGTCAGGTCGAAGGTGGCCGCGTACTCCAGTGCCCGGCACAGGGTGCGGGTGTTGCGAAAGCTCTCCAGGCCATTGCCGAACGCCACGCAGCCGACGTCGCGCAGGGCGACCAGCTCGGCCAGTTGCTCGCCTTCCAGGCCCTTGCTCAGGGCGCCGATTGGATAGACCTTGCAGTGCCCGGCTTCGCGGGCGCGGTCCAGGATCAGCTCGGCCACCGCCGAGGTGTCCAGCACCGGACGCGTGCGCGGTGGGCAGCACAGGCTGGTGACGCCACCGGCAGCGGCTGCGCGGGTCTCGCTGGCGATGCTGCCCTTGCGGCTGTAGCCCGGCTCGCGCAGGGCGACGTTGAGGTCGACCAGGCCCGGAGCGGCGATCAGGCCCTGGGCGTCGATGCTCTGGCTGGGGCTGAAGCCGGCAGGGGCGGCGCCGATGGCGATGATGCGGCCTTCGCTGACGTGCAGGTCGCTGACCTGGTCCAGGCCGCTGGCCGGGTCGATGACGCGGGCGCCAAGAATACTGAGGCTCACTGGGCGCTCTCCTGCTCGAATTGTCGCTGGGCGGTTTGTCCACTCATGGCCATCGACAGCACGGCCATGCGCACGGCGATGCCGTAGGTCACCTGGTTGAGAATCACCGAATGGGCGCCGTCGGCCACCGCCGACTCGATTTCCACGCCGCGGTTGATCGGCCCCGGGTGCATGACGATCGCGTCCGGTTTAGCCCCGGCCAGGCGCGCGGTGGTCAAGCCGAACAGGCGGTAGAACTCGCCTTCGCTGGGCAGCAGGCCGCCCTGCATGCGTTCGCGCTGCAGGCGCAGCATGATCACCACGTCGACGTCCTTGAGGCCCTGCGCCAGGTCGGTGTACACGGTCACGCCGTACTGCTCGATGCCGACCGGCAGCAGGGTTTTCGGGCCGATCACACGGATGTCCGGGCACCCCAGGGCCTTGAGCGCGATCATGTTCGAGCGCGCCACCCGCGAGTGCAGGATGTCGCCGACGATGGCCACCGAGAGGTTCTCGAAGCTGCCCTTGTGACGGCGGATGGTCAGCATGTCGAGCATGCCCTGGGTCGGGTGCGCGTGGCGGCCGTCGCCACCGTTGATGATCGCCACCTGCGGGCAGACCTGCTCGGCGATGAAGTGTGCGGCGCCGGAATCACTGTGGCGCACCACGAACATGTCGGCGGCCATGGCTTCCAGGTTGCGCAGGGTGTCGAACAGCGTCTCGCCCTTGCTGGTCGAGGAAGTCGACACGTTCAGGGTGATCACGTCGGCAGACAGCCGCTGGGCCGCCAGCTCGAAGGTGGTGCGGGTGCGCGTGGAATTCTCGAAGAACACGTTGCACACGGTACGGCCACGCAGCAGCGGGACCTTCTTCACGGCGCGGGCACCGACTTCGAGGAAGGAGTCGGCGGTGTCGAGAATTTCCGTGAGCAGTTCGCGGGGCAAACCGTCGAGGGAAAGAAAATGGCGTAGCTGGCCCTGGTGGTTGAGCTGCAGCGGGCGCTTGGCGTCAATCGGCGTCATCGCGGGAAGGTCTCTTTACGGGGCGGCAGGGGTTATTGGCCCGCTGGGGAAGGGCTGCAAGGGTTGTCGAGATCCTGGCGCTCGAGGGCGAGCGGGGCGGGGCCGAGCAATTTTACCCGCTCATTGGCTTGCAGCGACAGGGTGGCGCCGACGATGTTCGGGCGGATCGGCAGTTCGCCGGCGTCCAGGTCGAGCAGGCAGACCAGCGTCACACTGGCCGGACGGCCGTAGTCGAACAGCTCGTTGAGGGCGGCGCGGATGGTACGGCCACTCATCAGCACGTCGTCCACCAGCACCAGGTGCTGGCCATCGATCTCGAACGGCAGCTCGGAAGGCCGCACCTGCGGGTGCAGGCCGTTCTGGCTGAAGTCGTCACGGTAGAAGGACACGTCGAGGGTGCCTAGCGGGGCGTCGCTGCCCAGTGCCTCGAGCAGGGCGCCGGCCACCCAGACGCCGCCGGTGCGGATGCCGATGAAACGCGGCTGGTCGATCTGCCGCCGCGCCAGATGCGCGGTCAGCTCGCTGGCCATGCGGGCGATCAGTTCGGCGGGGTTGGGT
This sequence comes from Pseudomonas sp. HR96, assembly GCF_034059295.1. NCBI lineage: Bacteria > Pseudomonadati > Pseudomonadota > Gammaproteobacteria > Pseudomonadales > Pseudomonadaceae > Pseudomonas > Pseudomonas sp. HR96. The sequence goes on from NZ_CP139141.1 coordinate 452,197, forward strand.
AAGGTCATCGAAGGTTCCTGTAAGAGCACCAATCACCGGTGCGGTCTGATTCCTGTGGCACCGAACTCGCTCGGTAACGGCGTGCCCCGTTTCCAGGCGCCTGGCCCCGAATCAATTCAGAAGGTGAACATTTTCTTCCAGCCAGCCCTGCAACAGCAACCGTGCGGCGATGGCATCCACTGGGTTCTTGCTGTAGCTGCCCTTCTGGCCGCCCCGGGCCATGCGCTCGCCCTTGGCTTCGAAGGTGGTCAGGCGCTCGTCGTGGGTGTGCACTGGCACATTGAAGCGACCGTTGAGGCGGCGGGCGAACTTCTCGGCACGCACGCACATGTCGCTTGGCGTGCCGTCCATGTTCAGCGGCAGGCCGACGACCATGGCGTCGGGCTTCCATTCGCGTACCAACGCCTCGATCTGCGACCAGTCGGGAATGCCGTTCTGCGCCTTGAGCGTGCACAGCTCGCGGGCCTGGGCGGTGATCACCTGGCCCACTGCCACGCCGATCTGTTTGGTGCCGTAGTCGAAGCCCAGCAGCAGCTTGATCCCCGCCATCAGGCGTGGCCCGCCTGGCTGGTCAGCAGGTTGAGATCCACACCCAGGCGCGCGGCGGCCGCGCCCAGGCGCTGCTCGCTGGTCATGGCGAAGAGGATGTCGGGGTCGAACGGGCAGGTGAGCCAGGCGTTGTCGGCCAGCTCGGCCTCCAGTTGCCCGGCTTCCCAGCCGGCGTAGCCGAGGGTGATCAGGCTCTTTTGCGGGCCCACGCCGTCGGCGATGGCGAACAGCACGTCCTGGGAGGTGGACAATGCCAAACCGCCGAGCTCCACGGTGGCCTGGAAGGTCGGGCCACTGGGGTGCAGGACGAAGCCACGGTCGGTCTGCACCGGGCCGCCGATGTAGATCGGCACGCCGTGGCAGGCCAGCGGCGGGTCGATGTCGGGGCGCAGCTGTTCGAGGATGTCGGCCAGGTTGAGCTCCTGCGGGCGGTTGACCACCAGGCCCATGGCGCCATGGGCGCTGTGCTCGACGATGTAGGTCAAGGTCTGGGCAAAGTTGGGGTCCGCCATGTGCGGCATGGCGATCAGAAACTGATGCTTGAGGTAAGTCGGTTCGACGTTTTTCATAACGTGACAGTGTGGCTTCGGCAGGTCGACCTGACAAGCCGAGGGGCGGCTTTTTCACACTGGGCCACGGATGTCGCGCCCGTCAGTTGCTCGACAGGTGGTCGCCCTTGTCGAACCGCCAGGTGCGGATGATTTCCAGCCGGTCGACATCCGACAGGTCCCCGGTGAAGGGTGCGAAGGGTGCGGCCAGGCGCACGATGCGCTGGGCGGCCTGGTCCAGCAGGGGTTGGCCCGAGGATTCCAGCACCAGAACCTCATACAGCGAGCCGTCGCTGTTGATCGACACCATCAGCCGCAGGCTGCCGTAGATCTGCTGGCGGCGCGCTTCCTCGGGGTAGTTGAGGTTGCCGATGCGCTCGACCTTCTTGCGCCAGTCGTCCTTGTACCAGGCCCCCTTGTCGTGCATGGTCGAGGCGGCGCTGAGGCGGTGGATGCGCGGGCGCTTGGCATACAGCTGCTGCTCCTTGGCCAGCTCGGCCTCCAGGCTGGAGATCTCGCTGGACACCTGGGAGCTGTCGAAGTCCGGGGTGTCGGCCTTGGGCGGCTGTTCGGTCTTGACCTCGGCGCGCTTGACCTCGACCTTCTGCGTCTTGGGCGCGATGGTGGTCACCGCTTTCTTCTCGGGCTCCGGGGTGCTCTCGACCTTCTGCCGGCTGGCCGGTGGCGGGGTGACCTTGTTGATGCGGTTGTCCTGGAAGGGCGCAATCTCGGTGGTCTTGGGCAAGGCTTTCTTGTCCAGCTCGCCGCTGCCTTCCTGGTTGTCCTGGGCCAGATAGTCGGCCTGCTTCGGCGCTTTGGCGCTCTTGAACGGCGCCAGGGTGATTTCCAGGGTCTGGCTGATTTGCTCGGGCTTGGCCACGCTGAAACCCACGCCGAGAATCACCACCACGTGCAACAGCGCCGCGATCACCAGGGTCAGACCCAGGCGGTCGGCGGGACGGTTGAACTGCGGGCGAAGCTGGGCGGGGATCTGAGCGGGTAGATTCATGCTGGGCGTCGTCGTCAGCGCTGCAACTTCGCGGCGATCACATCCATCAGCATGCCGCCGATGTCGGTGCCAAAGGCGTTGTCGATCTCGCGGATGCAGGTCGGGCTGGTCACGTTGATTTCGGTCAGGTGTTCGCCGATCACGTCGAGGCCGACGAACAGCAGGCCCTTTTCCCGCAGCACCGGGCCGACCTGGGCAGCGATCCAGCGGTCGCGCTCGGTCAGTGGCCGCGCCTCGCCACGCCCGCCGGCGGCCAGGTTGCCGCGGGTTTCACCGGCCGCCGGGATGCGCGCCAGGCAATAGGGCACCGGCTCGCCATCGACCATGAGGATGCGCTTGTCGCCATCCTTGATCGCCGGCAGGTAGGCCTGGGCCATGATCTGCTGGCTGCCCAGCGCGGTCAGGGTCTCGAGGATCACCGACAGGTTGGGGTCGCCCGGGCGGTGGCGGAAGATCGAGGTGCCGCCCATGCCGTCGAGCGGCTTGAGGATGACGTCGCCATGCTCGGCGGCGAACTCGCGGATGATGTCGGCGCGGCGGCTGACCAGGGTCGGCGGCGTGCACTGCGGGAACAGCGTGGCGAACAACTTCTCGTTGCAGTCGCGCAGGCTCTGCGGCCGGTTGACCACCAGCACGCCGGCGCGCTCGGCCTGTTCGAGCAGGTAGGTGGAGTAGACGAACTCCATGTCGAACGGCGGATCCTTGCGCATCAGGATCACGTCGAGGTCAGCCAGTGGCGCATCGAACTCCGACTCGAATTCGAACCAGTGCTCGGGGTCGGCGAACACCTTGAGCGGGCGCATGCGCGCACGGGCCTGGCCAGCGCCCTGGTAGAGGTCCTGGATTTCCATGTGGAACAGGGTCCAGCCGCGTGCCTGGGCCGCCAGCAGCATGGCCAACGAACTGTCCTTTTTATAGGAAATGTTGGCGATAGGGTCCATGACAATCCCGACGCGAACGCTCATGGGTCAATCCTCATAGTCGGCGGGCCGCCCGCAGCGGCCTCTGAAAAGTGGCGTCAGGGTGGCGCCGGCGAGGCTCGCGGTCAAGGAAAAACACTGAACGGTCGGGCCGATGGAACGCCTCTTTAGAGTATGTTAAAAAGAGACCCATAGTGTGCACGTTGCCAAGCCCCTGGCCGGTTCGCCGGGCCCTGCTCGATCCAGCCTGCGATGCCGTTACGGATTCAAGAGTGCCCCATGGATCTTCAGCCGCCAGCCCTGAAAGTAATGGTCATCGATGACTCTCGGACGATTCGTCGAACCGCCGAAATGCTGCTCAAGAACGCCGGTTGCGAGGTGATCACGGCAGTCGATGGTTTCGATGCGCTGGCCAAGATCGCCGACAACCATCCGCGAATCATCTTCGTCGACATCATGATGCCGCGCCTGGATGGCTACCAGACGTGCGCGCTGATCAAGAACCACAGCCTGTTCAAGGCGATTCCGGTGATCATGCTGTCCTCGCGGGACGGGCTGTTCGACAAGGCACGGGGGCGTACGGCCGGTTCCGACCAGTACCTGACCAAACCCTTCAGCCGCGAGGAGCTGCTGGGCGCCATCAAGGCGCACGTGCCGGGCTTCGCGACCGTCGAACATCTGTGACACTACAACGACAACGCAACAACAGATTTTCTGACGCCAGGCCCTACCGGCCGGCGTCTTTCAAGGAACGGGGAACAGCATGGCTCGAATTCTGATCGTCGACGATTCGCCGACCGAAATGTACAAACTCACCGGCATGCTCGAAAAACACGGGCATGAGGTGCTCAAGGCCGAAAACGGCGGCGACGGCGTGGCGCTGGCCCGCCAGGAGAAGCCCGACGCGGTGCTCATGGACATCGTCATGCCGGGCCTCAACGGCTTCCAGGCCACCCGTCAACTGACCAAGGACTCGGAGACCGCGCACATTCCGGTCATCATCATCACCACCAAGGATCAGGAAACCGACAAGGTTTGGGGTACCCGCCAAGGGGCGCGCGACTATCTGACCAAGCCGGTCGACGAAGAAACCCTGATCAAGACCCTCAACGCGGTACTCGGCGGCTGAGCCCGGCGACCGTCATGCCGGCCTCGCGTACCGCGTTCGAGCTGCTGCTGGGCATCGATCAGCGCTGCCGCCAGCGTGCCGCCAGCCTGCCGGCGCAGAGCACGCGCCTGCAGAGCTGGAGCGGCATCGGCTTTCGCCTGGGCCAGGCCTGGTACGTCGCGCCCATGGCCGAGGTCGCCGAGGTGCTGCACCCACCCCATGTGACCCGCCTGCCGGGCGTCAAACCCTGGGTGCTGGGCATGGTCAATCTGCGCGGGCAACTGCTGGCGCTGATGGACCTGGGCGCCTGCCTGGGCCTGGATGCCGAGCCCGAGCTGCTGGCGCCGCGCACGCAGCGCCGAGTGCTGGTGGTCGACCGCCAGGACGTCTACGCCGGCCTGCTGGTGGACGAAGTCAGTGGCCTGCAGCACTTCGACCTGCACGGCCTCGACCTGGCGCTGCCGGCCAGCGCCCACCCCGCCTTGGCGCCTTACCTTCAAGGATCTTTTCAGCGCGAGCGGAACTGGCAGGTGTTCAGCCCGTTCGCACTGGTCCAGGCCGCGGCGTTTCGCGACGTGGCACTGTGAGCGGCGACAGGACGGCCCATGATTAAGCTAATGGCAGGCAACTCAGTGGAAGGCTCGCGCAGCAGCGCCCAGATCGCCGGGCTGTTCGTCGCCCTGATCGTGTTCATCATGTTGCTGTTCGCCAACTTCGCCTACCTCAACACCCAGTCCACCTATGACAAGCAGTACATCGGCCATGCTGGCGAGCTGCGCGTGCTGTCCCAGCGCATCGCCAAGAACGCCACCGAGGCCGCTGCCGGCAAGGCGCCGGCGTTCAAGCTGCTGAGCGAGGCGCGCAACGAGTTCGAACGGCGCTGGGGCGTGCTGAAGAACGGCGATCGGCACACCGGTCTGCCACCGGCGCCGGCCGCCGTGCAGGCGCAGATGAAGCGCGTGCAGGCCGACTGGGACGGCCTGCGCAGCAACACCGACGCGATCCTGGCCAGCGAGCAGACCGTGCTGTCCCTGCACCAGGTCGCCGCGACGCTCGCCGAGACCGTGCCGCAGCTGCAGGTCGAATACGAGAAGGTGGTGGAAATCCTCCTGCAGCGTGGCGCTCCGGCCGCCCAGGTGGCGGTCGCGCAGCGTCAGTCGCTGCTTGCCGAGCGCATCCTGGGCTCGGTCAACACGGTGCTGTCGGGCGATGAAAGCGCCGGGCAGGCCGCCGAATCCTTTGGTCACGACGCCAACCGCTTCGGCCAGGTGCTGCGCGGCATGCTCGACGGCGACGCCAGCATCCAGATGAGCCAGGTGCAGGACAAGGACGCCCAAGCGCGCCTGCGCGAAATTGCCGAACTGTTCGAATTCGTCTCCGGCTCGGTGGACGAGATCCTCGAGACCTCGCCGGAACTGTTCAAGGTGCGCGAGGCCTCAGGCAACATCTTCAACCAGTCGCAGAGCCTGCTCGACGAGGCCTCGCACCTGGCCGCCGGTTTCGAGAACCTTGCCAGCGGCCGCTCGGTCGACACCATCGGCGGCTATGTGCTGGGCCTGGCCGCCCTGGCGTCGATCATCCTGATCGGCCTGGTGATGGTCCGCGAGACCAACCGCCGTCTGCGCGAAACCGCAGAAAAGAACGAACGCAACCAGACCGCGATCATGCGCCTGCTCAACGAGATCGAAGACCTCGCCGACGGCGACTTGACCGTCAGCGCCTCGGTGACCGAGGACTTCACCGGTACCATTGCCGACTCCATCAACTACTCCGTGGACCAGCTGCGCGACCTGGTGGGCACCATCAACCTGACGGCCGAGGAAGTCGCCGCAGCGGTGGTCGACACCCAGGCCACCGCCCGCCAGCTGGCCGTGGCCTCCGAGCAGCAGGCCCAGCAGATCAGCGATGCATCCATGGCCATCAGCGACATGGCGCAGTCCATCGACCAGGTGTCGGCCAACGCCGCCGAGTCGGCCAAGGTCGCCGAGCGCTCGGTGACCATTGCCAACAAGGGCAACGAGGTGGTGCACAACACCATCCGCGGCATGGACAACATCCGCGAACAGATTCAGGACACCGCCAAACGCATCAAGCGCCTGGGTGAATCGTCCCAGGAAATCGGTGACATCGTCAGCCTGATCGACGACATTGCCGACCAGACCAACATCCTTGCGCTCAACGCGGCGATCCAGGCGTCGATGGCTGGCGAGGCCGGGCGCGGCTTTGCCGTGGTGGCCGACGAAGTGCAGCGTCTGGCCGAGCGTTCTTCCTCGGCCACCCGGCAGATCGAGACACTGGTACGGGCGATCCAGGCCGACACCAACGAGGCGGTGATCTCCATGGAGCAGACCACCAGCGAGGTGGTGCGCGGGGCGCGGTTGGCGCAGGACGCCGGCATCGCCCTGGAGGAGATCGAAGGCGTGTCCGAGGACCTCGCGGCGCTGATCCACAGCATCTCCAACGCCGCGCAACAGCAGACCAGCTCGGCCGGGCAGATCTCCCACACCATGTCGGTGATCCAGCAGATCACCGAGCAAACCTCCTCGGGCTCCACCGCCACCGCTGAAAGCATCGGCAACCTGGCGCGCATGGCCAGCGACATGCGCCGCAGCGTCTCCGGTTTCACCTTGCCGCCCGCTCGGCAGGTCCCGTGAGGCGTACCATGATCACGTCGCCCCGGAGCCTGTATGGCTGAGTTGCCCGATTACGTCGCCCTGCGCTCGGTGGTCACAGCCATGCGTGAAGAGCTGGTGCGGGTCAAGGACCAGCTCGACCTGTTCGTGCTTGGCGATCGCCAGCAGGCCAGCGACCTGGACGCGCTGCTGCCCGCCTTGCGCCAGGTCGCCGACACCCTGGCGGTGCTCGGCTTCGGCCAGCCGCGCAAGGTCATCATCGACCAACTGGCGGTGCTGCAAAGCCTGGCGCAAGGCACGCGGCCGGCCGATGACGCCGTGCTGGTGGACGTCGCCGGCGCCTTGCTGTACGTCGAGGCCACCCTGGCCGGGCGCATCGGCTCGCTCGAGCCCAGCCAGGCCACTGCGCCCAACGCCGCCGTGACGGCGGCGCCGAGCATGGACTTGGCGCAGATCCATCGGCTGGTACTGGCCGAGGCGCGGACCTGCCTGCGCCAGGTCAAGGCGTGCATTCTCGATCACCAGGACGGTGCGCGGCCGCTGGTCGAGCATGAAGCCGCGCCGCTGACGCTGGCCGTCGAGCTGTTGACCCAGGTGCGCGGTGCGCTGAGCATGCTCGGCATCGACCGCGCCGCCGCATTGGTCAACGCCTGCCGCGAGTTCATCGGCGCCAGCCGCAGCCGTCGGCTGGCCGATGAAATCAGCGATGCGCTGAGCAGCATCGATTACTACCTCGACCAGCTTGGCAGCCAGCCCAACCTGCCCGACGAAGGCCTGCTGGACCTGGCGGAAGACGATCTGATGATGCTCGGCTACGAGCCGCGCGAGATCGCCCCTCCAGCCCAGCTTGGCCCGGCGCCGTCCGCGCTGCCCGCGCAGAGCGGGGCGCCCTCTGCGCCGCCGACGCTCAACCCCATGCCACAGTCGATACCGGCCAGCCTGCTGCCGCCGGACGCCGATGCCGCCCGGGTCGACGACGAACTGCTCGAAGTGTTCCTCGAAGAGGCCGCCGAGGTACTGGCCGCCCTGCGCGCCCACTGGCCGCAGTGGCAGCGCCAGCCTGCCGACCGCCAGGCCCTGCAGGAGCTGCGCCGGGCTTTCCACACGCTCAAGGGCAGCGGCCGGATGGTTGGCGCGTTGGTGCTGAGCGAACTGGCCTGGGCCCTCGAAAGCCTGCTCAATCGGCTGCTGGAGGGCAGTGTGCAGGCCAGCGCGCCACGCCTGGCGCTGGTGGAGCAGGCGATCCAGCGCTTGCCGGCGCTGATCGACGAATTCTCCGGTCAGCGCCAACGCCAACATGACGATGTCGACCGCCTGGCCGCCAGTGCCCATGCCTTGGCCAAGGGCGACCCGGCGCTGCCAGGCGCGGACGGCCAGCTGCTGGAGATCTTTCGCAGCGAGGTGCTGGCGCATCTGCACAGCGTGAGCGGCTTTTTGGCAGCCCATGACGAGCAGGACAGTGTCCCGGTGAGCGACGAGTTGGTGCGCGCCCTGCACACCCTCAAAGGCAGCGCCCATGTCGCCGGCGTGCCGGCGGTGGCGACGCTGGCCGACAGCCTCGACCTGCTGGCGCGCGAATACAAGGCCCATCAACTGGCCTTGCTGGCGCCCGACAGGGAGTTGCTGGGCGATGCCCTGGCGCTGTTGCAGGCCTGGCTGGCGCAGGCGCCGGACGACCCGGCGGCGGCCCTGGCCGGTGGCCCGGCGCTGGTGGCGCGCCTCGACGAGCAATTGCAGGCGCGGCTGCAGCGCTGGCAGGCGCAACCGGCCGACAGCCAGCGGGTGCGGCGCAACCCGCAACTGATCACCCGTTTCCTGGCCCAGGGCATGGACATCCTGCTCGACGCCGAATCGCTGTTGCAGCGCTGGCGCGAGCACCCGGGCCAGCGCCAGGAACTCACCGCGCTGCTCGACGAACTCACGACCCTCGGCCAGGGCGCGCACCTGGCCGACCTGAGCCAGGTCGATGAACTGTGCGAGGCGCTGCTGGACCTGTACGGCGCCGTGGAAGAAAGCAGCCTGGCCGTCAGCCCGCGATTCTTCGCCGAAGCCGAACAGGCCCATGCTGCCTTGATCGACATGCTCGACCAGATCGCCGCCGGCCAGGAGGTGCAGGCCCGACCCGAACGAGTGCAGGCGTTGCAAGCCTTGCTCGGCGAGGCGCTGGATCCCGGCGCGGTAGGTCATGTCGGCCAGGGCGGGCAAAGCGTCAGCGACCTGGCAGACCTCACCCGGCAGCTGGATCACGACAGCGCACCGGTCGCTGCGCCAGCCCCCGCCCCGGCTAGCCTGGCCGACGAGCTGGTGCAACTGTTTCTGGAAGAGGCCCTGGACCTGCTCGACAGCGCCGACCAGGCCCTGCTGCGCTGGCTCAAGCAGCCCGCCAGCGGCGCGCCGCTGCTCTCCCTGCAGCGTGACCTGCACACCCTCAAGGGCGGTGCGCGGCTGGCCGAAATCACCGCCGTGGCGGACCTGGCCCACGAACTCGAAGCGGTGTACGAAGACCTGGTGGACGGCAAGTACGGCCACAGCCAGGCGCTGCAGCGGGTCCTGCTCGACGCCCACGAACAGCTGGCGCAGATGCTCGATCAGCTTGAGCAGCAGCAATGGCCGAGCGCTGCCACCGGTGTCATCGACGCCGCCCGGCGCCTGCGTCACGACCCGGCCAGCGAGGTTGAGCAGCCCGCGCCCGCCGCCCCAGCCGAAGAAGACAGCGAGTTGCTCGAAGTCTTCCTCGAGGAGGGCTTCGACATTCTCGACAGCTCGGCCCAGGCGCTCCAGCGCTGGCACGACCAGCCGGGCAACCTGCTGCAGGTGGAGAACCTGCTGCGCGACCTGCATACCCTCAAGGGGGGCGCGCGCATGGTGGAGATCGCTGCGGTGGGCGACCTGGCCCATGAACTGGAATTTCTCCATGAGAAGGTGCTGGCCGGCACCTTGAGGGCCGATGACCGGCTGTTCGGGCTCTTGCAGCAGGCCCACGACCGCCTGAGCGAGATGCTCGAAGCGGTGCGGGCGCGCCAGCCGGTCGCTTCGGCCGAGGCGTTGATCGAACGACTGCGCAGCTTTGCCGACCCGAGTTTGTCACTGCCGCTGCCTGATATGCCGGCAGCGGCCGAAACGGTCGAACCCAGCGTGGCGCCGGCCGAGCGCGGCAGCGGCGATATGGTCAAGGTCACCGCCGAGTTTCTCGAAGAGCTGGGCAACCTGGCGGGCGAGACCTCGCTGTTGCATGGGCGCATCGAGCAGCAGGTGGATGACGCCCAGGCCGCGCTGCAGGAGATGGAAATCACCATCGAGCGCATGCGCGAACAACTGCGCCAGCTGGACACCGAGACCCAGGGCCAGATGCTCAGCCGCGACCAGGCAGCCGGCGCCGGCCAGCGCTACGACGAATTCGACCCGCTGGAAATGGACCGCCATTCGCAACTGCAGCAGCTGTCTCGCGCGCTGTTCGAATCGGCTTCGGACCTGGTCGACCTGAAAGACACCCTGACCGGGCGCAACCATCGCGCCCAGGCCTTGCTCGGCGTGCAGGCGAGGGTCAACACCGAATTGCAGGAAGGCCTGATGCGCACGCGCATGGTGCCGTTCGAACGCATGGTGCCGCGCCTGCAACGGGTGGTGCGCCAGGTCGCCAGCGAGTTGGGCAAGCAGGTCGAGCTGGAAATCGGCAGCGTCCAGGGTGAAATGGACCGCAGCGTCCTCGAGCGCATGCTGGCGCCGCTCGAACACATGCTGCGCAACGCCGTCGACCATGGCCTGGAGCGTGCCGAGGTGCGTCTGGCCGCCGGCAAGCCGGCGCGTGGCACCATCCATCTGGACGTGCGGCACGTGGGCGGCGAGATTGTCATCGTCCTCGCCGACGACGGCGCCGGCGTGCCACTGGAGGCCGTGCGGGCCAAGGCGATCAAGCGCGGCCTGCTCGCTCCCGGCAGCGCCATCAGCGACCACGACGTGCTGCAGTTCATCCTCCAGCCAGGCTTCAGCACGGCGGCCAAGATCACCCAGATCTCCGGACGCGGCCTGGGCATGGATGTCGTGCACGAGGAGGTCAAGCAACTCGGCGGCTCCATGACCCTGGACTCCAAGGCGGGGCAGGGTGCGCGCTTCGTCATCCGCCTGCCGTTTACCGTGTCGGTCAACCGCGCGCTGATGGTGCATTGTGCCGAAGAACAGTACGCCGTGGGCCTGAACACCCTGGAGGGCATCGTGCGCGTGATGCCGGGCGAACTGCTCACCTGTTACCAGCAGCAACCGCCACAGTACGAGTACGCCGGGCGTCGCTACGACCTGCGCTACCTGGGGCAGATGCTCGGTGGCCCGGGGCCGCGTCTGGTCGCCCAGACCCAGGCCTTGCCGGTGCTGCTGGTGCAGGCGCTCGACCAGCACGTGGCGGTGCAGGTCGACAGCGTGGCGGCCTCCCGCGAGATCGTGGTCAAGGGCCTGGGCCCGCTGTTCGCGGCAGTTCCGGGGCTGTCCGGGGCGACCATCCTTGGCGACGGCAATGTCGTGTTGATTCTCGACCTGCCGGCGCAGATCCGCGCCGCCCAGGCACGCCAGGTGCAGCTGGCGGCCCGGCTCGGTCGCGAACCGACGGCGCCGTTCAGCCAGCCGGCGCGGCCGCTGCTGGTGATGGTGGTGGACGATTCGATCACCGTGCGCAAGGTGACCGGACGCCTGCTGGAGCGCCATGGCATGCACGTGCTGACCGCCCGCGACGGCGTCGAAGCCATGGGCCTGCTGGAAGACCACCAGCCGGACATCCTGCTGCTGGACATCGAGATGCCGCGCATGGACGGTTTCGAAGTCGCCACCCGCGTGCGCCAGCACCCGCGCCTCAAGAGCCTGCCGATCATCATGATCACCTCGCGCACCGGGCAGAAACACCGCGACCGGGCGCTGGCCATCGGGGTCAACGAATACCTGGGCAAACCCTTCCAGGAAACCCGCCTGCTGGAAAGCATCGCGCAATGGAGCCAGCACCGTGACTGACCTGTCCCGCCAACGCCAGGACAGCCTGGTCGGCCTGCTGCTGCCTCTGGCCGACCGCTACCTGCTGCTGCCCAACGTCGCCGTCGCCGAACTGATCGACCATCAACCCGGCGTACGTCGCGCCGACGCCGAACCCTGGGACCTGGGCCTGATCACCTGGCGCAACCAGCCCGTGCCACTGCTCGGCTTCGAAGCCGCCTGCAATGCTCCCAGCCCGGTCGGCGAGCGCGCGCGCATCGTCGTGCTGCATGCCCTGGGCAACAGCGGCCGGCGCTTCATCGCCCTGCTCATCCAGGCCATCCCGCGCTCCTGCCGGCTGGATGCGCAACTGAGCTACGTCGACGTGCCCCTGGCGCCCCTGGAACTGGCTGCGGTACAGGTCGGCGACGTGGTAGCGCGGGTGCCGGACCTGGAGGGGTTGGAAGGGTTGTTGTAGGTGTGAACGGCTTTTCATGTAGTTTGGGGAAAGGTCCAATATGGCCACCACCGGCCGCCCGCGCGGCCTATCGCGGCCTATCGCGGGCTTCGCGCGCTCCTACGCTTATTTCGAGTTATATGCGTTCAGTAGCATCTCCGCGACCGCCTTTGCTGTTCGACGTCAGACCGCCAGGCACCAAGGCGGTCTTAGGCAACGGCCGCTGGATGCATGCGTTCGAAACAAACGTAGGAGCCCGCGATAGGCCGCGCGGGCGGCCGGTGGTGAGCGTGATTGAGTTTCGGACCGGCCTTGCGCCTATCTCGCACCTCCCGAATATAACCATCACATCATCTGCGTTAGCATGGCCCTCCTGTTCTGCAGTTCACGGAGGCAAAACGGATGTATCACGGTGAACGGCTCAATGCCTGGACGCACCTGGTGGGCGCCGCAGCGGCGTTCGTCGGGGCGGTGTGGTTGCTGGTGATGGCGAGCCTGCAGGGCGACCCCTGGAAGATTGTCGGGGTGGCCATCTATGGGGTGACGCTGGTGGTGCTGTACAGCGTGTCGACCGTGTATCACAGCGTGCGCGGGCGCAAGAAATCGATCATGCAGAAGGTCGACCACCTGTCGATCTACCTGCTTATCGCCGGCAGCTACACGCCGTTCTGCCTGGTGACGCTGCGTGGGCCCTGGGGCTGGAGCCTATTCGGTATCGTCTGGGGGCTCGCCGTGGTAGGCATGTTGCAGGAGATCAAGCCGCGCTCGGAGGCGCGCATCCTGTCCATTGTCATCTACGCGTTGATGGGCTGGATCGTGCTGGTCGCGGTCAAGCCGTTGCTGGCCGCACTGGGCACCGCCGGGTTCGCCTGGCTGGCGGGCGGCGGCATCCTCTATACGCTGGGCATCATTTTTTTCGCCCTCGACAAGCGCGTGCCGCACGGCCACGGCATCTGGCACCTGTTCGTGATCGCCGGCAGCCTGTTGCACTTCGTTGCGATCTGCTTCTTCGTCGTCTAGCTTTTAGGGTCTGTATGAAATGTATTCCAGCGAAGGCCAGGCAAGGCGAAAACGCGCGAGGAAGCGGAGTTGACTGATTGTCAATGAGCATTCCGACCGGGCTGGCGCACCAGCGTGCTTTCAACGCCGCATGGGCGAGCTGGGATGCATTTCATACAGAGCCTAGAAGTCGCCCCACAGCTGCTGCGCCACGGCCAACGCAACCACCGGAGCGGTCTCCGTGCGCAGCACCCGTGGGCCCAGGCGGGCGGCGTGGTAGCCGGCCTGTTGCGCTTGGGTGACCTCGGCGGCGGACAGGCCGCCCTCGGGGCCTATCAGGAAAGCCAGGCTGGCCGGCCGGGCATGGCTGATCATGGGCTCGGCGACCGGGTGCAGCACCAGCTTGAGCTCGGCTTGGGCATTTTTCAGCCAGTCGGCCAGCAGCTCGGGCGGATGAATGACCGGGACGCTGGAGCGGCCACATTGCTCGCAGGCGCTGATGGCCACCTGGCGCCAGTGGGCCAGGCGCTTGTCGGCGCGCTCGTCCTTGAGACGGACTTCGCAGCGCTCGCTGACGATCGGGGTGATTTCGCTGACGCCCAGCTCGGTTGCCTTCTGGATCGCCCAGTCCATGCGCTCGCCCCGCGACAGACCCTGGCCCAGATGAATGCGCAGCGGCGATTCGCTCTGGCCGGCGAGGCTTTCGTCAAGGCGCACGCTGACGCGCTTCTTGCCGACCTCCAGCAGTACGCCGAGGTATTCCGCGCCCGAGCCGTCGAACAGCTGCACGGCATCGCCTTCGGCCATGCGCAGCACGCGCCCGATGTAGTGGGCCTGGGCTTCAGGCAGCTCGTGTTCGCCGAGGCTGAGGGGGGCGTCGATGAAAAAACGGGACAGTCTCATTGCAGGTTCTCTAGCCCGGGTCGCGGAAGTCGGGGTGGAAGGTATTCGGCACGCTGACCTGGGTCGAGCTGCGCGTGGCGATGTCGATGCCTTCGCTGGCCACTTCGGCGAGGAAGTCGATCTGTTCGGGGGTGATCACGTAAGGCGGCAGGAAATACACCACGCTGCCCAGCGGGCGCAGCAGGGCCCCGCGCTCCAGCGCGTGCTGGAACACCTTGAGGCCGCGACGTTCCTGCCACGGGTAGGGAGCCTTGCTGGCCTTGTCCTGGACCATCTCGATGGCCAGCACCATGCCGGTCTGGCGCACTTCCGCCACGTGCGGGTGGTCGGCCAGGTGCGCCGTGGCGCTGGCCATGCGTGTGGCCAGGGCGCGGTTGTTCTCGACCACGTTGTCCTGCTCGAAGATGTCCAGCGTCGCCAGTGCTGCGGCGCAGGCCAGCGGGTTGCCGGTGTAGCTGTGCGAGTGAAGGAAGGCGCGCAGGGTCGGGTAGTCGTCGTAGAAGGCGCTGTACACGTCGTCGGTGGTCACGCACGCGGCCAGCGGCAGGTAGCCGCCGGTCAGGGCCTTGGACAGGCAGAGGAAGTCCGGACGGATGCCGGCCTGCTCGCAGGCGAACATCGTGCCGGTGCGGCCAAACCCCACGGCGATTTCATCGTGAATCAGGTGCACGCCGTAGCGGTCGCAGGCCTCGCGCAGCAGCTTGAGGTACACCGGGTGGTACATGCGCATGCCACCTGCGCCCTGGATCAGTGGCTCGACGATGACCGCCGCGACGCTGTCGTGATGCTCGGCAAGGGTCTGTTCCATCACCTGGAACATCTGCCGCGAGTGGTCTTCCCAGCTCACGCCCTCGGGGCGCAGGTAGCAATCGGGGCTGGGCACCTTGAGGGTGTCGAGCAGCAGCGCCTTGTAGGTCTCGGTGAACAGCGGCACGTCGCCGACCGACATCGCGGCGATGGTCTCGCCGTGGTAGCTGTTGGTCAGGGTGACGAAGCGCTTCTTGTTCGGCTGGCCGCGGTTGATCCAGTAGTGAAAGCTCATCTTCAGCGCAACTTCGATGCACGACGAGCCGTTGTCGGCGTAGAACACCCGGTTGAGGCCTTCGGGGGTGATCTTGACCAGGCGCTCGGACAGCTCGATCACCGGCTGGTGGCTGAAGCCGGCGAGGATCACGTGCTCCAGCTGGTCGACCTGGTCCTTGATACGCTGGTTGATGCGCGGGTTGGCGTGGCCGAACACGTTGACCCACCAGGAGCTGACGGCGTCCAGATAGCGCTTGCCCTCGAAGTCCTCAAGCCAGATGCCCTCGCCGCGCTTGATCGGGATCAGCGGCAGCTGTTCGTGGTCTTTCATCTGGGTGCAGGGGTGCCACAACACGGCCAAATCGCGCTGCATCCACTGTTGGTTCAGGCCCATGCGGGTGATCTCCGGCAAAAACAATCGCGCAAGCCTATGCAATGCGGGCTCGGGTCACAACCTTTGTCTGCCGACGGAGGCGGAGGGTCGGCGCATGGCAACCGACTTCGCTGGCAGGCCAATAGCCGGTCGCGTATCCTTCGCCGCACTTTGCCACGTAGGAAAATTCCTACTTTTCTGTGGTACTTCTGCCGGAGTTTGCTGAATGTCTGCTGGTTGGCTGCGCGTCTGTGCACTGGTAATGATTGGGCTGGGTGGCGCTTCGGCGTCGGCAGCGGATAAACCTCACACCGCCATCGTGGTCGGCGGCGGCCTGGCGGGCCTGACCGCCGCCTACGAGCTGCAGAGCAAGGGCTGGCAGGTGACCCTGCTCGAAGGTCGCGCCAACATCGGTGGCCGCGCGGGCCTGGCGGCCAGCGAGTGGATCGGCGACGCCAAGGCGCAACCGACCCTCAACCATTACCTGGACGCGTTCAAGGTGGCCACCGTGCCCGCGCCGGACTACGTGCGCGCGCCGGGCTACCTGATCGACGGCGAATACTTCTCCAGCAGCGACCTGGCGGCCAAACAGCCGGCCACCAGTGATGGCATCAAGCTGTACCACAAGGCTCTCGCCGACCTCGCCAACTCGGTCGACAACCCGGAAAACCCCGCCGCCAACAACACCCTGTTTGCCCTCGACCAGACCAACGTCTCCTCGTGGCTGGACAAGCTGGCGCTGTCGCCCACCGCGCGGCAGTTGGTCAACCAGCAGATTCGCACCCGTTATGACGAGCCTTCGCGCCTGTCATTGCTGTTTCTGGTGCAGCAGAGCCGGGTCTATCGCAACGTCGACGACCGCGACCTGCGCGCCTCGCGTCTGCCAGGCGGCAGCGTGGTGCTGGCCCAGGCCTTCCTCAAACAGCTGAAAGTGATCAAGACCCAGTCGCTGGTCTCGGCGATCACCCAGGACAAGGACGGCGTCACCGTCAAGGTCGGCGCGGTCGGTTACCAGGCCGACTATGCCGTGCTCGCCGTGCCGTTGCGTGCGCTGGCGAAGATCCAGATGACCCCGGCGCTGGATGACCAGCACCAGGCGGCCATCCGCAGCATCAACTACGGCTGGCACGACCAGCTGCTGCTCAAGTTCAAGACCCCGGTGTGGGACAGCAAGGCGCGCATGAGTGGCGAGATCTTCAGCAATGCCGGCCTGGGCATGCTCTATATCGAACCGGCGCTGAAGGGTGGCGCCAATCTGATCGTCAACCTCTCGGGGGACAATGCCCGGGTAATGCAAGCCTTTGGCGACAAGCAGATGGTCGACCAGGTGCTGATCCGCTTCAACACCTTCTACCCGCAGGCGCGCGGCGCCTTCGAAGGCTACGAAATTCGCCGCTTCAGCACCGACCCGGGCACCGGCGGTTCCTACCTGGCCTATGGCCCGGGCCAGATGACCAAGTTCTGGCGCCTGTGGGAACGCCCGGTGCAGCGCGTGGCATTTGCCGGCGAGCACACCGACACGCTGTACCCTGGCACCCTGGAAGGTGCCCTGCGCACGGGTCAGCGCGCCGCAGGGCAGGTGGTCGACCTGGCGGCAGGCAAGTCGTTCGAACCGGTGAAAGTCGTACCCGTGGCCGCCCCGGCCCCCGCTGTCGCACCGGCGCAGAAGTCGCAGGGCAATTTCTTCACACGCATCTTCGGTGGCAGTGAACCGGCCAAGCCGGTCGAGCCCGTACCCGCACAGGCTCCAGCGCCAGTACCGGCCCCTGCGCCCGCGCCTGAGCCGACTCCGGCCCCTGTCGTGCCTGTGGTAGCTCCTACCCCGGCGCCGACTCCTGCAAAACCGGCCGCGACCAAGAAAGCGCCGGTGCACAAGGCGACCGAGAAGAAAGCCACCGAGAAAAAACCGGCGGCGAAGAAGCCACCGGTCAAGAAGCCAGTGGTGAAGAAGGAAGAGCCGGCGGCTGCGCCGGCTCAGTAAAACCAGTTTGTGTCGAGGCCCATGCCATGGGCCTCGACTTGCTGGAATTCGGAGCGCTTAGTTGTCAAGCCAACCGAGTTTGATCATACATGCCCACATCGTCATATAAGAAAACAAAAAAACCTCTGTCCAGAAAAGGATTGTCAGCTTGCGTCTGAAAGGGGCGGGGACAGTGGCGAGCTGCTTTTCTGTGATCGCACCTTTTCGCAGGTATAGTTTATGAAATACCAGAACTCCAGTAAGGTGGGCGAGCATCAGTTTTTTGCTCGTTAATCCTCTGGGAAAATCTAATTTTTCTCCAGGGTTCAAAGCGTGCACCATGGCTTCCCAAACTTTTTCAAGTTGAGTGGAGGCGATGTGCCAATTCAATGCGATACAGACGAGCATGCTTAAAAACATAGGCACCGCTGTCCATAGGAATAGCAACTGCAAGATACTCATCTAATTACCTCGTAAGCAAGCTCACCGGCTTTCTTGCCTGAGTAGCTGCCTATGGCGCCACCTGCCAATGCTCGCGCCCCCCACCCCAACAACAGTCAAAATAGCTATTCCTGGGTCCATGGACGGCATGCCAATCACAAGGCAGAGCCAGTCAGCCAACATTGAAGGTGGAGATCCGGATGATACGGGACCTCCAAGCGCTGACGTGAGCGGACGGACAAAAAGGGTTAATCTATCCATCCGAATTTGAGAACGCCCACACTCAAAATCATCAAACTGAATAAGGTTATTTCCGTCCAGAACAAAATCTTGACCTTGCGCTTGAATGATTTTGGGATGCTCTGCAATTCTTCCAGTGTAGTGGCACCCTTTCTAAGATAGAAGTTCTGAAAGGCACAGATAGTTGCAACTTGCGTTAGCATGAGCACTTTTCCCCTTGAGCCATTGAATTTGTGTCTCAGATTTCCGGTCATTGAATCTTTGTTCATGCCATCCAGTACTTCGTCCAACTGTGTTGCGGCAATGTGCCATCTCGCTCCTATGCAAATGAGCATGCCCAAAAAAATTAGCAAAACGATGAGGGCTAATATTAGCTCGAAGTCGATCATCGAAATCGCTCATAAATAATTTCGGAGATGCGTTCACCTCCCATTGCTCCAAGAATTCCGCCCCCCAAGGCTACGGCGCCCACACCCGCAACGATGCAAACAGGTATCGCTGCCCCTGCCGTTGGAAGTCCCATGGCCACGCAAATCAATCCTGCTGCCGCCTGGCCGGCCATAGCGCCTACCTTGCTGCCTACGACTGATCCGGCGAAGGCCCCGGCTTCGGTAATTTTTACTCGATCACATGTTTCTTGCTCGCCAGTACGGCACACTTCCTTGATCTTCGTGATCGACGCCATGCCCCCCACACCGAGGCCAATCCAACCTCCGTACTTGACGTACGCCCCCATCTTGCTGACCTTATCAAGATGAGTGGCATACCCCGGAATTTGTCCAGGCGAACCCGCTTTGGTCCAGTGGTGTACCAAACTACGGGATGAAATCCCCAACGCCGCTTTGAGTTTTGGGTGGTCCGGTATCCCTGCGCCCACGCGAGTGATGCGGTTGAGCCTGGCGTCGAGTTTGGAGAGCAGTATTTTACGTTCGGCCATAAAATCCGCCGACTTGAGGTTGCCGTGCATCAAGAATGTTTCTATGTGAAGTTGTTCGACGCTCTTAAGCAATTTTTCGACTTCGCCTATATGGTGCCCGAGCATTGCAGCCGACGTTCCCGCTATCTGTGACCCATAGCTCAAAAAGCTTTCCAGCTGGGCATGATTCTGCGCCGTAAAATCCGCCACCTCCGGCGACACATCCCTGAGCTGGGCGTGCACCTGCGCCGCCACTTCCATCAGCAACGTCTCTTCATACGTGCAGTGCTTGTTGGCCGGATCGCCGAGCACCAATAATTCACCGGCCTTCACTGGCCCTCGTCGAGGATTGAGCGCCCTGAATTTGCGCAGGACTTCAGCTCGCGGGGAATCGAACAACCGTGCTTCCAGAGCTTCATAGGTTGTGCTTTCGGGTACCACGTAGAATCCTGGATCCTGCGGTAGTACTTGAGGCGTGGGCCCAGGCTCGGCAGCCTGCGCCTCACTCTGGGACGAGGCAGCCCGTGCCCAGGGAGACGCGGAGCGTGGCGCCAGCTCCATTGGTTGCATGTGATAGGTTGAGGCCGGCCCGCCGATATGCGTGTACATGGCATCGAAGGTCGAAGGAATCAGCTTGGCTTCACAAGGGCAGCTGCTGAGGCTGTCCAGGGTGCCCGCCGCCGGCCTGCCATCGACCATGGTGAAATGCACCCCGCCGAGGATCTCATAGACCTGACCGTTGCGGCCGCAGGTGACCTTGTCACCATCGCGGGCGATGGGCCGGCCGTTGATCAGCCAGTTGCCGCAGCCCTCGATGATTTCGCCGCCGCAGCTGGTCTCGTCACCGACGCGTAGATAAATGCCTGTGGCCATGTTCTTGTTCTGCCGATGCTCTGAAGGAGCTACCGATGCTAGGCAGATGAGCTAGCAAAATCTGTAGGATTTTTCCGGGCGTTCGGCGGGAAATTTCTGACATTTTGATAGGAGAGTCGCCGGGATGAGCTATCCGGTCAAACCGGCCTGCGGCCTCCTTGGCGCTGCCCACCCTCCCAGGTTCAATCACACACCCCAGCGGCATCTGCGCCCCGGTCCCGGCAGTTAACGTATCCTTAACGTCGCCCCTTCAGAATAACAATCGTATTCGTCGATACTTCAAAGCGAAATTTTCCGCTGTAATTCGATAGATAAAAAGCTAGTCTTTAGCGCAGATCACACAGGGTCAACTCGATGCAGCTACGCAATTCTACTTCTCGATACGGCTGGGTCAGCATCTTCCTGCATTGGGGGGTAGCGCTGGCAGTCTTCGGCATGTTCGCCCTGGGCTTGTGGATGGTCGGGCTGGGTTATTACGACCCCTGGCGCAAGGCCGGGCCGGACCTGCACAAGAGCATCGGCCTGGTGCTGTTCTTTTTCATGCTGTTGCGTGTGATCTGGCGCCTGGTCAGCCCGCCACCGCCGCCTACCCCCAACCAGGGGCGGTTGACGCGAACGGCGGCGACTTTGGGCCATCTGTTTCTGTACCTGGACTTGTTCCTGGTGATGTTCGCCGGCTACCTGATTTCCACCGCTGACGGTGTGGGAATCTCGGTATTCGGCTTGTTCGAGGTACCGGCGCTGATCAGTGGACTGCCCAACCAGGCGGACACGGCTGGCACCGTGCACCTCTACCTGGCCTGGGTGCTGGTGATCTTCGCCGTGCTGCATGGCCTGGCCGCTTTGAAACACCATTTCATCGACCGGGATGCGACGCTGGTTCGCATGCTGGGTCGCAAAGCCTGACGTTCAAACCACTCCAAGGAATACTGCACATGTTGAAAAAGACGCTCGCTGCACTGGCTCTCGGTACTGCCCTGCTGTCGGCCGGCCAGGCAATGGCCGCCGACTACAAGATCGACAAGGAAGGCCAGCACGCCTTCATCAACTTCAAGATCTCGCACCTGGGCTACAGCTTCATCTACGGTACCTTCCGTGACTGGGACGGCTCGTTCAGCTTCGATGCTGCCAAGCCTGAAGACAGCAAGATCGACATCAGCTTGAAGACCGCCAGCGTGTTCACCAACCAGGCCGAACGCGACAAGCACATCAGCAGCAAGGACTTCCTGGACGTCGCTACCTATCCTGACGCGACGTTCAAGTCGACCAGCGTCAAGACCACCGGCAAGAACGCCGATGGCAAGCTGACTGCCGACGTCACCGGCGACCTGACCTTCCACGGCGTGACCAAGCCGGTCGTGGTCAAGACCACCTTCCTGGGTGAAGGCAAGGATCCGTGGGGCGGCTACCGTGCTGGCTTCGAAGGCACCACCACCATCAAGCGCTCCGATTTCGGCAAGATGATGGACCTGGGCCCTCAGTCCGACACTCTCGAACTGGACATCGTATTCGAAGGTGTCAAAGCCAAGTAATTCTACCTGGCATAAAAAAACCGCTGCCCGTGAGGGCGGCGGTTTTTTTATGGCGGGGCAAAACCCGTGACGCTTAACCTTCGCGGTTGCGTGTCAGCAGCGCGGGCTTTTCACCGGTGCGGCGGCTCGGCAATTGCTCGAGTTGCTCCAGCTGCTCGGCCGTCGGGAAGCGATCGATCTTCGATTCCTTGTGGACGATTTTCGGCTGGCTCTGGCCGCTGCGCGGGTTGGCCACGGCGGGCTCCTCACGAGGTTGCTCGTCCCGGGCCGGGCGGCGGTTACGCGGGTTGTCGCGTCGCGGCTGGCCGTCACGGGCGGCGCCACCCGGGCGCGGGCCGCGCTTTTCCCCAGCAGCCGTGCCGGCCGGTTTCGGCGCGCCGCTGCGCGGGTTGGCCGGGCGGCCCTGGCGAGCGGCCGGAGCTGCAGTACCAGGGGCTGCCGGAGCGGCACCCGGACGGCGGCCACGGCCCTGGTTCTTGTTCTGGTACGGGCTGACGTAGTCGGCACGGTTGCCGAAGTTGTCCACTTCGTCATCCAGAAACTCGTCGGGCGCACGGTTGGCATCCTGCGCTACAGGCTTGGCGGCCTGTGGCTGGCGAGCGCCGGGCTCACGAGGCCCGCCTTGGCGCGGCTCGTTCGACCGAGGCTGGCGGGCGCCGGCTTCGCGTGGTTTCTGGTCACGGGGTTGGCGTTCAGAACGCGCCCCGGCGGGCTTTTCCTTGCCTTTGTCCTTCCCTTTGTCCTTGCGACCGGCACCGGCCGCGCCATCGGCGCGAGCGCCGCGGCCACGGGCATTGTTGGCCTGAGGGCGCTCGCGCACCTCGGGCTTCTCCGCCTCGACGGTGCTTGAATCGAAGCCCATCAGATCACCGTCCGGGATCTTCTGTTTGGTCATGCGCTCGATGCTTTTGAGCAACTTCTCTTCGTCCGGCGCCACCAGCGAGATCGCCTCGCCCTTGCGGCCCGCACGGCCAGTACGGCCGATGCGGTGAACGTAGTCTTCCTCGACGTTGGGCAACTCGAAGTTGACCACATGAGGCAACTGGTCGATGTCCAGGCCACGGGCGGCGATGTCGGTCGCAACCATGATGCGTACGGCACCGGCCTTGAAGTCGGCCAGCGCTTTGGTGCGGGCGTTCTGGCTCTTGTTGCCGTGGATGGCGACGGCGCTCAGGCCGTGTTTTTCCAGGTACTCGGCCAGGCGGTTGGCGCCGTGCTTGGTGCGGGTGAACACCAGTACCTGTTCCCAGGCACCCTGGGTGATGAGGTGCGCCAACAGCGAGCGCTTGTGGCTCGACGACAGGTGATAGACGCGCTGTTCGATACGCTCGACCGTGGTGTTGGGCGGCGTGACTTCGATGCGCTCTGGGTTGTGCAGCAGCTTGCCGGCGAGGTCGGTGATGTCTTTGGAGAACGTCGCCGAAAACAGCAGGTTCTGGCGCTTGGCCGGCAGGCGGGCAAGGACCTTCTTCACGTCATGGACGAAGCCCATGTCGAGCATGCGGTCGGCTTCGTCGAGCACGAGGATCTCGACGTGGGAGAGGTCGACGCTGCCTTGACCACACAGGTCGAGCAGGCGGCCCGGGCAGGCGACGAGAACGTCGACGCCGCGGGACATGGCCTGCACCTGTGGGTTCATGCCGACGCCGCCGAAGATGCAGGCGCTGACGAACTTCAGGTCACGGGCATAGACCTTGAAGCTCTCGTGGACCTGGGCCGCCAGTTCGCGGGTCGGAGTCAGGACCAGCACGCGCGGTTGGCGTGGGCCGTGACGCTGGGACTTGTCGGGGTGGCCGTTGGGGAACAGGCGTTCGAGAATCGGCAGGGCGAAGCCACCGGTTTTGCCTGTACCTGTTTGTGCAGCGACCATCAGGTCGCGACCTTGCAACACGGCGGGAATGGCCCGCTGTTGCACCGGGGTAGGCTGGGTGTAGCCCGCCGCCTCGATGGCACGGACTAGAGCCTCGGAGAGACCGAGGGAAGCAAAGGACATGAGTAATCCTGTTCTAAAGGGGGCTTTTGCCCAAGGGTAATCTTGCCTGGCGCGACGGGTGCGGCGTGCACTGTCGCGTCCGGTCCTGCGCGGCCTTCAATGCGCATCGCCTGGCTCGAGAGGTCGAGCGGGATGCCTTTTGCAAGGCCTGGCGTCCGGGCGTAAGCCTGGCGGGAACGCCCGAGTATAACAGAGCAATCACATTGCGCCGCTTTCCTGCTGCTCAACGGCGGCATCCAGCTTGCCGCCGGCATCTGGCGCCTTGCTCAGGTGCGCCTCGCTGTCGGCGTAGCGGTCGAGCAGCTGGCGATATTGCGGCTCCTGCTTGAAGCGCTTGAGTTCGGCGCCGAAGCGCTGGATGAGCAGGTCCATCCCGGCGTTGCGGCGCACTGCAAGGTACTGCTTTTCGTGGAAGATGACCACTGGCAACTGGCTGACCTGCTCCTGCAGGCCCATCTCACGCAATACGTGCTGGCCGACCCGGCGGTCGGTGATCACCAGGTCGACCCGGCCACGCACCAGCTTGCCGAAGTTGGCTTCGTGGGAGGGCGCGGTCTCCTGCCTGAATAGCTTGGAGTTCATGAACGACGGGCCGTAGAAGTAGCCCGGCGAGGTGCCGATGGTCAGCCCGGCGAGGTCGTCGAGGGTTTCGAACGGGTGAGGATAGGCATTGTTCTGGAACAGCATGTAGTCGACGTCCGACAACGGTTCGCCGGGGTACAGCAACTCGTTGTCCCGCGCCGTGGTATGCAGGATGTCCAGTATGCCGTCGGCCTGACCTTGCGCCAGCATGGCCAGGCAGCGCTTCCAGGGCAGGAACTGCCATTGCACATCGATGCCCAGGCGCTGGAACACCAGGGCGGTGATCTCGTAGTCGATGCCCTTGGCGATGCCGTTTTCCACATAGACGTAGGGCGCCCAGGGTTCGGTGACGATACGCAGTTTCTCCGCCGCGGCCGGCAGGCTCAGGGCGGTCAGAAACAACAGGGAAAACAGCAGGCGAATGAAAGGCATGTGGGCAGAGTACGACGAGCGGTCGCTTCATGCCAGAGCCTTCCCTGCCATGAATCACCTTTCGGGCACAGCCTGGGCCATCAGGTGCTCGAATACTTCATGCCGGCGCTGGCCCAGCAACAGGCGCACACCGGGGGTTTCCAGCCAGCCGCGCAGCTGAGGCGCGGTCAAGGGGCTGTGTGCGCGGCTTTCGAAGTTCTCCCTGGCCTTGTCCCACCAGGCCCTGGCGCAGGCCTGGTCGAACTCGTTGGCCGGGGTGCAGAAGCCGTTGAGCACTTCGCGCATGAACTGGCGCGGCAGCATCGGCAGGCCGGCGGTGGCCAGCTTGCCGGCCAGGCGCTGCAGCCGCGAGGGGCGCGGGATGTCCAGGCTGACCCGGCGCAGGTCCTGCAGGGCCCAGTCCGACAAGGGCTGCTGGCCGTGCTTGCGCAGCCAGGCGCGAACCTTGGCGCGAAACAGGGTCTTGCGGCTCCAGTAGTGGTGGATCAGGTCAGGGCAGTCGGCCAGCGCGAGCCGCGCCCGCGCGGCGATCGCCAGGCAGAACTCTTCCAGCACGTAGGCGCCTTCGCCGCGGGGGTAGAGTTCGTCCATCAGGGCGATGGAGTGATCGAGCACCGCGGCGTCGCTGCGGTGCAGGCCGATGACCCCGGAGTTGAGGGTGGCCATGGCGTCATCCGCCAGGCCGCGAGCCTCGAGGTCCTGATGCAGGTTGGTATACAGCGGCGAGTCACGGCATTCGCCGTAGGGTCGCGACACCACGTTGCACAGCAGGGTGCCGGGCTGGATGCGCTCGAACAGGCGCAGCGGCGATACCCGAAACAGCGTGTCGGTGTCGATCAGCAGGGCCAGCTCACGCTCTTCGAGGATCTGCCGCAGGGCAACGTGCTTGATGCGAAAGTGATAACCATGGGGCTCGCTCCAGGCCTCGCGGGTCGGTTGGTCGAGCAGGCGCACGTCTACCGGGAGTGAGCGGTAGGGGCTGGGGTTGTCGGTGAAGACGAGGATATCGGGCAGCGGCTCGGCGCATTCACGGGCGGCGGCGAAGGCGCTGGCGATGCTGAACACCGCCTCCTGATGGTAGGTGTCCTTGCCGAAGGCCAGGTAGACAAGCAGAGGGCGAGTAGCGGTAGTGCTGGCAAGCATCGAGCGAAAACATCCTGAAAGTACGCAGAACACGGATTTTACGACAAAAGCTTTTCAGGAGTGTTTTCGAATGATGTCCGGTTGTCTCAGCGTGGCAGATGCAGGTTGTTCCACACCGCCAGGCTCGGTTCGGCCTGGTTCAGGGTGTAGAAGTGCAACCCCGGGGCGCCGCCCTGCAGCAGTTGTTCGCACATCTGCGTGATGACCTGCTCGCCGAACGCCTGGATGCTGGCTACGTCGTCGCCGTAGGCCTCCAGCTGCTTGCGGATCCAGCGCGGGATTTCCGCGCCGCAGGCGTCGGAGAAGCGCGCCAGCTTGCTGTAGTTGGTGATCGGCATGATGCCCGGCACGATCGGCAGGTCCACACCGAGCTTGCGCACGCGTTCGACGAAGTAGAAGTAGCTGTCGGCGTTGAAGAAGTACTGCGTGATGGCGCTGTCGGCGCCGGCCTTGGCCTTGCGCACGAAGTTGGCGATATCCTGCTCGAAGTTGCGCGCCTGGGGGTGCATCTCCGGATACGCGGCCACTTCGATGTGGAAGTGATCCGCGCTTTCGGCGCGAATGAACTCGACCAGGTCGCTGGCGTAGCGCAGCTCGCCGCTGGCCATGCCCATGCCGGACGGCAGGTCGCCACGCAAGGCGACGATGCGTTCGATGCCGGCAGCCTTGTACTGCGCCAGCAGG
Organism: Pseudomonas sp. HR96; assembly: GCF_034059295.1. Taxonomy (NCBI): domain Bacteria; kingdom Pseudomonadati; phylum Pseudomonadota; class Gammaproteobacteria; order Pseudomonadales; family Pseudomonadaceae; genus Pseudomonas; species Pseudomonas sp. HR96. The sequence goes on from NZ_CP139141.1 coordinate 478,468, forward strand.
TTGCGCAGGTCATCCTTGCTGTCGCCGACGCACGACAGGTGCGGGGCAGCGGCGACCTTCACTTCATTTTGCAGCTGTAGAACCGTGTTCATCGTGCGATCGCGCGTTGAACCGCCCGCACCATAGGTGCAGGAAAAGAAATCGGGGTTGTAGCCCGCCAGCTGGCGAGCGACGTTCAGCAGTTTGTCGTGCCCGGCATCGGTCTTGGTCGGGAAGAACTCGAAGCTGAAGCGGCGTTCCTGGGACATTTTGACACCCTGAAAGCGGAAGGCGGATGCGATACAAGCAGCTGCCTGCATGACCGGGCTTGCCCGGGAACAAGGTTGACCCAGTTCCCGAGTGAGCTCGGTCCTGCAGGGCGTGCGTCGTGGCTGCTGATCAGTAGCGGTAGGCGTGCGGCTTGAACGGACCTTCCACAGCGACGCCGATGTAGTCGGCCTGCTGTTTGGTCAGTTGAGTCACCACGCCGCCAAAGCCGCGGACCATTTCCAGGGCCACTTCTTCGTCGAGCTTCTTGGGCAGCACTTCAACGGTCAGACGCTCGGTTTTCTGGGCGGCTGGCAGGTCGGCGTACTTCTGGCCGAACAGGAAGATCTGCGCCAGTACCTGGTTGGCGAACGAGCCGTCCATGATCCGGCTAGGGTGGCCGGTGGCATTGCCCAGGTTGACCAAGCGGCCCTCGGCCAGCAGGATCAGGTAGTCGTCGTTCTGCGGGTCGAACTGGCCGGCGCCGGTGCGGTGAACCTTGTGCACCTGCGGCTTGACCTCTTCCCATGCCCAATTCTTGCGCATGAAAGCGGTGTCGATCTCGTTGTCGAAATGGCCGATGTTGCACACCACGGCGCGCTTCTTCAGGGCCTTGAGCATGTTGGCGTCGCAGACGTTGACGTTGCCGGTCGTCGTCACGATCAGGTCGATCTTGCCCAGCAGGGCCTTGTCGACGCTGGCTTCGGTGCCATCGTTCAGGCCGTCGACGAACGGCGAAACCAGTTCGAAACCGTCCATGCAGGCCTGCATGGCGCAGATCGGGTCGACTTCCGAGACCTTGACGATCATGCCTTCCTGACGCAGCGACTGGGCCGAACCCTTGCCCACATCACCGTAGCCGATCACCAGTGCCTGCTTGCCCGACAGCAGATGGTCGGTGCCACGCTTGATGGCGTCGTTGAGGCTGTGACGGCAGCCGTATTTGTTGTCGTTCTTGCTCTTGGTCACCGAGTCGTTGACGTTGATGGCCGGGATCTTCAGCTCGCCCTTGGCCAGCATGTCCAGCAGGCGGTGCACGCCGGTGGTGGTTTCTTCGGTCACGCCGTGGATGCGCTCGAGCATGGCCGGGTATTTCTTGTGCAGGATCTCGGTCAGGTCACCGCCGTCGTCGAGGATCATGTTGGCGTCCCACGGCTGGCCGTCCTTGAGGATGGTCTGCTCGATGCACCACTCGTACTCCTGCTCGGTTTCGCCTTTCCAGGCGAACACCGGGATACCGGCGGCAGCGATGGCGGCAGCGGCCTGGTCCTGGGTGGAGAAGATGTTGCACGACGACCAGCGCACTTCGGCGCCCAGCGCGACCAGGGTCTCGATCAGCACGGCGGTCTGGATGGTCATGTGGATGCAGCCGAGAATCTTCGCGCCCTTGAGCGGCTGCTCGGCGGCGTATTTGCGGCGCAGGCCCATCAGGGCAGGCATTTCCGATTCGGCGATGATGGTTTCGCGGCGACCCCAGGCAGCCAGGGAGATGTCGGCAACCTTGTAATCGGTAAAATCGGCAGGCGTCAGTACAGCGCTCATTGAAGAGTCTCCATTCGTTATGTGCGAATGGGCGCCGTTGTGCGTTAAAGGCCCGCGCCGCAAAGCGGTGCGAACAACGCCCCATCCGAGCCTGACAGGTCATAGCCTGCTGCAGCGCCCCTCGGACAGGTGGCGGGAACGACCGGGCAGAGCCGACCGTTTGAGTGAAGCTCGTCGATTATAGCTGTGCCGGCGTCCGTTCTGAAGTGTTTCCGTCGGGAGGTTTATCACCACGATAGAAGATGGGTAATGGAGAGAAGGGAAGGCCTCTGCCATGATGGCTCCATTATCAGGCCAGACGAGCAGGAGCGAGCATGAATTTCCACACGCGCAAATGGGTCAAACCCGAAGATCTCAATCCCAACGGCACCCTGTTCGGCGGCAGCCTGCTGCGCTGGATCGACGAAGAAGCGGCCATCTACGCCATCGTGCAACTGGGCAACCAGCGGGTGGTGACCAAGTACATTTCGGAGATCAACTTCGTCAGCGCTTCGCGCCAGGGCGACATCATCGAACTGGGCATCACCGCCACCGAATTCGGCCGCACCTCCATCACCCTGACCTGCGAAGTGCGCAACAAGATCACCCGCAAGAGCATCCTGACCGTCGACAAGATGGTCTTCGTCAACCTCGGCGAAGACGGCCTGCCGGCGCCGCACGGGCGAACCGAGATCAAGTACGTGAAGGATCAGTTTCAGGATGAGGTGGTTTAGCCCTGAGTATCGTTGCGCGTCCTGGCTGCTCATTGCGAGCAGTCTGTTGATCCACTCATCGACCACAGTGGGAGCGCCAGCCCGCAGGCCGGTTTGACCTGATAGCTCATCCCGGCAACTCTCCTATCAAAATGTCAGAAATTTCCCGCCGAACGCCCGGAAAAATCCTACAGATTTTGCTGGCTCATCTGCCTAGCATCGGTAGCTCCTTCAGAGCATCGGCAGAACAAGAACATGGCCACAGGCATTTATCTACGCGTCGGTGACGAGACCAGCTGCGGCGGCGAAATCATCGAGGGCTGCGGCAACTGGCTGATCAACGGCCGGCCCATCGCCCGCGATGGTGACAAGGTCACCTGCGGCCGCAACGGTCAGGTCTATGAGATCCTCGGCGGGGTGCATTTCACCATGGTCGATGGCAGGCCGGCGGCGGGCACCCTGGACAGCGTCAGCCAGATCCAATGATCTCCATGCACTCGGCGATAATCACGTGCGCAGGGATCATCTCCCTCGGACTGTTCCTCGGTAAGTGGATCATCGGCAAATTCATTGAATCTGAGCTGGATGGCCTGTTGGAGCGGATGAGCAAAGCCTCCAACAGGGCCCAAAAGATATCACCGCTACCGGAGTTTATCGGAAAGCTTGCATTGGTTGTGCAGATTTCGGCAGGCATCACTTTCCCGAAAAGAGCCATGAAATCCGGTGCGATGACCCTCGAGGAACTTCAATGCATACCCGCAATCATGAAGCGAAAGCTGAAAGCCATCTTTTGGGTATATACGACGTTATTCATCGGGCTAGTGATCACAGGGGCTGCAATCAAACTCACGGGACTTAGATAGAGTTTTGTCCGAGCCGGCCTTGAAGGCCAGCTGGGGCCCATGATGCAGTTACAACCCTTTCATCCAGCCCAGCCCCTGCGAGGTATCACCCTTGGGCCGATACTCGCAGCCGATCCAGCCGGTGTAGCCCAGCTCGTCGATCAGCTTGAACAGCTGCGGGTAGTTCAGCTCGCCCATGTCCGGCTCGTGGCGGTCCGGGACGCCGGCGATCTGGATATGGCCGATGCCGGCGAAGTCGCGGTGCAGCTTCACCGACAGATCGCCTTCGACGATCTGGCAGTGATAGCAGTCGAACTGCACCTTGAGGTTGGCCGCGCCGACTTCGGCGCAGATGGCGTGGGCCTGGTCCTGGCGATTGAGGAAGAAGCCCGGCATGTCGCGAGTGTTGATCGGCTCCAGCAGCACGGTGATGCCGGCCTTGGCCGCCTGGGCCGTGGCGTGGCGCAGGTTTTCCAGGTACACCGCGTGGTGCTTGCCACGCAGGCTTTCGTCCGGCAGCAGCCCGGCCATGACGTGGATGCGATCGTTGCCCAGCACCGCAGCGTATTCCAGGGCGCGCTCGAAGCCCTGACGGAACTCGCTCTCGCGGCCTGGCAACGAGGCGATGCCACGCTCGCCGGCGGCCCAGTCCCCTGGTGGCGCATTGAACAGCGCCTGCACCAGACCGTTGTCGGTCAGGCGCTGCTTGAGCTGCTCGGGGCTGTAGTCGTAGGGGAACAGATATTCCACAGCCTTGAAACCATCGGCGGCGGCCGCCGCGAAGCGGTCGAGAAAATCGTGCTGCGGGTAAAGCATGCTGAGGTTGGCAGCGAAACGGGGCATGGCGATCTCCAACAATTCTTAGAAGCGCGGCGGCTCAGACGAATGGCCACAACAGCAGGGTCATGATAAAGCCCAGGGTACCCAGGACCGTCACCAGCAGGGTCCAGGTGCGCAGGCCGTCACCGACATTGAGGCCGGCCAGCTTGGTGAACATCCAGTAGCCGGCGTCGTTGATGTGCGACATCGCCAGCCCGCCACCGCCCATGGCCAGGCACAGCAGCGCCATATGGTTGGCGCTGAGGTTGAGCGTGGCGATCAGCGGGCTGAGGATGCCGGCGGTGGTGACCAGCGCCACCGTGGTCGAACCTTGCACGGCGCGCAGCAGCAGGGTCAACAGAAAGCCCAGGGCCAGCACCGGCAGGCCGGTGTTGCGCAAGGCTTCGGAGACCACCGCGCCGATGCCGGTGTCCACCAGCACCTTGCCGAACACACCGCCGGCGCCGGCGATCAGGATCACCATGGCCACGCCCGGCAGTGCCGAGCCGATCACGTCGGAGACCTGGCTGCGGCTCCAGCCGCGGCGCGAGCCGAGCAGCCAGGCGCACAGCAGGGTGTCGATCAGCAGCGCGACCAGGGGCGCGCCCAGCACGGTCATGACCGCGCGCACGCCGGAATCGGCCGGCAGCAGGGTCGTCGCCAGGGTACCCAGCAGGATGAGGATGATCGGCAACAGGATCAACGCGATGATCAGCCCGAAACCGGGGGCTGGCGCGGGTGGCAGCTTGGACTTGATCGTGGTGGCGCTTTCTTCCAGGCCAAGGGTCTTGGCATGCGCCGCTTCGCTGGTGTGCGAATAGTCGTCGTTGGCCCAGGCTTGCAGGTCGGCGTTGCTGATGTGCGGGCCGTAGACTTCGGCGCGGATGTCGTCGGTCATCGGATAGGTGCGGCGGGTCATGCGCCCGGCGATCAGGTAGCCGATCACGCACAGGATGCCCACGATCGGCAGGCCGAACATCAGCACCCGGCCCAGGTCCGCGCCCAGTTGCCCGGCGGCGGCCACGGCCCCGGGGTGCGGCGGCAGGAAGGCGTGCACGCTGAGCAGCGCGGCGCACATCGGCAAGGCAAAGATCAGCAGCGGCTTGCGCGCGGCCCGGGCCACGCCGTAGGCCAGCGGCATGAGAATGATCACCCCCACTTCGAAGAACACCGGAATGCCGACCATGAAGCCAGCCACGGTCAACGCCAGCGGCGTGCGCTTGTTGCCGAAGCGGCTGATCAGGGTCTTGGCCAGTGCCTCGGCACCGCCGGACAGTTCGATAATGCGCCCGATCATCGCGCCCAGGGCAATGATGATCGCGATGTGGCCAAGGGTCTTGCCCATGCCGCCTTCGATGGTAGCCACCAGGTCGGCCGGTTTCACCCCGGCCACCAGCGCCACCAGGATGCTGACCAGCATCAGGGCCACAAAGGGTTGGAACTTGTACTTGAGTACCAGAAACAGCAACAGTGCGATGCCGGCGCCGGCAGTGCACATCAATAATAGTGGGCTCATGCTCTGTGTCCTGTTGTTATTTTTGCTTTTCTTAGGGATGCAACCTGTTGGCAGAAGCGGGTCTCACCACTGCGCGCCGAACGTCTCGCGCAGGTCCTGCAAGGCGCCCTCGTCCAGCGGCGCGGGTTTGGGGTTGCTCATCAGCCACAGTCGCGCGGTTTCTTCCAGCTCTTCGAGGGCGTAACAGGCCTTGGCCACCGAGGCTTCCCAGACCACCGGGCCGAGGCGCTCAAGCATCACGCCGCGCACTCTGTTGGCCAGTTGCGCCACCTGTTCGGCAACCTTCGGCGAACCGGGGCGCTGGTAGGAGATCAACGGAATGTGGCCGACTTTCATCACCTGGTAGGGCGTCAGGGGCGGCAGGATGTCGTCCTGCTGCCAGACGCCCGCCAGGGTCAGCGCCACCAGATGAGTGGAGTGGGTGTGCACCACGCCGCCGACGGCGGGGTTGCGGTCATACACCTCGCGGTGCAGGGCGAGGGTCTTGGATGGCTTGTCGCCCGAGACCCACTCGCCGGCCAGGTTGACCTTGGCGATGCGGGCTGGGTCGAGCCGGCCCAGGCAAGCGTCGGTGGGGGTGATCAGCCAGCCATCATCCAGGCGCGCGCTGATGTTGCCGGCGCTGCCGACGGTGTAGCCGCGACCGTACAGCAGGCGGCCGACGTCGCATATTTCCCGGCGCAAGGCCTGTTCGTCGATCATCACGCCGCTCCTGCAAGGTGCTTGAGGGCTTTGGCGAAGAAATCGCGGCCACCGAAGTTGCCGGATTTCAACGCCAGGGCCAGGGGTTCGGCCGAGCTGCTGACGGTCGCCGGCACGCCGGGATCGATCTGCGCGCCGATCTGCAGCAGTTGCACGCCCAGGGCCTGCACCACCGCACCGGAGGTCTCGCCGCCGGCGACCACGAAGCGGCGTACGCCGGCCTCGCGCAGGCCGCTGGCGATCTCGCCGAGGGCCTGTTCGACCAGGGCCCCGGCGCGTTCGACGCCAAGCTTGTGTTGCACCGCCTTGACCTCTTCCGGCGAGCTGGTGGCGTAGATGAGCACGGTTTGCCCGGCGTCCCTGGCAAAGGCCAGGGCCTGGGCCACCACCGCTTCACCGGCGGCCAGCGCCAGCGGGTCGATGCGCAGGGCCGGGCGGCCGGCTTCGAGCCAGGCGGCGACCTGGCCGTTGGTGGCGACGGATGCGCTACCGGCCAGTACCACTTCGCCGCCGCTGATGTCGGGTACGGCTGCCGCGTCCAGCTGGCGCAGCTTGCCGGCCCGGCGGAAATTCTCCGGCAGGCCCAGGGCCAGGCCCGAGCCGCCGGTCAGCAGCGGCAGCTCGGCGCAGGCTTCGCCCAGCACGTACAGGTCGGCATCGGACACGGCATCGGCGATGGCCATGCGCACACCGTCGGCGCGCAGTTGCGCGATGCGCTGCTTGACCGCCTCGACGCCCTTGCCGACGCTGTCGTAGCGCAGCAGGCCGACCGGCAGTTGGGTCTGTGCCTGCAGTACGCGCACCAGGTTGGCGTCGCTCATCGGCGTCAGCGGATGGTTCTGCATGCCCGATTCGCTGAGCAGTTGGTCCTGCACGAACAGGTGCCCGCGAAAGATCGTCCGGCCGTTTTCCGGAAACGCCGGGCAGGCCAGGGTGAAGTCGCTGTCCAGCGCCGCCAGCAGGGCTTCGCTGACCTGGCCGATGTTGCCGGCGGCAGTGGAGTCGAAGGTCGAGCAATACTTGAAAAAGATCTGCTCGCAGCCGCGTTCGCGCAGCCAGGCCAGGGCCTCGAGGGATTCGGCCACGGCGTCGCTGGCCGGCACGGTGCGCGACTTCAGGGCGATGACGATGGCGTCGGCATCGAGCCCGGCGGCAACGTCGCTGCTCGGGATGCCGATGCTCTGCACGGTGCGCATGCCGCCGCGCACCAGCATGTTGGCCAGGTCGGTGGCGCCGGTGAAGTCATCGGCGATGCAACCCAGCAGGGGGCGAGATGCTGTCATGGTCGGCCCCTTAAACGTCGGTCTTGGCCACGGGCAGCTCGATGCCCGGGAAGATCTTGATCACTGCCGAGTCGTCCTCGCGGCCGAAACCGGCGCTGGAGGCCTGCATGAACATCTGGTGCGCGGTGGCCGACAGCGGCAGCGGGAATTTACTGGCCCGGGCGGTATCCAGCACCAGGCCCAGGTCCTTGACGAAGATGTCCACCGCCGACAGCGGCGTGTAGTCGGCCTTGAGTATGTGCGGCACGCGGTTTTCGAACATCCACGAGTTGCCGGCGCTGTGGGTGATCACCTCGTACAGGGCATCGGCATCCACGCCTTCGCGCAGGCCCAGGGCCATGGCTTCGGCGGACGCGGCGATGTGCACGCCGGCCAGCAGCTGGTTGATGATCTTCACCTTCGAGCCCAGACCGTGCACGTCGCCCAGGCGGTAGACCTTGCCGGCCATCCCTTGCAGCACGGCTTCGGCCTTGGCGTAGGCGTCGGCGGGGCCGGAGGTCATCATGGTCATTTCGCCGGAGGCGGCCTTGGCCGCGCCACCGGAAATCGGTGCGTCGAGGTACAGCAGGTGCGCGTCGCCCAGGCGTTTGCCCAGTTCCACGGCAAAGGTCGGCGCGACGGTGGCGCAACCGATCACCAGGCAGCCCGGCCGCAGCGCGGCGACGGCGCCGTTGTCACCGTAGAGCACGGTTTCGGTCTGCTCGGCATTCACCACCACGGTGATGATCACGTCACAGGCAGCGGCCATGGCGGCCGGCGAGGCGCAGGCGACACCACCTTCGTTGGCGAATTGTTCGGTGACGGCGGAACGTACGTCGCAGGCATGCACGTTGAAGCCCGAACGCAGCAGGGAACGCGCGATGCCCAGGCCCATTGCGCCCAGACCGATCACGCCGACATTTTTGTTATTCATGGAATAGCTCCTCGAAGGGTTGAGTCGATAGTGGACCAATGATCGGATGTTGTGAAGTGTTTTTTCAATTTAACAAATATTAACATTGGCGGGATAGGCGAAAAAAAACCCTGGGCTTGGCCAGGGCTTGGGTGTGCAGGGTTTGCCGGTTATCCGGAGGGCGCCAGGAGCAGCTCGACGCCTTGCTTGCGAATACCGTCGGCGGCAGCGTCGGCCAGGGCATCGTCGGTGATGATCACGTCGAACTGCTCCAGCGCGGCGATCTTGTACATGCCGAAGGTGCCGTATTTGCTGCTGGTGGCCACCAGTACGGTTTGCGAGGCCGCCTGCATGGCCACTTGCTTGACCTCGACCTTCAGCGCCGAGGGCGTGGTGGTGCCGCGATGCAGGTCCCAGGAACTGGTGGACATGAACGCGATGTCGGTGGCGATCTGGCGCAAGGTGGCTGCGGCCAGGCCACCGACACAGGAGCGGTTGGGATGGTCGAGCAGGCCGCCGGTGTGAATCACGTCGACATGCTGGGCGTCGGCCAGGGCATGGACGATGCCGAAGTCGTTGGTGATCACGGTCATACCGCTCAGCGCGGTGATGTGCGGGACGATCTGCAGGGTACTGGTGCCAGCGTCCAGGTAGACCGTCATGTCGTCATGCAGCAGGCCGGCGGCCAGGCGCGCCATGCCTTGCTTGTGCAGTTGCTCGACCACCGCCTTGGACTGATGGCTGGGTTCGCTGTGCACCTGGCTGGCGATGCGCACGCCGCCCGTCACCGAATAGGCGCGGCCTTCCTGCTCCAGCAGGGCGATGTCGCGGCGCACGGTCATGTGCGAGCAATCGAACATTTCCATCAACTGATGAACGCTGAGCACCTGGTGCTTGCGCAGCTGGCGCAGGATCTGTTCGCGGCGCTGCGCGGGAATCATCGGCATGCCACTGGGGGTGGCGCGGTCCTCTTCGGTCGACATGCGGGGTCTCTGGGTTCTCGGGTTCCTGGACGGGCACTTTACTCCTGTAGGGCCGGGCTCGCTCGGGAACTGTAGCGGCCCGTTCCCGAGCAGGCTCGGTCTTGCAGGGGTGGTGTCATAGGGGTATGAGGAATCACAGCACCGCCTGCACCACCTGCCGGCGCTGGCGATAGATGAAATACAGCGCCGTGAGCAGGGTCAGCAGCCCGGTAATCGCGCCGGTCCAGGGCAGATCGGCCAGGTTGATGCCGCTGGCCACCACCAGCCCGCCGAGCCAGGCACCCGTGGCATTGCCCAGGTTGAACGCGCTCTGGTTCAGCGTCGAGCCGAGGTTCGGCGCCTCGTGGGCCTGGTCGATGATCAAAAGCTGCAGGATCGGGCACAGGGCGAAGGCGAACACGCCCCACAGCACCAGGGTAATGCCGGCCGGTATCAGCAGGCGGCTGGTGTGGCTGAACGCGGCCATGGTCAGCACCACGGCCAGGGCCATGGCCACCAGTGCCGGCAGCAGCCGAGTATCGGCCAGACGCCCGCCCAGCATGCTGCCGCCAGTGAGGCCGACGCCGAACAGCAGCAGCATCAGCGTCACTGCGTGTGGGCCGATGCCGGTGACGTCCTGCAGGATCGGCGCGATGTAGGTGAACACGCTGAACAGGCTGGTCGAGGCCATTACGCTCATCGCCAGCGCCAGCAGCACGTTGGGTTTGCGCAGCACGCGAAACTCGCGGGCCAGGTTGCTCTTCTCCATGGGAATGACCTTGGGCAACCAGACCATCTGCGCCGTCAGGGCAATCAGGCCGATCACCGCGACCGCCCAGAACGTCGAGCGCCAACCGGCGTATTGGCCCAGGGCGGTGCCCAGCGGCACCCCCAGCACGTTGGCCAGGGTCAGGCCGGTGAACATCATGGAGATCGCCTGGGCCCGCTTGTTCGGCGCCACCAGGCCGGCCGCCACCACCGAGCCGATGCCGAAGAAGGCGCCATGGCACAGGGCAGTGATCACTCGCGCCGCCATCAGCGAGAGGTAGTCCGGGGCCAGCGCACACAGGACGTTGCCCAGGATGAACATCAGGGTCATGCCCAGCAGCGTGGCCTTGCGCGGCATATTGGCGGTGGCCACCGCAAGGATCGGCGCGCCGAACACCACGCCCAATGCATAGCCGGTGATCAGCAGGCCGGCGCGCGGAATGCTCACGCTGAGATCGCGGGCGACGTCGGGCAGCAGGCCCATGATGACGAATTCGGTGGTGCCGATGCCGAAGGCGGCGACGGCGAGAGCGAGCAGGGCAAGTGGCATGCGACGTGACTCATGTTGACGAGTTGTTGACGTGAGTGGAGCGTGCGCGTGCTGGCTGCCTGGGGCAGAAAGCGGAAATTATTGGAATAGTGACGTGACGCAGCGGTTCGGTGCAGTTGGCTATCCGTTAGTATATCGAGGCACTGAAAGATTCCGAATCAATTTCACCTCGGAAAAGATTCAATCGGTGCTCGCCTGGCGGGCCCTGCGGCCCCTATTGAATGACTCGACAAAGGAATGACCATGACCGTCGCATTCTGGTGTGTGCTCGTCGCCATCTGCCTGCCATACGTCTGCACCAGCATCGCCAAGTTCTCCAGCGGCAGGTATGGGCCCAGGGCCAACCATGACCCGCGCGCCTTTCTCGACAGCCTCGAGGGCATGCCCAAGCGCGCACATTCGGCCCAGCTGAACAGTTTCGAGGCGCTGCCGGCCTTTGCCGCAGCGGTGATCATCGCCCACCTGGCCGGCCACGCCCAGCAAGTGACCCAAGACGTGTTGGCGGTGATCTACATCACCCTGCGGCTGCTCTACATCATCTGCTACCTGGCCGACTGGGCGAAGCTGCGCTCGCTGGTGTGGCTGGTCAGCCTGGCGATCATCATCGGCCTGTTCGGCGTATCGGCCTAACGTTCGAGATCATCGGTGGCTTGCTGCAGCTCCTTGCGGGCCTGGGCCAGTTTGTCCTTGCGGGTGTTGATCTTGTCGGCGTCACCTTTTTTCATGGCCTTGTCGAGGTCGGCCTGACGTTGCGCCACCTCCTGACGCGCCTTGAGCACCTTGTTCTCACGCTCCTTCTGCAGAGAGGCGGGGGTGCAATGGCGAGTGCTTTCACTGAGGGCCTTTTGCAGGCCGGCGACCTGATTGCTGTTGCCAGCGGCCTTGGCGTGATCGATCTGCTGGCGGATGTCCTGCTGCTTGGCGGCGCAGCCGGTGAGCGGCGGCGCGGCTTCGCTGGCCATGCTCGGTGCGGCCATGGCGCCGCAGAGAGCCAGTATCACCAGGGAGTGAGTTGGTTGCATGGGATGCTCCATTGAAAAGGGGAGTGATTAAATGGAGCAATTCCAGAAATGTCTTCAGGAACTGTCCGATACTGCAGCTGAAAACCCGGCGATGCCGGCCTGCGCCAGACGCTCGGCAATGGCCATCACCTCCGGGTGGCGATAGAAGGCTAGCAGTTGTGCAGCCCGTGTGGGGCCGATGCCCGGGCGAGCCTGCCACTGGCCGAGGTTGCGGTTGGCCAGGGTCGACCAGTCGGCACTCGCCGACTCGGCGGCTGGCGGCGCGCCGATGGCCTGCAGCCAGGTGCCGAAGGCCTGCTCGCGCGCCTGGCTGAAGCTGGCGTGCAATTGCTCGGCGCGTCGCTGGCCGATGCCGGGCACCTCGGCCAGGGTTGCCACGTCGAGGTCGAGCCAGCCCAGCAGGTGGTCCAGGTGCCCGGCGGCGAGCAGTTTTTGCCAGGTGCCAGCGCCGACCTGGCTGAGGTTCAAGCCATTCTTTCCGGACAGCCATTGCAGCCTGGCGGCGTATTGGCTCGCGCAGCCCGGCGAGTCTCGCCAACAACTCAGCCGATGGTACTGCTCGGCATCGGGCACCTGCAGCGGTGGGCGCAGGCTGGCTTGCCAGAGCACCTGGCCGAAGCGCGGGATGGTCAGCCCGGCGAGTTCGACGGTGATCTGGTCGCCGGGGCGGATGTCCAGGGCCTGCCAGCGCTTGAGCGACGCCAGGCTGACGCGGCGTACGGTACGGTCATCCAGCTGTACCGGATCGAGCTCCAGCACCGGGGTGATCCTGCCGGTGCGGCCGACGCCAAAACTGACGTCGCGCACCCGGGCCGAAGCGCTGGCGTGGGGGTATTTCCAGGCGGTGATCCAGTAGGGCGCACGCGCCTGCCAGCGCTGCGCCGGCGGGCGCTCTCCCATGCGCAGAATGATGCCGTCGGTAGCGAAGGGCAGGGGGCTGTTGTACCAGTGCTCGTACCAGCCCTGCGCTTGCGCGAAATCGGCCACGGGCTGGCTGAACGCCGCCGCTTCAGGGAAGCCCAGCTGGCCTAGGCGCGCGTTGCGTTCAGCTTGCCGGGCCGGGCCGTGGGGCCAGTCCCAGACGAACAGGTGGATGTTCGCGGCCTGCTCGCCCGGTGGCTGTCGGCGCGCCATCAGCCCGGCCACGCGGCTGCGCGCGTTGAGGCTGCCGGCGCTGGCTTGCACATGGCCTTCGAGGCGCCAGTACAGCTCGCCCTGCAGCTCGAGGTCGAGCGGCTCCGGCAAGCGCTGGGCGATGGCGGTGAGGCGTGCGTTGTCGGTCCAGTCGTGGCCATGACTGCCGTCGCCGCGGCTGATGACCTGGTGCAGCCGACCCTGGCGATAGATGACGCTGACCGCCACGCCGTCGATCTTCGGCTGGGCCCACAGCCCTTGGCGGCCCTGCATCCAGGCCCGAGCCTGGTCGGCGCTGGCCAGCTTGCCGACGCCGGTGTGCGCGACCGGATGTGACAGCGGCCCGCGGGCGCTGCGCAGCCCAGGCTCGGCGGGCGCGCCACCGGTGGGAAAACAGCCGCGCCAGGTTTGCAGCAGCGCCAGCGACTGATCGTAGCGCTCGTCATCGACCAGGCCCTGGCCGACGCGGTGGTAGCTGTCGTCCCAGCGGCTGATCTGCGCCTGCAGTCGGCCGATTTCCACCCGCGCCTGTGCCGGCGACCAGTCGGGGCAGGCGTGCGCCAGGGAGGAGAAAAGACTGAGTAGCAACCAGAGAATGAAATTCGGCATCGGAGCGTCCTTGCCCGGGTAGCGGAAAGCTCAGCCTAGGGAATGATTGACCCCGGCGCCTGGGCCAATTGTCACGAAATATGCCGATGCACGGGCGGTGTGGCGGTTTGGCCGGGCCCGGCTATGGTAAAAGTCATTCGCGAGAGGAGCCCCCATGACCCCAGGCTATGCAGAGTTACCCATGTATGTGGCCCCGTGGCGCGTGCAGCTGGCCAACGAGCGCTGGCTCGAGCTGATCCTGCGCAAGCTGAACCGGGAGCGCCAGGCTGCGGCCCATCTGCCCCTGCCCGTGCTGTGGGAAGCGCCCGAGTTGCTGCTGGCACAAACCTGTGGCTACCCGTTGGTGACTCGGCTCAAGGGCAGGGTCCGGCTTGTCGGCCGACCCCGCTATGAATTCCCCGACACTGCCGCCGGCCAGCACTGCAGCCTGCTGCTGGTGCGCGAGGACGACCCGCGCCAGGCCCTGGAGGCCTTCGCCGGCAGCCGCGGGGTGATCAACGGGCCCGACTCCAACAGCGGCATGAACCTGCTGCGCCACAGCGTTGCGCCTCTGCAGCGTGGTGGTCGTTTCTTCGGCTCGGTGCAGGTCAGTGGCGGCCATCGGGAAAGCCTGCGCTGGTTGCGCGAAGGCCGTGCCGACCTGGCGGCGATCGACAGCGTGACCTTCGCCTACCTGGCCCGTGACGCGGGCTATGAAGTCGCCGGCCTGCGCGTGCTGGCCCGTACAGCGCCGAGCCCGACGCTGCCGTACATTGCCAGCCTGACCCTCGGGGCCGAGCAGGCCGAAGCGCTGCGCGCAGTGATGAACCAAAGCCTGCGCGAGCTGCCAGAGGTGGCACAGGTGCTCGGCCTTGGCGAAGTGCTGGGCGCCAGCGAGGAGGACTACGAAGTGCTGCTGGACTACGAGCGTCAGGCGGCCACCTGGGGGCTGGCGCAGTTGCATCCCGTTCATTGACCTGTTGGCGAGAGAGACGCATGAAATCGATCAAGACACTGTTGGGGGGCTCGTTGCTGGCCTTGAGTCTGCTGGCGCAGCAGGCGCCGGCCGCCGACAAGGCGACGCCGATCCATTTTGGCGACATCACCTGGGAGTCCGGCAGCCTGATCACCGAGGTGCTGCGCCTGATCGTCGAGAAAGGCTATGGCTACCCCACCGATACCTTGCCGGGCAGCACCGTGAGCCTGGAAGCGGCGTTGGCGAAGAACGACATTCAGGTCATCGGCGAGGAATGGGCCGGCCGCAGCCCGGCCTGGGTCAAGGCGCAGGCCGAGGGCAAGGTGTTCGGCCTGGGCGACATCGTCAAGAACGCCACTGAAGGCTGGTGGGTGCCGGAGTACGTGGTCAAGGGCGACCCCGAACGCGGTATCAAGGCCATGGCGCCGGAGCTCAAGTCGGTGGACGATCTGCCAAAGTACAAGGACGTGTTTCGCGACCCTGAGCAACCTGACCACGGGCGCTTCCTCAACAGCCCGAGCGGCTGGACTTCCGAGATCGTCAACAGCCAGAAACTCAAGGCCTACAAGCTGACCGACAGCTACACCAACTTCCGTACCGGCTCGGGCGCCGCGCTGGACGCAGAGGTCACTTCGGCGGTGCGCCGTGGCCAGCCGGTGCTGTTCTACTACTGGTCGCCGACGCCCCTGCTGGGTCGCTTCAAGCTGATCAAGCTGGACGAACCACCCTTCGATGCCGAGGCCTGGAAAACCCTGGCCGACGCCAGCAACCCCAACCCGCGCCCGACCCGGTCGATGCCGGCGCAGCTGACCATCGGCGTGTCGCAGCCGTTCAAGGCGCAGTACCCGGACCTGGTCGGTTTCTTCGAGAAGGTCGACATCCCCATCGATCTGCTGAACAAGACCCTGGCAGGGATGAGCGAGAAGCATCTGGAGCCCAAGGCGGTGGCCGAGACGTTCCTGCGCGAGCAGCCACAGGTGTGGAAGCCCTGGGTGCCGGCCGAGGTGGCGGACAAGGTGAGCAAGGCGCTGTAGCCCATAAAAAAACCGGCCGCAAGGCCGGTTTGATCTACCGCTCGGTCGTTCAGACCCCGGCGGCGGCCCGCAGCGCGTCGGCGCGGTCGGTGCGTTCCCAGGTGAACGCGGTGAAGGTGTCTTCGCCCACGGTCATCTCCACCGGTGTGCGGCCGAAGTGGCCATAGGCTGCGGTGGCCTGGTACATCGGGTGCAGAAGGTCGAGCATGGTGGTGATCGCGTAGGGGCGCAGGTCGAAGTGCTCGCGGACCAGGTTGATGATCTTGCTATCGCTGATCTTGCCGGTGCCGAAGGTGTTGATCGAGATCGAGGTCGGTTGCGCCACGCCGATAGCGTACGACACCTGGATCTCGCAGCGCTCGGCCAGGCCGGCGGCAACGATATTCTTGGCCACGTAGCGGCCGGCATAGGCGGCCGAGCGGTCGACCTTGGATGGGTCCTTGCCCGAGAACGCGCCGCCACCGTGACGGGCCATGCCGCCATAGCTGTCGACGATGATCTTGCGCCCCGTCAGGCCGCAGTCGCCCACTGGGCCACCGATGATGAAGTTGCCGGTCGGGTTGATGTGGAACTGGGTGTCCTTGTGCAGCAGCTCGGCGGGCAGCACGTGCTTGACGATCAGTTCCATCACGCCTTCGCGCAGGTCCTTGTAGGACACGTCGGGGTTATGCTGGGTCGACAGCACGATGGCGTCGATGCCGACCACCTTGCCGGCTTCGTAGCGGCAGGTCACCTGGGATTTGGCATCCGGACGCAGCCAGGTCAGCAGGCCCGATTTGCGGGCTTCGGCCTGGCGCTGCACCAGCTGGTGGGAAAAGGTGATCGGTGCCGGCATCAGCACTTCGGTCTCGTTGCTGGCGTAGCCGAACATCAGGCCCTGGTCACCGGCGCCCTGATCTTCCGGCTTGCTGCGGTCCACGCCCTGGGCGATGTCCACCGACTGTTTGCCGATGATGTTCATTACCGCGCAGGTGGCGCCGTCGAAGCCGACGTCGGAGCTGGTGTAGCCGATGTCGATGATGACCTTGCGCACGATCTCCTCGAGGTCGACCCAGGCCGAGGTGGTGACTTCGCCGGCGATGATGGCCACGCCGGTCTTGACCAGGGTCTCGACGGCGACACGGGCGTATTTGTCCTGGGCGATGATGGCGTCGAGCACCGCATCGGAAATCTGGTCGGCGATCTTGTCCGGATGCCCTTCGGACACGGACTCAGAGGTGAAAAGTGAGTATTCGCTCATCTCGATGGTTTCCTGATATTACCGATGGTGAGTGTCGCCAGCCGGCCGCTGAAAATGGCGGACCTGAATCTGGAAACCATTACGTAAGCCTACGTAGAGGCTTTCCCCGGGGGTGAGTCCCGCAGCGCAGGCCCAGCGGGCCAGATCTTCCTGTTCAAACCCCAACCAGAGATCACCGCAAGCCTCCCTGGCCCAGCTCTGGTTGTGGCTGCATAACTCGGTGATCAACAGACTGCCGCCTGGCTTGAGGTGCTCGGCCAGGTGCTTGAGCGCCGCGGCTGGCTCGCTGAAATGGTGCAGGACCATGTTCAACACCACGCAGTCGGCCAGCAGCTCGAAGTCGCCGAGGGCGTCGACCAGCTGCAGATGGACGTTGCCCAGGCGTTCGCGGGCGCACACCTGGCCGGCGAGGTCGAGCATCGCCGGGCTGTTGTCCAGCGCCGTGACCTGGGCGAAGCGGTGGGCCAGCTCGGGCAGGAAGCCGCCGTCGCCCGGGCCGATTTCCAGGGCCGTGGCGCTCGCCGCGAAGCTGAGCTTGTCGAGCAGCGCCAGCAGGCTCTCGCGGTACTGCGGCAGGCCGGCGATAAGGTCCTGCTGGGCGCGAAACTTTTCTTCCATGCGCGAGAAGAAGTCCTCGCTGGCTGCGGCGCGCTGGCGTTGGACCAGGGCCATGCGCGCCTGCACCTCGCCGGGCAGGACCAGCCGCTCGACCTCGTCGAGCAGCGCGGCATGCAGCCGGCCGCCCGATTGCAGGGGTCGCGGCAGGGCGCGGCGGTAGAAGATGGCGTTGCCTTCGCGGCGGGTCGCCACCAGGTCGGCCAGGGCCAGCACCTTGAGGTGGTGGCTCATGCCGGACTGGCCGATGGCGAAAATCTGCGCCAGCTCCAGCACTCCGAACGAGTCGTTGGCCAGCGCGCGCAGCACGTTCAGGCGCAGCGGATCACCGCCGGCCTTGCACAGGGCGGCGAGGTTGTCGCTGGCGTCGAAGTCGAGGGTGGGCGCTGGGATGTTCATAAGGTCCGGAGTCTAGAGGCCGTTCCAGCCGCTCGCAAGGCCAATATCAAAAAGTTTTGATATTGGCCTTGCGTAATCTGTCGTTGCCCAGAGGCCCATGCCTAAGGGAAAATGCCTGCCTTTGTCGATTTCAAACCCAAGGCCGGGATTCAACCCCCAGGCCAGAGTCAGACCCAGGAGAAAAGCGATGCCCAGCCGTCGAGAGCGTGCCAATGCCATCCGTGCCCTGAGCATGGATGCCGTGCAGAAAGCCAACAGCGGCCATCCCGGCGCCCCTATGGGTATGGCGGATATCGCCGAAGTGCTGTGGCGCGATTTCCTCAAGCACAACCCGAGCAACCCTTCATTCGCCAACCGTGACCGCTTCATCATGTCCAACGGTCACGGCTCGATGCTGGTCTACTCGCTGCTGCACCTGACCGGCTACGACCTGTCCATCGACGACCTGAAAAACTTCCGGCAACTGCACAGCCGCACCCCGGGCCACCCGGAATACGGCTATACCCCGGGCGTCGAGACCACCACCGGCCCGCTCGGCCAGGGCCTGGCCAACGCCGTCGGTTTCGCCATCGCCGAAAAAGTGCTGGCGGCGCAGTTCAACCGCGACGGTCACGACATCGTCGACCACAACACCTATGTGTTCCTCGGCGACGGCTGCATGATGGAAGGCATCTCCCATGAAGTCAGTGCACTGGCCGGCACCCTGGGTCTGGGCAAGCTGATCGCCTTCTACGACGACAACGGCATCTCCATCGACGGCCACGTCGAGGGCTGGTTCACCGACGACACCCCCAAGCGCTTCGAAGCCTACAACTGGCAGGTCATCCGCAACGTCGACGGCCATGACGCCGACGAGATCAAGACCGCCATCGAGACCGCGCGCAAGAGCGACCGCCCGACCCTGATCTGCTGCAAGACCATCATCGGCTTCGGCTCGCCGAACAAGCAGGGCAAGGAAGAATCCCACGGCGCCGCCCTGGGTGCCGACGAGATCGCCCTGACTCGCGCCGCGCTGAAGTGGAACCACGCGCCGTTCGAAATCCCTGCCGACATCTATGCCGAGTGGGACGCCAAGGAAGCCGGCGCGGCCGTCGAAGCCGAGTGGAACCAGCGTTTCGCCGCCTACTCCGCCGAGCACCCGGCGCTGGCCAACGAGTTCATCCGGCGCATGAGCGGCGAACTGCCGGCCGACTTCTCCGAGAAGGCCGATGCCTACATCGCCGAAGTGGTGGCCAAGGGTGAAACCATCGCCAGCCGCAAGGCCAGTCAGAACACCCTGAACGCCTTCGGTCCGCTGCTGCCGGAATTCCTCGGCGGCTCGGCCGACCTCGCCGCGTCCAACCTGACCCTGTGGAAGGGCTGCAAGGGCGTCGAGGCCGCTGACGCGGCCGGCAACTACCTGTTCTACGGCGTGCGCGAGTTCGGCATGAGCGCCATCATGAACGGTATCGCCCTGCACGGCGGTTTCGTGCCCTACGGCGCGACCTTCCTGATCTTCATGGAGTACGCGCGCAACGCGGTGCGCATGTCGGCGCTGATGAAAAAGCGTGTGATCTACGTCTACACCCACGACTCCATCGGCCTGGGCGAAGACGGCCCGACTCACCAGCCGATCGAGCAGCTGGCCAGCCTGCGCTGCACGCCGAACCTGGACACCTGGCGTCCGGCCGATGCGGTCGAGTCGGCGGTGGCCTGGAAGTACGCCATCGAGCGCAACGACGGTCCGTCGGCGCTGATCTTCTCGCGCCAGAACCTGCAGCACCAACAGCGTGACGCCGCGCAACTGAGCGACATCAATCGCGGTGGCTACGTGCTCAAGGACAGCGTCGGCGAGCCGGAGCTGATCCTCATCGCCACCGGTTCGGAAGTCGGCCTGGCCGTGCAGGCCTACGAGCAGCTCACCGCCGAAGGGCGCAAGGTGCGCGTGGTGTCGATGCCTTGCACCAGCGTGTTCGATGCCCAGGACGCGAGCTACAAGCAGGCGGTGCTGCCGCTGCAGGTCGGCGCGCGGATCGCCATCGAAGCGGCCCACGCCGATTACTGGTACAAGTACGTGGGCCTGGAAGGCCGCGTGATCGGCATGACCAGCTTCGGCGAGTCGGGCCCGGCCAATGCGCTGTTCGAAGAGTTCGGCTTCACTCTGGAAAACCTGGTCGGCACCGCGCAGGAGCTGCTCGAAGACTGACAGCCGGTTTCGTCAGCGCCGCAGCCACGCGCGAGGCCCCAGCAGGGCCTCGCGCGTTGGCGCATCAAAGTCGTTCCATCACAGCGAGCGCCTCATGCCCCAAACGCGTCCCTACAGAGTCGCCCTCAACGGCTACGGCCGAATCGGCCGCTGCGTCCTGCGCGCGCTGATCGAGCGCGGCGCGGCTGCGCAGTTCGAAGTGGTCGCCATCAACGACCTAGCCGACCTTGCCAGCCTCGAATACCTCACTCGTTTCGACTCCACTCACGGCCGTTTTCCCGGCGACGTGCGGATCGACGGCGAGAACCTGCAAATCAACGGCAAGCGCATCACCGTGTTGCGCCAGGCTGCCCCGGAAGCCATCGACTGGGCGGCACTGGATATCGACCTGGTGCTCGAATGCTCCGGCGCCTGGCACACCCGCGCCGACGGCCAGCGCTTTCTCGATGCCGGCGCACCGGCCATGCTGTTCTCGCAGCCCATGGCCAGCGAGGCGGACGTCGATGCCACCGTGGTCTATGGCGTCAACCACGACTGCCTGAGCGGCCATGAGCGGCTGGTGTCCAACGCCTCCTGCACCACCAACTGCGGCGTGCCGCTGTTGCAGGTGCTCGATCGTACAGTGGGCATCGAGTTCGTCTCCATCACCACCATCCACTCGGCCATGAACGACCAGCCGGTGATCGACGCCTACCACGCCGAAGACCTGCGCCGTACCCGCTCGGCCTTCCAGTCGGTGATCCCGGTGGCCACCGGGCTGGCCCGTGGCATCGAGCGCCTGCTGCCGGAACTTGCCGGGCGAATTCAAGCCAAAGCAGTGCGCGTGCCGACCGTCAACGTGTCATGCCTGGACATTACCCTGCAAAGTTGCACCGACACCGATGCTGCCGAGATCAACCATATCCTGCGCAGCGCCGCGCTGGACGGGCCCTTGCAGGGGCTGCTGGCCTACACCGAACTGCCGCACGCCAGCTGTGATTTCAATCATGATCCCCATTCGGCCATCGTCGACGCCAGCCAGACCCGGGTGTCCGGCCCGCGGCTGGTGAACCTGCTCGCCTGGTTCGACAACGAATGGGGCTTTGCCAATCGCATGCTCGACGTCGCGGGGCATTTCCTCGATGTCAGGCACACCCAATCCAATACAGGCAAATAAGGACCAAGACAAAATGACCGTGTTGAAGATGAGCGACCTCGATCTGCAAG
Organism: Pseudomonas sp. HR96; assembly: GCF_034059295.1. Taxonomy (NCBI): domain Bacteria; kingdom Pseudomonadati; phylum Pseudomonadota; class Gammaproteobacteria; order Pseudomonadales; family Pseudomonadaceae; genus Pseudomonas; species Pseudomonas sp. HR96. The sequence continues at coordinate 499,681 of NZ_CP139141.1, forward strand.
GCAAACGCGTACTGATTCGCGAAGACCTCAACGTGCCGATCAAGGATGGGGCGGTCGCCAGCGACGCGCGTATCCTGGCCTCCCTGCCGACCATCAAGTTGGCACTGCAAAAGGGCGCTTCGGTGATGGTGTGCTCGCATCTGGGCCGCCCTGTCGAGGGTGAGTACAGCGCCGAGAACAGCCTGCTGCCGGTTTCCGAGTATCTGAGCAAGGCCCTGGGCCGCGATGTGCCACTGGTCCAGGACTACATCGACGGCTTCGACATCCAGCCTGGCGAAGTGGTGTTGTTCGAAAACGTGCGCTTCAACACGGGCGAGAAAAAGAACAGCGACGAGCTGGCGCGCAAGTACGCCGCGCTGTGCGACGTGTTCGTGATGGACGCTTTCGGCACCGCGCACCGCGCCGAGGGTTCGACCCACGGCGTGGCCAAGTTTGCCAAGGTCGCGGCGGCTGGCCCGCTGTTGGCTGCCGAACTCGATGCGCTGGGCAAGGCGCTGGGCGCCCCGGCCAAGCCGATGGCGGCGATCGTCGCCGGCTCCAAGGTGTCGACCAAGCTCGACGTGCTCAACAGCCTGAGCCAGATCTGCGATCTGCTGATCGTCGGCGGCGGCATCGCCAACACCTTCCTCGCGGCTGCCGGGCACAAGGTCGGCAAATCGCTGTACGAGCCGGATCTGCTCGACACCGCCAAGGCCATCGCCGCCAAGGTCAATGTGCCGCTGCCGGTGGACGTGGTCTGCGCCAAGCAGTTCGCCGAAAGCGCCGAGGCCACGGTCAAGGACATCAGGGACGTGGCGGACGATGACATGATTCTGGATATCGGCCCGCAAACGGCGGCCAACTTCGCCGAGCTGCTGAAAAGCTCGAAAACCATCCTGTGGAATGGCCCGGTCGGCGTGTTTGAGTTCGACCAGTTCGGCAACGGCACCAAGGTGCTGGCGCAGGCCATCGCCGACAGCTCGGCGTTCTCCATCGCAGGCGGCGGCGACACCCTGGCGGCCATCGACAAGTACGACGTGGCCGAGAAAATCTCCTACATCTCCACCGGTGGCGGCGCCTTCCTCGAGTTCGTCGAAGGCAAGGTCCTGCCTGCCGTGCAGATTCTCGAGGAGCGGGCCAAGGCCTGAACCCTATGACTGCAGTTGTGCGTTATGCCGGCGCCGCGCTGCTGGCCGCCCTGTTGGCGGCCTGCGCGAGCAAGCCACCGCTCAAGCCGCCGCCGACCCAGGCGGCCCGGCCTGCGGCCGGCTGCGAGCAATCGGACTGGCAGGCGCAGACCGCCCCGGTGATCAACAAACGCCTGGGCCCGGATGTGCTGGAACAGTACGACGGCAAGGACTCGGACTCCAGCGGCTGCCATTGACGGCCTGGCAGGCAACCAACCAGCCGCCGCGGCGGTCTTTATAGTGTGAACAATTATTGCAATGGATTGATGCGAGGATTCCCACCATGAAGATCGTCTGTGTTGCAGTGTTGGCAGCCGCCATGCTCAGTGGCTGTTCGATGTTCGGCGGCTCCGACAGCGCCTGTGAAGTGTTCAGCCCGGCGGCGGTAGCGTTGCCGACCACGCAAAATGAACAGCAAGTGAGTACCAGTGCGACCGGTGACCCCACCAACAGTCACAACGTTCAGCAGAATTGCGGGTCCAAGGGCTGATTCGGGCTTGCTGCATCTGGCGGCGACATCTGGATAGATAGGGAAAGTGCATGAAACGCTGGATGCCGTTGTTGGCTGCAGGAGTCTTGTCGAGTGGTTGTGTCGGCATTGGTTTCAACATTGGTGGCAATAGTCAGGCGCCTGCAGACACGCCATGGACGCACTGGGTCTGCGACACCCAGGCCAGTGTGCTGTGGCGCTTCACCGATGCGGCGAAAAGCCGCGTCGACGTTCGCCTCGAGCCCAAGGAGCAGGTTTATCATCTGAAAGCCGAGCCGGGAGCCGACGGCCAGTTGTACAGTGACGGCGTGTTGGCCCTGCATGTGCAGGGCAATGATGGCCAGCCCGGCGGGCTGGTGTACTGGGTGGCCACCAACGATCTGATAGGCCGGGGCTGCAAGGCCCCGTGAACAGGCAGGGTTCGGCAGGCGCCGGATCAACCACTTGAAAGCCGGTCGCCACTTCGGCAGGCTGGCATAATAATTACCCTCGAGCGGGAGAGAGACACCTCATGGCATTGATTAGCATGCGCCAGATGCTGGACCACGCAGCCGAATTCGGCTACGGCGTACCGGCCTTCAACGTCAACAACCTGGAGCAGATGCGCGCCATCATGGAAGCGGCCGACAAGACCGACTCGCCCGTGATCGTGCAGGCCTCCGCCGGTGCCCGCAAATACGCCGGTGCGCCGTTCCTGCGCCACCTGATCCTCGCCGCCATCGAAGAATTCCCGCACATCCCGGTGTGCATGCACCAGGACCACGGCACCAGCCCGGACATCTGCCAGCGCTCGATCCAGCTGGGCTTCAGCTCGGTGATGATGGACGGCTCGCTGGGCGTCGACGGCAAGACCCCGACCGACTACGACTACAACGTGCGCGTCACCCAACAGACCGTGGCCATGGCCCACGCCTGCGGCGTGTCAGTGGAAGGCGAACTGGGCTGCCTGGGCTCGCTGGAAACCGGCCAGGCCGGTGAAGAAGACGGCGTGGGCGCTGAAGGCACCCTGGACCACAGCCAGATGCTGACCGACCCGGAAGAGGCTGCCGAATTCGTCAAGGCCACCCAGGTCGACGCCCTGGCCATCGCCATTGGCACCAGCCACGGCGCCTACAAGTTCACCAAGCCACCGACCGGCGACATCCTCGCCATCGACCGCATCAAGGCGATTCACGCGCGCATTCCCAACACCCACCTGGTGATGCACGGTTCGTCCTCGGTGCCCCAGGACTGGCTGGCGATCATCAACGAATACGGCGGTCAGATCAAAGAAACCTACGGCGTGCCGGTCGAAGAGATCGTCGAAGGCATCAAGCACGGCGTGCGCAAGGTCAACATCGACACCGACCTGCGCCTGGCCTCCACCGGTGCCATCCGTCGTTTCATGGCCCAGCATCCGAGCGAGTTCGACCCGCGCAAATACTTCGCGGAAACCGTGAAGGCCATGCGCGACGTGTGCATCGCCCGTTACGAAGCCTTCGGCACCGCCGGCAATGCCTCGAAGATCAAGCCGATCTCCCTGGAAGGCATGTTCCAGCGCTACGCCAAGGGTGAGTTGGCCGCCAAGGTCAACTGATACCCGCTGCGTCGCAAAAAACCCGCCTAGGCGGGTTTTTTTATTGCGTAGGAACGAACTCGCTATTTGGTATGGGTCACCGCCAGCGAATAGAACGTCACCATCCCGCCCTCGGTGGCGTAGCCGGTGTTGTCGGAGATGTACGCCCCGGCCTTGTAGTAGAACTGGCTGCTGGCCCACTTGCTGTCCAGGCGGGTGGTGTAGATCTTGTCGGCGACGTTGATCGCCAGCTCGCCGGCCTTGGTCAGATGCAGCGAATAGGCAAAGCGGGTGTTGAGCTTGACCCCGGTGGCGAGGGTGATAACGGTGCCGTCGGCGTCGCTGGGCAGCTGGCGCAGCTTGGCGACGATGTTGCCGTCAGCGGTCTTGTCCTTGTACTGGTACTCCAGCTTGAGCAGTGGTGCGCTGCCTTGGAACACGTGGATCTGACCGATCACCACCTTGCCCACCGAAGGCACCTGATTGACCATCAGGGTGGCTTTCATCAGGTTGTCCGCAGCGCTGTACTGCCAATTGCGCAGGGAGCCATCGGCGTTGGTTTCGCGCAGCTCGCTGCGCGGGTAGTCCGAGCCGGTGCTGGTGCTGCCGGTCACCGGCACCCAGAAGAACAGCGTGCCGGTGTCGGAATGGAAAAAGCTGTCCTTGAAGCCCTTCACCAGGGTCGGCGTGGCAATGGTCAGGGCGGGGGCGCCCTGGGGAATGGTCAGGTTCCAGGTAGAGAGGTCGATCATGGTGTCTTCCGCGTCAAAAGGGGGCAGAGGGCAGGCAATGCACTGCGAATGACTTTTTATCGGCCTGGGGCGGCAAGGTTGAATGACAAGCGACAAGTGGCTGACGCCAAGGCCATGGCGGCTGTATATAATTTTTCCACACACATCGACCACTAGTCGCCTGCTGCCATAATGAGGGCAGGAACGGGCAATGGATCTCTATTGCTTAGATGGATCCACGGCTAGAGTGGATCAGTCAGTGCCCATCTTGTTGGGTGGGCTTAGCCGTCTGAACTCAGGGAAGTAGCATGGAATGCGCACCAATTCAGCCAAGCGATAACAGTTCGGTCCTGCTGGTAGTCGACGACTATCCGGAGAACCTGGTCAGCATGCGCGCCCTGCTCGAGCGTCAGGACTGGCAGGTGGTGACCGCCGCCTCGGGCGTCGAAGCACTGGGCGCGCTGCTCGAGCACGAAGTCGACCTGGTCCTGCTTGACGTGCAGATGCCCGGCATGGACGGCTTCGAGGTGGCTCGCCTGATGCGCGGCAGCCAGCGCACGCGCCTTACCCCCATTATCTTCCTGACCGCCAACGAGCAATCCCAGGCCGCCGTGCTCAAAGGCTACGCCAACGGCGCAGTCGACTACTTGTTCAAGCCGTTCGACCCGCAGATCCTGCGGCCCAAGGTGCAGGCGCTGCTCGAACAGCAGCGTAATCGCAAGGACCTGCAGCGCCTGAGCAAGGACCTCGAATCGGCCCGCGCCTTCAACGCCTCGGTGCTGGAAAACGCCGCCGAGGGTATCCTCGTGGTGGACGAGAACGGCGCGGTGAGCTATGCCAACCCGGCCATCTCGCGCCTGCTCGGCGCCTCCATGCAGGAGCTGCGCGGCACCGCGCTGGTCGACTTCCTGCAAAAACCGGCCGTGGCCAGCTGGCGCGAGTCGGAGTTCTATCGGGCCTACAACAGCCGCGACACCGTGCGCATCCACGACGCCTTGCTGCGCACCTTCAACGGCCAGCAGCTGCCGGCGGCGTTGTCCTGCGCGCCGTTGCCTGGCGAGCAGCGCGCCATGGTGGTGACGGTGCTGGACATGTCGGTGGTGCGCAACCTGCATCAGCAACTCGAATACCAGGCGGTGACCGACGCGCTCACCGGCCTGCTCAACCGTCGCGGCTTCTACCAGACGGTGGAGAGCGCGCTGGTGCGCAACGAACGCTCGGAGCAGGTGCAGGCCTTGCTCTACCTGGACCTGGACGGCTTCAAGCACATCAACGACAGCCACGGCCATGATGCCGGTGACAAGGTGCTGCGCTGGGTCGCCGAGCAGCTCAAGGACTGCCTGCGCCCGCGCGATACCGTGGCGCGCATCGGCGGCGACGAGTTCACGGTGCTGCTCGACAACCTCGACTACCCGGAGCACGCGGCCAAGGTGGCCGAGAAGATCATCGACCGCATCGGCATGTGCCAGCACGTTGAAGGCCTGGAGGTCGCCCTCGGCGTCAGTATCGGCATCGCCATCTACCCGGAGTCCGGCGCCACCCTGGACAACCTGCTGCATTCGGCGGATATCGCCATGTACGCCGCCAAGCAGGCCGGCCGTCAGCAATACCGCTACTACGAGCAGGAAATGAACGGCCGTGCGCGCTCGCGGCTGATGATCGAAGGCAGCGTCGGCACCGCCATCGAGCACAAGGACTTCAAGTTGGTGTATCAGCCTCAAGTGTCGATGGTCGATGGCACCTTGCGTGGCTTCGAGGCGCTCTTGCGCTGGCAGCACCCCAGCGTCGGCGACGTGCCACCCGGGTTGTTCATCCCGCTGCTGGAGGAGGCGCGGTTGATCAGCCGCCTGACCAGCTGGATCTACCAAGAGGGCGCCGCGCAACGCCGGGCCTGGGCCCAGGACTTCAGCCCCGAGCTGGTGCTGAGCATCAGCCTGAGCAATGCGCAGTTCAGCATGCCCAACCTGGTGTCCGAACTGCAGCGGGCCCTCGCCGCCAACGAACTCAAGCCGCGCCAGCTGGAGGTCGAGGTCACCGAGACCTCGCTGGCGCACAACCTCGGCGAGTCGCTGCGCCAGCTTCAGCAGCTGCGCAACCTCGGCGTACGGGTGGCCCTGGACGATTTCGGCAGCGGCAACTGCTCGTTGAAGATCCTCCGTGACCTGCCGATCGACACGCTCAAGCTCGACCGTCACCTGGTGGCACGCCTGCCCGGCTCCCGGGGCGATGCGACCCTGGCGCGGGGCGTCATCGAGCTGTGCCGAGAGTTCGGTATCACGGTGATTGCCGAAGGCGTGGAAACCCGCGAGCAGTACCAATGGCTGCTGGCCAACGGCTGCGAGCTGGCCCAGGGGTTCATCGTCGCCAAGCCCCTGACCGCCGCCGCTGCCGGGCAGTTTCCGGCGCGTTTCGACTGGAGCAATCTGTAGCAGCCGGATGCTTTACACTGGCCGCCGTTTCCTGTCGCCCATGACCGCCATGACTCCGCTCAAGTACCTGCAAGCCTACCCCGTCGAACTGCAAGCCCAGGTCCGTCGGATGATGGACCAGGGGCGTCTGGGCGATTACCTGCAACAACGCTACCCCCAGCGCCACGACGTGCAGAGCGACAAAGCGCTGTACGGCTATGTGTTGCAGATCAAGCAGGAGCACCTGCGCAACGCGCCCGGCCTGGACAAGGTGCTGTTCGACAACCGCCTGGACCTGACCCACCGCGCACTGGGCCTGCACACCACCATCTCGCGGGTGCAGGGCGGCAAGCTTAAGGCCAAGAAGGAGATCCGCATCGCCTCGCTGTTCAAGGAGGCGGCGCCGCAGTTTCTCAAGATGATCGTGGTGCACGAGCTGGCGCACCTCAAGGAGTCGGACCACAACAAGGCGTTCTACCAGCTGTGCGAATACATGCAGCCCGGCTACCATCAGCTTGAATTCGACCTCAGGGTCTATCTTACCTGGCGCGATCTCGGCGCCTGACAGGACGTTGCCCATGGAAGTCAGCAAGACCCGCAGCAGTTTCTACCGACGCCTGTACGTCGCCTACCTGATCGACAGCCAGCAGGCCAGCAGCATTCCCGCGCTCACCGAGGTCACCGGCATGCCCCGGCGCACCGCGCAGGATACGGTACTGGCGTTGGCCGAGCTGGACATCGTCTGCGAGTTCGAACAGGCTCAGGGCGAGCGCAATCATGTCGGCCGCTACCGCATCCGCGACTGGGGGGCTATCGACCGCAGCTGGGTGGCGCGTAACTTGCCAGGCATAAAGGAGGTTCTCGGGTATCCCTGATGAGGCGTTTGAACCCGACACTGGTTTTCCGGCTATCTTCTTTGAACACTCCGTAAGCCTTGAGTCGCCCGCCATAGGATCCTGAGCATGTCGCACCTGCTTCGAGCCTGTTGTTTGCTGGGAATACTGTTGGGCGCAAGCCATGCAACGGCCGAAAACCTGCGGCTGGTGGCCGATGCCTGGCCACCCTTCACCGATGCCGGCATGGCCAACGGCGGCCTGGCCACGCAGATTGTCACCACGGCGCTGCAGCGCGCGGGCTACGGCGTGGATTTCGAGCAGGTGCCGTGGGCGCGAGCGCTGCTGGGGGTGGGTGAAGGTCGCTACGATATCCTGGTCAACGCCTGGTACAGCGACGAGCGCACCCGTATCGGCCAGTTCTCTGCCGGTTACCTGGTCAACCGCATCGTCTTCATCAAGCGCAGGGACACCGACGTCGCCTTCAACGGCGACTACACCAGCCTGCATCCCTACCCGATCGCCGTGGTGCGCGGCTATGCGTATTCCCAGGGCTTCGACAGCGACGAACAGATGCAGAAGGTGCCGGTGCACAACTTTCCCATGGCGGTGCGCATGCTGGCCGCCGGGCGGGTGCAACTGACCCTGGACGATGAGCTGGTGGCGCGCTATTACCTGTCCCGCGAGTCACCCAAGGTGCGCAATTCGGTGGAGTTCCTGCCCAGATCCCTGACCGAAAACCAGCTGCGCATCCTGGTCAGCCTGAAGAACCCCGACCATGATCGAATCGTTGCCGGGTTCGACAGGCAGATCACTGCCATGAAGGCCGACGGCACCTACGCACGCCTGCTCAAGGAATTCGGCATGTAGCCTCAGGCCACCTGTGCGGCGCTGTTCTTGTCCTTGATCAGATGGGCTGCCAGGGTGCGCAGCGGCCCCAGCTGGCGGCAAATCAGGGCCAGCTGGGTCTGCACCAGCCGCTGGTCCTCGTCGACTTCCTCGGGCATCTGCTCCAGCTCGCTGGCCAGCGCCTCCTCGGCGTCGCTGTGCACGGCCACGGCTTCGCGAGCGGCCAGGCCCGTGGCGACTTCTTCGATGCTATGCACCAGGCGCTCGCCGGCATCGCCGATCAACTGCCCGCGCAGCGGCTCGGGCAGTTCGGTGCCGCGGTGCGCGCCCAGCCCCGAGAGGTAGCTGAGCAGCGTGTGCGAGAGCACCAGAAAGCGAAAGCCGACGTCGGCTTCCTTGCGAAAATGCCCTGGCTCCATGAGCATGTTGGCCAGCGTGGTGGACAGCGCCGCATCGGCGTTGTGGGCGTTGCGCCGGGCCAGGCGATAGGCCAGGTCGTCGCGCTTGCCATGGGTGTACTGCTCGAGAATCTGCCGCAGGTAGATGGCGTTGCAGCTCAGGGTATTGGCCAGCACCTTGTTCAGGCGCCGCCCTTGCCAATCGGGCAGGAACAGGAACACCGCAAGGCCGGCGATCAGGCTGCCGATCAGGGTGTCGAACAGCCGTGGCAGGAACAGCCCGTAGCCGTCGCCCACCTGGTTGAAACAGAACAGGATCATCAGCGTGATCCCCGCCGTGGACACCGTGTAGCGCGTGGTGCGGTTCACGAAGAACACCAGCCCGGCGACGATGGCGAAGAACGACTGGATCAACGGGCTGGGGAACAGAGTGAACAGCGCCCAGCCAAACGTCAGGCCGATGGCCGTGCCGGCGATGCGCTGGCCGAGCTTGCGGCGGGTGGCGCCGTAGCTGGGCTGGCAGACGAACAGGGTGGTGAGCATGATCCAGTAGCCCTGCGACGGGTGGATCAGGTGCACCATGACAAAACACACCACCAGCGCCAGCGGCAGGCGCAGCGCGTGGCGAAACACCAGCGAGCTGGGCGTCAGGTTCTGGCGAATGCGCGCCCAGACGTCCTTGAGGTTGCGCGGCGAGCGGTCGAGCAGGCTGCTGTCGGTGGCGTCGGCCAGGCTGTCGGGGTTGCTCGCGTCGCTGAGCAGGCGGTCGAGGGTGCCGAGGTTGTGCGCCAGCGCCCGCAGTGAGCGCAGCAGGCCGCGCCAGGCCGGGTTGCTCTGGATGCGCAGGTGTTCGAGGGAGGCGTGCAGGTCGCCCAGCGCCTCGGCGAAGCTGTCGTCATAGACGAACGGCTGGCGCAGCTGGATCGACTCGGACAGGCGCTGGCAGGCCACCCCTTGCTGGCGCAGCAGGCGCTGGCAGCGAAACAGCACGTCGCTGTGGAAGAAGGCTTCGGCCAGGGCGTTGTAGGGGTAGTGCGAGCTGCTGGCGCGCTCGTGGATGTCCTGGGCGAGGAAGTACAGCTTGAGGTAGCGGCTGACCTTGGAGCCGGGCCGGCCACCGCCGACGCGGTGCAGGATGATTTCCTTGCTGGCGTTGAGCGCCGCCACCACCCGGCCGTTCTGTTTGGCCAGCTCCAGGCGCCGGGCCTCGACGTCCAGCTGGCGGATCGGCTCGAACAGGCTGGATTTGAGCTTCAGATAAATGCCCAGCTCGCGAAACACCCGGGCCAGGCCCTGCTGCACCGGCTGGTTGGAAAACAGCGCCTGCCACAGCACTGACAGCACGCCGTACCAGCCGGCGCCGGCCACCAGCAGCATGGGTTCGTGCCAGACGTTGGTGATCTCGCCGCCGCGCTGATCGACGCCGATGGTGGTGTACACCGACAGGATCAGCGTGGCGTAGGCGATGGCGTTGTAGCGCTCACCGAGGGCGCCGAGCATGGTCAGCACGAAGGCGGCCAGGGCCAGCGCGCTGACGAAGAGGATGGGGTAGGGGAACAGCACCTCCACCGAAAGCGCCGCGGCGCTGAAACACACCAGGGTCACCGCCAGCGCCTGCACCCGGCCCTGCCAGTTGTCGTCGGTCTCGGCCAGGGCGCAGGCGATGATGCCGAGGAACAGCGGGATCAGCAGGCGCATCTCGTTGAGGTAATAACAGGCCGCCATGCTGCCGGTCAGGGCAAAGAACACCCGCACGCTGTAGCTGAATTTATCCAGCGCCCACAAGCGGCGCATTGATTGGCGAAACGAGGTCGAGGCCATGGAGGGGGCGAACCTGTCGGGCAGATGGAAATAAGCTCAGCAATGGGGGGCATGGTACCGATTATCGGGGAGGACAGACATCCTTTGTGCCCCACGCCTTGCAGGAGCCGGCGATCTTTCTCGGGATCGACCGGCCTTGCGCTTCTTCGCTCAGGCAAACTGCGCGGCGGCGTAGCCCGAGGCCCAGGCCCACTGGAAGTTGAAGCCACCCAGGTGCCCGCTCACATCCAGCACCTCGCCGACAAAATACAGGCCTGGGCTTTTCAACGACTCCATGGTCTTGGACGACACTTCACGGGTATCCACGCCGCCCAGGGTCACCTCGGCGGTGCGGTAGCCTTCGGTGCCCGCCGGCACCAGCGTCCAGTTGCCGAGTTGCTCGGCAACGGCGGCCAGCTCGCCCGGGGTGTATTGCTTCATCGGCTTGGAAACGAACCACTGCTCGGCCAGCAGGTTGGCCATCTTCTTGGTGAAGACTTCACCCAGCAGGGTTTTCAGCTCGCTGTTGGGCCGCTCGCTCTGCTGCTGTTGCAACCAGCCCAAGGCATCGTGGTCGGGCAGCAGGTTGATCTCGACGCTGTCGCCCGGCTGCCAGAACGAGGAAATCTGCAGGATCGCCGGGCCGCTGAGGCCGCGGTGGGTGAACAGGATGTTCTCGCGAAAGCTGCTGTCGTTGCAGCTGACCAGGGCATCCACCGAAGTGCCGGACAACTCGCCGCACAGTTCCTTCAACTGGTCGGTGATGGTGAAAGGCACCAGGCCGGCGCGGGTCGGCAGCACGCTATGGCCGAACTGCCGGGCGATCTGGTAGCCGAAGCCGGTGGCGCCCAGGGTAGGAATCGACAGCCCGCCGGTGGCCACCACCAGTGAGGCGCACGCCAGCGTGCCCAGGCTGGTCTGCAGCTGATAGCCGCCTTCGGTCTTGTCGATCTGCTGCACCGAGGTGTCCATGCGCAGCTCGACGCCGGTCTGTTCGCACTCGCTCAGGAGCAGGCCGAGAATGTCGCTGGACTTGTTGTCGCAGAACAACTGGCCGAGCTTCTTCTCGTGGTAGGGCACGGCGTGCTTGCTCACCAGCTCGATGAAGTCCCACTGGGTGTAGCGCGCCAGCGCCGACTTGCAGAAGTGCGGGTTCTGCGAGAGAAAATTGCTCGGCTCGGTGTACAGGTTGGTGAAGTTGCAGCGACCGCCGCCGGACATGAGGATTTTCTTGCCCGGCTTGTTGGCGTGGTCGATCAGCAGCACCCGGCGGCCACGGGCGGCTGCCGTCATGGCGCACATCAGGCCGGCCGCGCCGGCGCCAATCACGATGATGTCGGTAGAGCGCACAGCGGTTCCTCTTACAGAATGCGCACGCGCAGCGAACGACCCTTGATCTTGCCGCTGTTCAGACGCGACAGCGCCTGCTTGGCGACGTTGCGGTCCACGGCGACATAGGCCTGGAAGTCGAAGATGGCGATCTTGCCGACCTGCGCGCCCGGGATGCCGGCGTCGCCGGTCAGGGCGCCGAGGATATCGCCGGGGCGTACCTTGTCCTTGCGCCCGGCGCCGATGCACAGGGTGCTCATGGCCGGCAGCAGCGGCTCGCCGCCCTTGGACTTGAGGCTGTCGAGCGGCTCCCAGGCCAGTGGCGCGCGCTGCAGCTGCTCGATGGCCTGGGCGCGGTGGGCCTCGGCGGGGGCGACGAAGCTGATCGCCAGGCCTTTCTCGCCGGCACGGCCGGTGCGGCCGACGCGGTGGATGTGAATCTCCGAGTCGCGGGCCAGCTCGACGTTGATGACCATGTCCAGCGCGTCGATGTCCAGGCCGCGGGCGGCGACATCGGTGGCCACCAGCACCGAGGTGCTGCGGTTGGCGAACATCGCCAGCACCTGGTCGCGGTCGCGTTGTTCGAGGTCACCGTGCAGGGCCACCGCGCTGATGCCTTTAGCGGTCAGGTGCTCGACCACCTCGGTGCACTGCTGCTTGGTGAAACAGAACGCCACGCAGGACTGCGGGCGGAAGTGCGCCAGCGCCTTGACCACGGCGTCCATGCGTTCTTCCGGGGAGATCTCGTAGAAGCGCTGCTCGATCTGGCTGTCGGCGTGCAGCGCCTCGGCCTTGACCTGCTGCGGGTTGCGCATGAACTTGGACGACAGGGCCTTGATGCCGACCGGGTAGGTGGCCGAGAACAGCAGGGTCTGGCGGCGTTCCGGGGTCTGCTCGATGATGTCGGCGATGGCGTCGTAGAAGCCCATGTCGAGCATGCGGTCGGCTTCGTCGAGCACCAGCGTGTTGAGGCCGTCGAGCACCAGCGAGCCCTTGCGCAGGTGCTGCTGGATGCGCCCCGGGGTGCCGACGATGATGTGCGCGCCGTGTTCCAGCGAGGCGATCTGCGGGCCGAAGGACACACCGCCGCACAGGGTCAGCACCTTGATGTTGTCCTCGCTGCGGGCCAGCCGGCGAATTTCCTTGGCCACCTGGTCGGCCAGCTCGCGGGTCGGGCACATCACCAGTGCCTGGCAGCCGAAGAAGCGCGGGTTGATCGGGTTGAGCAGGCCGATGCCGAAGGCGGCGGTCTTGCCACTGCCGGTCTTGGCCTGGGCGATCAGGTCCATGCCCTTGAGGATCACCGGCAGGCTCTGCGCCTGGATCGGCGTCATCTGCGCGTACCCGAGGGATTCGAGGTTGGCCAGCATGGCGGCGGACAGGGGCAGAGTGTTGAAAGCGGTGGCAATGGTGGTCACGGGACGGGCCTGCAAAACAAAATGTCGCGCAGTGTATCAGCCCGCAGCCAATCCCCCTATTCGTGTACCTCCGGTTCTGGACGAGCAACACGCCGACCGTCCTGATTGGACAGCTGCACGAAAATCCCCGCCGCCAGCATGGCCATGATGCCCACCGTGAGGAAGGTCAGCTGGAAGGCGCCAAGCACGCTCTCGATGGTGCCCTGGCCGATTTCTGCGGTGAAGCCGCCCAGCAATGCACCGGCGCAGGCCACGCCAAGGCTCAGCGACAACTGTGCGACCACCGACAGCAGGCTGTTGCCGCTGCTGGCGTTGTTGTCGTCGAGGTCGATCAGGGTCACGGTGTTCATCGCCGTGAACTGCATCGAGTTGATCGCGCCGAGGATCGCCAGCTGGGTCAGCAGCAGCCAGTACGGGGTGGCCGCCGAGACCAGGCCCATGCTCGCCAGCATCAGGCCGAGCATCAGCGTGTTGCCGGTCAACACGATGCGGTAGCCGAAGCGCTCGATCAGCCAGCGCGCCAACGACTTGGCAACCATGGCCGCTGCCGCCAGCGGAATCATGCTCATGCCGGCTTGGGCCGGCGAGTATCCCAGCGCCACTTGCAGTAGCAGCGGCACCAGGAACGGCAAGGCGCCGCTGCCCAGGCGCGCGAACAGGTTGCCAAGGATGCCCACGGCGAAGGTCCGGGTGCGAAACAGCTGCGGCTCGAACAGCGGGTGCTCGATATGCCCGGCGCGCAGCCAGTAGGCGGCCAGGCAGGCCATGCCGACGAACAGCAACAGCATCACGCGCATGTGCGGCAGTTGCAGCTCGCCAAGCCCTTCCATGGCAATGGTGATCAGCACCATGGAGGCGCCGAACAGTAGAAACCCGACGCCGTCGAAGCGGGTGCGCGAGGTGCCGCGCAGGTCCGGCACCATCAGCCAGATGGCGCGGCAGCCGAGCGCGCCGACCGGAATATTGATCAGGAAGATCCAGTGCCAGCTCAGGTACTCGACCATCCAGCCGCCCAGGGTCGGGCCCAGCAACGGGCCGAGCAGGCCGGGGATGGTGATGAAGCCCATGATGCGCACCAGCTCGCTGCGCGGGTAGGCGCGCAAGGCGATCAGCCGGCCCACCGGCACCATCAGCGCGCCGCCCAGCCCCTGCAGGATGCGCGACAGCACCAGCACGTTGAGTGACCACGACAGCGCGCAGAAAAGCGAGCCGACGCTGAACAGCAGCACGGCGCTGAAGAACACCCGCTTGGTGCCGAAGCGATCGGACAGCCAGCCCGAGGCGGGAATCAGCAGGGCCACAGTGAGCATGTAGGCGATGACCACCCCTTGCATGCGCAGCGGGTTTTCCGCCAGGTCGCGAGCCATCGCCGGCAGGGCGGTGTTGAGGATGGTGCCGTCGAGCGACTGCATGAAGAACGCAATCGCTACGACCCAGGGCAGCCAGCGAGCGGTTCGGGGGTCGAGGATGGGGCTGGTGGGCATAGGTTCTTCCACATCAAGAGCCGGTGAGGGGGTCTATGTGGGAGGGGGCGTAGCCCCCGGAAGGCCGCAGCCGGTCTGATCGGCGTCGAATGCAGATCAAAGGCTCGCGGGCTTTGCCCGCTCCCACATTTTTACAGGGTCAATGTCAACTTGCCGACCAGCGCTCCCGGCAAATGGCTCGACGAGGTCTGCCGCTCGCCGTAGGTGCTGGTCGAGAGAATCATCTCGCGTTCCGTGGTCAATGCTTCCAGCTCGCTACCCAGCAGGCTGTACACACTGTCGTCGAAGCGCATGGTATTGACCGGTGCCACAATCTGACCGTCCTCCACCCAGAAAGTGGCAAAGCGGGTCAGCCCGGTCATGCGCGCTGCCGGCATGTCCGAGTAGTTCAGGTACCACAGGTTGCTGATGTACAGGCCCGTGCCCAGTCGCCGCAGAATGTCCGCGTCGGCCAATGAACCGGCGGCCATGGCCAGGGCGCTGGGTGACTCGCCCCAACCGGCGCCATTGCTCGCCAGGCCGTATTCGGCGGCGCTGCGCGAGTCGACCAGGCGCTCGCCGGCGCGCCCGGCACTGACCAGTTCGAGGTCGCGGCGCGGATAGCCTTCCTCGGAAAACGCCGGGCTCAGCGAGCCGCTGACCTGTTCGGTGAAGTTGACCTGCGAGCTTAGCTGCGCCTCGCCGGCATACAAGCGTTGCAATGGGCTGCTCTTGCTGGCGATCGACTGCGCGGAAAAACCGCCCCAGCCGAGCATGCCGATGATCTCGTCGAGTGCCGCCGGTGCCAGGTACGCGCGGTACTGTCCGGGCGTCAGGACCTTGGCCGGGCGTTCCAGGTAGGCCAGCTGCTCACGCGCCCGGGCCAGGCGCAGGGCGAATTGGCCGGCCTGCCAGTGTTGCCCGGCATAGTTGGCCTTCACTGCCTGGCCGTTGCTGTGAAACAGGCTCCAGTCGAGGCTGAAGCTGTCGGCCTGGTGCCAGCCGAAAGCGCCATGGGAGCTGGCGAAGCCGCGGCTGATGCTGCCCGCCGCGTAGATGCCGACCAGGTCCAGGCCCTGGGCGCTCTCGGCGACCTGCGCCACCAGCGCTGGCGCGTCTGGCAGGCTGCCAGTGTTGACCGCTTCGCTGCGCCAGGCCTGTTGATTGACTTGCAGGTAAGGGTCGGCCTGCAGCAGTGGCAAGGTCTCGCGCAGGGCGCGCAGGCCGTCGGCCAGGCGTTGGCAATCCAGTTCGAGCTCGCCGCACAGGGTCAGGCGCAGGTCGGCCTGACGGCCTTGGTCGATCAGTTTGAGGTAGCCGGTGGCCTGCTCGACCTGGCCGGCCTGACGTACCTTGGCATGATTGAAACGGATGAAATCCGAGGTTTCGGCGTTGTAGGCGAAGGTGTAGTGCTCGGGCGCACTGACCGCCTCGGCCAGCCAGTTCACCAGGTTCTGAAAATGCGCGCTCATCAGGCGTCCCCTCCGAATACGTCGATCTGGCTGAACACGCAGGCCGGCGAGGCATGCCCCACGCGAATCACCTGGTTGGGCTCACCCTTGCCGCAGTTCGGCGTGCCGAGCACCTGGAAGGTACTGCGGTCGCCGACTGCGCTGAGGTTGCGCCAGAAGTTGGCGGAAATGCCCCGATAGTTAGGGTTCTTGACCACGCCCTTGAGCTCGCCGTGTTCGATCAGCTGGCCCCATTCGCAGCCGAACTGGAACTTGTTGCGCGCGTCGTCGATGGACCAGGAGCGGTTGGTGGCCATGAGAATGCCGTGCTCGATGCCACCGACCAGCTGCGCCAGACTATGCTCGCCCGGCTCGATGTTGAGGTTGGCCATGCGGTCGATCGGCGCGCGGTTCCAGTTGCTGGCGCGGCTGTTGGCGACGCCGTCCAGGCCCGTGCGGTATTGCGACAGTGCGCCGCCCAGCGGGCGCTCGAGCACCCCCTGGCGGATCAGGAACTGTTTGCTCGCCGCGCTGCCGTCATCGTCGTGGGCGTAGCTGGCCAGCTGCTCGGGGATGTCCGGGTCGAAGGTCACGTTGAGCAGCGCCGAGCCGTATTGCAGATGGCCGAAGTCGCTGGCTTTGACAAAGCTGGTGCCGGCGTAGTTGCGCTCATCGCCGAGGATGCGGTCCAGCTCCAGCGGGTGGCCGATGGATTCGTGGATCTGCAGGGCCATCTGGTCCGGCAGCAGCAACAGGTCGCGCGGGCCTTCAGGGGTGTTGGGGGCCAGCAGCAGCTGCAGGGCCTGGTCGGCGACGCGCTGCGCCGAGCCGTGCAGGCCGCAGCGTTCGAGCACTTCGACGCCGCCCTGCTGGCCGAAATTCTCGCGGCCCAGCGTGCGGGTCTGGCTGTCGTGGCCGTCGTAGGCGGTGACGCTGGTGCCGGGGAAGACGAAGCGCTGGCCCTGGCGCAGTTGCGCGCCGGCGTTGTTGAGGTAGATCTGCTCGACCGTGGTGACGCCCAGGCTGACCTGCCAGGAGGTGAAACGCGCGTCCTCGGGCACGCTGGCGGACTCGTCGTGGAGCAGGGCGAAGCACTCGCTGAGAGAGGCGAAGGGCTGTTCGAGGTTGGGCGAGAGATAGTCGGCGCGGCCTTCGGCCACCGGCTGCTGGCTGAGGTCGAGCAAGGCGTGCCTGGCAATCGCCTGGGCCTGGCGTTCGGCGCGATCCAGGGCCCGTTGCAGGCCGGCCTGGGACAGGTCCGGGGTCGCCGCGTAGGCTTCCACCCCGGCGATGCGCACGGTCAGCATGGCACCTTCGTCGCGGCTCAGGCTGGGCGGTTCGGCGATGTTCTTGCGCACCGAAAGGTGCTGGCTGGCTTGGCGCACGTAGCGCAGGGAGTAGAACGGCGCGCGGCTGCGCAGGGCAGCGAAACGTTGTTGCAGCGTGGCAGTGAAGTCGAACATGGCACCCTCGAGGCTGGGGTAGGGGGCCAGCTTAGCGCTTTGCGGCGCTGGACGAGAAGCCCAATGTGGCGCGGCCCTTGTCGCGGGCATCCGAACGATCAAACCGGCCTTGCGGCCTCTCGGGGGCTTTGCCCCCTCCCACGTCATGTATTGCGCCGACCTCATGTGGGAGGGGGCAGAGCCCCCGAGAGGCCGCAAGGCCGGTCTTAAGATTCAACCACGACCACCCGCATCGGCGTGCCACGCACCGGCGCATCCCCGGCGACATAGTAGGCGGCGTTCGAACGCGCTTCAGGCTGGCGGCCGCGGATGCGGTCGGCGATCTTCTCGGCGATAAACCGGCCTTGCGGCCTCTCGGGGGCTTTGCCCCCTCCCACGTCATGTATTGCGCCGACCTCATGTGGGAGGGGGCAGAGCCCCCGAGAGGCCGCAAGGCCGGTCTTAAGATTCAACCACGACCACCCGCATCGGCGTGCCACGCACCGGCGCATCCCCGGCGACATAGTAGGCGGCGTTCGAACGCGCTTCAGGCTGGCGGCCGCGGATGCGGTCGGCGATCTTCTCGGCGATCATGATGGTCGGCGCGTTGAGGTTGCCGGTGGTGATGATCGGCATGATCGAGGCGTCGACCACGCGCAGGCTCTGCAGGCCATGCACGCGGCCCTGGGCGTCGACCACGGCCATCTCGTCGGTGCCCATCTTGCACGAGCAGGACGGGTGGAACGCGGTTTCGGCGTGCTCGCGAACGAATTTGTCCAGCTGCTCGTCGGTCTGCACCTCGATGCCGGGGCTGATCTCTCGGCCGCGGTAAGGGTCCAGCGCCGGCTGCTGCATGATCTCGCGGGTCAGGCGGATGCCGTCGCGAAACTCCTGCCAGTCCTGCTCGGTGGCCATGTAGTTGAAGAGGATGCTTGGGTAGTCCCGCGGGTTCTTCGACTTGAGCTGCACACGGCCACGGCTGGGCGAGCGCATGGAGCCGACGTGAGCCTGGAAACCGTGCTCCTTGACCCCATTGCTGCCGTTGTAATTGATCGCCACCGGGAGGAAGTGGTACTGGATGTTCGGCCACTCGAATTCAGGCCGCGAGCGGATGAAGCCGCCGGCTTCGAACTGGTTGCTGGCGCCGATGCCGGTGCCCTTGAACATCCACTCGGCGCCGATTGCCGGCTGGTTCCACCACAGCAGCGAGGGGTACAGCGACACCGGCTGCTTGCAGGCGTATTGCAGGTACATCTCCAGGTGGTCCTGAAGGTTCTCGCCCACGCCAGGCAGGTCGTGGACCACCGGGATGCCGAGGCCTTCGAGCAGTTTGGCCGGGCCGACGCCAGAGCGCTGGAGAATCTGCGGCGAGCCGATGGCGCCGCTGCACAGCAGCACTTCCTTGCGCGCGCGGGCCTGTACCGGCTCGTTGCTGTCGCCGACCAGATAGCTGACGCCGATCGCGCGCTTGTCTTCGAAGAGGATGCGGTCGGTGAGGGCGTGGGTGACGATGGTCAGGGTGTCGCGCTTTTTCGCCTGGTCGAGGTAACCACGCGCGGTGCTGGCGCGCCGGCCGTTGGGGGTGACGGTGCGGTCCATCGGACCGAAGCCTTCCTGCTGGTAGCCGTTGAGGTCGTCGGTGCGCGGGTAGCCGGCCTGCACGCCGGCCTCGACCATGGCGTGGAACAACGGGTTGTTGCCGGCCTTGGGCGTGGTCACGCTGACCGGGCCATTGCCGCCGTGGTAGTCGTTGGGGCCGATGTCGCGGGTTTCCGCCTTGCGGAAATAGGGCAGGCAATCCAGATACGACCAGTCTTCCAGACCAGGCAGCTTGGCCCAGCCGTCGTAGTCCATGGCGTTGCCGCGGATGTAGCACATGCCGTTGATCAGCGACGAGCCGCCCAGGCCCTTGCCGCGCCCGCACTCCATGCGCCGGTTGTCCATGTGCGGCTCGGGGTCGGTCTCGTAGGCCCAGTTGTAGCGGCGGCCCTGCAGGGGGAAGGCGAGGGCGGCGGGCATCTGCGTGCGGAAGTCGGCGCGGTAATCCGGGCCGCCGGCCTCGAGCAGCAGGACGGTGACGCCGGCGTCTTCAGTAAGACGCGTGGCCAGGGTGTTACCGGCCGAGCCGGCACCGATGATGATGTAGTCGTAGTCCTGGGACATGTATCGCTCCCTTGATGAAATGAGGCGGGCCTGTGGGGCCGGGCTGTTCCGGCCCCACGGCGTCGCGAGGATCAGCGGGCGCCGGCGTCAGAACACCGAGGCGTAATCGCCGAGCTCGACCTGCACCGACTTGATCCGGGTGTACTGGGCCAGTGAGCTGATGCCGTTCTCGCGGCCGACGCCCGATTGCTTGTAGCCGCCGACCGGCATCTTCGCATCGGACTCGCCCCAGGCATTGATCCAGCAGATACCGGCTTCCAGTTGATGAATCACCCGGTGCGCGCGGTTCAGGTCGCGGGTGACGATACCGGCGGCCAGGCCGAACTCGGTGTCGTTGGCGCGGCGGATCACTTCTTCCTCGCTGTCGTAGCTGAGGATGCTCATCACCGGGCCGAAGATTTCCTCGCGCACGATGGTCATGTCGTCACTGCAGTCGCTGAACACGGTCGGTGCCACGTAGGCGCCGCCGGCCAGTTCGCCGCCCAGGCGCTCGCCGCCGCACAGCAGGCGTGCACCTTGCTCCTTGCCCTTGGCGATGTAGCCCAGCACGCTTTCCATGTGGGCGAAGCTCACCAGCGGGCCGAAGTTGGTGTTCTCGTCCTGCGGGTCGCCGATGCGGATGCGCTGCACGCGCTCGAGGATCTTCGCTTCGAAGGCGGCCTTCAACCCGCTTGGCACGAACACTCGGGTGCCGTTGGTGCAGACCTGGCCGGAGCTGTAGAAGTTGGCCATCATGGCGATGTCAGCGGCGCGGTCGAGGTCGGCGTCGTCGAAAATGATCAGCGGGCTCTTGCCGCCCAGCTCCATGGTCACTTCCTTGAGCGACGAGCTGGAGGCGCTGGCCATGACCTTCTTGCCGGTGTCGGTGCCGCCGGTGAAGGAGATCTTCTCGATACGCGGGTGTTCGGTCAGCCAGCCGCCGACTTCCCGGCCGCTGCCGGTGAGCACGTTGAACACGCCGTCGGGCAGGCCGGCCTCGGTGTAGATTTCGGCCAGCTTGAGGGTGGTCAGCGAGGTCACTTCGCTGGGCTTGAAGATCATCGCGTTGCCGGCAGCCAGGGCCGGGGCGGATTTCCACAGGGCGATCTGGATCGGGTAGTTCCAGGCGCCGATGCCCACGGTCACGCCCAGCGGCTCGCGGCGGGTGTAGACGAAAGAGCTGTCGCGCAGCGGGATCTGCTCGCCTTCGATGGCGGGCACCAGGCCGGCGTAGTATTCGAGCACGTCGGCGCCGGTGACGATGTCGACGTAGCGGGTCTCCGAATAGGCCTTGCCGGTGTCCAGGGTTTCCAGGGCGGCCAGTTCGTCGTTGCGCTCGCGCAGGATGTCGACGGCGCGGCGCAGGATGCGCGAGCGCTGCATGGCGGTCATCGCCGCCCAGACCTTCTGGCCTTTCTCGGCACTGGCCACGGCGCGCTCGACGTCGGCTTCGCCGGCGCGTTGCACCAGCGCCAGCACTTCACCGTTGGCCGGGTTGATGGCCTCGAAGGTGGTGCCGGTGCAGGCGTCGGTGTAGCCGCCGTCGATGTAGAGTTTTTGCAGTCCGAAACGGGCCATAGTGTCCTCGCTGATGCGTGTGATGTGCGGTGGCCAGCGGCTGGGCCGTTCAGCCCACCCGTTTTGCCAGCTGTAGATCCATGTATTCGTAGGCGATGCGTTGCGCCTGTGCGGTGTCGAAGGCGTCGCCCGAAAGCGCACCGCGCAACCACAAGCCGTCGATCAGCGCCGCCAGCCCGCGGGCCGCGCTGCGCGCCTGCTCCAGCGGCAGTTCGCGGCGGAACTGGCAGCACAGGTTGGAATACAGGCGGTGATCGTTGATCCGCTGCAACCGATGCAGTGATGGCTGGTGCATGCTGGCGGCCCAGAAGGCCAGCCAGGTTTTCATCGCCGGGCCATTGACCTGGCTGGCGTCGAAGTTGCCCGCGATGATCACTTGCAGATGCGCCCTGGGGCTGTCGTCGGCCAATGCCAGGCGCCGCGCCGCGACGTTTTCGATCAATGCATTCATCAGGTAGCGCATGGTCGCTGCAATCAGGCCGTTCTTGTCCTGAAAGTAGTGGCTGATGATGCCGTTCGAGACCCCGGCCAGGCGGGCGATCAAGGCAATGCTGGCCTCGGCCATGCCGACCTGGTCGACCGCGGTCAGCGTTGCCTCGATCAGTTGTTGGCGACGGATAGGTTGCATACCAACCTTGGGCATCTGCATATCTCCTTCGGCATTCGTGCAGGCGCTGACGCCGACCGACGAAAACCAGTCTATTTTATTTTGATTGAATGTTCAATCAATAATAGGAATGGCTGCCCGATGGGCTCCAGGCAGCCGTTTGAAAACGGCGCGCTTTATACCATTGGCGAGGAGGTTGGCAGGAGCAGGGCTGCGCGACGGCGGCATGCCGCGCGTCGCACAGCCGGGGGGGCGGGCGGTCAACCGAGGTTCTTGCCCAGCAGCGCGTGGTACAGCTCGGTGTCGCCAAGGATGCCGACCACGCGGTTGCCGTCCTGCAGCACCAGCTTGTTGCCGGTCTGATAGCGGATCTGCAGGGCATCGCGCATGCCGATGTCGGCATGCACTACGGTGGGGTAGCGACCCAGGCCTTCCACCGAGTCGCCTGGGGCCCAGGCCTGGGTGTCGAGGGGGTTGACGCCCAGGCGGGCGCTGGTCAGGGTGCCGCCCTCGCCAAGGTTGAGCCAGGAGTCGACGCCGGGGTCCAGGCACACGGAGCCGTTGATGCGCTTGCAGTTGTCCACGGTGCGCATCAGGCTGCGGCCGCACAGCACGTTGAGCGGGTTGGTGTGGGCGACGAAGGTGCGCACGTATTCGTCGGCGGGGTTGAGCACGATGTCTTCGGGCTTGCTGTACTGGACGATGCGCCCGTCCTTCATGATGGCGATGCGGCTGCCCAGCTTGAGCGCTTCGTCCAGGTCATGGCTGACGAAGACGATGGTCTTTTGCAATTTGCGTTGCAGCTCCAGCAGCTCGTCCTGCAGACCCTGGCGGATCAGCGGGTCGAGTGCCGAGAAGGGTTCGTCCATCAGCAGGATGTCGGCGTCCATGGCCAGCGCGCGGGCCAGGCCGACGCGCTGCTGCATGCCGCCGGAGAGTTCGTCGGGCTTCTTGTTGCGCCACTGGGTCAGGCCCACCAGCTCGAGCTTCTCGTCCACCAGCTTGGTCCGCTCCTTCTCCGGGCGGCCTTGCATCTCCAGGCCGAAGCTGATGTTTTCGCGCACCGTCAGCCAGGGCATCAGGGCGAACTTCTGGAACACCATGGCGATGCGCTTGGTGCGCATCAGCTTGAGCTCGGCCGGGGTGCAGGAGGCGATGTTGATCTGCGAGCCTTCGTGCTCGACGAACAGCGAGCCGCGGCTCACCGTGTTGAGGCCATTGATGCAGCGCAGCAGGCTCGACTTGCCCGAGCCGGAAAGGCCCATCAGCACGCAGATCTCGCCTTTTTCGATGGACAGGCTGGCCTTCTCGACGCCGACGATCTGCCCGGTCTTTTTCAGGATCTGCGCGCGGTCCAGGCCCTGGTCCAGCAGCTTGAGCGCCTCGCGTGGGTCGCGGGAGAAAATCACGTCGACGTTTTCGAAACGGATGATACTCATGCGTCACCTCCGATCTTGATGTCCGGCTGTTTGCAGATGCGGTCGAGCATGATCGCCAGCAGCACGATTGCCAGGCCCGCTTCGAAGCCCAGGGCAATGTCGGCGGTGTTCAGCGCGTTGACCACCGGCTTGCCGAGGCCGTCGGCACCGACCAGGGCGGCAATCACCACCATCGACAGCGACAGCATGATGCACTGGGTGATGCCGGCGGCGATGCTGGGCATGGCGTAGGGCAGTTCGATGCGTGCCAGCAGCTGGCGGCGCGAGCAGCCGAAAGCCTTGCCGGCGTCCATCAGTTCATGGGGCACGTCGCGGATGCCCAGGTAGGTCAGGCGGATCGGCGCGGCGATGGCGAACACCACCGTGGAAATCAGCCCGGGCACCACGCCCAGGCCGAACAGCGTCAGCGTTGGAATCAGGTAGACGAAGGTCGGTACCGTCTGCATCAGGTCGAGCACCGGCCGCATCATGGTGTAGAACATCGGCTTGTGCGCCGCGACGATTCCCAGGGGGACGCCGATGACCACGCACACGGCGGTGGCGAACAGCACCTGGGCGAGGGTCTCCATGGTCTCCTGCCAGTAGCCCAGGTTGAGAATCAGCAGGAAGGACAGCACCACGAAAACGGTCAGCCCCCACTTGCGCTGGATGAAGTGCGCGAGCGCGGCGATCAACGCGATCAGTACGAAAGGATTGAACCAGGTCAGGCCGAAGGTGAGGCCGTGGATCAGGCTTTCCAGTGTCGACGAGATCAGGTCGAAGGTGCTCGCGCCGTGGCGGGTGAGCCAGTCGACGAAAGCTGCGATGTATTCGCCCAGTGGGAGTTTATGGTCAGTCAGCATGGTAGTGAACGTCCGCATGCGGGGGGGAAGTCTGATGCCGGCGCGGCGCACCGTGCCGGCATCGCGTTACTGGGTGAGCTTGGCTTTGGCGGCCTCCAGGCCTGGTTTACCGTCAAGGGTGGTCACGCCGGCGAGCCAGGTGTCGAGCACTTGCGGGTTTTTCTTCAGCCAGGCCTTGGCGGCCACATCAGGCTTCATCTTGTCGTCGAGGATGTTGCCCATCAGCGAGCTTTCCATCGGCAGGGTGAATTGCAGGTTCTTCAGCAGTTGCCCGACGTTGGCGCATTCCTGGGTGTAGCCCTTGCGCACGTTGGTGTACACGGTAGCCTGGCCGAAGTTGGGGCCGAAGTAATCGTCGCCGCCGGTCAGGTACTGGATCTTGAAGCGGGTGTTCATCGGGTGCGGTTCCCAGCCCAGGAACACCACGTCGGTGTGGCGCTTGGTGGCGCGGTCGACCTGCGACAGCATGCCGGCCTCGCTCGACTCGACTACCTTGAAGCCGGCGTCTTTCAGGCCGAAGGCGTTCTTGTCGATCATGCTCTGGATCAGGCGGTTGCCGTCGTTGCCTGGCTCGATGCCGTAGATCTTGCCGTCCAGCTCCTTCTTGAATTTGGCGATGTCGGCGAAGTCGTGCAGGCCCTTGTCATACAGCTCCTGGGGCACGGCCAGGGTGTACTTGGCGTTTTCCAGGTTGGCGCGCACGGTTTCCACGGTGCCGGCGTCACGGTAAGCCTTGATGTCGTTTTCCATGGTCGGCATCCAGTTGCCCAGGAACACGTCCATGTTCTTGCCGTCGGCCAGCGACTTGAAGGTCACCGGTACCGAGATCATGGTGGTCTTGGCCTTGTAGCCGAGCGACTCCAGCACCGCGCTGGTGACCGCCGTGGTCACGGTGTTGTCGGTCCAGCCGACATCCGAGAAATTGACCGTGGCGCACTGCGCCGGGTCGGCGGCATGGGCCAGTACGGGGAGACTCAGCAAAGCGCCCAGCAACATCGAAGGTGAAGCTTTCATGAAGGAACTCCTGGAGTGTTTTCCTGACTGCGCGCCACCTGACGCGCAGCACTTTCGTGGGTGCTTGAAATGGCGGGAAACGCCCTGCCGTGCAACCGAGTCGGGAACGATCATGTACCAGCGAAAATCTGTCGCCTACAGGGGGGGTCGTAACCAGTACAGGCAGAGTCGTATCCAGTGTCGATGAGGTCGTTTACAGATTCGCGACCCGTTGGCGACTGTCACCAGCGGGCACCTACGCCGTAACGACAGTAGCCCAATACAGGGCGCAGACAAGCAAGACCAAGTCGGTTGCAGGCGTCAGACTTGTCGTTGATCGGCCCATGATGGTGGCAATCACGGGCGCTGCGGCGCCCGCCTGCACAGTGCATCCAGGAGGTTTTGCGGCAATGGCCATCAGCGTGTTCGACCTGTTCAAGATCGGCATCGGACCTTCCAGCTCACACACCGTAGGGCCCATGCGCGCTGCGGCGCTGTTCACCCAGGGCCTGCGCCAGCGCGACGAACTGAGCGCCGTGCAACGCATCGAAGTGCGCCTGTATGGCTCGCTGTCGGCCACCGGTGTCGGCCACGGCAGCGACAATGCGGTGGTCATGGGGCTGATGGGCGAATGGCCGGACGCGATCGACCCGTCGACCATCGGCCCGCGTATCGAGGCCTTGCGTGAAAGCGACACGCTGCTGCTCGGCGGCGAGCGCCCGGTGCATTTCGTCTGGGCCCGCGACATGCTGCTGCTCGACGAGAACCTGCCGTACCACCCCAACGCCATGACCCTGATCGCCCAGGGCGAGCGGGGCGAGTTGAGCCGCGACACCTACTACTCGGTGGGCGGCGGCTTCGTCGTCGACGCCGCCCAGGCCGCCAGCGGCGTACTGGATGCCGACAACACCGTGCTGCCTTACGACTTCAATTCGGCAGTGGAACTGCTGGAGTTGTGCGAGACCCACGGCCTGCGTGTGTCGCAACTGATGATGGCCAATGAAAAGGTCTGGCGCAGCGAGGCAGAGATCCGCGCGGGCCTCATGACCCTGTGGCAGGCGATGCAGGATTGCGTCGAGCAGGGCCTCAAGCACGAAGGCATCCTGCCTGGCGGCCTGTTCGTACGGCGTCGGGCGGCCAGGCTGCACCGCAGCCTGCTGGAGCTGAACAAGCCCAACGTGATCGGCTCGACCTTGAGCGCGATGGAGTGGGTCAACCTGTTTGCCCTGGCGGTCAACGAGGAAAATGCCGCCGGCGGCCGTATGGTCACCGCCCCCACCAACGGCGCGGCGGGCATCATCCCGGCGGTGCTGCACTACTACATGAAGTTCAGCGACGAAGTCAGCGAGGCCAACGTCGTCGACTACCTGCTGGCGGCGGCCGCCATCGGCATCCTGTGCAAGAAGAACGCCTCCATTTCCGGCGCCGAAGTCGGCTGCCAGGGTGAGGTCGGCTCGGCCTGTGCCATGGCAGCGGCCGGCTTGGCCGAGATTCTCGGGGCTACTCCGGCCCAGCTCGAGAACGCCGCCGAGATCGGCCTGGAGCACAACCTCGGGCTGACCTGCGACCCGGTCGGCGGGCTGGTCCAGGTGCCGTGCATCGAGCGCAATGCGATTGCCGCGGTGAAAGCGATCAACGCCGCGCAGATGGCCCTGCGCGGCGACGGCATTCACTTCATCTCGCTGGATAGGGTAATCCGCACCATGCGCGACACCGGCGCCGACATGCACGACAAGTACAAGGAAACCTCGCGCGGCGGCCTGGCGGTCAGCGCCATCGAGTGCTGACTGCGCGGTTTTTGCTCATTCAGTGATTCAACGCAACTTTTTGGCGCGTCGGTCGCGGCGTGCCTTTCTCCTTAGGGTTGGTATGGCTATTTGCCACGCGCTACCCGCTTCCTGTGGGCTCCGGTGACAGCGCCTGCTGTCGCGATTTGAATGGTCCGCGCCGAGTGCTACCGAACTGCTCAAGCGCGCGCAGCCCGCGGGCCGTGGCCCTGCGCGCAGGGTTGGCGACAGCCGCTCTGTGACGGCGCACAAGGTCGTTTTCAGGTTTTATTGAATGCGCATTCAAATTCGGGCATGGCATTTGCGTTGTCATTGCCACTGCTGGTCGAGCCCTCCCATGAGGAGGGCGATTAAAAGAGCCTCCGCCTGAGGCCATCCACCGCTATGAGTGAGGAGATACTGCGATGACGTCGTTCAACTCCGGGGCCCAACCCCAGAACCGTGCGCCTCAATCCATCGGCTTCCTGCTGCTGGATAACTTCACCCTGATCTCCCTGGCTTCGGCGGTGGAGCCGCTGCGCATGGCCAATCAGCTGTCGGGCCGTGAGCTGTATCGCTGGACCACGTTGAGCGTCGATGGCGGCCAGGTCTGGGCCAGCGACGGCCTGCAGATCACCCCGGATGCGGCCATGCACCAGGCCCCGGTGCTCGACACCGTGATCGTCTGCGGCGGCATCGGTATCCAGCGCACGGTGACCCGCGAACACGTGACCTGGCTGCAAAGCCAGGCCCGCCAGTCGCGCCGCCTCGGCGCGGTATGCACCGGCAGCTGGGCCCTGGCCTGCGCTGGCCTGCTCGACGGTTTCGACTGCAGCGTGCACTGGGAATGCCTGGCCTCGATGCAGGAAGCCTTCCCGCGGGTGGCCATGAGCACGCGCCTGTTCACCCTGGACCGCAACCGCTTCACCAGCTCCGGCGGCACCGCGCCGCTGGACATGATGCTGCACCTGATCAGCCGCGATCACGGGCGTGAACTGTCGGCGGCCATCTCCGAGATGTTCGTCTACGAGCGCATCCGCAACGAACAGGATCACCAGCGCGTGCCGCTCAAGCACATGCTCGGCACCAACCAGCCCAAGTTGCAGGAAATCGTCGCCTTGATGGAGGCCAACCTCGAGGAGCCCATCGACCTCGACGAGCTGGCGGTGTATGTGGCGGTGTCGCGTCGGCAGCTGGAGCGATTGTTCCAGAAATATCTACACTGCTCGCCGTCGCGCTACTACCTCAAGCTGCGCCTGATTCGCGCCCGCCAGTTGCTCAAGCAGACGCCGATGTCGATCATCGAGGTGGCCTCGGTGTGCGGCTTCGTTTCGACTCCGCATTTCTCCAAATGCTATCGCGAATACTTCGGCATCCCGCCCCGCGACGAGCGCGTCGGTTCCAACACCACCCAGCAGATCGCCATGCTGCCAATCCCGCCCGGCATGGTCCTGGCGCCGCTGTCCGGACCGATGTCGGCATTGAGCCAGGCCCGCAACGAGTCGACCTTTGCCAGCGTGAGGTTGTAGGGGGGGTGGGTTGGGGGGGATGTGGCCGATAGTGGCCATATTGGAAATTACGACAGGCGCCAGAAAGATCAAACCGGCCTGGCGGCCTCTCGGGGGCTTTGCCCCCTCCCACGACAGATCCAATGTGGGAGGGGGCGCAGACCCCGAGAGGCCGCCAGGCCGGTGGTGGCCACATTGAATCTCACGCCAGGCACATCCTGTCCATACACTACCCCCGCGCCCCATGAAACTGCGCCAGCGCCGGCAACAGCTGCTGGTCGATAGCCTGGCGCACCGCCGGCAGAATGGTCGCGCGGCCGGTGAGCATCTGCTCGACCATGCTGCGCAGCGCCTTGGCGCGCGACTCGCTGAGGCCGCGCACGGCGCATTGGCAAGCCTGTTCGGCGCTGGCCCCGGCCGGCATCTCGAAGCCCAGCGAGCGCAGCTGGCCCAGCAAATCTTCCTGATCGATCAAATCGGCATGCATCATGGCGCAGGTCCTCATGATTGGCTTGATGTTGTGTCGATTCTGGTAGCACCGCGATGCTCCCGGCAAGGGATGCCGGTCGCCATGGCAGGGATGCACATGAACAGGTCGTTTTCGGCTTCTCGCCAGGGCCTAACGCTGCGCCAGCGCAATCACCTTGCCCACGCACTGCGGCGCGGCCAGCTCGCCCTGGTCGGCGATGAAGGCTTCCAGCAACTGTAGCGACCCCGCGCTGAACGGCGCCGATCTGGGTCCCGCCAGATCCACATGCAGGAGCATCTGCTCGCTGGCCGCCAAGGCTTGGCCGGCGTCGATGTGCAGGCTGTGGAACAGGTGCAGGCGTTTGTGATCATGGCCGATTACCTGGGTCTGCACCTGTACCTGAGCGCCCAGCTTGACCTCATGCAGGTAGTTGATGTGCGCCTCCAGGGTGAAAAGCGAGGTGCCACTGTTGGCGCGGTCGTCGCAGGCCAGGCCGATACGGTCCATGAAGGCATCGGTGGCGTAGCTGAAGATCAACAGGTAGAAGGCGTCGCGCAGGTGCCCGTTGTAGTCCACCCATTCCGGCAGCACCGCCGTCTGATAGGTGATCATGCGTCGACGCTCATGCCGTGCTTGAGCTTGGTTGTTCGCACCGCTTCGAGTACCGCCAGCAGGCAGTCGTCGCGATAGCGTTCCAGGGCGGCGATGCTGTGCTGGCCGAGCTGGGCGCTGGTGCCGTCGACCACGTCGTCGATCAGCCGGTCGGTCAGTTCAGGTGCCGGCAGGTAGGTCCAGGGCAGCTGCAGCGCCGGTCCGAACTGCTGCATGAAGTGGCGCATGCCGGCGTCGCCGCCGGCCAGGGTGTAGGTCAGGAAGGTGCCCATGAACGACCAGCGCAGGCCGGCACCGAAGCGGATCGCGTCATCGATCTCCCCTGTGGTGGCGACGCCGTCGTTGACCAGGTGCAACGCCTCGCGCCACAGCGCTTCGAGCAGGCGGTCGGCGATGAAGCCGGGCACCTCTTTGCGCACGTGCAGCGGGCGCATGCCCAGCGAGCGGTACACGGTCATCGCCGCCTCGACGGCCTCGGCAGCGGTGTTGCGCCCGCCGACCACTTCCACCAGCGGCAGCAGGTACACCGGGTTGAACGGGTGGCCGACCACGCAGCGCTGCGGGTGGGTGGCGCTTTCGTAGAACTCGCTGGGCAGCAGGCCCGAGGTGCTGGAGCCGATCAGCGCATCGGGCCGGGCCGCCGCGCTGATCTGGCGGTGCAGGTCGAGCTTGAGTTCCAGCCGCTCGGGGGCGCTTTCCTGGATGAAGTCGGCTTCGCTCACGCACTCCTCGATGGTTGCCACAAAGCGCAGGCGCTCGGGCGAGGCGCCGGGCGCCAGGCCCTGTTTTTCCAGGGCCGGCCACGCCTTGGCCACGCGTTGGCGCAAGGCGGCTTCGGCGCCGGGCCCCGGGTCCCAGGCCACCACGTCGAGGCCGTGGGCCAGGGCCCGGGCGACCCAGCCGCTGCCGATCACGCCGCTGCCCAGGGCTGCGAATGTCTTGATGTCGGTGATGAATTTCATGGCGGTTTTTCCTGGGCGATCAGCGGCGGACGAGGTTCATTTTGGCCCGGCCTTCAGCCGGGGTGAGGATGCGTGCGCCCAGGCGGGTGAGGATTTCGCCGACCCGCTCGACCAGTTGGCCGTTGCTGGCCAGCACGCCTTTTTCCAGCCAGATGTTGTCTTCCAGGCCCACCCGCACGTTGCCGCCGAGCAGCACCGCCTGCGCCGCCATCGGCATCTGCATGCGGCCGATGCCGAAGCCCGCCCACACGGCGTCGCTGGGCAGGTTGTCGACCATGGCCTTCATGGTGGTGGTATCGGCCGGTGCGCCCCATGGGATACCCAGGCACAACTGGAACAGGGGGTCGTGCAGCAGGCCTTCCTTGATCATCTGCTTGGCGAACCACAGGTGGCCGGTGTCGAAGATCTCCAGTTCGGCTTTCACCCCCAGCTCGGTGATGCGCCGGGCGCCGGCGCGCAGCTGCGCCGGGGTGGACACGTAGATGGTGTCGCCGTCGCCGAAGTTGAGGGTGCCGCAGTCCAGCGTGCAGATTTCCGGCAGCAGCTCTTCGACATGCGCCAGGCGCGTCAGCGGCCCGACCAGGTCGGTGTTCGGGCCGAAGGCCAGGGGCTCTTCGCCCGCGCCAATTTCCAGATCGCCGCCCATGCCGGCGGTGAGGTTGACGATGATGTCGATGTCGGCCTCGCGGATGCGCTCCATGACCTCGCGATACAGCGCCACGTCGCGGCTGAACTTGCCGGTCTGCGGGTCGCGCACGTGGCAGTGGACCACGGTGGCGCCGGCCTTGGCGGCTTCCACCGCTGCGGCGGCGATCTGTTTGGGCGTGATCGGCACCAGGTGGCTTTTCGCGGTGGTGTCGCCGGCCCCGGTCAGGGCGCAGGTGATGATGACGTCGTGGTTCATGGCTGATCTCGTGCAGAGGGGCGCTTCGGGGCGCAACGTCCGCACAAATTAATGATCCAGAAGCGACATCATCGGCCCTGCGGCGACGGCCACTTGCACGGTGGCGACCTGCGCGTTATTAACGTCGGGTTGCCTGCGTTTCGCGGGCATCCAGCGAGCACGGTCATGTCCCAGGACTTCTACTTTTTGCTGTTGCCCGGCTTCTCGGCGATCGGTTTCATCTCCGCCATAGAGCCCTTGCGCGTGGCCAATCGCTTTCGCCCGGGCCTGTACCGCTGGCATGTGCTGAGCCTGGACGGCGGGCCGGTGCTGGCCAGCAGCGGCATGTCGGTGAACGCCGATGCGGCGCTGGAGCCCTTGCGCCGGGGCGCGACGCTGCTGATCGTGGCCGGTTTCGAACCGTTGCGCGCGTTCACTGCGGCGCTGCAGCACTGGCTGCGCCGCCTCGACCACGAGGGCGTGACCCTGGGCGGCATCGACACCGGCGCCTTCGTGCTGGCCGAAGCGGGCCTGCTCGCTGGCCACCGGGTAACCTTGCACTGGGAGGCGCTGGAGGCGTTCAAGGAGTCCTACCCGCAATTGCAGGCGACCCAGGAGCTGTTCGAGATCGACCGCCAGCGCATCACCTCCGCCGGCGGCACCGCGTCCATCGACCTGATGCTCGACCTGGTGGCTCAGGCCCACGGCAGCGAGTTAGCCATCGAGGTGTCGGAGCAATTCGTGCTGGGCCGCATTCGCCCGCGCAAGGATCACCAGCGCATGCAGATCGCCTCGCGCTATGGCATCCGCAACAAGAAGCTGGTGCATGTGATCGGCGAGATGGAGCGCCACAGCGAGCCGCCGCTGGGCACCCTGGCGCTGGCCGAGGCGGTGGGCATCACCCGCCGCCAGCTGGAGCGGCTGTTCCGCCTGCACCTGAACGACACACCGAGCAACTTCTACCTGCGCCTGCGCCTGGACAAGGCCCGCCAGCTGCTGCGCCAGACCGACATGAGCGTGCTGGAGGTGAGTATCGCCTGCGGTTTCGAGTCGCCGTCGTATTTCACCCGCAGCTACCGCGCGCGCTTTGTCTGCTGCCCGCGGGAGGACCGCCTCGGCGAGCGCAACAGCGAGCGGGCGCTGAGCGTCAACCCTTGAGCAGCACCGCGCAGGCCGCTTTCCAGGCTTCCCACTGATACTTGTTCAGCGAGTCGGGAATCGGCGCATCGTGCTTGCGTGAGCTGGCGCTGATGGTCTGCGGCGAGACCAGGGTGACCTGGCAATCATCGAGCAATTGCAGCACGCCCTCGATCTTGAAGGTCACCGGGCCACCGGCGAACTCGCCCTTCTTGCTGCGCTTCTTGACCACCAAATGGCCGATGCCCTGGGCCTTGACGAAGGCCTGCACCTGCTCGGCGAAGGCCTTGACCTGGCTGGCCTGTTCATCGTCGTCGAGGCCGATCTTGCGGGTCGCCAGCGGTACATGACGGATGGCGGCGCCGTCGCGTTCGGCGCAGGCGAAGATGGCTTCGCTGCCCTTGATCTCGACGCCGCAGATGTTCACGCCCTGATTGGCCGCGGTCACTCCATGCCGACCGATTGCAGGGTCTCGGAACGCTCGTCGCTCTTCTGCGCGATGCAGTCGTTGAGGGCGATCTGGTAGGCCTGGCTGTTCTTGTCGGTGTTGAAGGTGTCCACCGCGCAATCGGCGTCACGCAGCTGTTCCCACAGGCGCTGGGCGGCCTTGACCTTGCCCAGCAGGTCGTTGAGCTGGGTCGGGTGGTCGGCGAACTGCGAGTTGATGCGGTCGGTCAGGTCCTTGACCGACTCGCCCAGCTCGGTTTCGGCGGTCTTGCGGTTATAGGCCGAGCAATCGAAGCTCTGCTGCGCGGTTTCGACGTTGTCGCAGGGCGTCGGGCCATCGTTGCCCGGGGTCTGCGGTTCATCGTCGTCGGCAGCCTGTGCGCCAAAGGCGGCCAGCGCCAGTACCAAAACCCATGCTCTCATTTGCGCCATCCCAGAAAGAAGTTTCAACAAGTGTCACAGATTTTGGCTCAGGTTCGAGTGGATTAACAGCCCCGCGGGCCTTGCGGTGCAGCGACCTTCAATCCACGGTCAGGAATGCCGGTGCCATTTCCCGCTCGGGGCTGCCCTGATCGTCACTGACGATCACCCTGGTGTCGGCATAGAAGCCTACCTCGATGATCTCCGAGCACAGCACTTCGTTGAAGATAGCGCCTGCGGCCATGATGTCTTCGATTGGCTCGGCCCAATGGTGGTGACCCTCGAAAGGCGTGTGATAGTCGTAATACACATCACCCTCGAGATACGCACGGTAGATCACCTTGGCCTTGAGCGTGCCTTTGCTCGCCGAAAGGGTCGCCGTGGCGCGCGTGCCCGGCTCGACCACCAGCGTCACGGCATCGGCGGTGGTGATGGTCGAGGTCAGCGTCTTCGAGGCGCCCTGGCCATAGGAAGTCTCCAGGCCGATGCGGGTTTCGCCGGTGACGTTGTTGCTGGGCAGGCCGATCTTGTAGGTGAATTTCTGCTCCAGAGTCAGTTTGCTGCCGGCGGTCCAGTTGGTGGCGGCCGAGACCAGCGCCGCATAGCTCAGGGTCGCCGTGTGCGAGGACGGCAGGTTGTCGCGCAGGTTCTCGTAATGATGGGTGGCCAGCGCCACCGGCTCCAGGTCAATGGAAATTATCTCTGCACTGAGTACTTCCATGACCCGATGAGTCTTGGTCCAGCCGTACTGATCGAAAAGACGGTGATCGCGCAGGTGCACCTCATCGGGCGCTTCGCCGCGCATGTTTTCGATCGCTCGGGTGAGCGCGAAGTGGTCAACGCCGAAGGTTTCCCGTTCCTCGGCAGAGATCAGATCGCGAACTTTGCCGCTGGCGGTGATGGTGGAGGACTGGGCGTCGTTGCCAACCTTGATGTTGATTTCGAATGACATGGGCGTTTCCTCTGTCTGGATGTGAGGTTGTCAGCCTACCCAGCGCCGCGCCGCAGGCCAGCCGGAAGCCTTGCCTGCGCAGCCACGCTGCTCCGCACGTCGCAGCCAGGCATGCCCGGCTGCGCATTGACGCTTTCGGTGATTCCCCTGTCGTTTTTGAATCCGGCTGCGGTGGCTCGCAGGCTTATGCTGGCCCCAAAGCGCCGGCAGACGATTCGGCGCATGCCTTGCCTAAAGGGGACAGCCTGATGAGCCCAGCCGAATTGCACGCCGACAGCATCGTTATCGATGGCCTGATCATCGCCAAGTGGAACCGTGAGCTGTTCGAAGACATGCGCAAGGGCGGCCTGACCATGGCCAACTGCACCGTATCGGTGTGGGAAGGCTTCCAGGCCACCATCGACAGCATCTGCAAGAGCCAGAAGCTGATGCGCGAGAACAGCGACCTGGTGATGCCGGTGCGCACTACAGCCGACATCCGCAAGGCCAAGGAACTGGGCAAGACCGGCATCCTCTTCGGCTTCCAGAACGCCCATGCCTACGAAGACCAGATCGGCTACGTGGAGATCTTCAAGCAGCTGGGCGTGGGCATCGTGCAGATGTGCTACAACACCCAGAACCTGGTCGGCACCGGCTGCTACGAGCGCGACGGTGGCCTGTCGGGCTTCGGCCGCGAAATCGTCGCCGAGATGAACCGCGTCGGGGTGATGTGCGACCTGTCCCACGTTGGCTCCAAGACTTCCGAGGAAGTCATCCTCGAATCGAAGAAGCCGGTGTGCTACTCGCACTGCCTGCCGTCGGGGCTCAAGGAGCACCCGCGCAACAAATCCGATGAAGAACTGAAGTTCATTGCCGATCACGGCGGTTTCGTTGGCGTGACCATGTTCGCACCGTTCCTCGCCAAGGGCATCGAGTCGACCATCGACGACTACGCCGAAGCCATCGAATACGTGATGAACATCGTCGGCGAAGACGCCATTGGCATCGGCACCGACTTCACCCAGGGCCACGGCCAGGACTTCTTCGAATACCTCACCCACGACAAGGGCTACGCCCGCCGCCTGACCAGCTTCGGCAAGATCATCAACCCGCTGGGCATCCGCACCGTCGGCGAATTCCCCAACCTCACCGAGACCCTGCTCAAGCGCGGCCACAATGAGCGCGTGGTGCGCAAGATCATGGGCGAGAACTGGGTGAACGTGCTCGCCGATGTCTGGGGCGAATAAGCCCGACTTCTGATTCTTTCCCGCTGCCCTTCGCGCAGCGGGCACTACCGTATTTTTCTGGAGTTAACGTTCCATGGCCAAGATCGCCCCGCAATTGCCTATCGAAGTCGACAGCGAAACCGGCGTGTGGACCTCCGACGCCCTGCCGATGCTCTACGTGCCGCGGCATTTCTTCGTCAACAACCACATGGGCATCGAGGAAGTCCTGGGCGCCGACGCCTACGCCGAGATTCTCTACAAGGCCGGCTACAAGTCCGCCTGGCACTGGTGCGAAAAGGAAGCCGAATGCCACGGGCTGGAAGGCGTGGCGGTGTTCGAGCACTACATGAAGCGCCTGTCGCAACGCGGCTGGGGCCTGTTCAAGATCCAGGACATCGACCTCGACAAGGGCACCGCCAGCGTCAAGCTCGAGCACTCGGCGTTCGTCTACGTGTACGGCAAGGTCGGGCGCAAGGTCGACTACATGTTCACCGGCTGGTTCGCCGGCGCCATGGACCAGATCCTCGCCGCCCGCGGCAGCAGCGTGCGCACCGTAGCCGAACAAGTGTATGGCGGTTCCGAAGAAGGCCACGAAGATGGCCTGTTCACCGTCAAGCCGTTGTAAGTCGAGGACTGCCCCATGGCTTTCGAAGCGATGTTCCAGCCGATCCAGATCGGCAAACTGACGATCCGCAACCGCGTGCTGAGCACCGCTCACGCCGAGGTCTACGCCACCGATGGCGGCATGACCACCGATCGTTACGTCAAGTATTACGAAGAGAAAGCCAAGGGTGGCATCGGCCTGGCGATTTGCGGCGGCTCCTCCAGCGTCGCCATCGACAGCCCGCAGGGCTGGTGGAAGTCGGTCAACCTGGCCACCGACAAGATCATCCCGCACTTCCAGAACCTCGCCGACGCCATGCACAAGCATGGCGCCAAGATCATGATCCAGATTACCCACATGGGCCGCCGCTCGCGGTGGGACGGCGAACACTGGCCAACCCTGATGTCGCCTTCCGGCATCCGCGAGCCGGTGCACCGCGCCACCTGCAAGACCATCGAGCCGGAAGAGATCCGCCGGGTGATCGGCAACTACGCCAGCGCTGCGGCGCGGGCCAAGGCCGGCGGCCTGGACGGCGTCGAGCTGTCGGCGGTGCACCAGCACATGATCGACCAGTTCTGGAGCCCGCGGGTCAACAAGCGCACCGATGAATGGGGCGGCAGTTTCGAGAACCGCATGCGGTTCGGCCTGGAAGTGATCAAGGCCGTGCGCGCCGAAGTCGGCCCGGATTTCTGCGTCGGCCTGCGCATCTGCGGCGACGAATTCCACCCCGACGGCCTCAGCCACGAGGACATGAAGGAGATCGCCAAGTACTACGCCGACACCGGCATGATCGATTTCCTCGGCGTGGTCGGCTCCGGTTGCGACACCCACAACACCCTGGCCAACGTCATCCCCAACATGAGCTACCCGCCGGAGCCGTTCCTGCACCTGGCGGCCGGCATCAAGGAAGTGGTCAACGTACCGGTGCTGCACGCGCAGAACATCAAGGACCCGAACCAGGCCACGCGCATCCTCGAAGGCGGCTATGTCGACATGGTCGGCATGACCCGCGCGCACATCGCCGACCCGCACCTGATCGCCAAGATCAAGATGGGTCAGGTCGACCAGATCAAGCAGTGCGTCGGCGCCAACTACTGCATCGACCGCCAGTACCAGGGCCTCGACGTGCTGTGCATCCAGAACGCCGCCACCTCGCGCGAATACATGGGCGTACCGCACATCATCGAGAAGACCACCGGGGTCAAGCGCAAGGTGGTGATCGTCGGTGCCGGCCCGGCGGGCATGGAAGCGGCGCGGGTCTCGGCCGAGCGTGGCCACGACGTGACCCTGTTCGAGAAGAAGGAGTTCATCGGCGGGCAGATCACCACCGCCTCGAAAGCGCCACAACGCGACCAGATTGCCGGCATTACCCGCTGGTTCCAGCTGGAACTGGCGCGCCTGAAGGTCGACCTGCGCCTGGGCACCGCTGCCGACATCCCGACCATCATGGACCTGCGTCCGGACGTGATCGTGCTGGCGGTGGGCGGGCATCCGTTCCTTGAGCAGAACGAACATTGGGGCGCGGCCGAAGGCCTGGTGGTCAGCAGCTGGGATGTGCTCGACGGCAAGGTTGCGCCGGGCAAGAACGTGCTGGTGTACGACACCATCTGCGAATTCACCGGCATGTCGGTGGCCGATTTCCTCGCCGACAAGGGCAGCCAGGTCGAGATCGTCACCGACGACATCAAGCCGGGCGTGGCCATCGGCGGCACGTCGTTCCCGACCTACTACCGCAGCATGTACCCCAAGGAAGTGATCATGACCGGCGACCTGATGCTGGAAAAGGTCTATCGCGAGGGCGACAAGCTGGTGGCGGTGCTGGAGAACGAATACACCGGCGCCAAAGAGGAGCGGGTGGTCGACCAGGTGGTGGTGGAGAACGGCGTGCGCCCGGACGAGATGCTGTACTACGGCCTCAAGGAAGGTTCGCGCAACAAGGGCCAGATCGACATCGATGCGCTGTTCGCGATCCAGCCGCAGCCCTCGCTGAGCAGCACCGGCGACGGTTACCTGCTGTTCCGTATCGGCGACTGCGTGGCCCAGCGAAACACCCATGCGGCGATCTACGACGCGTTGCGTCTGTGCAAGGATTTCTGACGAACTGCCCACCGTAGCGTAGGAGCCGGGCTTGCCCGCGATGAGGCCATGACTGAAACACCGCGGTGGGTTCATCGCGACCAAGGTCGGCTCCTACGCCAAGCGGTGTTTTTTCCCTGAAGTACCGGTGGGAGTCCCCTCCATGCTTAACACCCTTCTCCCCATCCTGCTGTTCGCCGCCCTCGGCCTTGCCGTGCTGGGCGCGCTGCGGCGGGTGGCCATGTGGCGCCAGGGCCGGGCGGCGAAAGTCGACCTGCTGGGCGGCCTGCTGGCCATGCCCAGGCGCTACATGGTCGACCTGCACCATGTGGTTGCACGGGACAAATACATTGCCAACACCCACGTGGCCACGGCCGGTGGTGCGGTGGCGTCCATCGTGCTGGCCGTGCTGGTGCATGGTTTCGGCCTGCACAACCGCATCCTCGGCTACGCCTTGCTGCTGGCGACCGCGCTGATGTTCGTCGGCGCGCTGTTCGTCTACGCCCGCCGCCTGAACCCACCCAGCCGCCTGTCCAAGGGACCGTGGATGCGCCTGCCGAAAAGCCTGCTGATGTTCTCGGCAAGCTTCTTCGTTGCCACCTTGCCGGTGGCCGGCATTCTTCCGGAAAACTTCGGCGGCTGGGTACTGGCGGCGATCCTCTCGGTCGGCGTGCTCTGGGGCGTGTCCGAGCTGTTCTTCGGCATGACCTGGGGCGGGCCGATGAAGCACGCCTTCGCCGGCGCCCTGCACCTGGCCTGGCACCGGCGCGCCGAGCGCTTTGGCGGCGGCCGTTCGACTGGCCTCAAGCCGTTGAACCTGGACGATCCGCACGCCCCTTTGGGCGTCGAAAAACCCAAGGACTTCACCTGGAACCAACTGCTCGGCTTCGACGCCTGCGTGCAGTGCGGCAAGTGCGAGGCCGCCTGCCCAGCGTTCGCCGCCGGCCAGCCACTGAACCCGAAAAAGCTGATCCAGGACATGGTCGTCGGCCTGGCCGGGGGCACCGATGCCAGGTTCGCCGGCAGCCCCTACCCGGGCAAGGCCATTGGCGAGCACGGCGGCAACCCGCACCAGCCGATCGTCAACGGCCTGGTCGATGCCGATACCCTGTGGTCGTGCACCACCTGCCGCGCCTGCGTGGAAGAGTGCCCGATGATGATCGAGCACGTCGACGCCATCGTCGACATGCGCCGTCACCTGACCCTGGAGAAGGGCGCCACGCCAAACAAGGGCGCCGAAGTGCTGGACAACCTGATCGCCACCGACAACCCCGGTGGCTTCAACCCAGGCGGGCGGATGAACTGGGCCGCCGATCTCAACCTGTCGTTGCTGTCCGAGGTCAAGTCCGCTGACGTGCTGTTCTGGGTTGGCGACGGCGCCTTCGACATGCGCAACCAGCGCACCTTGCGCAGCTTCGTCAAAGTGCTGAAAGCGGCCAAGGTCGACTTCGCCGTGCTCGGCCTGGAGGAGCGCGACAGCGGCGACGTCGCCCGACGCCTGGGCGACGAGGCGACCTTCCAAGTGCTCGCCCGGCGCAACATCCAGACGTTGGACAAGTACCGCTTCAAGCGCATCGTCACCTGCGACCCACACAGTTTCCATGTGCTGAAAAACGAATACGGCGCTCTTGGCGGCAACTACGAAGTGTTGCACCACAGCACCTTCATGGCCGAACTGGTCGGCGCCGGCCAGCTTACCCTCGCGGCGCACAAGGGCGGCAGCGTGACCTACCACGACCCGTGCTACCTGGGCCGCTACAACGGTGAGTACCAGGCGCCGCGCGAAGTGCTCAAGGCGCTTGGCATCGAGGTCAAGGAAATGCAGCGCTCGGGCTTCCGCTCCCGTTGCTGCGGCGGCGGCGGCGGCGCGCCGATCACCGACATTCCCGGCAAGCAGCGGATACCCGACATGCGCATGGACGACATCCGCGAGACCCAGGCCGAAGTGGTCGCCGTGGGTTGCCCGCAGTGCACTGCGATGCTCGAAGGTGTGGTCGAGCCGCGGCCGCAGGTGCTCGACATCGCCGAGCTGGTGGCCAACGCGCTGGTCGAAGACGCGCCGGCGAGCAAGCCGGCGCCGGTCAAACGCGAACCTGCGGAGGTGCATTGATGAGCGACATTATTCGCCGGGACCCGCGCGCCGAGTGGATCGCCCGCAACCGCCTGCATCCGCTGCACGCCGCCATGCAGCCGCTGCAGAACAGCTGGATGGGCCCGCAGGGTCTGCTGCGCAAGAACCCCCACGCGGTCGGTTTCATCGGGCCCAACGGCATCAAGCGCATCGACCGCAGCGGCGCTCAGCAGGGCGGTACTGCCAAGCGTGGCACGGCCGTTGAAGCGCAGTTGCGGCTGCACGTGGTTGCGCAGCCCGCATTCTTCATCGCCGTGGTCCCTGACATGGTCGGCGGCCGCCTGAGCAGTCACGACCGCGACCTGCTGGGCCTGGCCCATCGCCTGGCCGGTAACGACGGTGCGGTGCTGGCCGTGGTGTTCGGCGAGCACAAGGAGACCGCGTTCGATACAGCCGGTGTGGACCGCTTGCTGGTGTTGCAAGGCGCTGAATTCGACGGCTACTCGCCAGAGCAACGGGTGCAAGGTCTGCGCGCTGTGGATAACCAATTCACGCCGCGCCACTGGCTGCTGCCAGATAGCCGCACCGGGGGCGGCGAGTTGGGCCGGCGCTTTGCCGCGGCACTCGGCGAGCGGCCGGCGACGCGGGTCTGGCAGGTCAAGGATGGCCAGTGCATCAGCCGAGCAGGGGCCGGCCAGCAGGACATCAGCCGGGACTTGCCACGCTTGATCCTCGCGGCCGCCGAGTGCGCCGAGCCTGTGGATGAAACCCGTCATCAAGCCCTGCCAGTGGAGTTATCCACAAGTGCGGCGCGCAGCCTGACGCGTATCGAAGACCTCGGCGCGGTGCCGGTGGACCCGTCGGTGATCCCGATGGCCGAAGCCGAGTTCATCCTCTCCGGCGGTAACGGGGTCAAGGATTGGGCCCTGTTCCATGAAGCGGCTCACGCCTTGGGCGCCACCGAGGGCGGTTCGCGAGTGGCGGTGGACGATGGCTTCATGAGCCGCGACCGCCAGGTGGGCGCCAGCGGCACCTGGGTTACGGCGCGGGTGTATGTAGCAGTCGGCATCTCCGGGGCCATTCAGCACCTGCAGGGCATCGGCGCCTGCGACAAGGTGGTGGCCGTCAACCAGGACCCGACCTGCGACATGATCAAGCGCGCCGACCTCTCGGTGATCGGCGACAGCGGGGCAATTCTCGCCGCGCTGATTGCGGCCATCGCCGCCTACCGCAACCAGGCGCAGCGTGACGCTGCCTGAGGAGCCCCATGAACAGCAAAGTGATCAGCCTGGTGTCCGTCGGCGCCCACCCCACCTCCGGCCGCACGCGGCGTGCCGAGCAGGACTCGCGCGCGGTAGAGCTGGGTTTGCAACTGGCCGGGCAGAACCTGCAGGTGCTGCACGCCGGCGATGTCGCCGAGCCGGCCCTGCGTGCCTACCTCGGCATGGGCCTTGCGCAGATGCACGTATTGGAACAGCCGCAAGGCGCCGACGCCTTGCCGGCCCTTGCCGATTACCTGCGCAGTGCCGGTGCCCAATTGGTGCTGACCGGCAGCCAGGCGGAAACCGGTGAAGGCTCGGGCATGCTGCCGTTTCTGCTGGCCGAACGGCTGGGTTGGCCGATCGTGGTCGGCCTGGCCGAGGTCGAATCGATCCACGACGGCGTCGCCCAGGTCCTGCAGGCCCTGCCCCGCGGCCAGCGGCGCCGTCTCAAGGTGCGCCTGCCGATGCTCGCCACTGTGGATAACGCCGCGGCGAAACCACGGCAAAGCGCCTTCGGCCCGGGCCGCCGGGGCGTCCTCGACGTCGAGCAGGTCGAAGTCATCAACGACGACTTATACACAGCCGCAGACTTGCAGCCGGCCAAGCCACGGCCCAAACGGCTGAAGGTAATCAAGGCAAAAAGCGGCGCCGACCGCATGAAAGCCGCCACAGCCAAGGCCAGCGGCGGCTCGGGCCAGGTGCTCAAGGGGGTGTCGGCGGAAGAGGGCGCGCAAGCGATCTTGAAGCTGTTGATCGAGGAAGGGGTGGTGCGTTGACACTTACCCACACATATTGCGGTGTTCGGTCCCTCAGCGCCATGTTTACCCACATTCCCTGTGCATCCGCCTGTGGATAACATGTTAGGGCATCGCTGAGGCCCGTATTTAGCGGGCCCTGGGCCATGTCGATCAAAAATTGACCATTCGGCGATAGTCTTTCAATTCAGTGGGTTGTGCTGTTGTCCACAGAGACTTCTTAGGCTCGTCAAAGTTTCGCACAATCTCTGTTGGCGGTTCTGTGGATAAGGTGTTCGCCTAGTGCTGCAAGCCACGTGATCCGTGGCTTTCAGTCTTGCGATCAAAAAATGATCAGTCGCTGGCGAATCCGCATCATTCTAATAAGTCACTCAATTTATTCGGTTTTTTTCAGTCATTCGCAGCGTTACCCACATTAACTGTGCACCCGCCTGTGGATAAGATGTTGGCGCAATGACAAAGGCCGCGCAGCTGTTGGGCTGCGCGGCCTTTGGTTGTTATTTGTACAGCTGGGCCGCTATTCGTGAACCGCAACGCCCTTGAGGTAGGCCGCCGGCTCGGCGCCCAGGTTGCTCAGCATGCGTTCGCTGTACCAGTCGATGAAGTTGACCACGCCAAACTCGTAGGTCTTGGAGTAGGGGCCCGGCTGGTAGGCGGTGGAATTGATGCCTTTCTGGTTTTCCTCGGCCAGGCGGCGGTCCTGGTCGTTGGTGGCGTCCCACACCTGGCGCATGCGCTGCACGTCGTAGTCGACGCCCTCGACCGCGTCCTTGTGCACCAGCCACTTGGTGGTGACCATGGTTTCCTGGGCGCTGATCGGCCATACGGTGAAGACGATCACGTGGTCGCCCATGCAGTGGTTCCAGGAGTGCGGCAGGTGCAGGATGCGCATCGAGCCCAGGTCCGGGTTCTTGATGCGGCCCATCAGCTTCTTGCAGCCGACCTGGCCGTCCAGGGTCATCGACACGGTGCCCTTGAGCAGCGGCATGCGTACGATGCGATTGCGCAGGCCGAAGCTGGCGTGGGCGTAAGGGATCTTCTCCGC
Organism: Pseudomonas sp. HR96; assembly: GCF_034059295.1. Taxonomy (NCBI): domain Bacteria; kingdom Pseudomonadati; phylum Pseudomonadota; class Gammaproteobacteria; order Pseudomonadales; family Pseudomonadaceae; genus Pseudomonas; species Pseudomonas sp. HR96. Next base: position 542,789 of record NZ_CP139141.1, read on the forward strand.
TTCCCAGGCGGCGGCGGAGGCGGCGACGTGGTCCTTGAAGGCCTGGTCGGCGCGCGGGTCGGTGACGTCGTCCCACTCCAGCAGGGTTTTCAACAGCTCGGGGTGTGAACCGCCGCAGTGGTAGCACTCGCGGTTGTTTTCCAGCACCAGCTTCCAGTTGGCCTTTTCCATCAAGGTGGTCTGCACCGCCACCTTGGTGTTCTCCATGTCGTAGGGTTCCATGTAGTGGTTCAGGGTCGCCAGGAAGTTGTCGATGGCGGGCGGGTTGTCCGCCAGGCAGATGAAGATGTAGCCCCCGGAAACCTTGACGTTGACCTTCTTCAGGCCGTACTGCTTCATGTCGAAATCGGCGCCCATCTCGGTGCCGGCGAACAGCAGCCGGCCGTCCAGCTCGTAGGTCCACTGGTGGTAGCCGCAGACCAGCTTGGCCACCTTGCCCTTCTCGGCGGTGCACAGGCGCGAGCCACGATGGCGGCAGACGTTGTGGAAGGCATGCACGATGCCTTCGGCGCCGCGCACCACGATGATCGGGTTCTTGCCCACCTGCAGGGTCAGGAAGTTGCCTTTGGCCGGGATCTCGGCGGTCATGCCGGCAATCAACCATTCCTTGTGGAAGATCTCCTGCATGTCGATCTCGTGCAGGCGCTCGTCGCTGTAGAAGGGTTGTGGCAGCGAGAAGGTGCGCTCGCGGCTCTGCAGCATCTCGGCCGTGGCCTTGCGTGCGGGTTCCAGCGGGTCGCCCAGGCTCAGAGTGGTGGTGCTGTCCATCGTGTGTGTCCTCATGGCCATGCAGTGTGGCCGACGAAAAGTGGCTGATACGGTTGCGACGCAAAGCGCTTGATTGCAGGAACTGATAGGTGCGAGTGTGCGTGCGGATCGGCGCAGAACCTTATCCATGGGCGACATGCCCCAATCCATTCCCGACGCGCCAGCCCTTGTCCGATGGGCTGGTCGCCACAAGCATGCGAATGTCGCAGATAGGTAAATGGCACTGGTCGCCCTTGCGCAGAATCGCAGCCATTAGGGCCGACAGTCGGCCGCGGAGAACAGCATGTCCGAAAGTTACCTGATGCCGGTGAACACCCAGACCTGGGCCAACGGTCGGCACATTGTGCGCTGCGTCAAGGTCATCCAGGAAACCTGGGATGTGCGCACCTTCTGTTTCATGGCCGACCAGCCGATCCTGTTCTTCTTCAAGCCCGGGCAGTTCGTCACGCTGGAGCTGGAAATCGACGGCCAGCCGGTGATGCGCTCCTACACCATTTCCAGCTCGCCGTCGGTGCCCTACAGTTTCTCCATCACCATCAAGCGGGTGCCGGGCGGGCGGGTCTCCAACTGGCTGCACGACACCTTGCACGAGGGCCAGGAGCTGGCGGTGCACGGCCCGGTCGGGCTGTTCAACGCCATCGACGCGCCGAGCTCCAAGGTGCTGTACCTCAGCGGCGGTGTCGGCGTCACCCCGGTGATGTCCATGGCGCGCTGGTTCTATGACACCAACGCCAACGTCGACATGGTCTTCGTGCACAGCGCGCGCTCGCCCAAGGACATCATCTACCACCGCGAGCTGGAGCACATGGCGTCGCGGATCGACAACTTCAGCCTGCACATCATTTGCGAGAAGCACGGCCTGGGCGAGCCCTGGGCCGGCTACCGTGGCTACCTGAACCAGAAGCTGCTGGAAATCATCGCCCCGGATTTCATGGAGCGTGAAGTGTTCTGCTGTGGCCCGACGCCGTACATGACTGCGGTCAAGCGCCTGCTCGAAGCCAACGGTTTCGACATGAGCCACTACCACGAAGAGTCGTTCGGCGCGACCCCGCCCGAAGCCCGGGCCGACGCGGTGGAGCAGGCCGAGCAGGCCGCCGACGCGCCGGAAGTGGACGCCAGCGAGCTGCATCAGGTGGAGTTCATCAACGCCGGCAAGAGCATCCGCGTGGCCCCGGGGGAAACCGTGCATGCGGCGGCCGCCAAGCTCGGCCTGATGATTCCCAAGGCTTGCGGCATGGGCATCTGCGGCACCTGCAAGGTGCTCAAGGTGGCCGGCGTAGTGGAGATGGAGCACAACGGCGGCATCACCGAGGACGATGAAGCCGAGGGCTACATCCTGTCCTGCTGCAGCGTGCCGAAAGGAGATGTGCGGATCGAGTATTGATCGGCAGCGCGCCCCTCCCAGCGCCGCGGGAGGGGGCAACGCCCCCGAACTCTTGATCTGACCTTCACACCCTGAACTTGGCCACCATGCCGTTGAGATCCACGGCCAGGCGCGACAGCTCGCTGCTGGCGGCGCTGGTCTGGTGGGCGCCGGCGGCGGTCTGGGTCGATAGGTCGCGGATGTTGACCAGGTTGCGGTCCACTTCCCGCGCCACCTGGGCCTGCTCTTCGGCGGCGCTGGCGATCACCAGGTTGCGCTCGTTGATCTGCACGATGGCGCCGTTGATGGTGTCCAGCGCAAGACCGGCGCCCTTGGCGATGTTCAGCGTCGACTCGGCACGGTCGGTGCTGTTGCGCATCGAGTCGACGGCCTTTTCCGTGCCGCCCTGAATGCTGCCGATCATCCGCTCGATTTCGCTGGTGGACTGCTGGGTGCGGTGGGCGAGGGCGCGGACTTCGTCTGCAACCACGGCGAAACCTCGGCCTGCCTCACCGGCACGGGCCGCCTCGATGGCGGCGTTGAGCGCCAGCAGGTTGGTCTGGTCGGCCAGGCCGCGGATCACGTCGAGCACCTTGCCGATGTCGCGCGACTGCTCGGCCAGGTTGCCGATCAGCTGCGCAGTGCCCTGCACGTCGACGCTCATGCGCTCGATGGCGGCCACGGTCTCCTGCACCAGGTCGCGACCGTCGCTGGCTGACCCTGTGGCATCGCGCGACGCTTCGGAGGTGCTTACGGCGTTGCGCGCCACCTCTTCCACGGCGCTGGTCATCTCGTTGACCGCCGTGGCGGCCTGTTCGATCTCGTTGTCCTGCTGCACCAGGCCGCGGGCGCTTTCCTCGGTGACCGCATTGAGCTCTTCAGCGGCCGAGGCCAGCTGCGTGGCGGAGCCGGAGATGTGCTGAAGGGTGTCGCGCAGGTTGCCCTGCATGCGCTGCATGGCCGACAGCAGCTGCGTCGCTTCGTCCTTGCCGTCCACTTCGATGCGCTGGGTCAGGTCGTTGTCGGCGATGCTCTGCGCGGCGCGCACGGCAACGCCCAGCGGCAGGGTGATGCTACGGGTCAGCAGCAGGGCGCACAGGCAAGTCAGCACGGTGGCGATCACCAGCAGGGCGACCACCATTTCAAAGGCCAGCTTGTAGTTGCCGGCCGCCTCGGTGGTGGACACCACGGTCTGGTCGCTGTTGATCTTCACCAGCTTGGCCAGGGCTTCGTTGAGCTGCTCGGAATTGGTCAGCAGCTCGCCATTGACCAGGCGGTTCATGCCCTCCACATCGTTGGCCGCCGACAGTGCCTTGAGTCGCGTCTCCAGCTGGTCGTACTGCGCCAGCAGGCGCTTGAAGTCCTCGTAGCCGGCGTGTTCTTCGGCGCTGTCGATATAGGGTTCGTACTCGGCCTGGGCCTTGCTGATCTGCTGGCGGCGCTGGCCGAACTGGTCATTGGTCAGGCTCAGCGCGGCCGGGCTGCGGTCGGCCATGATGCGGTACTGCAGCACGCGCATGCGCACGGCCAGCACCTCCAGCTGGTCGATGCTCTTGATGCTCGGCACGCTGTTCTGCTCGATGTCTTCGCCGCTGGCGCGGATGTCGCCCATCTGCACCAGGGAAAACACCCCGAGAATGATCATGAGCACGCCGATGGAAGCAAAGCCCAGCAGCGCCCGGGGCGCGATTTTCATGCTGCGAAGGGACATGGGTGAGATACCGGAAAAGGGCACGCAGGCCCGGGAAAGGTTAAAGGTTACTCAGGCTATCGGGTGACCTTGCGCAGACTTGAATGCAGCGAATCGCGCGGACCGACCAAGGGCAGGAACCGAATGGCGATATCAGGGTCCATGGGGGCCCGATAAGCCTGGCTTGCAAGCGCGCTTTTCATTATCGTGTGCGCCCCTTTTTTGCCCTGTAAACAGTAGAGAAATCAAAATGTTGCAAGAATCCATGAACAAGCTCGAAGCCCTCGTCGGCGAACTGCTGGAACGCAATCGGCAGCTGGCAGAGAGCAACCAGCAACTCAACGGCGAGCTGAACCGTGCCCGGGAAGAAAATGACACCCTGCAGCTGAGCCTGATGGAACAGGAAGAACTGCACGGCAGCACCGCCGCTCGCATCCAGGCTCTGGTCGAACGCGCCAGCGCCGTCGGCGCATGAGTGAGGCAGGGGTCGAGATCGTCTCGATTCTCGGCACGCCCTATTCGATCAAGGCGCCGGCCGGCCAGGAGCAACGTCTGCGCGACGCCAGCGCGCTGCTCAAAGCCAGCCTGAGCGAGACCAAGCGCCAATTTCCCAGCCTGATTGGCGACAAACTGCTGGTCCTGGCTGCACTCAATTTGTGCTCTCGGCAGCTTGATCTGCAGCAGACGCACCAGCAACAGCTCGACCGTTACCAAGAGCAGGTCAACGCCACGGTCGCGCGCATCGCCCAGACGATCGCCGATAGCTGAAACCCCCACAAAAACTGATCGACGGCCCTCGTCCTTTCGACGAGGCCGCCGATAGGCATGTCATGACGCCCGGACTGTGACTTTTGCCAGTCAGGTTGTGTCGAATATTCCAATACTTTGTATACAATCGGCACGACTGTTGCAGGTCTTCAGCCTCAACACTTTGGGAGTTCACCATGCAGTTCTGGCGGCGCAGTATCCAGTGGCAATTGATCTTGAGCATGGGCACCGCCCTGCTGGTCAGCATTTTGATCGTGGTCGGCATCTACACCATGGTGGTCAACCGCCTGGCGCAGAGCTATCTGCTGGAAACGGCATTGCCGGCCAGTATCGAGGCCACACGCAATGACATCGAGCGGATTCTGGTGCAGCCGCTGACGGCGGCACGCAGCATCTCCAGCAACAGCATGGTCAACCAGTGGCTGGTGGACGGCGAGAACAGCGCGCAGACCCCACAATTCGTTACTTATCTGGACGGCGTGCAGCGCGACCAGAAAGCCTTCAGTGCCTTCATCATTTCTGCGGGCACCAATCACTACTACAGCCAGAAGGGCCTGGAGCGCACCCTGTCGCGGGGCGAACCCAAGGACGGCTGGTTCTATTCCTTCCTGGACAGCGGCAAGCAGCGCATCCTGGCCATCGACAACGACCTGACCACCGGTGACCTGACCCTGTTCATCGACATGCGCCTGGAGCAGAACGGCAAGCCTCTGGGCATCGCCGGCATGGGCCTGAGCATGACCGAGCTGTCGCAGCTGATTCACAACTACAGCTTCGGCGAGCACGGCAAGGTCTACCTGGTGCGCAACGACGGCCTGATCCAGGTCCACCAGGACCCGGCCCTGAGCGGCAAGCAGCAGCTGGCCGACGAGGTCGGCACCCAGGCCAGCCAGGCCATTCTCAACCAGAGCAAGCTGGCCACCGCGCACTTCCAGCGCAAGGGCGAGGACTACCTGGCGCTGAGCCTGCCGCTGCGTGACCTGGGCTGGACCCTGGTGGCCGAGGTGCCGGAGTCGCAGATCTACGCCGAAGCCGACAAGGCCATGTGGATGAGCAGCCTGATCGGCCTGGCCGTGGCGCTGGTGGCGTTGTTCCTGGTGGTGCTGCTGGCCCGTGGGCTGGTGCGGCCGATCCGCCAGGTGACCACCGCGTTGGTGGCCATCGGCAGCGGCGGCGGCGACCTGACCCATCGCTTGAAGGATGATCGTGCCGATGAACTGGGCGACCTGGCCCGCGGCTTCAACAACTTCCTGGGCAGCCAGCGTGACATGATCGCCGAGGTGCTGAGCACCAGCGAACGCCTGCGCACCTCGGTGGCGCAGGTGGCCAAGGTGGTCGACAACACCGCCGACCGCGCCGTGCGCCAGCAGGAGATGACCGACATGGTCGCCACTGCCGTGCACGAGATGGGTCTTACCGTGCAGGAGATCGCGCAGAACGCCGGCAACGCCGCCGTCGCTTCGCAGACCGCCAAGGACGAGGCCGCCGATGCGCGCAAGGTGGTCACCCAGTCCATCGCCCACATCGAAGGCATGTCCACAGAGATCGGCAATGCGGCCGGCGCCGTCGGCGAGCTGGCGACCCAGGTCGGTTCCATCGACCAGGTGCTGGCGGTGATCCGCGGCATCTCCGAGCAGACCAACCTGCTGGCTTTGAACGCCGCCATCGAAGCGGCCCGTGCCGGTGAGATGGGCCGCGGCTTCGCCGTGGTGGCCGACGAGGTGCGCACCCTGGCGCGCCGCACGCAGACCTCCACCGACGAAATCCAGGCGATGATCTTCAGCCTCAAGTCCGGGGCGCAGAACGCCGTGTCGTCCATGCACACCGGCCAGGCCGCCACGGGCACCGGCGTGCAGGCCAGCCAGCGCACCGGCGCATCGTTGCAGGCGATTACCGAGCAGGTGGAACGCATCAGCGACATGAACCACCAGGTGGCCACCGCCACCGAAGAGCAGTCGGCGGTGACCGAAGAGATCAACCGCAACGTGCAGGGCATCTCCGACCTGGCGCGTGACACCTCTGCGGAAACCCGTATCTGCCGCGAGGATTGCCACACGCTGAGTGGCCTGGCCGACGACCTGGCGCGGCAGATGGGCGGGTTCAAGCTGTAATGTAGAAGCTCGGGGGCTTTGCCCCCTCCCACGTGCGCATTTCCACGTGGGAGGGGGCAGATCCCGCGAGAGGCCGGTTTGATCCGGGTTCAGCTCAAGCGGCCATCACCGCGCGTATATCCGCCGCCAGTTCCTGCACCCGCGCCTCCTCGGTGTCCCACGAGCACATGAACCGTGCGCCGCCGCTGCCGATGAAGGTGTAGAACCGCCAGCCCTTGTTGCGCAACGCATCCAGCGCCGGTTCCGACATCTGCAGGAACACCCCATTGGCCTGCACCGGGAACATCAATTGCACCCCTGGGATGTCCGCCACCAGCTGGCTGAGCAACTGCGCGCAGTGGTTGGCGTGGTGGGCGTGGCGCAGCCAGGCGCCGTCTTCGAGCAGGCCGACCCAGGGCGCCGAGAGAAAGCGCATCTTCGAGGCCAGCTGCCCGGCCTGCTTGCAGCGGTAGTCGAAGTCTTCGGCCAGCTTTGTGTTGAAGAACAGAATCGCCTCGCCCACCGCCATGCCGTTCTTGGTACCGCCAAAGCACAGCACGTCGACGCCGGCCTTCCAGGTCAGTTCTGCCGGGGTGCAGCCCAGAAACGCACAGGCGTTGGCGAAGCGCGCGCCGTCCATGTGCAGGTGCAGGCCCAGCTCCTTGCAGGTGGCGCTGATGGCCTTGAGCTCGTCCGGGCGGTAGACGCTGCCCACTTCCGTGGCCTGGGTCAGGGTCACCACGCGCGGCTTGGGGTAGTGGATGTCCTGGCGCTTGAGCGCGACTTCGCGGATGGTCTCGGGGGTCAACTTGCCGTTCTCGCTGCGCGCGGTCAGCAGCTTGGAGCCGTTGGAGAAGAATTCCGGCGCGCCACATTCGTCGGTTTCGACGTGGGCGGTTTCCGAGCAGATCACGCTGTGGTAACTCTGGCACAGCGACGACAGCGCCAGCGAGTTGGCTGCGGTGCCGTTGAAGGCGAAGAACACCTCGCAGTCGGTTTCGAACAGCTGGCGGAAATGATCGGCCGCGCGTGCGGTCCATTGATCGTCGCCGTAGGCGCGCTCGTGGCCCTGGTTGGCCTGGGCCATGGCCGCCCAGGCCTCGGGGCAGATACCGGAATAGTTGTCGCTGGCGAACTGTTGGCTCTGATCAGTCATGGCCGTTTCCCTGTGAACGATGGTGGCGCACTGTAACCAAGATTCGATGGCGCGCGCCAAAGGTACAAGTATGCAAGCTGTAACCTCATCCAACCAACACCGCCAGCAGGGCCGCGATCACGCGCTGGACCTGCTCAAGTGGCTGGCAATCCTCAGCATGGTGCTCGACCACCTGCGCTATGTCGGCTGGTCGCTGGAGTTTCTATACGTGCCCGGCCGGCTGGCGTTTCCCTGGTTCTGCCTGGCCATCGCAGCCAACGTCGCGCGCCGGCCCGGGGCCGAGATACGCCTGGGCTACCTGGGCTGGATGCTGCTGTTCGCCGTGCTGGCCGAGGTGCCGTACCGCTGGTTCGTCCGCCCGGACGATCCGCTCAACGTCATGCCGACCCTGGCCCTGGGCCTGCTCATCGCCAACGCCTGCCACAGCCGGCAGCTGCGCAGTGGCTTGCTGGCCGGGGTGGCGCTGCTGCTTGGGGTGATCTTTCGTGACCAGCTGATGTTCGGCCTGCCCGGCGTGCTGTTGCCGACCGCCTGCCTGCTGGTGCTGCACCGACCTTTGTGGTGGGCGGTGCTGCCGGGCCTGCTGTGCCTGGCGGGCAACGAGTGGTGGGTGATAGTGCCGGCGGCGCGCCAGCACAATCTGGTGGCGGCGGGGGGCGTAGTCACGTGTCTGGCCGCGCCGTGGCTGGGCATGTCGCTTTTGCGCACGTGCGGGCGCCTGAATGTGCCGCCGGTGAGGCGTTGGGCCTACGCCATCTACCCGATTCATTTCCTCTTGTTGCTGGGCCTGCGCGCAGTCATCTAGCGGCCCGTAGCGGTTTTGCCAGCTGCTGTTCCAGGCGCGACATGGGGGCATGTCGTAAACGCACCTTTGTAAGGCGCCCATAGGCATCTGAACAACGCGCCCCAGCCCTACCATCGCGTTCAAAGGAGCACCGTGCCCACGGCCGCTCCCACCAGACAGGCAGGCGCCGCGCCGCCGCAGGGAGAACCGCGATGTTCAGCAGACAAGATCAGATCCAGGGTTACGACGATGCACTGATGGCCGCCATCAACGCCGAGGAGCAACGTCAGGAAGACCACATCGAGCTGATCGCCTCGGAGAACTACACCAGCCAGCGCGTGATGCAGGCCCAGGGCACCGGCCTGACCAACAAGTACGCCGAGGGCTACCCGGGCAAGCGCTACTACGGCGGCTGCGAGCACGTCGACAAGGTCGAGGCGCTGGCCATCGAGCGCGCCAAGCAACTGTTCGGCGCCGACTACGCCAACGTCCAGCCGCACTCGGGCAGCCAGGCCAATGCCGCGGTGTACCTGGCGCTGCTGGCGGCCGGCGACACCGTGCTGGGCATGAGCCTGGCCCACGGCGGCCACCTGACCCACGGCGCCAAGGTGAGCTTCTCCGGCAAGCTGTACAACGCCGTGCAGTACGGCATCGACAACGACACCGGGCTGATCGACTACGACGAAGTCGAGCGCCTGGCCGTCGAGCATCAGCCGAAAATGATCATCGCCGGCTTCTCGGCCTACTCCAAGACCCTGGATTTTCCGCGCTTTCGCGAGATTGCCGACAAGGTCGGGGCTTACCTCTTCGTCGACATGGCCCACGTTGCCGGCCTGGTCGCCGCCGGCCTGTACCCCAACCCTCTGCCGTATGCCGACGTGGTCACCACCACCACCCACAAGACCCTGCGCGGCCCGCGCGGTGGCCTGATCCTGGCCAAGGCCAACGAAGCGCTGGAGAAGAAGCTCAATGCCGCGGTGTTCCCCGGTGGCCAGGGCGGGCCGCTGATGCACGTGATCGCGGCCAAGGCAGTGTGCTTCAAGGAAGCGCTGGAGCCGGGCTTCAAGACTTACCAGCAGCAGGTGATCGACAACGCCCAGGCCATGGCTGGCGTGTTCATCAAGCGCGGCTACGATGTCGTGTCCGGCGGCACCGACAACCACCTGTTCCTGGTCAGCATGATCCGCCAGGGCATCACCGGCAAGGACGCCGACGCCGCCCTCGGCCGGGCCCACATCACCGTCAACAAGAACGCCGTGCCCAACGACCCGCAGTCGCCCTTCGTGACCTCGGGCCTGCGCATCGGCACGCCGGCAGTGACCACTCGCGGCTTCAAGGTGGCGCAGTGCGAAACCCTGGCCGGGTGGATCTGCGACATCCTCGATCACCTGGGCGATGCCGACGTGGAAGCGAAAGTTGCAACCGATGTGGCTGCCCTGTGCGCCGATTTTCCGGTTTACCGCTGAGAGTGGAGTAACGACTATGCAACGCTATTCAGGCTTCGGCCTCTTCAAGCACTCGCTCAGCCATCATGAAAACTGGCAGCGCATGTGGCGCACCCCAACGCCGAAAAAGGTCTACGACGTGGTCATCGTCGGCGGTGGCGGGCACGGCCTGGCCACCGCCTACTACCTGGCCAAGGAGCACGGCATCACCAATGTCGCGGTGGTCGAGAAGGGCTGGCTGGGCGGTGGCAATACCGCGCGCAACACCACCATCGTGCGTTCCAACTACCTGTGGGACGAGTCCGCGCACCTCTACGAGCACGCCATGAAGCTGTGGGAAGGCCTGTCCCAGGACCTCAACTACAACGTCATGTTCTCCCAGCGCGGCGTCTACAACCTGTGCCACACCCTGCAGGACATGCGCGACTCCGAGCGCCGGGTCAGCGCCAACCGCCTCAACGGCGTGGACGGCGAGTTGCTCAACGGCCAGCAGGTCGCCGACGAAATCCCCTACCTCGATTGCAGCAAGAACACCCGCTACCCGATCATCGGCGCCACCGTGCAGCGGCGCGGCGGCGTGGCCCGCCATGATGCCGTGGCCTGGGGCTTCGCCCGCGCTGCCGACGCACTGGGCGTGGACCTGATCCAGCAGACCGAAGTGATAGGTTTTCGCAAAGAAAACGGCGTGTGCATCGGTGTCGAGACCAACAAGGGCTTCATCGGCGCCAAGCGCGTCGGCGTGGTGACTGCCGGCAACTCCGGGCACATGGCCAAGCTGGCCGGCTTTCGCCTGCCGGTGGAGTCGCACCCGTTGCAGGCACTGGTGTCCGAGCCGATCAAACCCATCATCGACAGCGTGATCATGTCCAACGCCGTGCACGGCTACATCAGCCAGTCCGACAAGGGCGACCTGGTCATCGGTGCCGGTATCGACAGCTGGGTCGGCTACGGCCAGCGCGGTTCGTACCCGGTGATCGAGCACACCATCCAGGCCATCGTCGAGATGTTCCCGGTCCTCTCGCGGGTGCGCATGAACCGTCAGTGGGGCGGCATCGTCGACACCACCCCGGACGCCTGCCCGATCATTTCCAAGACGCCGGTGGCGAACATGTTCTTCAACTGCGGCTGGGGCACCGGTGGCTTCAAGGCCACCCCGGGTTCTGGCAACGTCTTCGCCGCCAGCCTGGCCAAGGGCGAGATGCACCCACTGGCCAAGCCGTTTTCCATCGACCGTTTCCACAACGGCGCCCTGATCGACGAACACGGCGCCGCCGCTGTCGCCCACTGAGTTACCCACAGGAGAAATTTCCCATGTTGCATATCTTCTGTCCCCATTGCGGCGAATTGCGCTCCGAGGAAGAGTTTCACCCGGCCGGCCAGGCGCACATCCCGCGCCCGCTGGACCCCAATGCCTGCACTGACGAACAGTGGGGCGACTACATGTTCTTTCGCGACAACCCGCGCGGTATCCACCACGAGCTGTGGCACCACGGCGCCGGTTGCCGCCAGTATTTCAACATGACCCGCGACACGGTCACCTACGAAATCCTGGAAACCTATCCGATTGGCAGCAAGCCGCAAGTGACCGCCAAACCCGCGGGAGAAAACGCATGAGCCAGGTCAATCGCCTGTCCAACGGTGGTCGCATCGACCGCAGCCAGGTCCTCACCTTCACCTTCAACGGCCAGACCTACAAAGGCTACCAAGGCGACAGCCTGGCCTCGGCGCTGCTGGCCAACGGCGTCGACATCGTCGGGCGCAGCTTCAAGTACTCGCGCCCGCGCGGCATCTTCGCCGCCGGCAGCGAAGAGCCCAACGCGGTGCTGCAGATCGGCGCCACCGAAGCCACGCAGATACCCAACGTGCGCGCCACGCAACAGGCGCTGTACAAGGGCCTGGTCGCCACCAGCACCAATGGCTGGCCGAGCGTCAACACCGACATGATGGGCATCCTCGGCAAGGTTGGCGGCAAGCTGATGCCGCCGGGCTTCTACTACAAGACTTTCATGTACCCGCAGTCCTTCTGGATGACCTACGAGAAGTACATCCGCAAGGCCGCGGGCCTGGGCCGTTCGCCGACAGAAGTCGACCCCGACACCTACGACAACATGAACCACCACTGCGACGTGCTGGTGGTGGGTGCCGGCCCGGCGGGCCTGGCGGCTGCCCTGGCCGCGGCACGCAGCGGTGCGCGGCTGATCGTGGCCGATGAACAGGAAGAGTTCGGCGGCAGCCTGCTCGACACCCGCGAAAGCCTCGACGGCAAGCCGGCCACCGAATGGGTCGCCGCCGTGGTGGCCGAACTGCAAAGCCTGCCCAACGTGCTGCTGTTGCCGCGCGCCACGGTCAACGGCTACCACGACCACAATTTCCTGACCATTCACGAGCGCCTCACCGACCACCTCGGCGACCGCGCGCCGATCGGCCAGGTGCGTCAGCGCCTGCACCGTATCCGCGCCAAGCGTGTGGTGCTGGCCACCGGTACCCACGAGCGGCCGCTGGTGTACGGCAACAATGACGTGCCGGGCAACATGCTCGCCGGCGCCGTGTCCACCTATGTGCGCCGCTATGGCGTGGCACCGGGCAAGAAGCTGGTGCTGTCGACCAACAACGACTACGCCTACCGCGTGGCGCTGGACTGGCTCGACGCCAGCCTGCAGGTAGTGGCCATCGCCGATGCGCGGCACAACCCGCGCGGGGCGCTGGTGGAGGAAGCGCGCGCCAAGGGCATCCGCATCCTTACCGGCAGCGCGGTGATCGAGACCCGGGGCAGCAAGCACGTGAGCGCTGCCCGCGTCGCCGCCATCGACCTGGCGGCGCACAAGGTCAGCAGCCCCGGCGAGTGGCTGGACTGCGACCTGGTGGCCAGTTCCGGCGGCTACAGCCCGATCGTCCACCTGGCGTCGCACCTGGGCGGCAAGCCGATCTGGCGTGAAGACATCCTTGGCTTCGTGCCCGGCGAAGCGCCGCAGAAACGCGTCTGCGTAGGCGGCATCAACGGCGTCTATGCGCTGGCCGACGCGCTGGCCGACGGCTTCGAGGGCGGCGTGCGCGCCGCCTCCGAGGCGGGCTTCAAGCCGGTCGAAGGCGTACTGCCCAAGGCCCTGGTGCGCCAGGAAGAAGCCACCGTCGCGCTGTTCCAGGTGCCCCACGACAAGACCACGGCACGCGCGCCCAAGCAGTTCGTCGACCTGCAGAACGACGTCACCGCCGCGGCCATCGAACTGGCCACGCGCGAAGGCTTCGAGTCGGTCGAGCACGTCAAGCGCTACACCGCCCTGGGCTTCGGTACCGACCAGGGCAAGCTGGGCAACATCAACGGCCTGGCCATCGCGGCGCGCAGCCGGGGCATCTCGATCACCGAGATGGGCACCACCATGTTCCGTCCCAACTACACGCCGATCACCTTCGGCGCCATCGTCGGCCGCCATGCCGGGCATCTGTTCGAGCCGGTGCGCTTTACGGCGCTGCACGCCTGGCACATCAGGAACGGCGCCGAGTTCGAGGACGTCGGCCAGTGGAAGCGCCCCTGGTACTTCCCCAAGCGCGGCGAAGACCTGCACGCGGCGGTCGCCCGCGAGTGCAAGGCGGTGCGTGACAGCGTCGGCCTGCTCGATGCCTCCACCCTCGGCAAGATCGACATTCAGGGCCCGGATGCGCGCGAGTTCCTCAACCGCGTGTACACCAACGCCTGGACCAAGCTGGACGTGGGCAAGGCCCGCTATGGCCTGATGTGCAAGGAAGACGGCATGGTCTTCGACGACGGCGTGACCGCCTGCCTGGCCGACAACCACTTCCTCATGACCACCACCACCGGCGGCGCCGCGCGCGTGCTGCAGTGGCTGGAAATCTACCAGCAGACCGAATGGCCGGAGCTCAAGGTGTACTTCACCTCGGTCACCGACCACTGGGCCACGCTGACCCTGTCCGGCCCCAACAGCCGCCAGCTGCTGGCCGAGCTCACCGACATCGACCTGGACCGCGAGGCGTTCCCGTTCATGAGCTGGAAGGAAGGCCTGGTCGGCGGCGTGCCGGCGCGGGTGTTCCGCATCTCGTTCACCGGCGAGCTGTCCTACGAGGTCAACGTGCAGGCCAACTACGCCATGGGCGTGCTGGAGCAGATTGCCGAGGCCGGCAAGAAATACAACCTGACCCCGTATGGCACCGAGACCATGCACGTGCTGCGTGCCGAGAAGGGTTTCATCATCGTCGGCCAGGACACCGACGGTTCGATGACCCCCGACGACCTCAACATGGGCTGGTGCGTGGGGCGCAACAAGCCGTTCTCGTGGATCGGCTGGCGCGGCATGAACCGTGAAGACTGCGTGCGCGACCAGCGCAAGCAGCTGGTGGGCCTCAAGCCGGTCAACCCCAACCAGTGGCTGCCGGAAGGCGCGCAACTGGTGTTCGACCCGAAACAGTCGATCCCGATGACTATGGTCGGCCACGTCACCTCGAGCTACGCCAGCAACTCGCTGGGTTATTCGTTCGCCATGGGCGTGGTCAAGGGCGGCCTCAAGCGCATGGGCGAACGGGTGTTCTCGCCACAGGCCGACGGCAGCGTGATCGAGGCCGAGATCGTCTCCTCGGTGTTCTTCGACCCGAAAGGCGAGCGGCAGAATATTTGAAGGGCGGGCATACGCTCACTGGCCTTCTCCAGCATTCATGACAGGTTTCCAACATGACCACAGTCAACCAATACCAGCAACGCCCCGGCGCCGACGCCAAGGCTGAAGCCCCGCTGCACCACGCCGACCTGGCCAGCCTGATCGGCAAGGGCCGGCAGAACGCCGGGGTCATCCTGCGCGATCGCAAGCTGCTCGGCCACCTGACCATCCGTGGCCACGCCAGCGACCCGGCGTTCGCCAGCGCTGTCAGCCAGGCCACCGGCCTGGAGCTGCCCGAGGCCCTGACCCTGGTCAGCAACGGCGACACCTCCCTGCAATGGCTCGGCCCGGACGAGTGGTTGCTGATCGTGCCCGGCGGCGAGGAATTCGCCGCCGAACAACGCCTGCGCGAGGCCTTTGGCGACCAGCATGTCGCCGTGGTCAACGTCAGCGGTGGCCAGTCGATCCTCGAACTGAGCGGGCCGAAGGTGCGCGAAGTACTGATGAAGTCCACCAGCTATGACGTGCACCCCGCCAACTTCCCCGTGGGCAAGGCGGTGGGCACGGTGTTCGCCAAGTCGCAGCTGGTGATCCGCCGCACCGGCGAAGAGACCTGGGAGCTGCTGGTGCGCCGCAGCTTCTCCGACTACTGGTGGCTGTGGCTGCAGGACGCCAGCGCCGAATTCGGCCTGGAAATCCGCCCATGAGCCGCGCGCCGGATACCTGGATCCTCACCGCCGATTGCCCCAGCGTGCTCGGCACGGTGGACGCGGTGACCCGCTACCTGTTCGAACAGGGCTGCTACGTCACCGAGCACCACTCGTTCGACGATCAGTTGTCGGCGCGCTTTTTCATCCGGGTGGAGTTCCGCCAGCCGGACGGTTTCGACGAGCAAGCCTTCCGCCAGGGCCTGCAGGCGCGGGGCGAGGCCTTCGGCATGGTTTTCGAGCTGACTGCGCCGCAGTACCGGCCCAAGGTGGTGATCATGGTCAGCAAGGCCGACCACTGCCTCAACGACCTGCTCTACCGCCAGCGCATCGGTCAATTGGCCATGGACGTGGTGGCGGTGATCTCCAACCATCCGGACCTCGAGCCGCTGGCGCGCTGGCACGAGATTCCCTACTACCATTTCGCCCTCGACCCCAAGGACAAGCCGGCGCAGGAGCGCAAGGTGCTCAAGGTGATCGAGAAGACCGGCGCCGAGCTGGTGATCCTCGCCCGCTACATGCAGGTGCTCTCGCCCGAGTTGTGCCGCCAGCTGGACGGCCGCGCGATCAACATCCACCACTCGCTGCTGCCCGGCTTCAAGGGCGCCAAGCCGTATCACCAGGCCTACGACAAGGGCGTGAAGCTGGTGGGCGCCACTGCGCACTACATCAACAACGACCTGGACGAGGGCCCGATCATTACCCAGGGCGTCGAGGTGGTGGACCACAGTCATTACCCCGAAGACCTGATCGCCAAGGGCCGCGACATCGAATGCCAGACCCTGGCGCGAGCAGTGGGGTATCACCTGGAACGGCGGGTGTTCCTCAACTCGAGCCGCACCGTGGTCCTTTGAAGCAGCCTTGAGCTGCCAGCCAGTAGTTGAAAGCTAACCGTGCATTAACCAGAGCTCATAAAAACAATCAGCGAGGTGAAAGCAATGTCAGGTAATCGTGGAGTCGTCTATCTCGGCGCCGGCAAGGTCGAAGTACAGAACATCGAATTCCCCAGGATGCAGGACCCACGGGGAAAACGTATCGAACACGGGGTCATCCTGCGGGTGGTCTCGACCAATATCTGCGGTTCGGACCAGCACATGGTGCGCGGCCGTACCACCGCCCAGGTCGGCCTGGTGCTGGGTCATGAAATCACCGGGGAGGTCATCGAGGTCGGTCGCGACGTCGAGAATCTGCGCGTCGGCGACCTGGTTTCAGTGCCGTTCAACGTGGCTTGCGGGCGCTGCCGTTCCTGCAAGGAGCAACACACCGGGGTCTGCCTGACCGTCAACCCGGCCCGCGCCGGCGGCGCCTATGGCTACGTCGACATGGGCGACTGGGTCGGCGGCCAGGCCGAATACGTGCTGGTGCCGTATGCCGACTTCAACCTGCTCAAGCTGCCGGATCGCGATCGCGCCATGGAGAAGATCCGCGACCTGACCTGCCTCTCGGACATCCTGCCGACCGGGTATCACGGCGCGGTGACTGCCGGCGTTGGCCCAGGCAGCAGCGTCTATGTGGCCGGGGCCGGCCCGGTCGGCCTGGCCGCTGCCGCTTCGGCGCGCCTGCTGGGCGCCGCCGTGGTGATCGTCGGCGACGTCAACCCGGCACGCCTGGCCCACGCCAAGGCGCAGGGTTTCGAGATTGCCGACCTGTCCACCGACACCCCGCTGCATGAACAGATCGCTGCGCTGCTCGGCGAGCCGGAGGTCGACAGTGCCGTCGATGCGGTCGGTTTCGAAGCCCGCGGCCACGGCCATGCCGGCGCCCAGAGCGAGGCACCGGCGACGGTGCTCAACTCCTTGATGGGCGTGGTGCGGGTGGCGGGCAAGATCGGCATTCCCGGCCTCTACGTGACCGATGACCCAGGCGCAGTGGACGCCGCCGCCAAGGTCGGTGCCCTGAGCATCCGCTTCGGCCTCGGCTGGGCCAAGTCGCACAGCTTCCACACCGGGCAGACGCCGGTGATGAAGTACAACCGCCAGCTGATGCAGGCGATCATGTGGGACCGCATCAACATCGCCGAAGTGGTAGGGGTGCAGGTCATCAGCCTGGACCAGGCGCCGGCCGGCTATGGCGAGTTCGATGCCGGGGTGCCGAAGAAATTCGTCATCGATCCGCACAAGCTGTTCAGCGCGGCTTGAGGTAATCATCACCAGCCATCCTCTGCACCTGTAGGACCGAGCTCGCTCGGGAGCGGACCTCTGCGGTTTTTTCCCAGAAAACGCATTCGCCGCTTCCCGAACGAGCTCGGTCCTACAGGTCAGAGAACGAGCAAGGCGGCATTATTACCGTTCCTGAGATAGTCTTTTTCCGCCCCCGCCCCTGACAAGATGTCGCAGCCCCTGCGGTATTTTGCTAACCTTCGCAAAACTAACTAACTGGTTAATCCCAAATTTCCAGCGTGCCTCGGCACGGCAATCTCGTTTGCCTGCACTACGCTGAAATCTTCCCACTCCGTTCAATGCGTCATCAGGATCATGCCCATCATGAGTAAATCTTCGTCTTCGGCCGCCCCGTGCCGCTGGCCCGTCTGGGTCGCGGCGCTGGGTGCGCTGGTATTTGGATTGTTCTTCGCCGTCGGCGGCGGCTACCTCGTTTCGCTGCACGGCAGTTGGTATTTCCTGCTGGCGGGCCTTGGCCTGCTGGCCTCGGCCGTGCTGCTGTTCAAGCAGCGCCTGGCCGGCGCCTGGCTGTTCGCTGCGGTGATGGTGCTGAGCATCGTCTGGGCCCTGGCCGACGCCGGGCTGAATTTCTGGCCGCTGATTTCGCGCCTGTTCGCCCTCGGCGTGCTGAGCCTGGTGGTGGCGTTGGTCTATCCCACCCTGCGCCGTAACAATGGCCTGGCCGGCCAGGGCGGCTACGCCCTGAGCGCCGTGCTGGCCGTGGCCCTGGTGGCTGGCGGTTGGGGCATGTTCGTGCCCCACGATCCGGTCTCGCCGACCGGCACCGGCCCGGGCCTGACCAAGGTCGACCCGGCCAAGGCGCAGAAGAACTGGGCCCATTACGGCAATGACGAAGGTGGCAGCCGCTTCGCCGCGCTGGACCAGATCAACCGTGACAACGTCGCCAAGCTGGTGCCGCTGTGGACCGCGCACACCGGCGACATCGCCATCAGCGACGGCAACGGCGCCGAAGACCAGAACACCCCGTTGCAGATCGGCGACAAGGTCTTCGTCTGCACCCCGCACAACAACATCCTCGCGCTGGATGCCGACACCGGCAAGCAGCTGTGGAAGGCCGACATCAACGCCAAGAGCAAGGTCTGGCAGCGTTGCCGCGGCCTGGCCTATTTCGACGCCAGCGCCGCCGTCGCCCAGCCGGTCGACGGCAGCACCCCGGCGGCCCCTGTGGCCGTGCCGGCCGGTGCCGCCTGCCAGCGTCGCCTGCTGACCAACACCATCGATGCGCGCCTGATCGCGGTCGATGCCGACACCGGCGCGCTGTGCCAGGGCTTCGGCAACAACGGCCAGGTTGACCTCAAAGCCGGCCTCGGTGACGTTCCGGACTCCTACTACCAGCTGTCGTCGCCACCCCTCATGGCCGGCACCACCGTGGTGGTGGGCGGCCGCGTCGCCGACAACGTGCAGACCGACATGCCCGGTGGCGTGATCCGCGGTTTCGACGTGGTCACCGGCGCCATGCGCTGGGCCTTCGACCCGGGCAACCCGCAGGACAAGCAGGCCCCTGCCGGCGGCGCCACCTATGTGCGCAGCACGCCGAACAGCTGGGCGCCGATGTCCTACGACCCGGCGATGAACACCGTGTTCCTGCCGATGGGCAGCTCGTCCACCGACATCTACGGTGTCGAACGTACCGACCTGAACCACAAATACGGCGCCTCGATCCTCGCCCTGAACGCCACCACCGGCGCCGAGAAGTGGGTCTACCAGACCGTGCACAACGACCTGTGGGACTTCGACCTGCCGATGCAGCCGACCCTCAGCGACTTCACCAAGGCCGATGGCAGCAAGGTGCCGGCCGTAGTGATCGGCACCAAGGCCGGGCAGATCTACGTGCTCGACCGCGCCACCGGCAAACCGCTGACCGAAGTCAAGGAAGTCCCGGTCAAGGCCGCCGACATCCCCAACGAGCCATACTCGCCGACTCAGCCAATGTCGGTGGGCATGCCGCAGATCGGCGTGCCGCACTTCACCGAATCGGACATGTGGGGCGCGACCCCGTTCGATCAGCTGCTGTGCCGCATCGCCTTCAAGAAGATGCGCTATGACGGCCTGTATACCGCGCCGGGTACCGACGTCTCGCTGAGCTTTCCAGGTTCCCTGGGTGGCATGAACTGGGGCGGCATCTCCACCGACCCGGTGCATGGCTTCATCTTCGTCAACGACATGCGTCTGGGGCTGTGGAGCCAGATGGTGCCGCAGCAGAAAGACGCCAAGACCTCGGCGGGTGGCGAAGCGCTGAACACCGGCATGGGTGCGGTACCGCTCAAGGGCACGCCTTACGCCGTGAACAAGAACCGCTTCCTGTCGGTGGCCGGTATTCCGTGCCAGGCGCCGCCGTTCGGCACCCTGACCGCGATCGACATGAAAACCCAGAAGGTCGCCTGGCAGGTACCGGTCGGTACCGTACAGGACACCGGCCCTATGGGGATCAAGATGCACCTGCCGCTGCCGATCGGCATGCCGACCCTCGGCGGTACGCTGTCGACCCAGGGTGGCCTGGTGTTCATCGCCGGTACTCAGGACTACTACCTGCGCGCCTTCAACTCGGCCACCGGCGAGGAAGCCTGGAAAGGCCGCCTGCCTGTCGGCAGCCAGGGCGGCCCGATGACCTACGTGTCGCCGAAAACCGGCAAGCAGTACATCATCATCACCGCCAGCGGCGCCCGCCAGTCGCCTGATCGCAGCGACCTGGTGATTGCCTACGGGTTGCCGGACAGCCAATAAATGGCTGCTGGCCGCTGAAGGTTGCAACGAACAGGTGGGAGGGGCTTTGCCCCCTCCCACCTGTTCGGCATCTAGCCAGTTACAAAGCCGCCAACACCCCTTTGTACAAGATAGCCCCGGTCGGCTTGCCACTTGGCGAGCCGCCCTTGGCCTCCAGCGTGACCGCAATGGTCACTGACTTGCCCAGCACCGCTTGCTGCTGCGCACTCAGTTGCATTTCCCCCTTGCCCAGCACCGGCACCAGGCCCAGCGACACCGGCACGCCGTCCGCCGGGATCGCCCATAGCTCCAGGCTGCGGTCGTTGCCCATGGCCGCCAGGTGCAGCGCTTCGATCTGCAGGTGATCGCGGTAGGCCTGCAGCCGCAGCGCCGGTTGCGCGCCGGTGTCGCTCAACGTGGCGCTGTATTGCGCCGGTGCCGGGCGCAGCAGCAAGCCGATGCCCAGCGCCAGCACCAGACCCGCAGCCAGTGCTGGCAGGCGCCAGCCTCTGCGTCTCGGCAAGGCGGGCGGGTGCAACCGCGGCGGCTCGATGCGCGCGACGATGGCGCGCCAGACGTGGCTGGGCAAGGGTTCTTCGGGCAAGTCGCGGGTCAGGCGGGCGAGGGTGTCCTGCCACTGCGCGACCTCCATGCGCAACGCCAGGTCATCGGCCAGCAGCCTTTCGAAACGGCGCCGGGCCGCCGGCGCCATCAGGCCGATGGCGTAGTCGCTCGCCAAGGCGCGGCGTAATTCGGGACGGAGGTAATTCATGATTCCAGGCACCTGCGCAAACGCTCCATGCCGCGGCGTATCCATGACTTGATCGAGCCCAGGGGCGCAGCCAGGTGCTCGGCCAACTCGGCATTGGACAGCCCGTGAAAGTAGGCGGTCAGGATCGACTGGCGCTGCATGCCCTCCAGCGTCTCGAGGCAGCGGTTCAGGGCCGCAGTGTCGCGGTCGCCGTTCAACTGGTCGAAAGCCGAGGGTGCATCGTCCATCAGCGTTTCGAGCTGCTGCTCAGCCAGCGGTTCTTCCTGGCGCTTGCGCAGCAGGTCGATGGCCAGGTGGCGGGTGATATTGATCATCCAGGTCAGCGGCGCGCTGAGCGTCTCGTCGTAGCGTGCAGCGTTGTGCCAGATGCGCACGAAACTTTCCTGCACCACTTCTTCGGCCAACGCGCGGCGCGTGACACAGCGCAACGCCACGCCATGCAGGCGCGGGCCGACGCTGTGGTACAGGCGTTCGAAGGCTCGGCGGTCACCCTGAGCGCAGGCGCCGAGCAACTGCCGATGTTCGTCGTTTTCAGCCGGTGAAATCATCTACGCCTATTCAGCTCTTGGGCATCAGCACTTTATCGATGACGTGGATCACGCCATTGGATTGCATCACATCATAGGTGCTGATGTCGGCGGTCATGCCTTTTTCGTCCATGATCACGATGTTATGCGGGCCGTTCATCTTCACCCACAGCTTGCCACCGGCCACGGTGGTCAACTCGGCCTTGCCGCCCCCGGCCTTGATGCGTTTTTCCAGCTCCATCATGTCCAGTTTGCCGGCCACCACGTGGTAGGTGAGGATGTGCGTGAGAGTGGCCTTGTTCTCCGGTTTGAGCAGGGTGTCGACGGTGCCGGCCGGCAGCGCGGCGAACGCGGCGTTGACCGGCGCGAACACGGTGAACGGGCCCTTGCCCTTGAGGGTATCGACCAGCCCGGCGGCCTTCACGGCAGCGACCAGGGTGGTGTGGTCGGCGGAGTTCACCGCGTTATCGACGATGTCCTTCTGCGGCATCATCGCCTGGCCGCCCACCATCACCGAATTCATGCTCATGTCCGCTGCCTGCGCCGGTACCGCCTGCATGCCGGCGCAGAGGGCCAGGGCCAGGAGGCTGCCGAGCATTGGAGCCTTGATCGAAGTACGCTTCATGGGAGTAATCCTTTTCTTGGAGGCGGACCGATAGTTGTCCGTCACCGGTATACGGGCGGTGCCCGCAAGTGGATGCAGCCAGTCGGAAAATATTTTTTCGGGAACATCGCCGGGCAAACCCGATCAAAACGACGATTTTGTCGCGCGCCCACTGGCGCTGCGGCCTCACGTTACAGAGGGAAGGCAATGAAGATTTTTCGTGGTGCAGCGCTGGTATCGCTCATGGCCGTAGCGGCCAGCCCGGTATGGGCGTTCAACCTCAACGACGCGGTCAACGCGGCGTCCACCCTCAATGGCAACAAGAGCAACGGCGCCGCCGTGAGCGCGGCGCCCGACGCAGCGGGCCTGCTCAATACCCTCGGCACCCAGCTGAAGGTCACCCCGCAGCAGGCGGTGGGCGGCACCGGCGCGATGCTTGGGCTGGCCAAGAACAAGCTCGACCCTTCGCAGTACACCGCGTTGACCAAGCAAGTGCCGGGGCTCGACTCGTTGAGCGGCAGCAACGCCCTGGGCGGCGCCAATGGCCTCGGCGGCCTGCTGGGCAACAGCGGCGGTAATCAATCGGCGCTGAACAATGCCCTGGGCAACGTCAAGAGCACCAGCGACCTGAACAGCGCCTTCAGCGCACTGGGCATGAACAGCGGCATGGTCGGCCAGTTCGCTCCGGTGATCCTGCAGTACCTGGGCGGCCAGGGTGTGGCCGGCAGCACCTTGAGCAGCCTGGGCAGCATCTGGGGTGTGAAGCAATAGCAGAAGCTCGGGGGGTGTGGCGGCGAGCGCTTGGGATCAGCCGCCCGCCTTCAACTGGGCAATGCGTCGATCCTTCTCCCGCCACATGTCGTTGACCCAACCCTGCACCTGCAGGCGAAATACCGGGTCGTTCTCGTAGTCACCCTGCCACAGCGCCGGGTCGATCCCCCGTGACTGAATGTCGATGATGACCTTCGGCACGCGGCCGCAGCACAGGTCCCAGAACCCCGGAATGCGCTCGCCCGGTCCGTCGGGCGAGAGGCCATTGCAGGGGTAGACCACGGTGACGTCGAGCAGGCGATCCAGCTGTTCGCCCATGGCCGCCAGCACGAAGGCCACGCCGCCGGCCTTGGGCACCAGCAGGTGGTCGAACGGCGAGGCCTGGGCCTCGCGCTTGGCGGCGCTCATGCGCGTCCCTTCCAGGTAGTTGACCACGGTCACCGGCTGGCGCTTGAACAGTTCGCAGGCCTCCCGGGTGATTTCCAGATCATGGCCCCTGAGTTCGGGGTGGCGTTGCAGGAAGGCCTTGCTGTAGCGCTTCATGAATGGGTAGTCCAGCGCCCACCAGGCCAGGCCGAGCAAGGGCACCCAGATCAGCTCTTTCTTGAGGAAGAACTTGAAGAACGGCGCACGCCGGTTGAGCGCCTGGATCAGCGCCGGGATATCGACCCACGACTGGTGGTTGCAGACCACCAGGTACGAGGTGTCGGTGCGCAGCCCCTCGGCCCCGCGAATGTCCCACTGGGTAGGAATGCAGAGGGCGAAGATCGCCTTGTCGATTTGCGCCCAGGTTTCGGCGATCCACATCACCCCGGCCGAGAAGTAGTCGCGCATATAGCCGGAGAACACCAGCTTGAGCAGGGCGAACACCAGCAACGGGCCGATCAGCACCAGGGTATTGAGAATAAGCAGCAGGGCGACCAGACAACCCGTGAACAGGCGACGCATAGACCACTCATCGAAACGCAAAAAGGGCGGCAATGATAAGCAGGTCCGGGCCTGTCGCCAAATTTTGCCGACCGGTGCGGCCCGCTGCGGGAGGGGCAGTTTTTGCCCCTTCCACAGCGGGTCGCGGATCACGCCAGCGGCTGGGTGCCTTGCATCGATGGTCGCTGGCTCACCTCGGCAAACCAGGCGGCCAGCTGCGGATAGCGCTCGCGCCAGGCCAGTTGCGGCTGGCGAAAGTCCAGGTAGCCCAGCGCGCAGGCCACGCCGATGCCGGCGATGTCGAAGTGACCGCCGAGCTCGGCGAGCGCCGACTGCTCGAGGTAGGCAAGGCCGCGCTCGATTTTCAGGGCCTGGTTGCCCAGCCACTGATCCCAGTGCTTTGGCTCGGGCCGCAGCGCCGTTTCGTAGCGGATCAACAACGCCGCATCGAGCACGCCGTCTGCCAGCGAGGCCAGGGTCAGGCGCCGCCAGCGTGAAGCCCCCGAGGTCGGCAACAGCGGCAGGCCGCCGTGCTGGCTGTCGAGGTACTCGCAGATCACCCGGCTGTCGTACAGCACTTCACCGTCGGCCAGCACCAGCGCAGGCAGTTTGCCCAACGGGTTCTCGCCGACCAGCGCCGGGTCCGGATTGACCGGTGTCGGTTGCGTCAGCTTGAGCTCGACGCGCGCCAGCTGGCCGGTTTCGGCCAGTAGCACACGCACCTTGCGGGCGAATGGCGACGCCGGGTTGGAGTACAGGGTCATGCTCGGTGCGGACATTGCCGGAACCTCGTCGGAATGGAGCTGCTAGTTATAGCACCGCCTCACCACTTGTAGTTGACGCTGGCCATCACGTTGCGGCGGTCGCCGTAGTAGCAGTAGAAACCGTCACAGGTAGAGATGTACTCCTTGTCGAACACGTTGTTGGCGTTGATCGCCACGCTGGCGCCCTTGAAGGTGCTGCCCAGTACGCCGAGGTCGTAGTGCACGGCCGCGTCGTACAAGGTGTAGTCCGGAGTATGGCCGTCGGACTTGGCGCGCACGTAGGCCAGGCTGCCGATCGCCACGTTGTCGGTGGCACCGACGTAGCGCACGCCGAAGCCCATGCCGAAACCGTCGAGCCAGCCATTGTGCCAGGTGTAGTCGGCCCAGGCCGAGGCTTGATTTTCCGGGGTCAACGGCAGCGGACGGTTCTTGTCCAGGCTGTTGGTGGTCTTGGTCATCTTGCTGTTGGCGTAGGTGTAGGCGGCGGTCAGCTTGAGGTTCTCGTTGACGCTGCCGGTGGCCTCCAGTTCGAAGCCGCGCACCTTGACCTCACCCACTGGGGCGCTGATGCCGTTGTTGCTGGTGACCACGATATTTTCGCGGGTCAGGTCGTAGGCGGCGGCCGTGAACAGCAGGTCGCTGCCCGGCGGCTGGTACTTGATGCCGGCTTCGTACTGCTTGCCGGTGCTTGGCTTGTAGGCCGCGCCGGCGGTGCCGCCGGCTTCGGGCTGGAACGACTCGGCGTAGGAGATGTAAGGGGTGATGCCATTGTCGAAGACGTAGCTGAGCGCGGCATTGCCGGTGAAGGCATGGTCGCGGCGGGTGTCCCGGGCGTCGTTGTCGTTGTAGAAGATCGAGTCGACCTTGGAGTAGTCCTCGCGGCCACCCAAGGTCAGGCGCCATTGGTCGAGGGCCAGCTGGTCCTGGGCATAGAGACCGACGTCGTCGGTCTTCTGGTTGTAGTTGTTGTAGGCGGTGTAGCTGACGTTGCCGAAGTCCTGGCCATAGATCGGGTTGATGATGTTGCTGGTCGGCGCGCTGCCGTACAACCACTTGTAGTTGTGGTTGATGTGCTGGTAGTCCAGGCCCAGCAATAACGTGTGGTCGATGGCGCCGGTGCTGAAGTTGGCCTGCAGGTTGTTATCGACGGCGAACTGGCTGATGTCTTCGTTGACCACGTTGGCGCCGCGGGCGACGGTGCCGTCGTCGGCCACCGAGCCGTAGTAACCGCCGGCGGTGATGGCCTGGAACGATAGATCGCTCTTGGTGTAGCGCAGGTTCTGGCGGAACTGCCAGACGTCGTTGAAGCGATGCTCGAAGGCATAGCCCAGCGCGTAATAGGTCTTGTCGTAGAACTCCCAGTTCGGGTCGCCAAGGTTCTCGTGGTACTTCACGGTGCCGGCCGGCGTTGCCAGCTTGGTGCCTTGCAGCGGCAGGAACTGGCTGGTGATGCCGGTATCGTCGCGGGTGAACTGGCTGAGGAAGGTCAGGCGGGTGTCGGTATCGATGTTCCAGGTCAGGCTGGGGGCGATGTTGTAGCGCTTGTCATCGACGTGGTCGACCGAGGTGTTGGCGTCGCGCACGACGCCGCTGACCCGGTACAGGAACTTGCCTTCGTCGTCGATCGGGCCGGTGCTGTCGAAGCTGATCTGCTTGCGCTGGTAGCTGCCGATCTGCATCTGCACTTCGTGGCTGGCGGTGTCTTCTGGGCGCCGGCTGACCATGTCGAGCAGGCCGCCGGGCGGCGTCTGGCCGTAGATCGACGAGGCCGGGCCGCGCAGCAGGGCGATGCGCTCCAGGTCCCAGGTTTCTTCCTTGGGCATCACGTAGGCGCCCTTGGGCAGCGGAAGGCCGTCGAGGAACTGGGTGGGCTCGAAGCCGCGCACCTTAAGCCAGTCGGCACGCGAGTCGCTGCCATAGCTGCTGGCGATCACGCCTGGCATGTAGCGCAGGGCGTCGTCGAGGTTCTGCACGGCGCGGTCGGTCATCTGCGCGCGGGTGATCACCGACACCGAGCGCGGGATTTCCGCCAGGGCAGTGTCGGTCTTGGTGCCAGCGGCAGTACGCGTGGCCCGGTAGCCGGAGACGGCGCCCCAGGCGCTTTCACTGTCGGCGCTGGAATTGATCTGGGTCTCCGGTAGCGCCAGCGTCCCTTGTGGAATCGCTACCAAGGTAAAAGTCCCGCTGGCGCCTTGCTGCAGCTGCAGGCCGCTGCCGTTGAGCGCGGCGCTCAGTGCGCCGATGCCGTTGTACTGGCCGTGCACGGGTGCCGAGGTCTTGCCGGCGGCCAGCGACGGGTTCAGCGCCAGGGTCAGGCCGGCCTGGCTGGCGATCTGGTTCAGGGTGCTGGCCAGGGGGCCGGCGGGCAGATCGTAGGCCCGCGAAGCACTGGCCTGGTCGACGGCGTAGGCCACGGTGGCCACCGACGGCAGGGCCAGGGCAATGGCGGCGGCCATCAGGCTGGGGCGAAGCAGGGCGTGCAACGAGCGGGACATGGAACGGCTCCGGTAACAGGAATAAGACGTATTGCCTCAGTGCCGGACGAGATCCAGAAAGTGATAGG
The DNA here is from genome assembly GCF_034059295.1 of Pseudomonas sp. HR96. Lineage (NCBI taxonomy): Bacteria > Pseudomonadati > Pseudomonadota > Gammaproteobacteria > Pseudomonadales > Pseudomonadaceae > Pseudomonas > Pseudomonas sp. HR96. The sequence continues at coordinate 569,978 of NZ_CP139141.1, forward strand.
GCTGGTTGAAAATAATTTCGATTAAGAATTGGGGCGTGAGGTGTGGCCCTGACCGAATCGAAAGACCTACTCCGCTCGCAACTACCGCGCGCCCACCGTCGTCCACCAGCGGGTGTGCTGGTCGATCCTGACCGGCAGGGTCGGCAGCAGCGCCTGCAGCGCCAGGTCGGTGTCTTTGAGCGGGAAGCTGCCCGTGATGCGCAGGTCGGCGACTTCCGGCCTGGCCGCCAGGTAGCCGCTGCGGTAGCGGGCCAGTTCGTCAAGCAGGTCGGCCAGGCGCGCGTTGTCGACCACCAGCATGCCGCGGGTCCAGGCATCGCTGCCGGGGGGCAGGGCGCTGACGGCGTCCAGTTGATCGTCGTGCATCAGCAATTGCTGGCCCTGCTGCACTACCTGCTCGCTGCCGATGTTGCGCGGCTTGGCTGCCACAGCCGATTGCAGCACGCCGAGCAGGGTGCCGCGGGCTTCACGGCGCACCAGAAAGCGCGTGCCCATTGGCCGCAGCGAGCCATTGACGGTCTCGACGATCAAGGGCCGCGCTTCGCCGTCGCGGTGGCCGGTCTGCACGAGGATTTCGCCGGCGCGCAGCACGATCAGGCGGCGTTGGGCATCGAAGCGGATGTCGACGGCGCTGTGGGTATTGAGCTCGATGCGCGTGCCGTCTTCCAGTTGCAGCAGGCGCTGTTCGCCGGTGGCGGTGCGCTGGTCGGCCAGCCAGTAGTCGATCGGCAGCACGCGTGCGCCGAAGAAAAGCGCCAGACCCGCCGCGAGCAGCACCGCCAGGCTGCTGCCCCCAAGCTTGCGCAGCTGCCGGCGCAGGCCGTCGCGCGGTGCCAGCAGGGCCTTGCGGGCCGGCCCCGCAGCGGCATTGAAGCGCACGTCGATCAGGTTCAGCTGATGCCAGGCGCGGGCGTGCTCCTCGTCGGCCGCATGCCAGCGCTCGAACTCGGCGCGCGCCTGTCCGGCACGCGGCTCGTCGTCCAGGGTCAGCTGCCAGGCGATGGCGGCGTCGAGCACCCGGGACGACACCGGGCGACTCATGTCGGCTCACCGTACAACGCCACGTAGCATTGGCGCATGCCCTGGGCCAGGTATTGGCGCACCCGCGGCACCGAAACGCCCAGGCGCTCGGCGATCTCGGCATGGCCGAGGCCGTCCACCCGGCTGTGCAGAAACGCCGCGCGGGCCTTGCTCGACAGCTGCCCGAGCAAACGGTCGATGGCCTGCAGGTCTTCGAGAATCAGATGCTGTTCTTGCGGGGACGGCTGTTGTTCTTCGGGCAGGCTCGCCAGTTCGGCGAGGTAGGTCTGCTCCAGCGCAGCACGGCGAAAATGGTCGAACAGCAGCCCTTTGGCCACGGCCAGCAGGAAGGCTCGAGGTTCACGCGGGCAGTTCAGCTGCTCGCGCCCGAGCAGGCGCACGAAGGTGTCCTGGCTCAGGTCCTCGGCGCGCTGCGCACAGGCGATATTGCGCCGCAGCCAGGTCAGCAGCCAGCTGCGATGATCGCGGTAGAGGCTGGCGATCAGGTCGCTGCGCTCGAGCGGGCTGCTCTCGAAGGCCGTGCGTGGCAACTCGCTGTGAGGGCTCTGGGCGCGTGACAAGGCATTCACCGGAAGGGATAACGAGAACTATTCCGGATTGTTGCAGAGCCGCAGGGGCGGCGCAATCGACACTCGTCGCTATTTGCCATTAAAGGCCTGGTGCCAGCTGTCGTCGCCGCCACTGGCCCAGGCGCTCCAGCAAATGCTGCGGGCTGTCCAGGCCCTGACGGCGCGCATGGCTGAGCAGGATCAGCATCAGCTCGGCGGTGACCAGGGCGTCGGCCGCGGCATGATGGCGCTCCCCGGCCTGCAGGCCGAAGCGCTCGGCCCATTGGTCGAGCCCGGCGCCGCGCAGGCCGATGTCCGGCAGCAGCAGCGGCGCCAGCTCGGCCACATCGATCAGGCTGGCTTCCCAGCGGTGGCCCAGGTGCTGCTTGAAGGCGCGCGCCAGCATGCGTTGGTCGAACGGCGCGTGGAACGCCAGCAGCGGGCTGTCGCCGACGAATTCGAGAAACTCCACCAGCACCTCGGCCGGCTCGCGCCCGGCGGCCAGCGCGCTGGGGCCCAGGCCGTGAAACAACACGCTGGGCCCGGCGCAGGGCTTGGTGTGCAGGAACGTCTGTTCGAACTGTTGGGAGAAGTCGATGGCGCCGTCCTCGATGACCACCGCGCCGATCGCCAGCACCTCGTCACGCTGCAGGTCCAGGCCGGTGGTTTCCACGTCCACCACCACCCAGCGCTGCCCGCGCAGGTTGCAGGCTGCGGGCGGGGCAGGCGGCGGCAGGGCGGCCAGGCGCTGCTGCAGCGATTCGTCGAGCGGCACGGCCGGCTTGCGCCACCAGTCCAGCAGGCTCACAGCTGGTACCTCAGGCTCAGGCTGGCTTGCAGGCGCTGGGCCTGGCGCAGGGATTCGCGCAGGATGCGCCGGTCCAGGTGGTTGAGGCTGTCGGGGTCCAGGCGGTTGGACAACGGCAGGTTCTGCCGGCTCTGCAGCTGGTGCTGCTGCATGCGCGTCTGCTGGATGAAATGGTAGGCCTCCTCGTAGGCGGCGCCGTCCTGGGCGTCGATGACCTCGCGCAGCACCAGTTCGCGCAGGCGTTGCAAGGTGTTGGTGGCTTCGACGCCGTGGGCCAGGGCCAGCAGCCGGGCACCGTCGACGAAGGGCATCAGGCCCTGGGCCTTGAGGTCGAGGGTGGCGGTGCGCTCGCTGGCCTTTCTGCTCAGCACGAAATCGCGAAAGCGGCCCACTGGGGGCTTCTGGCGCAGGGCGTTGTCGGCCAGCAGGCGCTGGAACAGCCGGTTGTCGGCGACCTGGGCGAGGATTTCGCGGCGCAGCTGGGCGCACCCCTGCTCGGCGCCCCAGACCACCCGCAGGTCGAAATAGATGCTCGAGCCGAGCAGGTTCTCCGGCGTGGCCTCGCGGATGAAACCTGCGAAGCGCCGCGACCACTCGGCCTGGGACAGGCACAACTGCGGGTTGCCGGCCATGATGTTGCCCTGGCACAGGCTGAAGCCGCAGCGCGCCAGGCTGGCGTTGATCTGCTGCGCCAGGGGCAGCAGCCGCCCGCGCAGTTCGGCGGCGTGCACCGCATCGCGCGCCTCGAAGAAGATGCCGTTGTCCTGATCGGTCAGCAGGGTCTGCTCGCCGCGTCCTTCGCTGCCAAAGCACAGCCAGCTGAACGGTACGCCGGGGTCGCCGTGTTCGGCCAGGGTCAGCTCGATCACCCGGCTCACCGTCTGGTCGTTGAGCAGGGTGATGATGCGAGTGATCTGGGTGGAAGAGGCACCATGGGCGAGCATGCGCTCCACCAGCTGCCCGATGTCGCCGCGCACCGCCTCCAGCAGGTCGAGCCCGGGAGCGTTGCGGATGGTGCGGGCCAGGTGGACCAGGTCGACCCGTTGCAGCGAGAACAGGTCACGCTCGGAGATCACCCCGCACAGGCGTTCGTCACGCACCAGGCAGACATGGGCGATGGTCCGTTCGGTCATCGCCACGGCGGCATCGAAGGCGCTGGCGTCGGGGCTGAGGGCAAAGGGTTTCTGGGTCATGCAGCGGGCGATCGGCTGGTCGAAGTCGCTGTGGCCGTCGGCGACCACCTGGCGCAGGTCGCGCAGGGTGAAGATACCCAGCGGCCGCTTGTGCGGGTCGACGATCACGATGCTGCCGACCTGTTGCCGATGCATGGCCGCCACCGCCTGGCGCAGTGGGGTGTCGCCGCTGCAGGTGACCGGCTGGCGCAGGGCCAGTTCGCCCAGGCGAGTATTCAGCGAATACTGATTGCCGAGGGTTTCCACGGCTTGGCGCTGCACCTCGCGGTTGACCTGGTCGAGCAGGCTGCTGACCCCGCGCAGGGCAAAGTTGCGAAACGGCCCGGAGAGGGTCATCAGGCGGGCGAAGGCGGCTCTGGGCAGTTGCAGGCAGAAGGTGTCGAGGCCGGCCAGGTGTTCGGTACGGGTCGCCCGCTCACCGAGCAGGGCTGCCAGCGGGAAGCACTCGCCGCTGGCGATCTCGAACGTGGTCTCGCTGCCGCGTCGGGCGCTGTGCGGTCGTTCGCCGACCACGCTGCCCTGCTTGACGATGTAGAAGTGCGCGACCGGACCGTCGGTCGGCTTGATGATGCTCTCGCCGGCCGCATAGAAACGCAGCTGGCACTGCTCCACCAGGAAGGCCAGATGTGCGGCCTCCATCTGGTTGAACGGCGCGAAACGTTGCAGAAAAACCAGCGTTGCATGGATATTCTGCAGCACCGCGGTCTTGCCCGCCTGGGCGAAGGCGTCCGTCTTGCGCATGGCTGAGCCACCGTTTTAATTGTTGTGCAGCCATGGTCGACCTCAAGGGCGCGGGTGCCCATTGGACGTAAGTCTAAAAAAATACTTCAAGAACCGTGCAATCATCCGCATCATGCAGGGTCTAGAGCATCGATCCGATGAAGTGCGACGAGGCGGTTCTCGATGCTTCGGGTCAGAATCAGGTGATGAAAGGCGCATGTCCGATCACAATATCTTGAGCGAAGCGGAGCTGCAGGCACTGAATGCCGCGATGAATGCGGGCGATCAGCCGCCGTTGGGTGCGCTGGTGGTCGACGACCATCCGCAGACCCGCGAGACCCTCGCCGAAATACTTTTCCTGCACGGCATCTCCTGCACCACCGCAGCGAGCGCTGTGGAGGCGCTCGAGCGTCTGCGCCTGGACAAAAGCATCGGCCTGCTCATCACCGACCTGCGCATGGCCCCCGACAGCGGGCTGGACCTGATCCGCGAGATTCGCGAGTCGGACCGCGCGGCCCTGCCGATCATCATCATGTCGGGCGACGCCGGGGTGAAGGACGCCATCGCGGCGATGCACCTGAGCGTGGTGGATTTCCTGCTCAAGCCCATCGATGCCAACCTGCTGGTGACGTTGGCGAAGCGGGAGTTGGGCGTGGTCTGACTGGCGCGGCCAAACATCTCGGGGGCTCTGCTCCCTCCGCCCATGGGCTGCCATCAGCCGTGGAGGGAGGGGGCAGCGCCCCCGAGTTTGTTACAGCGCGTTTTTAGCCTTGAACTCCCGGCGCCGACGGTGCAGCACCGGCTCGGTGTAGCCATTGGGCTGCCGGGCGCCTTCGATCACCAGTTCGACGGCCGCCTGAAAGGCGATGTTGCTGTCGAAGTCCGGCGCCAGTGGGCGGTATAGCGGGTCATTTGCGTTCTGCCGGTCCACTACCGGCGCCATGCGCTTGAGGCTTTGCAAGATCTGCTCCTCGCTGGCGATGCCATGCCGCAGCCAGTTGGCCAGCAGCTGGCTGGAGATGCGCAGGGTGGCGCGGTCTTCCATCAGCCCGACGTCGTGGATGTCCGGCACCTTCGAACAACCTACGCCCTGGTCGATCCAGCGCACCACATAGCCGAGGATGCCCTGGGCATTGTTGTCCAGTTCGCTCTGGATCTCCTCAGGGGTCCAGTTCGGGTCCACCGCCAGCGGCAGGGTCAGGATGTCGTCCACCGACGCCGGCGCGCGCCCGGCCAGCTCGGCCTGACGCGCGAACACGTCGACCTTGTGATAATGCAGCGCGTGCAGCGCAGCGGCCGTCGGCGAAGGCACCCAGGCGGTGTTGGCACCGGCCAGCGGGTGAGCGATCTTCTGTTCGAGCATGGCCGCCATCAGGTCGGGCATGGCCCACATGCCTTTGCCGATCTGCGCGCGGCCCTGCAGGCCGCTGGCCAGGCCCACGTCGACGTTGTTGTTCTCGTAGGCGCCGATCCATTTCTCGGCCTTCATGGCGCCTTTGCGCACCACCGGGCCGGCTTCCATGGAGGTGTGGATTTCATCGCCGGTACGGTCGAGAAAACCGGTGTTGATGAACACCACGCGCTCGCGTGCCGCGCGGATGGCAGCCTTGAGGTTGACCGTGGTGCGCCGCTCCTCGTCCATGATGCCGACCTTGAGGGTGTTGCGGGTCAGGCCCAGCAGGTCTTCGATACGGCCGAACAGGGTGTTGGTGAAGGCCACTTCATCCGGGCCATGCATCTTCGGCTTGACGATGTACACCGAGCCTTTGCGGCTGTTCTTGTGCTTGCTCTTGCCGTTGAGGCTGTGGATTGCGGCCAGGCAGGTGACCAGGCCGTCGAGGATGCCTTCCGGCACTTCCAGGCCCTGAGCGTCGAGGATGGCGTCGCTGGTCATCAGGTGCCCGACGTTGCGTACGAACAGCATGGAACGCCCGTGCAAGGACACCTTGCCGCCGTTCGGCACGTTGTATTCGCGGTCGGGGTTGAGGGTGCGGGTGAAGGTCTTCCCGCCCTTGCTGACTTCTTCGGCAAGGTCGCCCTTCATCAGGCCCAGCCAATTGCGGTAGATGAGTACCTTGTCGTCGGCGTCGACGGCGGCGACCGAGTCCTCGCAGTCCATGATGGTGGTCAGCGCGGCTTCCATCAGCAGGTCCTTGACTCCGGCGGCGTCGGTCTGGCCGACGGGCGTGCTGGAGTCGATCTGGATTTCGAAGTGCAGGCCGTTGTGCTTGAGCAGGATGGCGTGGGGCGCGGCAGCGTCACCCTGGTAGCCAATCAGTTGCGCGTCGTCGCGCAGGCCGCTGTTGGAACCGCCCTTGAGCGCCACCACGAGCTTGCCGTCGTGCAGGGAATAGCGCGTGGCATCGACGTGGGAACCGGCCGCCAGCGGGGCGGCTTCGTCGAGGAAGGCACGGGCGAAGGCAATCACCTTGTCGCCGCGCACCTTGTTGTAGCCCTGGCCACGCTCGGCACCGCCTTCTTCGCTGATGGCGTCGGTGCCGTAGAGTGCATCGTAGAGCGAACCCCAGCGGGCGTTGCAGGCATTGAGGGCGAAGCGCGCGTTCATCACCGGCACTACCAGCTGCGGGCCGGCCATGCTGGCGATTTCTTCGTCGACGTTTTCGGTGCTGGCCTTGAAGTCGTCGCCCGGTGGCAGCAGGTAGCCGATTTCCCGCAGGAAGGCTTTGTAGGCCACCGGGTCGTGGGCCTGGCCCTGGCGAGCACGGTGCCAGCCATCGATCTGCCCTTGCAGGGTGTCGCGCTTGCCCAGCAGGGCACGGTTTTTTGCAGCGAGGTCGTTAATGATGTCTTCTGCCCCGGCCCAGAACCGATCGGCTTTGATGCCGGTACCGGGGATGGCTTCGTCATTGACGAAATCCAGCAGGACTTTGGCGACCTTAAGGCCACCGACTTGAACGTGTTCAGTCATTGCTTGCCTCACTCTGCTCAGCTATTCAGCTTATCTATACATCGTTTCCAACGTTATGTAGTGCGCGCAAGCGGATACTACATGATGCGTCGCGGTTGTGAAAATAAGACTAAATAAGTCCTTCTGCGACCGGAATGGCTTCGACGGTCACAGTAGATAAAATGATGTTCTCAAGAAGTTGCTTAATTGTTCCATAAATAGATAGAAAGCGTACACAGCTTTCTGGCCGCCAGCTTTGCCTATACTGGGCCATGCCTAACATAAGGGGTTTGCCGTGAACGATTTAGTCTTGACTGTCATTGCAGCTGACAAAGCCGGTTTGGTCGAGCGCATCGCCCAGACCATTGCCGACCACCACGGCAACTGGCTGGAAAGCCGCATGTCGCGCATGGCCGGGCAGTTTGCCGGGATCTTGCGGGTGGCGGTGCCGAGCGAATACGCCGTCGAGCTGGTGCATGCCCTGCAGGGTTTGTCGGAGGAGGGGATCCGGGTGGTGGTGGCCGACAGCGGCGAGGCCCTGTCTGCAGCCTGGAAGCCGATCGCGATGGACCTGGTCGGCAACGACCGTCCTGGCATCGTCCGCGACATCACGCGGCTGCTGGCGGCCGAGGGGGTCAATGTCGAGCGCCTCACCACCGATGTGCGCCCGGCACCCATGACCAGCGAGACGCTGTTCCATGCCGAGGCAACGCTGGCGGTGCCGTTGAGCCTGTCGCTGGAGACTTTGCAGGCGCGGCTTGAGACCCTGGCCGATGACCTGATGGTTGAGCTGACGCTGCGCACCGAGCTGTGAAGCCTTAGGCGGCTGTCCGGCCCACCGGTCAAACCGTGGTAGGGGGCGCCCCGTCTACGCCGTTGGACTGTGTCGGGATAGGGTTGGAGTGTGTGGGGGCCATGGCTGTCCACTGGTTTGGTGTTGCCTCACTCGCCAGCTGCGCCGGCTCCTACGCCACCCCGGGGGTTGCACATCTCGGCGTAGGAGCCGCTGGGGAGCGGTGCAACCTTGACCAATGCCGGTCGCGGTCCGCCAGCGCCGATCGGTTTGCTGCCCTCGGGGGTTGCACATCTCGGCGTAGGAGCCGGCGCAGCTGGCGATGGCATCACCTCCGAAGCTGGGATATGAATTGGCATTGGCTAAGCCCCCGAGTCTTTCTCAAGGCCGGCGCCGAAACTGCCGCCAGATGTCCACGCTGTACACCAGCAACCCCGCCCAGATGCACAGGAACGCGGTCAGCGTCGCCGGCGCCAGGGTTTCGCCAAACACCGTCACCGCCAATATCAGTACCAGGGTCGGGGCGATGTACTGCAAAAAGCCCAGGGTGGTGTAGGGCAGGTGTCGCGCCGCCGCGTTGAAGCACAGCAGCGGCACCAGGGTAATCGGTCCCGCAGCCGCCAGCCAGAGCATCTGGCTGCTGCCCAGAAAGGCCGGCTGCAAGGTGCCGGCCTGCGGGTGCAGCAGCAACCAGCCCAGCGCCAGCGGCACCAGCAGCCAGGTTTCGATGACCAGCCCGGGCAGCGCCGCTACAGGGGCGCGCTTGCGAATCAGCCCGTAGAAGCCGAAGGTCAGCGCCAACACCAGCGACACCCACGGCAGGCTGCCCACCTGCCAGACCTGCTGCGCCACGCCGATCGCCGCCAGGGCCACAGCCAGCCATTGCAGACGGCGCAGGCGTTCACCGAGCAGCAGCAGGCCCAGTAGCACATTGACCAGTGGGTTGATGTAGTAGCCCAGGCTGGCTTCAAGCATGCGCCCGTTGTTGACCGCCCAGACGTAGACCAGCCAGTTGCAGGCAATCAGGCTGCCGCTGATGGCCAGCACGCCGAGGCGGCGGGGGTTGTCGCGCAGCTCGCGCCACCAGCCGGGGTGCTTCCACACCAGCAGCAATAGCGAGCCGAGCAGGGCGGCCCAAAGCACCCGGTGGATGATGATCTCGACCGGCGAAACACTCTGCATCGCCTTGAAGAACAGCGGGAGAAACCCCCACATGAAATAGGCGCTCAGGCCCAGGACATAGCCCTTGCGGGGGTTGACGGCGGCTTGCATCACATATCCTTTGCGGTCTTGTTATAAATGAAGTCAGAACAGCTTGAGCGGCTCCTCGTTGAGCGCCGAGAGTTGTTCACGCAGGGCCAGCACCTGGTCGCCCCAATAGCGTTCGGTGCCGAACCAGGGAAAGCTGCGCGGGAACGCCGGGTCGTCCCAGCGACGCGCCAGCCAGGCGCTGTAGTGCATCAGGCGCAGAGCGCGCAGCGGCTCGATCAGGGCCAGTTCGCGCGGGTCGAAATCGTGGAACTCGTTATAGCCGTCCATCAGCTCGGCCAGCTGCGACAGGCACTCCTGGCGGTCGCCTGCCAGCATCATCCAGATGTCCTGCACGGCGGGGCCCATGCGGCAGTCATCGAGGTCGACGATATGAAACATCTCGTCGCGGCACATCATGTTGCCGGGGTGGCAGTCGCCGTGCATGCGGATGTTCTTGTGCGGGGTCTCGCGGTACACCTGTTCGACCCGCTTGAGCAGATCGCGGGCCACCGACTCGTAGGCCGGCAGCAGGCTGCGCGGCACGTGGTTACCTTCAAGCAGCGTGTTCAGCGAATCATGGCCGAAGTTCTGCACGCCCAGCGCCTCGCGATGCTCGAAAGGGCGCGTGGCACCCACGGCGTGCAGGCGGCCAAGCAACTGGCCGAGGCGGTACAGCTGGTCGAGATTGCCGGGTTCGGGCGCGCGGCCGCCTCGGCGGGGGAACAGGGTGAAACGAAAGCCGGCGTGCTCGAACAGGGTGGCCCCGTTGTGCTGCATGGGCGCCACCACCGGGACCTCGCAGTCGGCCAGCTCGGCAGTAAAGCTGTGCTCTTCGAGAATGGCCGCATTGCTCCAGCGGTCCGGTCGATAGAACTTGGCGATCAGCGGCACGGAGTCTTCGATGCCCACCTGGTACACGCGGTTTTCGTAGCTGTTGAGCGCCATGACCCGAGCGTCGCTGAGAAAGCCGATGCTTTCGACGGCGTCGAGCACCAGGTCGGGAGTCAATGTTTCAAAGGGATGGGACATGCGGTCTCCTGCGCACGGCAGGTTGCCGCGTCGGCGCGCCATGGTAACTCAATGCGCTCAGGCTGAGCACACGACCGCCGCAACCTCAAACCGGCGTGGCGATCAACACATAGGAAGGTGCAAACGCCACCACTACCTCGCCGTCGACCTGCACCCCCTGCTGGCGCAGCTCCAGCGGCTCGACCAGGGCGCACAAGGTCTGCCCGTTGCTCAGCCGTACTCGCACCTCGGCCGGCCCGTCGTCCTCGTCGAGCACCTGCTCGACGCGTCCAGTGAAGACGTTGTAGCCAGGCGTTGCCTGTTCGGCGCTGGCCAGCAGCTCGATCCACCCGGCCTTGATCAGCGCGAACACTTCGCTGCCAGGCGTCAGCTCCAGGGCCAGGGTGCTCTCATGGGTGATCTGCGCCTGCAGCCCGAGGCCGGCGCCGAGGTCCAGGTGGATCAGGTCGTTGCGGCCCTTGGCCAGCACCTCATCGATGCGCCCGCGCAGCTGGTTGCGCGCGCTGGTGCGCAGCATCATGCGCCCGAGCAGGTCGAGGTCGCTGGCCTGTTCGGCGACTTCCAGCACCTGGGCCTGCAAGGCCTGCAGCTTCTGGTACAGGCGCAGCACGCGCAGGCCTTCCTCGGACAGGTGCGCGCCGCCGCCGCCCTTGCCGCCCACGGCGCGCTCCACCAGGGGCTGGTCGGCCAGGTTGTTGAGCTCGTCGATGGCATCCCAGGCCGACTTGTAGCTCATGCCGGCACTCTTCGCCGCCCGGGTGATCGAGCCCTGCTCGGCGATGTGTTGCAGCAGCGCGATACGCTGCGGGCGACGGGCGATGTGCTGGGTGAGCAGGCTGGGCAGTGGCATGGGCTGGCTTTATAAGTGCTGGAAGGTCTTGGAAGTTGCCCCCAGTGCTGGCGCAAGTCAATAGCGGCGCGGTTTGGCGGTGCGCGCGAGGCAGTACACATCGACCTGTCGGGCCCCGGCGTCGAGCAGACAGCGTGCAGCGGCCTGGGCGGTGGCGCCGGTAGTCAGTACGTCGTCGATCAGGGCGATATGCCGACCGTTGACGGCAGCGTCGGCTGCGACCCGAAAGGCCTGGCGCAGATTATGGCGCCGCGCCCGCGCTGGCAGGTCCTGCTGGGCGGTGGTTTCGCGGGGCCGCAGCAGGGTGCCCTCGGCGCAGGGGATGGCGAGCACGGCGCCCAGCCAGCGCGCCAGCAGCGCGGCCTGGTTGAAGCCGCGCTGGCGCAGGCGCCGCGGCGCCAGGGGCACTGGCATCAGGCAATCGGGGCGGACCAGGTCTTCGCTGAACCGGTGTTGCAGCCATTGCCCAAGCAGCTCGCCCAGCAAGCGGCCGATTGGCCAGCGCGCCTGATGTTTGAAGCGAGTGACCAGGCCGTCGACCGGATAGGCATACAGCAAGGGCACCTCGACCCGGCGAAACGCCGGCCGGCGCCGGCTGCACTGGCCGCACAGCAGACCATCGATGGCCATGGGCAGGGCGCAACGCCGACAGCGCTCGCGCAGCCACGGCAGCTCCAGGGTGCAGGGCGCGCACAGCGCCAGGGCCGCTTCGGCGCGGTCACCGCACAATAGGCAGGATTGATTATTAAATAACCAGTTGTAAACCAGTCTCAAGTCAGGAGGTTGACAGTGCATGGCGCTTCCTTAAAGATGCCGGCTATTGAATAGCCGTGTCGCGTTTGTGGGTATCCGTCCCCGCACGCCAGCATAAAGAAGGAATCGCCGATGAGCGCCAGCAAAACTGCAACCTTGCGTCACGACTGGACCCTGGCCGAGGTCAGGGCCCTGTTCGTACAGCCGTTCAACGACCTGTTGTTCCAGGCGCAGACCGTGCACCGCGCGCACTTCGACGCCAACCGCGTGCAGGTTTCGACCCTGCTGTCGATCAAGACCGGCGCCTGCCCGGAAGACTGCAAGTACTGCCCGCAGTCCGGCCACTACAACACCGGGCTGGAAAAAGAAAAGCTCATGGAAGTGCAGAAGGTGCTGGAGGAAGCCGCGCGGGCCAAGGCCATCGGTTCGACCCGCTTCTGCATGGGTGCGGCGTGGAAGCACCCGTCGGCCAAGGACATGCCCTATGTGTTGCAGATGGTTGCCGGGGTCAAGGCCATGGGCCTGGAAACCTGCATGACCCTGGGCAAGCTCGACCAGGAGCAGACCGCCGCGCTGGCCGAGGCGGGCCTTGACTACTACAACCACAACCTCGACACCTCGCCGGAGTTCTACGGCAGCATCATCACCACGCGCACTTACAGCGAGCGCCTGCAGACCCTGGCCTATGTGCGCGACGCCGGCATGAAGATCTGCTCGGGCGGCATCCTGGGTATGGGTGAGTCGCTGGACGACCGCGCCGGCCTGCTGATCCAGCTGGCCAACCTGCCGGAGCACCCGGAGTCGGTGCCGATCAACATGCTGGTCAAGGTGGCGGGGACGCCGCTGGCCAACGCCGAAGACGTCGACCCGTTCGACTTCATCCGCATGCTGGCGGTGGCGCGCATTCTCATGCCGCAATCGCACGTGCGCCTGTCCGCCGGCCGTGAGGCCATGAACGACCAGATGCAGGCCCTGGCCTTCTTCGCCGGCGCCAACTCGATCTTCTACGGCGACAAGCTGCTGACCACCGCCAACCCGCAGGCGGACAAGGACATGCTGCTGTTCTCGCGCCTGGGCATCCAGCCCGAAGCCGGCTATGAACACGCCGACGAGGTGCACCAGGCCGCCATCGAGCAGGCCTTGGTGGAACAGAAGAGCAGCGAGCTGTTCTACGACGCCGCCAGCGCCTGACCGGCCATGGCTTTCGACCTCAGTGCGCGGCTGGCCGAGCGCCACGCCGCCGACCTGTACCGCCAACGGCCGCTGCTGGAAACCGCCCAGGGGCCATTGGTGCGGGTGGACGGCCAGCCGCTGCTGGCGTTCTGCAACAACGACTACCTGGGCCTGGCCAATCACCCCGAAGTGATCAAGGCCTGGCGCGACGGCGCCGAGCGCTGGGGAGTCGGCGGCGGCGCCTCGCATCTGGTGGTCGGGCACAGCACCCCGCACCACGCGCTGGAAGAGGCTCTGGCCGAATTCACCGGGCGGCCGCGGGCGCTGTTGTTTTCCACCGGCTACATGGCCAACCTCGGCGCGGTCACAGCCCTGGTCGGGCAGGGCGACACGGTGCTGCAAGACCGCCTCAACCATGCCTCTCTGCTCGATGCCGGCTTGCTCAGCGGCGCGCGCTTCAATCGCTACCTGCACAACGACCCGGCCAGCCTGGCCCAGCGCCTGGACAAGGCCGCAGGCGACACCCTGGTGGTGACCGACGGCGTGTTCAGCATGGATGGCGATATCGCCGATCTGCCAGCGCTGGCGGCCACCGCGCGGGCACGAGGGGCCTGGCTGCTGGTCGATGACGCCCACGGCTTCGGCACGCTGGGTGCCAACGGCGGCGGTATCGTCGAGCATTTCGGCCTGGGCCTGCAGGAAGTCCCAGTGCTGGTCGGCACCCTGGGCAAGGCCTTCGGCACGGCCGGTGCGTTCGTTGCCGGCAGCGAAGAACTGATCGAGACCCTGGTGCAGTTCGCCCGCCCGTACATCTACACCACCAGCCAGCCGCCCGCTTTGGCTTGCGCCACCCTGCGCAGCCTGCAGTTGCTGCGCAGCGAGCATTGGCGGCGCGAACATCTGCAAGCCCTGATCGCGCAGTTCCGTCGGGGCGCCGAACAGCTCGGCCTGCAGTTGATGGACAGCTTCACCCCCATTCAGCCGATTCTGGTCGGCAGCAGCGAGCGGGCCCTGCGCCTGTCGCAGCTGCTGCGCGAGCGCGGCCTGCTGGTGACCGCCATTCGCCCACCGACCGTGCCGGCGGGCAGCGCGCGGTTGCGGGTGACGCTGTCGGCGGCGCACAGCGAGGCTCAGGTCGGGCTACTGTTACAGGCATTGGCCGAGTGCTATCCGCTGCTGGAGCCTGTCGATGCGTGACCGCCTGATTCTGTTGCCGGGCTGGGGCCTGGGGGTTTCGCCCCTGGAGCCATTGGCCGCCGCCCTGCAAGGGCTCGACGAACACCTGCGGGTGCAGGTCGAGCCGCTGCCGTCGCTGGACAGCGGCGATCCTGCGCAATGGCTCGACGAGCTGGATGCCAGCCTGCCGGACAACGCCTGGCTCGGCGGCTGGTCGCTGGGCGGCATGCTCGCCGCAGCGCTCGCCGAGCGCCGTGGCGAGCGCTGCTGCGGGCTGCTGACCCTGGCCAGCAATCCCTGTTTTGTCGCCCGCAGCGACTGGCCTGCGGGCATGGCCGCAGAAACCTTCGGCGCCTTCCTCGCCGGTTGCCGCAAAGACCCGGCCTTGACGTTGAAGCGCTTCAGCGTGCTGTGCAGCCAGGGCGCCGCCGACCCGCGTGGCCTGGCCCGCCTGCTGGCCTCGGCGGCGCCGTTGCCCCACGACCTGGCCAGTGGCCTGGAGGTGCTGGCCGCGCTCGATACCCGCGCCGCGTTGCAGCGCTACAACGGCCCGCAGCTGCACCTGTTCGCCGGCCAGGACGCTCTGGTACCGGCCGAGGTCGCGGGCGAGCTGCTGGCGCTGCTGCCGGATATCGAAGTCGGCCTGATCGAGCAGGCCAGCCACGCCCTGGTGCTGGAAGACCCGCACAGCCTGGCTGGGGCGATTTACGACTTTCTACATGAGCAAGACGATGACTGATCTGTCGCAAGCGCGACTGGCGACGCTACCGGCCAAGCGCCAGGTTGCCGCCTCGTTTTCCCGCGCCGCCGCCACCTATGACAGCGTTGCCGAGTTGCAGCGCGCGGTGGGCGGCCAACTGCTGGCCCGCCTGCCGGCCGACCTGCAACCCGAGCGCTGGCTCGACCTGGGCAGCGGCACCGGTTATTTCAGCCGCACCCTCGGCCAGCGCTTTGCTGGCGGCCAGGGGGTGGCACTGGACATTGCCGAAGGCATGCTGCGCCATGCCCGTGGCCAGGCCCGCGCCGGCACCGCCGTGGCCTATATCGCCGGGGATGCCGAGAGCCTGCCGTTGCAGGGCGCCAGCTGCGGCTTGATCTTCTCCAGCCTCGCCGTGCAATGGTGCGAGGATTTTGCCGCCGTGCTGAGTGAAGCCTGGCGGGTGCTGCCGCCGGGCGGCGTGCTTGCCTTCGCCAGCCTGTGCGCGGGGACCCTGCACGAACTGCGTGACAGCTGGGCGGCGGTGGATGGCCAGGTACACGTCAATCGCTTCCGGGCATTGGGCGATTATCAGCGGCTGTGTGCCGACAGCGGGCTGCAGGTGCTGAGCCTTGAGGCGTTGCCGCACGTGCTGCACTATCCGGACGTGCGCAGCCTGACCCACGAGCTCAAGGCCCTCGGCGCGCACAACCTCAACCCCGGGCGCCCCGGCGGCCTGACCGGCCGCGCACGGCTGCTGGGCATGCTCCAGGCATACGAGTCTTTCCGCCAACCGGCCGGCCTGCCGGCCACCTATCAGGTGGTTTACGCGGTGCTGCGCAAACCCCGGAGCGTTCAGTAAATGGCCTGTTACTTCATTGCCGGCACCGACACCGATGTCGGCAAGACCACCATCGCCGCCGGCCTGCTGCACGCCGCCAGACGCGCCGGCATGAGTACCCTGGCTGGCAAACCGGTCGCCTCCGGTTGCGAGATGAGCGCCCATGGCTTGCGCAACGCCGATGCACTGGCGCTGATGGCCGAGAGTTCGATCCAGTTGCCCTATGCGCAGATCAACCCGCTGGCTTTCGCCCCGGCCATCGCCCCGCACCTGGCGGCCCGCGAGGTCGGCGTCGAATTGAGCGTGCCGGGCCTGCTGACGCCGATGCAGGCCTTGCTGGCACAGGGCGCCGATTTCACCCTGGTGGAGGGCGCCGGAGGCTGGCGGGTGCCGCTGTCGAGCACGGCGTATCTCTCCGACCTGGCGGTGGCCCTCGGGCTGCCGGTCATCCTGGTGGTCGGCGTGCGCCTGGGCTGCATCAACCACGCGGTGCTCAGCGCCGAGGCCATCGCGCGCGACGGCCTGCGCCTGGCGGGTTGGGTGGCCAATGTGATCGACGAGCACACCTCGCGGCTGGAGGAGAATCTGGCCACGCTTCAAGCGTGCCTGCCGGCGCCCTGCCTCGGTCGGGTGCCGCGCCTGCCCCTGGCAAACGCTGCGGCGGTGGCCGCGCACCTGCACCTCGATCGGCTGGGCGGGTGACGTCTGTCGGCTGGATCATTTATTGACGAGCTTTTTTTGACGGGCTTTGCTTAAATGATGGCACAGGGCCAACTACTCTCGGAGCCTATCGTGCAAATCACTTCCAACGCCGCGTACTACTCGGGCCTCAGCGCCATCCAGGCCGGCTTGAACCTGGTCGACAAGGCGGCTTCCTCGGTCGCCTCGCAGCAGGTCAGCGAATCGGTCACCAATCAGTCCACCGACCAGCAGGCCCAGCGCCTGTATTCGGTCGACAAGAGCCAGCAGCAAGACCTGGCCACCGGTGTGGTGCAGATGGTCCAGGGCAAGTTGCAAGCCGATGCCGGCAGCGCGGTGCTGGGCAGCCTGGTGAATACTTTCGCCTGATTCTCTTCCAACGGTTTTATGTGGGCAGCCCTTCGTGGGCTGCCTTTTTTTTGCCTGATGGAAATGGCGGGAGATCAGGGAGCGCTTGGCTGGATGTCCAATATGGCTGGCGTCGGCCGCCCGCGCGGCCTATCGCGGGCTTCGCGCGCTCCCACGTTTGTTTCGGCCAATGCTGGCTTCAGATTGGGTTGACCTTCTCGGCGGTGCTTGACAGGGGGAGTGCTGTAAACGTATGTTTCAAACACCTGTTTGACCCAAGTCCGCCCATACTCCATGTGCGCCGTGGTCGATGTCACTCCCCGTATTGTTCAGCAGAGGTTATCGCTATGCCTGACTACAAGGCCCCCTTGCGTGATATTCGCTTCGTTCGTGACGAACTGCTCGGCTACGAAGCGCACTATCAGAGCCTGCCGGCTTGCCAGGACGCTACTCCGGACATGGTCGATGCCATTCTGGAAGAAGGCGCCAAGTTCTGTGAGCAGGTGCTGTCGCCGCTGAATCGCGTGGGTGATCTCGAAGGCTGCACCTGGAGCGAATCGGGCGTGAAGACCCCGACCGGCTTCAAGGAAGCCTACAAGCAGTTCGTCGAAGGCGGCTGGCCAAGCCTGGCGCATGATGTCGCCCACGGTGGCCAGGGTCTGCCGGAGTCGTTGGGCCTGGCGGTCAGCGAAATGGTCGGCGGCTCCAACTGGTCCTGGGGCATGTACCCAGGCCTGTCCCACGGCGCCATGAACACCATTTCCGAGCACGGCACTGCCGAGCAGCAGGACGCCTACCTGACCAAACTGGTGTCCGGCGAGTGGACCGGCACCATGTGCCTGACCGAACCGCACTGCGGTACCGACCTGGGCATGCTGCGCACCAAGGCCGAGCCTCAGGCCGACGGTTCCTACAAGGTCAGCGGCACCAAGATCTTCATCTCGGCTGGCGAACACGACATGGCCGACAACATCGTGCACATCGTGCTGGCCCGCCTGCCCGATGCCCCGGCCGGTACCAAGGGCATCTCGCTGTTCATCGTGCCCAAGTTCCTGCCGACCGCCGACGGCAACGTCGGCGAGCGCAACGCGGTCAGCTGCGGTTCGCTGGAACACAAGATGGGCATTCACGGCAACGCCACCTGCGTGATGAACTTCGACGGCGCTACCGGCTACCTGATCGGCCCGCCGAACAAGGGCCTGAACTGCATGTTCACCTTCATGAACACCGCTCGCCTGGGGACTGCGCTGCAGGGCCTGGCCCACGCCGAAGTGGCCTTCCAGGGTGGCTTGAAATACGCCCGCGAGCGTCTGCAGATGCGTTCGCTGACCGGGCCCAAGGCGCCGGACAAGGCCGCCGACCCGATCATCGTGCACCCTGACGTGCGGCGCATGCTGCTGACCATGAAGGCCTTCGCCGAAGGCACCCGCGCCATGGTCTACTTCACCGCCAAGCAGGTCGACATCGTCAAGTACGGCGAAGACGAAGCCGCGCGCAAGCAGGCCGATGCTCTGCTGGCATTCATGACCCCGATCGCCAAGGCGTTCATGACCGAAGTCGGCTTCGAAGCGGCCAACCACGGCGTGCAGATCTACGGCGGCCACGGCTTCATCGCCGAGTGGGGCATGGAGCAGAACGTGCGCGACAGCCGCATTTCCATGCTGTACGAAGGCACCACCGGCATCCAGGCCCTCGACCTGCTCGGGCGCAAGGTGCTGATGACTCAGGGCGAAGCACTCAAAGGCTTCACCAAGATCGTCCACAAGTTCTGCCAGGCCAACGAAGGCAACGCGGCGGTCAACGAATTCGTCACCCCGCTGGCGCAGTTGAACAAGGAGTGGGGCGAGCTGACCCTGAAGGTCGGCATGGCCGCCATGAAGGACCGCGAAGAAGTCGGCGCAGCTTCGGTGGACTACCTGATGTACTCGGGCTATGCCTGCCTGGCCTACTTCTGGGCTGACATGGCGCGCCTGGCCGCAGAGAAACTCGCTGCCGGTACCACCGAGGAGGCGTTCTACACCGCCAAGCTGCAGACCGCGCGCTTCTACTTCCAGCGCATCCTGCCGCGCACCCGCACCCACGTTGCCACCATGCTTTCGGGCGCCGGTAACCTGATGGACATGAAGGAAGAGGATTTCGGCCTGGCTTACTGATCCCTCGAACCGGTCGCTGGCGCCTGCTCCCATGCTCAGTGGAAGCAGGCGCCAGCGACCGGTTTTTTTTCACCTGCGCAAAATTAAATCTGCCGCCACCCTAATCCTTTGAGCATCACAGCCGATACAATGGAGGCACGTTGCCATCACCCGTCCGGATCGGGTTGGAGCCCTCTACTTGTCTCGACTATCGGCCATACGCCCGAGTCATTTCCTGCCGTCTCTGCTGCTGTTGCTGGCAGGCCTGGCGGCGGCCTACGTGCGCGACCTCAATGTGTTCTTCACCTCGCTGTTCAACGTGCTGCCCACCCTGGTGCTGCTGTTGGGCGGTGCCTATTGCGCAGTGTATCGGCGCCAGCGTGAACTGTTCCTGATGGTCACGGTGTACATCGCCTACTACCTGCTCGACACCCAGACCGATTTCTACCGCGATACCGGCAAGGTCCGTGACGACGCCGCCGTGGTCTTTCATCTGTGTTGCCTGCTGCTGCCAATGCTCTACGGCCTGTATGGCGTCTGGGAAGAGCGCACGCACCTTTTCCAGGACCTGGTGGCGCGCTTCGCCGTGCTGCTGGCGGTCGGCAGCGTGGCACTGGCGCTGGAGCAGAGCTTCCCCAAGGCGCTGCTCGAGTCACTGGCAGAGATTCGCTGGCCCATGCTGCACGGGCAGTGGATGAGCTTGATCCAGTTGGCCTACCCGATGTTCTTCGTGGCTTTCGTCGCGCTGATCGCCCAGTACGTGCGCCGCCCGCGGCCCTTGCACGGTGCGCAACTGGTGGGTCTGCTCGGCCTGTTCTGGGCGCTGCCCAAGACCTTCATCCTGCCGTTCACCCTGAACATCATGTGCAGCCAGGTGATGCTGATGATCGCTGCGGCGGTCGCCCACGAGGCCTATCAGATGGCCTTCAGGGACGAACTCACCGGCCTGCCGGGGCGCCGCGCGTTGAACGAGCGCATGCAGCGGCTGGGGCGCAACTATGTGCTGGCGATGACCGACGTTGACCACTTCAAGAAATTCAACGACACCCACGGCCACGATGTCGGCGACCAGGTGTTGCGCCTGGTGGCCAGCAAGCTGTCCAAGGTCACCGGCGGTGGCCGCGCCTACCGTTACGGCGGCGAGGAGTTCGCCGTGGTGTTCGCCGGCAAGACCCTGGACGAATGCCAGCCGCATCTGGAGATGATTCGCGAGATCATCGCCACCTACAAGATCCAGCTGCGCGACCCCGACCGGCCCCGCGACGACCAGCAGGGCCGCATGCGCCGGGCCGGTGCTGGCGCCTCGCATGTCTCGGTGACCATCAGCATCGGCGTCGCCGAACGGCTGGTCGAACACCGCACCGCCGAAGAGGTGCTGAAGTCGGCGGACCAGGCGCTGTACAACGCCAAGGGCGCCGGCCGCAACTGCGTGGTGCCCTACGCCCCGAACCGCCGTGGCGCGATACGTAACAAGTCTCCAGCGTGACCCTTCAGAACCATAGGGTCACAACTCGACCCTATGTGTCCCATTTGTTGGTGGGCTACACTGGCGCATCTGAATGAATTGTTCACCTGCGAGGTAGCCATGGCTGACTATAAAGCGCCCCTGCGCGATATGCGCTTTGTCCTCAACGAAGTCTTCGACGTTGCCAGCCTGTGGGCGCAACTGCCCGGGCTGGCCGACAGCGTCGATGCCGAAACCGTGGATGCCATCCTCGAGGAGGCCGGCAAGGTCACCGGCAAGAGCATCGCGCCGCTCAACCGTGCCTCCGACGAAGAGGGCTGCCACTGGCAGGACGGCGTGGTCACTACCCCCAAAGGCTTCATCGAGGCCTACCGGCAGTACGCCGAGGGTGGCTGGGTGGGTGTGGGCGGCGACCCGCTGCACGGCGGCATGGGCATGCCCAAGGTGGTCTCGGCGCAGGTCGAGGAGATGGTCAACTCGTCGAGCCTGGCCTTCGGCCTTTATCCGATGCTGACGTCCGGCGCCTGCCTGTCGATCAATGCCCATGCCAGCGAAGCACTCAAGGCCGCCTACCTGCCGAACATGTACGCCGGCATCTGGGCCGGGTCCATGTGCCTGACCGAACCCCATGCCGGCACCGACCTGGGCATCATTCGCACCCGCGCCGAACCCCAGGCCGACGGCTCCTACAAGGTCAGTGGCACGAAGATCTTCATCACCGGTGGCGAGCACGACCTGACCGAAAACATCATCCACCTGGTACTGGCCAAGCTGCCGGACGCCCCGGCGGGCCCCAAAGGTATCTCGCTGTTCCTGGTGCCCAAGTTCCTGGTCAACCCCGACGGCAGCCTGGGCGCGCGCAACACCCTGGGTTGCGGCTCGATCGAACACAAGATGGGCATCCAGGCTTCGGCCACCTGCGTGATGAACTTCGACGCCGCCCAGGGCTATATCGTCGGCGAGCCGAACAAGGGCCTGGCGGCGATGTTCACCATGATGAACTATGAGCGGCTTGGCGTCGGCATCCAGGGCCTGGCTTCGGCCGAGCGCTCCTACCAGAACGCCATCGAATACGCGCGCGATCGCCTGCAAAGCCGCTCGCCTACCGGGCCCAAGTCCAAGGACAAGGTGGCCGACCCAATCATCGTGCACCCGGACGTGCGCCGCATGCTGCTGACCATGAAGGCCAGCAACGAGGGCGGCCGGGCCTTCTCCAGCTACGTGGCGATGCAACTGGACACCGCCAAGTTCAGCGAAGACGCCACCACCCGCAAGCGCGCTGAAGACCTGGTTGCCTTGCTGACCCCGGTGGCCAAGGCCTTCCTCACCGATCTAGGCCTGGAAACGACGGTACACGGCCAGCAGGTGTTCGGCGGTCACGGCTATATCCGCGAGTGGGGCCAGGAGCAGCTGGTGCGCGACGTGCGCATCACGCAGATCTACGAGGGTACCAACGGCATTCAGGCGCTGGATCTGGTGGGGCGCAAGGTGGTCGGCAGCGGCGGGGCGTTCTACCAGCTGTTCAGCGACGAGATCCGCCATTTCATCGGCACCGCCGGCGCCGAGCTGGGCGAGTTCATCCAACCCCTGGCCGCCGCCCTGGACAACCTCGACGGCCTCACCAACTGGCTGCTGGACCGCGCCAAGTCCGACCCCAACGAGATCGGCGCCGCGTCGGTGGAGTACCTGCATGTGTTTGGCTACACCGCCTATGCCTACATGTGGGCATTGATGGCCAAGGCCGCGTTTGGCAAGCAGGGGCAGGACAGCTTCTACGCCAGCAAACTGGCCACCGCGCGCTTCTACTTCGCCCGTCTGCTGCCACGCATCCATTCGCTGACGGCTTCGGTCAAGGCCGGCAGTGAGACACTGTTCCTGATGGATGCCGAGCAGTTTTGACCGGCGCAAACGTGATGTAAGCTTTTGCTTACATCACGTGATGTCTTTCGGCTATATGCGCCCCTTGGGTCCCGCAGTAATCTACTCGCCAAGGGACGTTGCGCAGGAAGCGCCTAGCAGAACACGGACACGCAAGGATCCTCGCCAGGACGGTGAGTTGAAAGGGATATCACGGGAAACAGTATGCAAAACCCCGCTTCGGCGGGGTTTTCTTTTGCCCGCGTTTTACCTGCCTGGTCCAGGGCATAGCCAATTGATATCGGTGCACTGAACCCCTGCCGAGGCGGCGGGTCAACCAAGCATCATTCAAAGGAGCCGGACCATGGACCTCATTCGCATCATTTTCGCCATCCTTCTGCCGCCCTTGGGCGTGTTTCTGCAGGTCGGCTTCGCCGGCGCCTTCTGGCTGAACATCCTGCTGACCCTGCTGGGCTATATCCCCGGGATCATCCATGCGGTGTATATCATCGCCAAGAAGTAGAGCGCGATTGCCATAAGCTCGGGGGCTTTGCCCCCCCAGGGGGAGCCAGGCTGGTTTGATATCAGCTTTGCACCGAGGCCATTTCCATCACCCGCCGATAAAACAACCACTCCTGTTCCAAAGCATGCGCCAGGTTCGCTGCCTGGCGAAAGCCATGGCGTTCCTGCGGGTAGAAATGGCCTTCAGCTGGGATGCCGTTGCTCTTCAGGGCTTCGAGCATCGAGCGGGTCTGTTCGGGCACGACCACGGCGTCCAGCTCGCCATGGAAGAATATGACCGGCACCTTGATCTCTGCCGCGTGCAACAGCGGCGTACGTTGCCGGTAGCGTTCGGCATCGTCGATCGGGTCACCGATCAACCAGTCCAGATAGTCGCCTTCGAACTTGTGCGTGGCCTTGCCCAGGGCAATCGGGTCGCTGACGCCATACAGACTGGCGCCGGCGCGGAATACGTCGGCGAAGGCCAAGGCGCATAGGGTGGTGTAGCCGCCGGCGCTACCGCCGCGAATGAAGGCGCGTTGGCGGTCGATCAGGCCGCGCTCGGCCAGGTGGGCGACCACGGCGCAGGCGTCCTCGACATCGGCCACGCCCCATTGCAGATGCAAGGCCTGGCGGTAGGTTCGACCATAGCCGGTGCTGCCGCGATAGTTGAGGTCGGCCACGGCGAAGCCGCGCTGGGTCCAGTACTGGATGCGTGGGTCGAATACCGGGTAGCAGGCCGAAGTCGGGCCGCCGTGGATGAACACCACCAGCGGTGCGGGTGCGCCTGGCTTATCCGCATCTTCGGCAGCTGGGTAGAAGAAACCATGGGCTTGACCGTCGCCGCTGGGGTAGCGCAACGCTTGCGGCAGGCTGATGCGTTCGGCGGGCAACGGTGAGTGGCCGCCGGCCAGGACCTGGACCTTGCGGGTGCCCCGGTCGATCGCCACCACCGCGCTCGGTTGGCTGGGCGAGGCGACGATGGCGTAGAAATGCTGCGCGTCGATGGCCAATGAGCGAAATCGGCTGAAAGCGCCGCTGTACTCTTCGAGGGCGCCGTCCGGCGCGACCATGGCCAGGCGCGAGAAGCCTTCTTCGAACCAGCTTGCCAGGTAGCCGCTGTCCAGCGGCAACCAGCTGCTGGCGCCCAGCTGCCAGGGTGCAGCGGCATGATCCCCGGCGGCGGCCGGCAGCGGTGCCCAGCCGCCTGCCGCCTCGCCCCAGGGCTGCCAGAAGCCGGCCTCGTCACTCAGGCAGAACAGCCGCCCCTGGCGGTCGAAGCACGGCTGTTGCAGGCTTGCCCCCTCGGCGATACAGCGCGCCGGGGCGTTGCCGTCGCGGCACATCAGGCGGGTCAGGGTCCAGGGTTGATGCGGGCGAGCCCATTCGATCCAGGCCAGGCGCTGGCCATCGCTGCTGGTGACCGGCGAGGCGTAGAAATCCGCCCCTTCGGCCAATACCTGCAGTTGCCCGTCACTCAGGGCCACGCTGACCAGGCGATGGTTGCTGCCGTCTTCCTGCACTGCCAGCACCTGCCCTGCCGAATACTCCAGCCCGCCATAGCGGCACTCGCCCTCGGTCAGGGCCAGCGGGGCGCTGCCATCGAGCGCCTGGCGGTACAGCTGCTGGTCGCTTTCGTTGACGAACACCAGCTCGTCGCCGGCAATGCAGAAGGCGCCGCCACCGTATTCATACACCCGGCTGCGGGCGCTGAAGCCGTCCGGGGTCAGGCGCAGCGCCTGGCCATCGCGCCACTGCCACAGGCGGCAGGCGCCATCCGCTGGGCGAAATTCATTCCAGAACACGCCCAGCGGGCCGGCCTTGAGCTCGGCGAAGTCGGTGCCGGCGGCAACAGCCTCGGCGGCGGAAAACAAGTCAGCTGCGGGCGATGATTCGTGAGTTTCGTTCATTGCGAAAGGCCAGTTGTTCGATGGTCTGGGTGGCATGCTCGGCTTCTTCGCGAGCTTGCAGAATGACCCCATGATGCACCGATTTGCTGCACACCGGGTCGGCATTTGCCGCATCACCGGTGAGCATGAACGCCTGGCAGCGGCAGCCGCCGAAGTCCTTTTCCTTTTCATCGCAGGAGCGGCAGGGTTCGGGCATCCACTCGTAGCCGCGAAAGCGGTTGAAGCCGAACGAGTCATACCAGATGTGCTGCATGCTGTGCTCGCGCACATTGGGAAACTGCACCGGCATCTGCCGCGCGCCGTGGCAGGGCAGGGCTGTGCCGTCTGGGGTGACGGTGAGGAAGATGCTGCCCCAGCCATTCATGCAGGCCTTGGGCCGCTCTTCGTAATAGTCGGGGGTGACGAAGATCAGCTTGCAGGGGTTGCCGGCGGCTACCAGCTTCTCGCGGTACTCGTTGGTGATGCGCTCGGCGCGCACCAGCTGCTCGCGGGTCGGCAGCAGGCCGGCGCGGTTGAGTTCGGCCCAGCCGTAGAACTGGCAGGTGGCGAGTTCCACGAAGTCGGCTTCCAGCGCCACGCACAGCTCGATGATGCGGTCGATGCGGTCGATGTTGTGCCGGTGGGTGACGAAGTTCAGCACCATCGGGTAGCCGTGGGCCTTGACCGCGCGGGCCATTTCCAGCTTTTGCGCGAAGGCCTTCTTCGAGCCGGCCAGGAGGTTGTTGACCTGCTCGTCGCTGGCCTGGAAGCTGATCTGGATGTGGTCGAGCCCGGCTTGCTTGAAGTCGGCGATCTTCTGCTCGGTCAGGCCGATGCCCGAGGTGATCAGGTTGGTGTAGTACCCCAGCCGCCGCGCCTCGGCAATCAGCAAGGCCAGGTCCTGGCGCACCAGCGGCTCGCCGCCGGAGAAGCCGATCTGCGCGGCGCCCATCTCGCGGGCCTCGCCCATGACCTTGAACCACTCTTCGGTGGTCAGCTCCTTGCCCTGGGCGGCGAAGTCCAGCGGGTTGGAGCAATACGGGCACTGCAACGGGCAGCGATAGGTCAACTCGGCCAGCAGCCACAGCGGCAGGCCGATCGCAGGCGTCGGCGGAATGTACGGTCCGCCGGGCTCAGGCAAGTTCGATCCAGTGCTCTGCACGGGCCACCTCCATGAACTGCACGATGTCGTCGGCCAGCTCCGGCACACCGGGGAATTGGCGGTCCAGTTCGGCAATGATCGCGGCGACGTTGCGCTGGCCATCGATCAGGCCGCCGATGGCGCTGGCACTGTCGTTGAGTTTGATCATGCCCTCAGGATAGAGCAGCACGTGGCCTTTTTGCGCCGGCTCGTACTGGAAGCGGTAGCCCTGGCGCCATTTGGGCACCAGGCTTGTGTCGAACGCTTGAGCAAGGCTCACAGGGCAATCCCCTTATGCCAGACGCGCTGGTCGGTAACGCTGTGGTAGGGCGGGCGGTTCAGTTCGTAGGCCATGCTCATGGCGTCGAGCATGCTCCAGAGGATGTCCAGCTTGAACTGGAGGATTTCCAGCATGCGCTGCTGGCCCTCGGCCGTGGTGTAGTGCTGCAGGGTGATCGCCAGGCCGTGCTCGACGTCACGCCGGGCCTGGCCCAGGCGGGTACGGAAGTACTCGTAGCCGGCCGGGTCGATCCAGGGGTAGTGCTGCGGCCAGCTGTCCAGGCGCGACTGGTGGATCTGCGGCGCGAACAGTTCGGTCAGCGAGCTGCTGGCGGCCTCCTGCCAGCTGGCCCGGCGGGCGAAGTTGACGTAGGCATCGACGGCGAAGCGCACCCCGGGCAGCACCAGCTCCTGGGAGCGCAGCTGGTCCGGATCCAGCCCCACCGCCTGGCCCAGGCGCAGCCAGGCTTCGATACCGCCGTCCTCGCCGGGCGCGCCATCGTGGTCGAGCAGGCGCTGAATCCACTCGCGGCGCACTTCGCGGTCCGGGCAGTTGGCGAGGATGGCCGCGTCCTTCATCGGGATGTTGACCTGATAATAGAAGCGGTTGGCGACCCAGCCCTGGATCTGCTCGCGCGTGGCACGGCCTTCGTACATCGCTACGTGGTAGGGATGATAGATGTGGTAATAGGCGCCCTTGGCGCGCAAGGCCTGTTCGAATTCGGCGGGGGAAAGCGGCTCGCTCATGTTCACTCCTACAGCTCGATGCTCATGCCGTCATAGGCGACTTCGACATTGCGGCGCGCCAGTTCGGCGCGTTCGGCGGAGTCTTCATCGAGAATCGGGTTGGTGTTGTTGATGTGGATCAGCACCTTGCGCTGCTCGGGCAATTGCTCCAGTACCTCCAGCATGCCGCCTGGGCCACTCTGCGCCAGGTGACCCATCTCGCGGCCGGTGCGGGTGCCGACGCCACGGCGCTGCATTTCGTCGTCCTGCCACAAGGTGCCGTCGACCAGCAGCACGTCTGCTGCAGCCATGTGCGCCATCACCGCCTCGTCGACCTGGCCCAGGCCTGGGGCGTAGAACAACCGCCCGCCGCTGCGCAGGTCTTCGACGATCAGGCCAAGGTTATCGCCCGGGTGCGGGTCGAAACGGTGTGGTGAGTAGGGCGGCGCAGCGCTGCGCAGCGGGAACGGGGTGAA
The DNA here is from genome assembly GCF_034059295.1 of Pseudomonas sp. HR96. Lineage (NCBI taxonomy): Bacteria > Pseudomonadati > Pseudomonadota > Gammaproteobacteria > Pseudomonadales > Pseudomonadaceae > Pseudomonas > Pseudomonas sp. HR96. The sequence goes on from NZ_CP139141.1 coordinate 597,272, forward strand.
GCGCAGGTTCGGGCAGGCGGGGATGACGAAACTGCCCTCAAGCTCGATGCGGTTCCACTGCAGGCCGCCGTTCCAGTGGCTCAACATGTTGAACAGCGGGAAACCGCTGGTCAGGTCCTGATGGACCATATCGGTGCACCAGACCTGGTGCGGGCAGCCTTCGCGCAGCATCAACAGGCCGGTGGTGTGGTCGATCTGGCTGTCCAGCAGGACAATGGCCTGGATGCCGGTGTCGCGCAGGGCGCGGCCCGGTTGCAGGGGGGCGAAGCTTTGCAGCTGGGCGCGGATGTCCGGCGAGGCGTTGCACAGGACCCAGTTGACGCCGTCATCGGACAGCGCGATGGACGACTGGCTACGGGCCTGGGCGCGCAGGCTGCCGTCGCGAAAACCCGCGCAGTTGGCGCAGTTGCAGTTCCACTGGGGGAAGCCGCCGCCAGCGGCGGAGCCAAGAATCTGGACGTACATGACGATCCTGTAGGGCAGAGGATGGAGACATCAGGCAAAAACAAAAACGCCCCGGCGGACCAGGGCGTTGCACAGCCATTACAAATCAGCGGCTTGCGAAGTACATGGTGACTTCAAAGCCGATACGCAGGTCGGTGTAGGCAGGTTTGGTCCACATGGGCATATTCCTTCAGGTTGCTGGATGGCCGCCGGGGCGGGGTGACGACTACTACACATTTAGTCCATCTCGGCCAGAAGATGTTCAGATGCTTTGGGCGCTATGTTACTAAATTTCTTTGTACCAAATGGTTAAATCTCCATGAAAGGCCTTTGCAGAATCGGTAACGATTCAGCCTTGCGACAGCCAGCGCGGGGCGTCTACCCGGGCGTTGGCCAGCAGCAGTCGCCCCTCGTTGCCATCGATCAGTTGACGACCGGCGGCCTGCAGGCTGGCGCCGTTCTGTGCCTGCAAGGCCGCCTGCAGCGCCGCCGGATAATCTCCGCCTCGGCCCGCCAGATGGGCTTGCCACAGCCACTCGGTGGCGCGTTCCAATTCCATGTCATGCAGGTTGAAGCGGCCCGCCATGTCTTCGGCCTGGGTTTTGATCAAGATGTCGGGCAATTCGGCGAGCAGCGCCGGTAGCTCGGCGATGAAGGTTTCGATATGTTCCAGCAGCGCGGCAACCGGGGTGCCAGGCGACTGCACGCCGAACAGCAGGCCGCCGCGCCCGGCCAGCTGCCGCCAGCCGCTGAACACCGCATAGCCCAGCTGCAATTGCACCCGCAGGCGCTGGTAGAACGGCGCCTGGAGCAGCTGGGCCAGCAGGCGCCAGGCGGCCTCGTCGGCCAGATCGGCCGCAGGTGCCGGGCAGAACAGCAGCAGGGCATGCTCGCTGGAAGGGGTTGGTACCTGCACCTGGCGCCATTGCGCCCAAGACGCCAGTGCCCGGGTCGCACTGGCGTCTGCGCGGCCCGGCAGTGCCTGCAAGGCGGCGGCCAGCGCGGGTCGCTCGGCCTCGGCCAGGCCCAGCACCAGGCCGTCCCAGCGAGCGCCGGCCCAGGCGCTCGCCAGTGCTGCGGGTCCGTCCTCGGACCGGCTGGCGCGGGCGCCGGAATCGACGTGCTCGGCGAGCAGCGCCAGCAATTGGCGAATGGGCACCAACACCGGCGGCGTACTGCCGGCCTGCCAGGCGCTGGCCGGCGGTTGCCGCAGGGTGGTCACCGCGCTGGCGACCACGCTGGGCAGGGCCGCAGCTGCACCGCCGCACTCCAGGGTCCAGTCGCGGCCATGGCAGTGCAGCCGCAGCTTCACCCCGGCCTGTTCGGCTTCGGCCTGCACACCGGCGAGGGCGCGTTGCAAGGTCGCGGTCACCTCCTCGGGGGCGCGGGCCGCCAGACGCCAGCGCAGGCGCAGGCCGGCCAGCGGCCCCGGCGGACCGGCCTGCCAGGCCAGCGCCGACGGCCACGGCGGCACATGCCCGGGGCTGCGTGTGCCGCGCAGAAAACGGTTGCGCGGTGGCAGGCGCCAGCTGCTGTTTAGCGGCTGGTCGGGCGCGGCGGCGACGGGATGCAGCAGGGCTTCCGGGCGCAGTTGCGCGAGCAGTTCGCGCAAGGCCGGCAGGCCGTCGGCAGGGCCATCGTGCGCGTCGGGTTCGATCAGGCCGCGAGCCAGCTCCAGGGCTCCGGCCACCTGCCGGCGCCGCTCGCGCAGCAGCGCAGACTCTTCTCGCAGCGTCGGCCAGTCGTCGTGGGCGGCGAAGGCTTGCAGCCAGTCGAAGACGCGCGCGGCGATCGCGCCTTCATCCTCGGCGCGGGTACCGCCCAGGGCGATGCTGAGCAGCAGCTGATCGGCGAAACGGTAGTGGGTCTTGAGTTGCAGCGACTGCGCCCAGCCGCGCTGACGCAGCTCGGCCAGCAGCCCGCCGTCGTGGCCGCTGGCGACCCAAGTGGCGAGAAACTCCAGTGCCCAGCCCATGCCTCGCGGCGATGCCTGGCAGGCGAACAGCAGATCCAGGCGGCTGGCGTCGGGGCGCGGCGCCCCGGCTTGGCGCAGCTCGCCGCGCAGGGGTGGCGCCGGCGCCTGCACTTGGCCGGGGCCTGGCGGCAGGGCCGTGGTGGCCCGTTCGGCCAGGGCCTGCAAGTGCGCCAGCGGCTGCGGCCCGACCAGGCACAGGCTCATCTGCCCGGTCTGGTAGTGGCCCTGGTAGAACTCGCGCAGGGCCTGCTGGAACGCCGCGCTCGGCACCCGCAGGCTGTAGCGGTTGCCGGCGTGGAAGGCGCGCAACGGGTGGGCCGGATTCAGCGGCTGGATCAGCCAGAGGTCGTGGCGCGCCTGGGCGTCGCGGCTCCAGGCGATGAACTCGGCGTGCAGCACCTCACGTTCGCGCAGCTGCTCGGCGGCGCCCAGGCGCGGGTGCGCGAGCATGTCGCAGAGCCGCTCAAGGCCGGCGGCGAAGGAGGCCGGGGGCAGCTCGAAGAAGAAGTCGGTGCAGCGCTCGCGGGTGCTGGCGTTGAGCTGGCCGCCGTTGCGCTGAACGAACGGCATCAGTGCTTCGTCGCCCGAGAATCGTTGCCCGCCGAGGAAAAAAAGGTGCTCGAGAAAGTGCGCCAGACCCGGCCAGGCGGCGGGTACATCGTGGCTGCCGGCATGCACCCGGAGAAAGGCGGCGGCTTGCTTGAGATGGGGGACGTGGTGCAGTTGCACCGGGAGGCCGTTGGCGAGAGTCAGCGAATGTTGCTGAGGGGGCATGAGCTTGCGTCGCCAGTGAGAAGTGTCGAAACCGGCCTGCGGCCTGTCGGGGCGTTGTCCCTCCCACATTGGACGTGGGAGGGGCAAGCGGTTTCGACGATTCTAGATCAGTACGCGTTCTTGTTCACAAAGCCTTTGAACAGGGTCAGGAAAATGATCTTGATGTCCATCCACACCGACCAGTGCTCGATGTACTCGAGGTCGAACTCGATGCGTTTCTGCATCTTGTCCAGGGTGTCGGTTTCGCCGCGCCAGCCGTTGACCTGAGCCCAGCCGGTGATGCCTGGCTTGACCTTGTGGCGCAGCATGTAACCGTTCACCTGGGTGCGATACTGCTCGTTGTGAGCCACCGCGTGCGGGCGCGGGCCGACGATGGACATGTCGCCCTTGAGCACGTTGAAGAACTGCGGCAGCTCGTCCAGCGAGGTCTTGCGCAGGATCGCGCCCAGCGGGGTGATGCGCGAGTCGCCGCGGCTGGCCTGGGTCACGGTGGCGCCGTTTTCCTGCACGCTCATGCTGCGGAATTTCCACACCATGATCGGCCGGCCGTCGAGGCCATAGCGCGTCTGGCGGAACAGCACCGGGCCCTTGGAGGTGAACTTGATCGCTGCGGCGATGACCAGCAGCGGGATGGCGATGATGGCCAGGATCATGCTCGACACCACGATGTCTTCCAGGCGCTTGATCAACGCGCTGGAGCCGTCCATGGGGCTGTCGACCAGGCTGATGCTGGTCAGGCCGTTGATGGTTTCGGCGCGAGCGTGCAGCAGGTCGAACATGAACACGTCAGGAATCAGGTACACCGACACCGTGGTGTCGCTCAGGCCGCGAACCAGTTCGAGAATGGCCGGCTCATGGCTCATCGACAGGGTGATGTAGACCTTGTCCAGGCGCCCGGCACGGGCATCGACCACCAGGCGGGCGAGACCGCCGATCACCGGCACGCGCGACTCGAGGTCCGACTGGTCCATCGGCTGTGGGTGATCGTCGTAGAAGCCCATCAGGTGCAGGCCCATCCACGGGGCTTCGGAAATCGACTGCGCCAGGCGCTCGCCGACTTGACCGGTGCCGACGATGGCCACGTTGCGGGTGTTGAAGCCGCGCCGACGCATGGTCTGCAGCACGCTGCGAAACACCACGCGGTACAGGCACAGCACCACCAGCACGGAGACGAACCAGGTGAGTTTCTCCTGGTTGGGCGGGGTGTTGGGGTGCAGCAGCAGGTAATCGACCAGCATCACCACGACGAAGGTCACGGCCCAGTAGTTGAACACCCGCAGCAGTTCGCGCTGTACGCGCTCGCCCCGCCAGGAGTGATACATCTTGTTGTACTCGGCCAGCCAGTGAAAGATCACCACGGCCAGCACCACCAGGGTGGCGGTGTCGCTGCCCAGGGTGCCGCCCAGCCAGTTGGCCCACCAGCTGCAAAGGACGATGACGGCCATGTCGAGCAGGCGGTGCGCGACCGCCAGCACGGAATGGTGGGCGTTTAAAATACCCTTTGGTTTTGTGGACATGGCATCTCCCTGCGGCCTGAGGCTCAGCGAAAAAGTGAGAAAGTACGAAAATCCTTTACGATTTGTTGCGGATCGCGCGTTCGGCTGACGCTAGGACCACAGAAACCCCTGGAACGATCCCTAGGAGTGGCAGAAAGCTATTAAATATCTCTAGATATTTCTACGCCATGTGTATTTCACTGAGGTTGCCCTGAAGACGTTATCGCCCGACGAACAACCGGCTTGAGCGGTTGTTCGGGCTGCGGCCTCAGAATGCGGCGAGTTGCGGCAGGCGCGACAAGGCGCTGCGCGGCATGACCACCCGCTGCTCGCGCTGCAACAGGTTGAGCAGGATGACGGCACGCTCTTCACCGTCCTCGCAGAGGAAGATCGCCTGCACTTCGCTGTCGCCGGTGCGCACCAGCACGTGCTCGCCCTGGACGAACCGCAGGTCGGGAGGCGCCGGTTGCGCCAGGCGCTGGCGGATCTGTTCGATCAGGGCGTCCTGCACCGGGCATGGCTGGCCGCCGAATGCCACGACACGGCACACGCCGCGGGTCGAGCGGATCGGGTACCAGCTGTGTTCCTCGTCCATGCGAATGAACAGGTAGCCGGGAAACAACTCCTCCTCGTGCAGCCGTCGGTTCCTGCCTGCATCCAGGGGCGCCGAGCGCAACGGGCGGAAGCATTCGAACTGCTGGCGCTCGAGATGCTCCTGCGCGCGGGCTTCCTGGCGCGGCTTGGTCTGGATCAAATACCAATTGGCGTTACTGGCGAAGTCGTTCATGGGCAAGTCTCGACGTGAGTAGTTGGCACGCTGATCAACGGCACGGCGCTGTCAGGCGCGCTTGCGCGGCCTGACGGGGTGGAGCGGTAAAACCGCATCGATGCGGATCTGACGATCATGGCTGTGGTCCTTCAAGCCTCTTTCATGGCCGGTACTTCACTTGCGTTGCGGTGTGGCCGAATAACCGTAGGTGTCGGCGACGTGGGCGGTGCGCGCAACCTGCTGCAGCACTTCGCCGTTGAACACCGCGCCACGTACCGGCACGCCTTCATGGGCCAGGCGCTGGCGACAGGCGTCGATTTCGCTCAACGAATACTTGTTCATGCGCGCCACCAGCAGCACGCTGCCGACCTGACGCCCGAGCAGCCTGGCGTCCGGGCCGACGCTCAGTGCCGGGGCATCGATGAGGATCACGTCATAGTGAGGCGCCCAGCTGTGCAGCAGGCCCTCGATGGAGCCGGCCGAGAACAGCGCGGCGGAGTTGGCGGTCTTGCGGCCGCGGGCGACCAGGTCCAGGCCGGCGATGCCGGTGTAGTGCACCAGGTCGCGGGCGTCGGCGCGGGCGGCCAGCACGTCGGACAGGCCGCAGGTCGGCTTGACCATCAGCTCTTCGTGCAGGCGCCCGCTGCGCAGGTTGGCGTCGACCAGCAGCACGCGCTGGCCGCCCTGGGCCAGCACCACCGCCAAGTTGCTGGTGATGAACGAGGTACCCGCGTCCGGGGTCATGCCGCACAGCAGCACGGCCTTGTCGGGGGCGCCCAGCAGGGTCATGTACAGGCTGGTGCGCAGGCTGCGCAGGGCTTCGACGGCGAGGTCGTCCCGCGCCACCTGGCACAGCAGCGGGCTGCGCGCACCCAGGCGTTTCTGGCGCTGCGACCAGGGCAGCGAGGCCAGCACCGGCAGGCCGATGCCTTCGATGGCATCCGGACCCTTCGCGCTGACCGCAAGGACCTTGTAGCGGATGACCACCGCCAGACTCAGCAACAGGCCGAACAGCGCGCACAGGCCGATGATCAGATCGCTGCGCGGGTAGGCGGGGTGATAGGTGTCGGTGGTGGCGCTGTCGATGACCTTGGCGCCGCCGGCGTCCAGGCGGCTGATGCCGTCGAGCACGCGGGTGGCCACGTCTGGCCGGGTGTCCTGCAGCGCTACATAGATCAGCCCGGAACCCGGTGGCCCCTTGCTCACCTGCATGCGCTCGATGTATTCCAGTGCGTAGCTTTGCGGACGTTTGCGCGCGGTGTACAGCAGCGTGCCCGGGCGCGCCACCAGTTTGCGGATCAGAATGGTGACGTCATTGGCCTGGGCGATCTGGCCGACCTGACCGGCCAGCAGCAGCACTCGCTGCGGGGCATAGAGGGTGTAATGGCCGTTGTCGCCGGCCACCAGGGTCAGGGTTTGCCCCATCAGGCCGATCGGCACGTCCAGCTGCTGGATGTCCAGCACCTCACCGCCCCAGCCATAGGTGGCCATGCCCAGCAGCGGCGCGGCCAGGGGCTGCGCCGGGGTTGGTTGGAAATGGCGGGCGAAGAAGTTGCCGATCAGCGTCAGGTGCGCCACGGTGTAGTCGACGTCAAGGTTCTGCGCCTGCAGCACCTTGCCCACGGCATCGGGCGATTGCATCAGGGCGATCTGCGCGGCGACCTGGCCGGCGAGGCTGTTGCCGGGGGTCTGCGTAACCTGCACCAGTGCACGGGCTTCATAGATGGGTTGCGCCAGCTGCGTGTAACCCCAGCCCAACGCGGCGAACACGCCCGTGCCGAGGATCACCAGAAACTTGTTCGCCAGTACCACGCGCACGCCGTGCATCAGCTGGGCCAGAGTCGGGCGGTTCATGCGTGGGCACTCCGCTGGCTGGCGAGGGCGCCCAAGTGCGGCAGCCAGTCTTCGACGCAGCGCGAGAGGCTGTTGTAGGTGTCGACGAAGGCGCCTTTGGGGCGGCGGAAGGGGTCGCCGATTTCCATGTCGTCGCGCCAGTGGCCGATCAAGGCTACCTTGCCGCGGATTTCCGGGGCCAGCTTGATCACGCTGCGCAGATGGTTGTGTTCCATGACCAGCACCAGGTCTGCCCAGTGCAGTTGTTGCAGGGTCACCTGGCTGGCGCGATGCTCGTAACCGGTGACCTGGAAATCGTCCAGCACTTCCTGGGCGGTCGGCTCGATGCCATAGCCCACGCAGGCCTGCAGGCCGCAGGAATCGATATGTACACCTGGCGCCGTGCAGCGCTCGCGCAGCATGGCGACGGCCATCGGGCTGCGGCAGATGTTGCCGACGCAGACGATCAAGACTCGGCTGAACATATCAGCGACGCCCTCGCGCTCGGGCGAACAGGGGCGTCAAGTAGCAATCGAACAACTGTGACATGGCAACAAATCCTGGTATCTAAGGGAACTGCTAGCACTGGCGCGCTGAGTGGCTGTCCTGGCCATGACCGATTCACAAACTGTTGGGCAAAGCTACCGCCGGTTCCGCTAGGGTGTGCACACAAGTCAGTGCCAACCGTTCGCGGCAGATGGATCATCGCATCACTCCATGACAGCACTGCGCGTTTTGGCCCAGACCTTTGTCCGGAGAAACGCCAATGAGTTCAGCCAACACACAGCCAAACGCGTCTTGCGCAGGCAAAACGGCAGGCGGGTGATTGGCAGGTCGCGTTATTGGTCTTTTTATGAGTGCGCGGCAGGGCACGCAGGAGGCACCACTGCACCGATATTCAAGCCGGAATGGAGATATATCGGCTCTCACGCTAACGCTGTCAAATACTTTCGACAGAATAAATCAAATTATGCCAACTGAGTAGTGAATACGCAGTTAACCTATTGATTTGGCTGATAGATGAAAACTTGGCGGATAAATACGGCTGTTTTTTTGACGCGCAGGAGCGGGCATTGTCCGTCCGGGACATGGCCGGCCCCGAATTCGTTGGGCGGTTCCGCTGTTCGGGAAAGTTCCGGCCGGCTGATAATAAATTTTCAGCGAGTTCGAGTTGGAAAGTTGTCGTCAAAAAACCGGAGGATTAACCGGTCGTCAAGTTTAGTTAGCAAGCTTTCATTTAATGTCTACTTCCGCGGCCAGGTTCAATAGAGCTCCTGGCGGCGATCCAGCAAGTAGTCATTGAAGCGCCTGGCCATGCCCAGCGCGCGCGAGTCGAGTGTGGCGATCAACAATTGCTCGGCGTCACCCGCCAAGCCCGGCAGGTCACCCAACGGGCCGGCCACGCTGCTCAAGCCGCAGTACTCGATGCCATCTTCCTGGCCGCAATAGTTGGCATAGGCCACATAGCAGTGGTTTTCAAAGGCGCGGCTGCGCACCGTGACCTCGGCGACGAAGCCGAACGGCAGCATGTTGGCAGTGGGCACGATAATCGCCTGGGCCCCGGTCAGGGCCAGGCGGCGGCAGTTTTCGGGGAACTCCAGGTCGTAGCAGATCAACACGCCGAGTTTCCAGCCATCGAGTTCAACTACAGGAAAGTCGTCGCCACCGGCGCTGAACAAGCCGCGGTCCAGTTCGCCGAACAGGTGGGTCTTGCGGTAGTTGAGCCGCGCCTGGCCGTCACGGTCGAGCAGCTGCGCCGAGTTGTATACCCGGCCATCGGCACCGCGTTCCGGGTAGCCATACAACAAGGCGATGCCATGCTCGCGGGCAATCGCGGCGGCCTGCTGCATGGATGGGCCATCGGCGGCCTCCGCCAGCTCGGTCACCGCCGCCGCGCCGATGTTGTAGCCGGTCAGAAACATCTCCGGGCACACCAGCAGCCCGGCGCCGGCGGCGCTGGCCAGGGCGGCCTGTTGCTGCAGCCGGCGCAGGTTGGCAGGCTTGTCCAGCGGCAGGGGTGGGCATTGGTACAGGGCGATCTGCATGGCAGCCTCCGTGGGTGGTTTCAGTCCGACAGGGCGATCGGGCCGATTTCGTCGAACACGTCCCCGGGTCCGGGGTTGTCCGGGTGGGTGTGGCCCCCGAAGTGGGTCATGATGCCCCATACCGCGTTGAGCGAGGTCTGCACGGCGCCTTCGACCCAGGCGGGGGTCCAGGACACGTCGTCACCGGCGATGAAGATGCCGCGTTGCTCGGCGGGCATGTCGGCCTGCATGAAGTGCGCGTACATGCGCTGGTTGTAACGGTAATGGCCGGGCAGGGCGCCCTTGAAGGCGCCGAGGAAGTGCGGGTCGGCCTCCCAGGAAACCGTGATCGGGTCGCCGATGATGTGGCCGGCGATGTCGACCCGGGGGTAGATCTTCTTCAGCGCGTCGAGGGCCAGCTTGACACGTTTTTCGACCGGGTGCGGGAGCATCTTCAGGGCGTCGCTCATCCACGAGTAGGACAGGCAGATCACCCCCGGCTGGTCATCGCCGTGGTCGAACAGATAGGTGCCCCGGGTCAGGCGGTCGGTGAGGGTCATGCTCATCAGGTCGCGGCCGGTCTCGGGGTCCTTGTCTTTCCAGAACGGCCGGTCGACCATCACGAAGGTCTTGGAAGCCTGCATGTAGCGGGTGCGGTCCAGGGCCATCCACAGCTTTTGCGAGAACAGCGATTCCTCGCACTCGATCTGCGTGGTCAGCAGCCAGCTCTGGCAAGTGGTCAGCACCGCCGCGTAGTGGCGGGTGTCGCCCCAATTGTCGGTGACCGCCAGGCGGCCGTCCGCCGCCCGGGCGATGGCCTTGACCCCGGAGCGCGGGGCGCCATGGTGCAACGAGCTCAGGCTGGTGCCCTGCGGCCAGTGCGCGCATCGCTGCGGCACGTGTCGCCAGATACCTTGCGGCACCTGCTCGACGCCCCCGACGATGAGGTGCTGGTGGTCGTCGCAGTTGGTCATCACCACGCGAAAGATTTCCAGCATCGAGTTGGGGAAATCCGAGTCCCAGCCGCCGGTGCCGAAGCCGACCTGGCCAAACACCTCGCGGTGCTGGAACGACAGGCTGGCGAAGGCCTTGGACGTGGCGACGAAGTCATAGAAGGTACGGTCGTCCCACAGCGGCACCAGGGTGTTCCACAGCTCCTTGAGCCGCGGCACGTCGCGGTCGCGGATGGCCTGCTGGATCTCGCCGAAGCGCGAGCCGGTCTCCAGGGCGTCTGCCCAGGCATCGGCGACTTCCTGAAACAGCTTTGGCAGGTCACTCAGCCGCTCGGCATAGTGGGTGTCGCCCTCCAGGTCGATCACCGTGCTGCCCGATGCCGCCGTCAGTGGGTTGGGAAACGGGCGGGTCTCCAGGCCGAGCTTGTCGACGTAGTGGTAGAACGCCGTCGACGACACTGGAAAGCGCATGCCGCCCAGCTCGGCGACGATGCCGTTGGTGCCTTCGAAGGTCTGTGAGCGCAAACGCCCGCCCATCTTCGAGGCTTCATAGAGCACCGGCTTGAGGCCCAGCTTCATCAGTTCATAGGCCGCCACCAGCCCGGCGATGCCGGCCCCGACGATCGCCACCTCCTCGCCATGGCGCTCACTGGGAATGCTGCCCAGGCCGGCCGGGTGCTCGATCCACTGGTCGAAAGCGAACGGAAAGTCCGGGCCGAACACGGTCACAGGGGCTTTGCCGTCGGCGGGGTGGCGGTTGGGACTGGTCATGATGGGCCCTTGCTGATCCTGGAGGTCGATGCGCTGGGCATCAGTATAGGAAATCAGTGTAAGGGGCCTGATGGCCGTTAATAAGACGCAGACTGTCGTCTATCTGGCGCCTGGCTGGTCGTTTTGACCATGGCGGCGATCAGATTGGCTCGCCGCGGTCGATCTTGCTGCTCAGAATGATCGAGGTGGTGGTCTTCTCCACGCCGTCGACGCTGCCGATCTGGTCGAGCAGCTGGTCGAGCCGTTCCGGCGATTCGCAGCGCAGCCAGGCGACATAATCGAACTCGCCACTCACCGCGCACAGCTGCTGCACCTGCGCCATCGCCGCCAGGCGGCGCACCACCTCCTTGCCCGAGCGCGGCTGCACCGTGATGCCGACGTAGGCCTGCAGCCCACCGTCCACCACGCGCTGGCTCAAGCGCACGCCGTAGCCGGTGATGATCCGCGCCTTCTCCAGCCGCGCCAGCCGCGCCGTGACCGTAGTCCGCGCAATGCCCAGCTGCCGAGCCAGCATGGCCACGCTTTCCCGCGCATTGAGCTGCAGGGCGCCGATCAGCTGACGGTCGATGGCATCGAGGGATTCGGGGCGGATCTCGGGCATGGGGCCTCCGGCAGATGGACGAAGCCGCAATGATACCGGTAACGGCGGCATGCAGCTCGGCGGCCTGTGGGTGCGTGGCGGCCGCGAGCTTTTCTCGGGCAACAAAAAACCCGCCGAAGCGGGTTCTTTGTGTGCCATCCAACGTCCTGTCGGCAGCGTCCTTGCAATGGCCAGTCATCCCTGACTCTGACGCGATCCGTCGCTTCAGCTGATGGGGCTAGATTACTGCTGGGGCGTGAATGGCAATAGAGGAGATTGCAGGCACGGCGTGTAAGACATTCGCTATGGTTGAGACCAACGTGTCTTGCGGCCTCCACGTTCGTTCCGCAGCTACGCCGCAACCCCTGTAGGAGCGGGCAAAGCCCGCGAATTTTCCGGATAACCTCAATCCCGCCTAAGGTGCCGAGGCGACGCCTGACGCCAACAGGTCATCCAGAATCGCCTTGCCCATCTCGCCAACATGAAGCGCCGACCAGCGCATGAGCGGGTGCGCCTCGCCGTCTGCCATTTCCAGTAGCAGATGATTCATGCAGTCCTGCAATAAAGCCGCATGTTCGAGTGCCGCCAGGGCGGGAATGCCAGGTCGTATCTGGAACAGAGGTTGGTTGTCCGGGCCGCAAAGGCCGAAGGTGATGGTGCCGCAGGTGTGCAGGGTTTGGGGGGTGGTCATGGTGAAGATCCTCAAGGGGGATTCATCACACCGCCGATCATTAGTGAAGGCGGCGCGGTTGCGCCGTATCTTTCAGGCCGCCAAGCCTGGGTCACTGAATTTGCAGCGACGGGCGGAGGTTAGCGTGAATCCCGACTCATCTCAATCCATAGGCCCAAGCAGTCGAATAGGGATGAGCGGAGCTGTTGTGGCATCGCCAAATTGACGATAGCTTCAGAGACGTCTACCCCGCTCGGCTTTGGGATAAAGGCAGAGCTGCCGAGGAAATGGAAATGGCATCGATGCAACGCCCTCGCCTGCAGGCTGTGCAAGTACTCCCAGGCGCCACTCTTGCGCTGACCTTCATCGACGGTCAGAAATTGAAGCTGGACATGAGCCAAGCGCTGCGTCTCTACCCTGGGCTTCAACCCCTGCGCCAGCCCCACGCTTTTGCAGGGGCTGTTCTAGGAGACGCAGGCTGGACCGTTGACTGGCCTGCGTTTGATATCCAGATAGGTGCAGACACTCTATTGATCGATGCGCTGCACCAGACCGCAATCGACTAGAAATCCCCATCCGTACCCATCGACAAAGGCGCATTGGCCCGCACCACTTCCAGCCGCTGCTCCAGGGTCGTGGTCAGGTACTCCACCGCGTCCGACCCCGCCCCGAACTGCGCCGGCTGCCGGGCCATCGATGCCAGCTTGACCACCACCGCCCCCAGCTTCACCGGGTCGCCGGCCTGATTGCGGTGATACTGACCAAACGCCTGGGCCACCGAGGTCGAGTTCTCGAGATAGTCTTTGATCACCTTGCCGCCATAGCGCACTGAAGTGCTGTCGAGAAAGTCTGTGCGGAAAAACCCCGGCTCGATCACGCTCACTTGTATGCCGAAACGCTCAACTTCCAGTGCCAGCGAAGCGCTGAATCCCTCCACGGCAAACTTGGTCGCGCAATACACCGAGCCGCCGGCAAAACCCACGACACCGCCGATGGAAGAAAGATTGAAGATCCGCCCGCTGCGCTGTTGCCGCATGATCGGCAGCACCTGGCGGGTGACGTTCATCAAACCGTAGACGTTGGTAGCGAACTGAAGCTCGATATCCTCAGGCGCGATTTCCTCGAAGTTGCCCAATTGGCCATAGCCGGCGTTATTGACCAGCACATCGATGCGGCCGAACGCCGTGACCGCCTCAGCCACTGCCGCCTCGATCTGCTCGGCGCGGGAGACGTCCAGTGCGACGCAGCGCGCCTGTTCGCCATAGGCCTCGAAGTGTTGAGCAAACTGCCTGACATCGCGCCCGCTGGCGACCACCGAGTCGCCGGCCTCCAACGCGGCCTTGGCGATTTCCAGACCGATACCCCGGCTTGCGCCGGTGATGAACCATACCTTGCTCATAGCGCTCTCCTAAATTGGTGCGACCTCAGGCGGTCGCGTTGGAAGAGCTTATGGGGGTGGGGCAGGAGGGCGGTTGATCAATGCTCCTTGGGGCTTGCCTGATTCGGTTCTTCTTTACGAGTTGAGACGAGCCACGTTCTCACTTATTTGGCGCGCGATGTCGCCAAGCGTGTGTGCCGAGATTTGTTCGGGGAGCATGTCACGGGCCAGCGCGGAAAACCCTGCGGACACTTCGCAGATTCTGTCGATCACTTGCGCAACTTGCTGTGAAGACAGTTCTGTCTCTTGTTCCCCAAGGCGGCACAGATCCTTGCGCGTCACTTCCAATGCTTCGCCCATGATGTCCATTTGGTGATAGCCGCCTGGCCCGTCGCAATAGGTAACGTCGTAGGCCGGTGCCAGGGTCCACGCACCCGCTTTGTTCATGACGTAGGCGAAATTCTTTGGGTGATCGTCTCTATTGTTGAAGACGATATTGAATACCGCTCGCTCAAAGGCCACAGCCTGCTGGCGAACATCATTGGTGCATAACCGGGTCGCGCGCAGGAAATTGGAGTAGTCCAATGATCCAGGATTCTGGAAGTCTGCGCCGGTAAATGCCGCGAGGCTCTGCATAGGCACCCGCAAGCCGTCTTTGCGGTCGAAGCGTTTCGTCGCGAACGCTGCCTGTCCGTCCGCCAGTCTGAAGTATTGGCAGTCGGGAGTCTGGATGCCGCACCTTCGAAGGCATTCTGCATAGACTGTTTCAATCGCGCAGACCTCGGGGTGTTCTTGCCTGGCAGGAAACTTGACCAACCATGCGTCCAGGTCTGGGCGAGCCTGAGTGCTGAACACTCCAGTGCTGGCATCGCCATAGAGCAAGGCCTTGGGCCTGGCCCCTTGCGGCGAGCCGCCGACCTGCAGGAGTCGCTGCAGAAAGGGCCCGCCCTCGCCATTGAGTACTTCGCGAACATCGCTGGCGAGTTGCTGCAGCGCAATGTCATCGTTCGAAATCAATGGATCTTCCGCTACCGGTTCGAACGACATTGCGCCCATCGCGTTGTTTCCGATATAGGCAAGGCGCTCAAGTGGTCCAATGCGAGCCGGATTCAGGCCGCGTCGCTTGAACAGGCGGTCCATCAACAGCATGCCCCAGCCGTCCGGAAGCGAGTCGTACACGGGGCCCGGTAGCGCAAGTTGGTGAGCGGGAAAATCCCTGCGCAGGCTTGGCCCTTGGAGCGGCAACGTGTAAGAGCAAAGCTCCAAGCCTTGAGCTTTGGCTTCGTCGCTGTACTCGAAAGCTATCAACGGCCGCCCATTCAATGCGGTAGTGGTGACCAGTGATCCCCATCGCCAATGCTCACCCCAACCATCGTAGTAAACGTCGACTTGTCTAGGCATCATTGCGCTTCCTGATCCGTAGACGTTGCGAGCTGCCTTCATAGCGCAGGATGTCGTCGAGGCTTTCCAGTCTGGGCTGGAACAATTGTTCCAGATCCTGATGGCGGCCAAGCACCATAGCTACCCTGACCACGCTCTCGAAGGCCACATTGCGACCGGCCTCCAGATTGGAAACCGTGTTCACGCCCACGCCAGCCCGGGCGGCGACGTCTGCTTGAGTCCTGTGCTGGGCCAGGCGCTCCTTGCGAAGACGCTCGCATACCAGCTTGACTATTTCATCGGGACGGCTGAGGTTTAATTCCATGATAATGGGGCTTATCCAAGAATTTTCCAGATAAGCCACATTATAGCTTATTTATGGGTCAGATCGGCTCGGCTCGGCTCGTCAGGTGCTTGGCTTCAATGCCATGAGCCGTCGCAATCTGAGCTACAGCGGTGCGCGCGCTCCTTGCCATGCGTTGATATGCATATGCACACCTCAAAGCTGAGCAGATGGGATTTACGAGGAGGAGGAACACGGCGGGAGGGAGCACTCGGAACGGCCACAAAAAAGCCCAACCATGGGGTGGGCTCTTGCGCGGTATTCATGGTGGGCCCAGCAGGACTCGAACCTGCGACCAAGGGATTATGAGTCCCCTGCTCTAACCAACTGAGCTATAGGCCCCCAGTGGGCGCGGATTATAACGACGGTTTGCGCAACGTGCCATCCGAAAGATCCGAAAGGGTCAGTCGCAGGAAGGTTGCGGCGAATTCGTCCGGGGGCAAGGGGGTGCTGATGATGTAGCCCTGCATGTGTTCGCAGCCCTCGGCGGCGAGGAAATCCTGTTGCGCCTGGGTTTCCACGCCTTCGGCGATGACGGTGAGTTGCATGCTGCGGCCCAGGGCGATGATGGCGCGGACGATGGCGGCGTCGTGGGGGTCGTCGGGCAGGCCGCGGACGAACGACTGGTCGATCTTGAGGATGTCCAGCGGCAGGCGCTTGAGGTAGCTGAGCGAGGAGTAGCCGGTGCCGAAGTCGTCGATGGCCAGCTGCACGCCCAGGTGCTTGAGCTGGTGCAGCACTTCAAGGGCTTCTTCGGTCTGGCTCATGATGAAGTTTTCGGTGATTTCCAGTTGCAGGCAGCCGGGCTCCAGGTCGTATTGGTACAGCAGGGCGCCGATGCGCTTGAGCAGGTTGGGCTGGCGCAGCTGGGCGCCGGCGAGGTTGATCGACAGCGGGCCAAAGGGTCGGTACAGGCGCAGCCAGGTGCGCATTTGCAGGCAGGCCTGTTCCAGCACCCAGTCGCCGATCTGCAGGATGGTGCCGTTTTCTTCGGCCAGGGCGATGAAGTGCTCGGGCGCCACTTCGCCGAGGGTCGGGTGGTTCCAGCGGATCAGCGCTTCGGCGCCGACCAGGCCCTGGTTGCTCAGGCTGAATTTGGGCTGGTAGCTGAGGGTCAGTTCGTTGCGTTCAATGGCCCGGCGCAGTTCGTGCTCCAGCGCCACGCGCCGACTGGCCTGGGCAGTGAGGTCGTGGGTGTAGCTTTCCACCCGGTTGCGGCCCTTCGCCTTGGAGCGGTACATGGCGGCGTCGGCGTTTTTCACCAGGGTGGCGACGTCGGCGCCGTCCTGAGGGTACAGGCTGGTGCCGATGCTGGCGCTGGTGAAGAACTCGTGTTCGCCAGCCTGGAAGGGCGCGCTGAAGCAGGTCAGCAGCTTGTTGGCGATGTGTTCGGCATCGCTGGCGTGTTGCAGGCCGGGCAGCAGGATGATGAATTCGTCGCCGCCCAGGCGCGCCACGGTGTCGACATCGCGCACCTGTTCCTTGAGGCGTTGGGCGATGCCCTTCAGCAGCAGGTCGCCGACCGGGTGGCCGAGGCTGTCGTTGATGTGCTTGAACCGGTCCAGGTCGAGAAACAGCACGGCGCCCTGGTTGCTGCCTGGTCCCGGGTCGTTGAGCGCGGCCTGCAGCCGGCTCTCGAACAGCGTGCGGTTGGGCAGGCCGGTCAGCGGGTCGTGGTGGGCCTGGTAGTCGAGGCGCGCCTGGGCGTGCTTGAGGCTGGAGATGTCGGCGAACACGGCGACGAAGTGGTTGATGACCTGGTCGCGGTCGCGCACCGCGTTGATGGTCAGCCAGCAGGCGTAGACTTCGCCATCCTTGCGCCGGTTGTAGATCTCGCCTTGCCAGTGCCCGACGGCGGCCAGTTGGTGCCACATGGCGATGAAGAAGGCGCTGTCGTGCTGGCCCGAGGCGAGCAGCCGCGGGGTCTCGCCGAGGGCTTCGTGTTCGGCGTAGCCGGTGATTTCGCTGAAGGCGCGATTGACCGCGCTGATGCGCTGGTGAGTATCGGTGATCAGCACGCCTTCGGCGGTGCTTTCGAAGACGGTGGCGGCCAGTTGCAGCTTTTCCTGCATGAGATGGCGTTCGGTAATGTCGCGCGCGACGGTCAGCATGCAGGCTTCGCCGGCAATCGGCAGCGGCCGCGAGGACACTTCGCACAGGCGGATCTGGCCATCGCGGCGGCGGATCAGGCAGCCGAAGTCGCGCACGAAACCTTCCTGCTGCAGGCGTTCGAGTAGATGCAGGCGCTGTTTGACGTCGACCCAGATGCCCAGCTCCAGCGTGGTGCGGTTGAGCAGCGCTTCGCTGGAATAGCCGCTGATGCGGTTGAAGCCTTCGTTGACCTCCAGCAGCATGCCATCGCTCTGGCGGGTCAGCAGCAGGCCGTCCGGGGAGGAGTGGAAGGCCTTGGCGAACTTCTCCTCGGAGATCTGCAGGCGCTGTTCGGTCTGCTTGAGCTCGCTGATGTCGCGCACCACCACTACCAGCGCAGGCAGGGTGTCGAGGTCGAAGGGCTCGGCGGAGATCAGCCCGGTAAAGACCTCGCCATCGCTGCGCCGCAAATGCATCTCCAGGTTGCGCACCCGGCTCTGCTGGATCAAGCGCAGCAGCTCGGGGCCGCTGCTCGGGTTGCCCCAGATGCCCAGTTCGCTCGGGGTGCGGCCGATCACTTGGGCGGCGCCCAGGCCGATCTGCTGCTCGAAGGCTTCGTTGACCTCCAGCAGGCAGCCATCACTCATGCGGGCCAGCACCAGCATGTCGGGGCATTGGCGAAACACCGAGGCAAACTTCTGCTCCGACTGGCGCAGGGCGTGTTCGGTCTTCTTGGTTTCGCTGATGTCGATCATCAGGCCGCGCATGATCGGGCGCTGGCCGTGCTTGATCAGGCTGACGATGTCGCGTACCCAGACGCTGCGCCCGTCGGCGCTCATCACCCGGTAGTCGAGGCTGTGGTTGCGCAGCGCAGCGGTTTCGCTGGCGCAGTAGGCCTGGGCCCACAGGCTGTCGTCGGGGTGCAGGATGCTCTGCCAGAAGCCTGGTTGCAGCCACTGCGCGATGGGGTAACCCAGCAGGTTCTCGGCATGGGGCGACACGTAGCTATAGGTGTAGTCGGCGGTATGCGCCTCCCAGGCGATGGCCGAGAGGCTCTCGACCAGGCCGCGGTAGTGATACTCGCTGCTGCGCAGCTCCTGCTCGAGGGACACCCGGCGGCCGTTTTCCGATGTCAGCCGACGGTTGGTGCGAAAGACGATGGCCAGCAGAACGCTCATCGCGAGAAACCCCGGCAGCCCGTAGACGAGCGCGTCCGTGCCGACCTCGGGCGAGCCTGCGGGCGCGTCCGCATGGGCGATTGCGGGCAGCAAGGCAAGGAGCATGATCGCACGCGCAATACCCATGGTGGCCTCGCAGCTGCGGCGCAAAAGAAACGAGTGTAGTCGGGCTGGGGCGACGGCGGGAAGGCACCGGTGGCTTTTTGCAACTGAAATGCAAAGCCCCGGCAGGGCCGGGGCTTTGGGGTACTGCCGAAGCGGGTTTACTCGTCGAGGAACGAGCGCAGGTGCTCGCTTCGCGTCGGGTGCCGCAGCTTGCGCAGCGCCTTGGCTTCTATTTGACGGATGCGCTCACGGGTCACATCGAACTGCTTGCCGACTTCCTCGAGGGTGTGGTCGGTATTCATGTCGATGCCGAAACGCATGCGCAACACCTTGGCTTCACGGGCGGTGAGGCCCGACAGCACTTCGCGCGTCGCTTCCTTGAGGCTTTCCACCGTGGCGACATCGATAGGCGACTGCATGGTCGAGTCTTCGATGAAGTCGCCCAGATGGGAGTCTTCGTCGTCACCGATCGGCGTTTCCATGGAGATCGGCTCTTTGGCGATCTTCAGTACCTTGCGGATCTTGTCCTCAGGCATTTCCATGCGCTCACCCAGCTCTTCCGGGGTCGGTTCGCGACCCATTTCCTGCAGCATCTGCCGGGAAATACGGTTGAGCTTGTTGATCGTTTCGATCATGTGCACCGGGATACGGATGGTGCGCGCCTGGTCGGCGATCGAACGGGTGATGGCCTGACGAATCCACCAGGTGGCGTACGTCGAGAACTTGTAACCGCGACGGTATTCGAACTTGTCCACCGCCTTCATCAGGCCGATGTTGCCTTCCTGGATCAGATCGAGGAATTGCAGGCCACGGTTGGTGTACTTCTTGGCGATCGAGATCACCAGACGCAGGTTGGCCTCGACCATTTCCTTCTTGGCGCGACGAGCCTTGGCTTCACCGATCGACATGCGACGGTTGACGTCCTTGATCTCGGCGATGGTCAAGCCGGTTTCGGCTTCCAGGGCGACCAGCTTCTGCTGGCAGCGCTGGATGTCGGCCTGCAGGCGGCCGATGGCTTCGGCGTACTTGCTCTTGCCCTTGGCCAGCGATTCGCTCCAGCCGGTGTCGATCTCGTTGCCCGGGAACTGGCGCAGGAAGTCGGCACGTGGCATGCGGGCATCACGCACGCACAGTTGCATGATGGCGCGTTCCTGCTGACGCAGACGGTCGAGGGCGCCGCGGACACGCTCCACCAGGCCTTCGAACTGCTTGGGCACCAGCTTGATCGGCATGAACAGCTCGGCCAGGATGACCAGCTCGGCAATGCCTTGCTTGCTGTCGCGGCCGTGCTTTTTCAGCGCCTTGGTGGTGATCTCCAGTTGGTCCGACACCGCGCCGAAGCGCTGGGCGGCAACCACCGGATCCGGACCGCTCTCGGCTTCTTCCTCGTCGTCGCTGGATTCGGCGTTTTCGTCGTCGTCATCGTCGGCCGGGGCGGCTGCCGCGGCTTTCGGGTCGATCGGCGGCGGCACCTCGGCTGGCGGCGCAATGCCGTCATCCGGGTCGATGTAACCGCTGAGCACGTCGGACAGACGGCCGCCTTCGCTGGTGACGCGGGTGTATTCGCTGAGGATGTGCTCGACCGTGCCAGGGAAGTGCGCGATAGCGCTCATCACTTCACGGATGCCTTCCTCGATGCGCTTGGCGATTTCGATTTCGCCCTCGCGCGTCAGCAGCTCGACGGTGCCCATTTCGCGCATGTACATGCGCACCGGGTCCGTCGTGCGGCCGATGTCGGTCTCCACGGCCGCCAACGCTGCGGCGGCTTCTTCAGCGGCGGCTTCGTCGGTGTCGGCTTCGGCCAACAAAAGGGCATCCGCATCCGGAGCACTCTCGAATACGTTGATCCCCATGTCGTTGATCATGCGGATGATGTCTTCCACCTGCTCCGGATCTGAAATATCCTCGGGCAGGTGGTCGTTGACCTCGGCGTAAGTCAGGTAACCCTGCTCACGACCACGGGTGATCAACTCTTTGATGCGAGACTGCTGTTGCGCTTTTCCGGACATAACACCCTATCCACTGAAGGTCTTGGCGGGCAAAAAACAAGCCGGGGATTATACCCGAGCCAGGACCTCACGCGCCAGTTGAGGTCGGGGTTTGTGCAAGAACATTGCGGCTTAGTAGGTCACGCAGCTGGTTTTTCTCTTCTGCGCTCAATTCGCTTTGACGGGCTTTCCTCAGCAGATGTTCGAGACTGCGCTCGCGTTGGCGAGCGGACAAGCTAGTTATAGTGTCGAAAAACTGTTGTTCAAGGTTATCGGCATCTATCAACCATTCTTTCTCGGCCAAAGCGCGCAAAAGGCGCCCTTGGTCGGTTCCATGCCAGCGCGCGATCAATTGCAGCGAGCGCAGCTTGGGGTTCTTCTGCAGTGCTTCGAGCAACGCCACCAGCAATTGCGCATACACATGTTGTTCATCGGCAAAATGGCTGGCGTCTTCAACTTTTTCTGCCAGTTGCGGATGGTGCAGCAGGGTGCGCAGCGCGCTCAGGGTGGGCGGCTCCACGGTAGCAGGCGTGCGCGGTGGCGGGCGCGGTTCGAAATCACGCTTGCCTTTCTTGTCCCACGGCTTGCCTTCCCATTTCTTTTTCTGACCGCCGGCCTGGTTCGGCTGCCAGGCCGGCTGTTGCGGTTGCCACTCCTGCTGGGGTTGCCAGTCGTGCGCGGCGTAGTCCGGGCTGTAGTCGGGCACGGCGTCGTAGTCGACCAGCGGGTCGTACGCCGGCGGTGCCTCGCTGGGGGCGTTGTGCACCAGGGTGCTCATGGCCTCGCCACTGAGCCCGGTGATTTCGCTCAAGCGGCGACGCATTAGCGCCTTGAGGTTGGCCCCCGGGACCTTTTCGATCAACGGCGCGGCCAGCGTGGCCATGTGCGCCTTGCCTTCGAGCGAGCGCGGGTCGGCTTCATCGCTCAACTGCTGAAAAAAGTATTCCGCCAGCGGCTGTGCGTGCTGGTTGATGCGGGCGCGGAACGCGTCGGTGCCTTCGCTGCGCACC
Source organism: Pseudomonas sp. HR96 (assembly GCF_034059295.1). NCBI lineage: Bacteria > Pseudomonadati > Pseudomonadota > Gammaproteobacteria > Pseudomonadales > Pseudomonadaceae > Pseudomonas > Pseudomonas sp. HR96. The sequence goes on from NZ_CP139141.1 coordinate 619,034, forward strand.
AGGGTGTCCGGGTCCTCGCCTTCCGGCAGGAACAGAAACCGTGCCTTGCGCCCGTCCTGCAGGTTCGGCAGCGCCGCCTCCAGGGCGCGCCAGGCGGCCTTGCGGCCAGCCTGGTCGCCGTCGAAGCAGAACAGCACGCTGGGCACCACGCGAAACAGCCGCTTGAGGTGCTCTTCGCTGGTGGCGGTGCCCAGGGTGGCCACGGCATTGCGCAGGCCCTGCTGAGCCAGCGCAATGACGTCCATGTAGCCTTCGACCACGATGATCTCGTCGAGGTTGCGGTTGTGCTTGCGCGCCTCGAACAGCCCGTACAGCTCCTGGCCCTTGTGGAAAACCGGCGTTTCCGGGGAGTTCAGGTACTTGGGCTTGTCGTCGCCCAGGACCCGCCCGCCGAAGGCGATGACCCGGCCGCGGCTGTCGCGGATGGGGAACATCACCCGGTCGCGGAAGCGGTCGTAGCGCTTGCCGCTCTCGGCGTTCTCGATCAGCAGGCCGGCGTCAATCATGGCCTTTTGTTGCAGAGTATCGCTGCTCAGGTGCTTGAAAAGATTGTCCCAGCCGGGCGGCGCGAACCCCAGGCCGAAATCCCGGGCGATCTCGCCGGACAGGCCGCGGCCCTTGAGGTAGTCCACCGCAGCCTTGCGGGTAGGGTGGCTCTTGAGCGCCTGGCGGTAGTACTCGGCAGCGGCGGTGAGCAGCGGGTACAGCGGCGAATCGGTCGGCTGGCGCGGTTTGTGGCCGCCCCGGCTTTCTTCGCGCGGCACTTCCATGCCGGCGGCCTTGGCCAGTTCCTCGACCGCCTGGGGGAAATCCAGGTTGTCGTGGTCCATGATGAAGCCCAGCGCATTGCCCCCGGCGCCGCAGCCAAAGCAGTAGTAGAACTGTTTGTCCGGGCTGACGCTGAACGACGGCGTCTTTTCCTTGTGGAACGGGCAGCAGGCGGTGTAATTCTTGCCGGCCTTTTTCATCGACAGACGCGAAGTCACCACGTCGACAATGTCGGTGCGGTTGAGCAGGTCGTCGATAAAGCCTTGGGGGATCAGGCCGGCCATGGCGGTCTCTTCTCAAGCATGAGCTGGGCAGAGTGTATCGGAAACGGCGTTACGCTCGATCAACCGAAGCGGTATCGAAGCGAGATCAAGGCCTGGAAAATGGGTGTGCTCGTCGGCAGCCGGTAAAGGCTCGTCAGGATAACGTGCACAATCTGGCGATGGAGCCAGCTCTGACGTGTAAGGCGATGCTGCTTGAAGCATGTTGCAATAACTGCCGACAGCCCGGTTTGTGGCCGGGCGAGGCAATCACGAGCGACGGTCGGCTGTAGATTAGTACAGACGGACGGCGCGGCGCTGTTCGCGCTGTACTTTCTTGGCGTGACGTTTGACAGCAGCTGCTGCCTTGCGCTTACGCTCGGAAGTCGGTTTTTCGTAAAATTCGCGGCTACGAACTTCAGCCAGTACACCGGCTTTTTCGCAGGAGCGCTTGAAACGACGCAGAGCTACGTCGAAGGGTTCGTTCTCTTTAACTTTGACGGCTGGCATCCAGAGCTACCTTCATTCATTACCGGGGTCAACGTACCTGGGGGCAAAAACATGCGCTCAAGGACGTCGGTTTTTAAGGGTTGCGGATGTTAACCCTTAGCTGCGCGGAATGCAAAGCCTCTGATCGAAAAGGGCTAGGCGGTACCCGCAGCGGCGACTATGATGCGCGCCTTCGAACAGCCCCTACAAGGCCAGAGCCCATGCTAGTACTGGGATTGGAAACATCCTGCGACGAAACAGGTGTCGCATTATATGACAGCGAGCGCGGCCTGCTGGCCGACGCCCTGTTCAGCCAGATCGACCTGCACCGGGCCTACGGTGGTGTGGTCCCCGAGCTGGCTTCGCGCGACCACGTCAAGCGCATGCTGCCGCTGATCCGCCAGGTACTGGCCGAGGCTGACTGCGTGCCCACCGAGATCGACGCCATCGCCTACACCGCCGGGCCCGGCCTGGTCGGCGCGTTGCTGGTAGGGGCGTCGTGCGCCCAGGCGCTGGCGTTTGCCTGGGGCATTCCGGCGCTGGGGGTGCATCACATGGAAGGCCACCTGCTGGCGCCGATGCTCGAAGCGCAGCCCCCCGAGTTTCCGTTCGTCGCCCTGCTGGTTTCCGGCGGCCACACCCAGCTGGTGCGGGTCGATGGCATCGGCCGCTACGAGTTGCTCGGCGAGACCCTGGACGATGCGGCAGGCGAGGCGTTCGACAAGACCGCGAAAATGATGGGCCTCAACTATCCAGGCGGGCCGGAGATCGCCCGGCTGGCGGCTCAGGGCGTGGCGGGGCGCTTCACCTTCCCGCGGCCGATGACCGACCGACCTGGCCTGGAATTCAGCTTCAGCGGCTTGAAGACCTCGGCGCTCAACACCTGGCAGCACTGCCGCAATGCTGGGGACGACGGCGAACAGACCCGCAGCGACATTGCTCTGGCCTTCCAACAGGCGGTGGTAGAGACTCTGACCATCAAGTGCAAGCGTGCCCTCAAGCAGGCTGAGCTCAAGCGCCTGGTGATCGCTGGTGGGGTAAGTGCCAACAAGGCCCTGCGCGAGTCCCTGGAAGACATGCTCGGTGGGCTGGGCGGAGAAGTGTTCTACGCGCGGCCGCAGTTCTGCACCGACAACGGCGCGATGATCGCTTATGCCGGTTGCCAGCGTCTGCAGGCAGGCCAGCATGAAAGTCTGGCGATTTCGGTGCAGGCGCGCTGGCCGATGGAGCAGTTGGCGGCGATCTGACTGCGCTTCAGGACGCCTAGAAATGCCGCTCGCGGCCGGCCAACAGGTCACGCAGGTTGCCGCGATGGCGCCAGACGATCAGGCCGGTGAGCACGCAGATCGGCAGCAAGGCCTCGGGTTCACGCCAGGCCAGCAGGGGCAGGGTCAGCGGCGTGGCAATCAACGCCGCGAGGGAGCTGGTGCGGGTCAGGTAGAAGGTCAGCCCCCAGGCCAGCGCTGCCAGCAGGGCGGCGGGCGGGTAAAGGGCCAGCAGCATGCCAGCCGCGGTCGCCACGCCTTTGCCACCTTTGAACCGGAAGTACAGCGGGTAGAGGTGGCCGATCACCGCACACAGGCCCACCCAGGCCTGATCCTGCAGGCCGAGGTCCAGCCAGCGGGCGATCAGCACCGGCAGCAGGCCCTTGCACAGATCGCCGAGCAAGGTGAGGATGGCAAGCTTTTTACCGGCCAGGCGCAGCATATTGGTCGCGCCGGCGTTGCCCGAGCCGCTCAGGCGTGGGTCGGGGAGGCCGGTCAGGCGGCTCAGGACGATGGCGAAGGACACCGAGCCGAGCAGGTAGGCGAGTAACGCCAGCAACCAAAACATGCGTACTATTCCGGGCAGGGACGCCCGATTCTAACGGCGCGGGGCGCCCTTGTCGTGCAGCGGAGTGAAGTGTTTGGATACCGTCTTTATTGAAGGCCTGCAGGTCGATACCGTGATCGGCGCCTATGACTGGGAGCGGGGCATCGTTCAGTGCCTGCGCCTGGACCTGCATTTCGCCTGGGACAACCGCCCGGCTGCGGCCGGCGACGACCTCGCGTTGGCGCTTGACTACGCCAAAGTGTCGGCACGCGTCGAGGCGTTCGCCCGGGCTTCGAAATTCGAACTGGTGGAAACCTTCGCCGAGCGTCTGGCTGCGGTGCTGATGAGCGAGTTCGGCATTCCCTGGTTGCGCCTGAAGCTGACCAAGCCCGGCGCCGTTCCGGCCGCTACGGGTGTTGGCGTGGAGATCGAGCGCGGATGTCGCTGACCAAGGTTTTGCTCGGCCTGGGCAGCAATGTCGACCGAGAGACCCATCTATGCGCCGGGCTCGAGGCCCTCGATGCTTTTCTGCACGACCTGCAGTGCTCGCCGGTGTTCGAGAGCCAGCCGGTGGGCATCAAGAGCGGGCCGTTCTTCAACCTGGTGGTCTCGGCCCAGACCGACCTGCCGCTGGTGGAGCTGGACCGCCGGCTGAAGTTCATCGAGGCCGACAACGGCCGCTACGCGCCGCAGCGGCGCGGCCTGCCGCTGGACATCGACGTGCTGACCTACGGTGAGCTGGTGGGCAATTTCGACGGCCTGGTCTTGCCGCGCGCCGAGATCCTCAGGAATGCCTTCGTGTTGTGGCCGCTGTCGCTGATTGCTCCCGACGATATGCACCACGGCGAGGGCAAGCGCTTTGCGACCTTGTGGCAGGAGGCGCAGATCGATCAGGTGCTGGCGCCGGTGCGTTTCGAGTGGCGCGGGCGGGATTTGACGCAATCTCTGATCCGTCTTTAAAGGCTTTATCGCGCAGCCGAGGCCTTGTACTCGCTGAGCACCTTGAGCCGCTCGCGCTTCAACGCTTCGCCCAGCTCCGGGCCCCTGAAGCCCTGCTCCAGCAGCGGCTGGACTGCGACTTCGCGAGCCGCCTGGGCGGCGCCACGCAGGTAGTCCGCCTGCGGATAAGCGCGGTCCTCCAGCCCGAGCCGTCCTCGAGCGTCCATTTCGCAACAGACCACGAACTCTTCGAACCGCTGCGGGCGACGATAGACGTCAAAACTCTGCAGCAGCTCCAGCAGGGTCGAGGGCTTGAGCTCCAGGGCGCGATGGCCGTGGGTATGGTACTGCCCCACCAGCAGAGCCAATTCGGCGCAATCCTTGGGCACCTTGTAGCGCTGGTTCACCGCTGCGATCAGTTTGAGCCCGCGGTGCTCGTGGGCAATGTGCCGCGGCCACTCGCTGGCGGGCGTGGTGCCCTTGCCCAGGTCATGCAGCAGGCAGGCCCAACGTACGGTCAGCGGTTGGGCGAAACGGGCCGCCTGTTGCAGCACGCTGAGGGTGTGCACGCCGCTGTCGATTTCCGGATGGTGGGCGGCGGGCTGTGGCACCCCGAACAGCGCATCCACCTCGGGCAGAAGCTGCTGCAGGGCGCCGCAGTCGCGTAGCACCTGGATAAACACCTGGGGTTGCGGCTCCAGCAGCGCGCGGGAAATTTCCTTCCAGCTGCGTTCCGGGGTCAGCGCCTGCAACTCGCCAGATTCGCTCAAATGGCGCATCAGCGCCAAGGTCTCATCCGCCACCCTGAAGCCGAGGCTGGCGTAGCGTGCGGCAAACCGCGCGACCCGCAGGACGCGCAGGGGATCTTCGGCGAATGCCGGTGATACGTGACGCAAGATGCGTGCTGCAAGGTCTTGCTGGCCGTTGTAGGGGTCGGTCAGGTTGCCTTGGTCGTCCTCGGCCATGGCGTTGATCGTCAGGTCGCGGCGGATCAGATCCTGCTCCAGCGTGACGTCAGGGCTGGCGTGGAAGACGAAACCCCCGTAGCCGCGGCCGCTCTTGCGCTCGGTGCGCGCCAGGGCATATTCCTCCTGGCTGTGCGGATGGAGGAACACCGGAAAGTCCATGCCCACCGGGCGATAGCCGAGCTCGGTCATCTGTTCGGCAGTGGCGCCGGTCACGACCCAGTCGATGTCGCTGACCGGCAAGCCCAGGAGACGATCGCGAACCGCGCCGCCGACTTTGTAGATGTGCATGAAAAAACCTCCGTTGGCCGCACAGGATAACCTGTTGTGCGCGGCCCGCAGAGGTTTGCTCGGGTGCAACGGATGTCAGAGGTGGACCACCGCCAGATCGAGACGGCCGTAATCACCGTCACCATGCTCGTTGCGGGGCGGCACGTGGTGGGTCTTCATCACCTGCTCGCCCTGCAGAGTCTCCAGGTGAATGTCGAACCCCCACAACCGATGCAGGTGCTTGAGCACTTCCTCGGTGGACTCGCCCAGTGGCTTGCGGTCGTGCTGCTGGTGGCGCAGGGTCAGCGAACGATCGCCGCGGCGGTCGATGCTCCAGATCTGCACATTGGGCTCGCGGTTGCCCAGGTTGTACTGCGCCGCCAGCGTCTCGCGGATGATCCGGTAGCCCGGTTCGTCGTGGATGGCGGGTACGGTGAGGTCTTCACGCTGGTCGTCGTCGAGAATGCTGAACAGCTTGAGGTCGCGAATCACCTTGGGCGACAGATACTGCAGGATGAAGCTCTCGTCCTTGAAGCTGCTCATGGCGAACTTGACGGTCGACAGCCAATCGCTGCCGGCGATGTCCGGGAACCACTTGCGGTCCTCTTCGGTGGGGGCTTCGCACATGCGGCGAATGTCACGGTACATGGCAAAGCCCAGCGCATAGGGGTTGATACCGCTGTAGTAGGGGCTGTCGAAGCCCGGCTGGTAGACCACGCTGGTGTGCGACTGCAGAAATTCCATCATGAAGCCGTCGGTAACCAGCCCCTCGTCATACAAATCGTTCATCAAGGTGTAGTGCCAGAAGGTCGCCCAGCCTTCGTTCATGACCTGGGTCTGGCGCTGCGGATAGAAGTACTGCGCAATCTTGCGCACGATACGCACCACTTCGCGTTGCCACGGCTCAAGCAGCGGCGCGTGCTTCTCGATGAAGTAGAGGATGTTTTCCTGAGGCTCGGAAGGGAAGCGGGCGTTGTCCTTCTCGCTGTACTTGTCGGCGCTTTTCGGGATGGTGCGCCACAGATCGTTGATCTGGCGCTGCATGTGCTCTTCGCGGTCCTTCTGCCGGCGCCGCTCTTCTTCGGCGGAGATGGGGTAAGGTCGTTTGTAGCGGTCCACGCCGTAGTTCATCAGGGCGTGGCAGGAGTCGAGCAGGTCTTCCACTGCATCGATGCCGTGGCGCTCCTCGCACTGCATGATGTATTGCTTGGCAAACACCAGGTAGTCGATGATCGAGCTGGCGTCGGTCCAGGTGCGGAACAGATAGTTGCCCTTGAAGAAGCTGTTGTGCCCATAGCAGGCATGAGCCACCACCAGCGCCTGCATGCAGATGGTGTTTTCTTCCATCAGGTAGGCGATGCAGGGGTCGGAGTTGATCACGATCTCGTAGGCCAGGCCCATCTGGCCGCGGCTGTAGGACTTTTCCGTGCTGAGGAAGTGCTTGCCGTAGGACCAGTGGTGATAGCCCAACGGCATGCCCACCGAGGCATAGGCGTCCATCATCTGTTCGGCGGTGATGACTTCGATCTGGTTGGGGTAGGTGTCCAGCGCATAGCGCTCGGCGATACGAGCGATTTCTCGGTCGTAGGCCTGGATCAGCTCGAACGTCCATTCCGAGCCGGTGGATAACGGTTGGCGCTTCTGCTCTCTAGCGGTCATGACACTAACCTGCGCTGGAAGAGTTCACGGAAGACCGGGTAGATATCCCCGGCCGATACCAGTTGCTGCTGGGCGAAGGTGTCGGCGAAGGATTCACCGATACGCTCGTATTCGAACCATAGAGCCTGATGCTCGCGTGGGGTGATTTCCACGTAAGTGTAGTACTGCACGAACGGCATGATCTGCTTGACCAGGATCTCGCGGCAGATCGGCGAATCGTCGTTCCAGTTGTCGCCATCGGAAGCCTGGGCCGCGTAGATGTTCCACTCGCTGGTGGGGTAGCGTGCGGCCATGATTTCCTGCATCAGCTTCAGCGCGCTGGAGACGATGGTGCCGCCGGTTTCGCGCGAATAAAAGAACTCCTCCTCGTCCACTTCACGGGCACTGGTGTGATGGCGGATGAACACTACTTCGATCTTGTCGTAGTTACGCTTGAGAAACAGGTACAGCAGGATGAAGAAGCGCTTGGCGATGTCCTTGGTGGCCTGGGTCATGGAGCCGGAGACGTCCATCAGGCAGAACATCACCGCCTTGGAGCTGGGGTTGGGATGCTTGACCAGCAGGTTGTACTTGAGGTCGAAGGTGTCGAGGAAGGGCACACGGTGGATGCGCGCACTGAGTTTTTCGATCTCGGCCTCTACCAGCTGGATGTCACCGAAGTTGTCCGGCTCTTCACGTTTGAGCCGCTCCAGCTCCAGCTTGGCTTCCTTGAGCCGGGCACGGCTGCTGCCGGACAGGGCGATACGTCGGGCATGGGCCGAACGCAAGGTCCTCACGATGTTGATGCGCGAAGGGTTGCCTTCGTTGCTGATGCCGGCGCGCACGGTCTTGAAGGTGTCGGTGCCGGTCAGGTTACGCTTGACCAGGTTTGGCAGCTCGAGGTCGTCGAACATGAACTCGAGGAACTCCTCCTGGGTGATCTGGAACACGAACTCATCCATGCCCTCGCCGGAATTGCCGGCTTTGCCCGGCCCCTTCCCACCCCCGCCGCCACCTTGCGGCCGGGCGATGTGTTCGCCTGCGGTGAATTCCTTGTTGCCGGGGTGCACGACGGTCTGCTTTCCGCCGCGCCCGTGGTGCAGCACCGGTTCGTCGATGTCGCGGCCGGGGATGCTGATCTGCTCGCCATGCTCCATGTCGGTGATGGAGCGGCGGCTGACCGCCTCCTCGACGGCTTTCTTGATGTGGTCGCGGTAACGTCGCAGAAAGCGCTGACGGTTTACCGTGCTCTTGTTCTTGCCATTCAGGCGTCGGTCAATCACGTAACTCATTCGGGGGCCCTCCGGGCAGCTTCAAGCCTTTAGCTGCAAGCTCCTGGTCAAACGCTGCTCGCCGTCAGACATCAGCAAAACGCCAGGCCGGCATGAAGTCGAGCCTGGCGCGCTTGCCCTTGCCTGCAGCTTGCAGCTGGACGCTAGGAGCTGCTACTGGGATTTACGGACCCTCAGGTACCACTCCGACAACAACCTGACCTGCTTGTCGGTGTAACCGCGCTCAACCATACGGCTGACGAAGTCATTGTGCTTTTGCTGATCTTCCTTACTGGCCTTGGCGTTGAAGCTGATGACCGGCAGCAGGTCTTCGGTGTTGGAGAACATCTTCTTCTCGATCACCACCCGCAGCTTCTCGTAGCTCAGCCAGGTCGGATTCTTGCCGTTGTTGTTGGCACGGGCGCGCAGCACGAAGTTGACGATCTCGTTGCGGAAATCCTTCGGATTGCTGATGCCGGCCGGTTTCTCGATTTTTTCCAGTTCTTCGTTAAGGGCCACGCGGTTGAGGATTTCGCCCGTTTCGGGGTCGCGGTATTCCTGGTCTTGAATCCAGAAGTCGGCGTACAGCACATACCGATCGAAGATGTTCTGCCCATACTCGCTGTAGGATTCCAGGTAGGCGGTCTGGATCTCCTTGCCGATGAATTCGATGTAGCGCGGTGCCAGGTACTCCTTGAGATAGCGCAGATAGCGTTCGCGGACTTCTGCCGGGAACTGCTCTTGTTCGATCTGCTGTTCCAGTACATACAGCAGGTGGACCGGGTTGGCGGCGATCTCGTGCGGGTCGAAGTTGAATACCTTGGACAGGATCTTGAAGGCAAAGCGCGTCGACAGGCCGTTCATGCCCTCGTCCACGCCCGCGCTGTCGCGGTATTCGAGGATCGACTTGGCCTTGGGGTCGGTGTCCTTGAGGTTTTCACCGTCGTACACGCGCATCTTCGAGTAGATGTTGGAGTTGTCCGGTTCCTTGAGCCGCGACAGTACGGTGAATTGCGCGAGCATTTTCAGGGTGTCAGGCGCGCAGTGCGCCTTGGACAGCGAGCTGTTGAACAGCAGCTTGTCGTAGATCTTGATTTCATCGCTGACGCGCAGGCAGTACGGCACCTTGACGATGTAGATCCGGTCGATGAAGGCTTCGTTGTTCTTGTTGTTGCGAAAGCTGTGCCACTCCGATTCGTTGGAGTGGGCCAGCAGTATGCCGTTGAACGGGATGGCGCCCAGGCCCTCGGTGCTGTTGTAGTTGCCTTCCTGAGTGGCGGTGAGCAGCGGGTGCAGCACTTTGATGGGCGCCTTGAACATCTCGACGAATTCCATCATGCCTTGGTTGGCCCGGCACAGTGCGCCTGAGTAGCTGTAGGCGTCTGCGTCGTTCTGGGAATATTCCTCGAGTTTGCGGATGTCGACCTTGCCTACCAGCGCCGAGATGTCCTGGTTGTTCTCGTCGCCGGGTTCGGTCTTGGCCACGCCGATCTGGTTGAGGATGGAAGGATAGAGTTTGACTACGCGGAACTGGCTGATGTCGCCCCCGAACTCGGCCAGCCGCTTGGTCGCCCAAGGCGACATGATGGTGTTGAGATAACGTCGGGGAATGCCGAAGTCTTCCTCGAGAATCGCCCCGTCTTCGGTGGCGTTGAAAAGCCCCAGAGGCGACTCGAACACCGGCGAGCCCTTGATGGCGTAGAACGGTATTTTTTCGATCAGTTGCTTGAGCTTCTCGGCCAGCGAGGATTTGCCGCCGCCCACCGGGCCAAGCAGGTAAAGGATCTGTTTCTTCTCTTCGAGGCCCTGGGCCGCGTGGCGGAAGTACGAGACGATCTGGTCGATGCAGTCTTCCATGCCATGGAAGTCCTCGAACGCCGGATAGCGACGGATCACCTTGTTGGAAAAGATGCGCGACAGCCTGGAGTTGGTCGACGTGTCGAGCAACTCGGGCTCGCCGATCGCCATCAGAATGCGTTCGGCAGCCGAAGCGTAGGTGCTTCGGTCCTTTTTGCAGAGTTCCAGATACTCCTGCAGCGACAGCTCTTCCTGGCGTGTGGATTCGAAGCGTTGCTGGAAGTGGCTAAAAATACTCATGACGTCACCTCGCTCGATACGTGGAGCCGGCGCCGGATCACTCAGTTGATGCTGGCAGTGACCGAGGAACCGGCCGCTGTATACCCCCCAAACACCTTGTAAACCTTACCGATGACCCGCCCGCCGGTGTACCGGCTCTCCCCTGATTTGGATGGCCTGAGCTTAAGAGTAGTTCGGAATCGGAGACTTCAAGGTGTAAAGCGAAATTAGTTATGCTGCGCAAACCTCTGTCCGTGGCCCCAGCCCGCGAATCCAGCGGGATGGACGCCATGAAAAAAATTCTCGCGAAATGTTTACTCGGCCTGGGCGATTTCGGCCGGATAGGTGCTGCGCCACAGCTCGAAGCCACCGTCGAGGCTGTAGACCTCGGCAAAGCCCTGGCTGACCAGATAGGCCGCAGCGCTCTGGCTGGAGTTGCCGTGATAGCAGACCACGACCAGCGGCTTGTCGAGGTCGGCATTGGCGATGAAGTCGTGCAGCGAATGGTTGTCCAGGTGATGCGCGCCGGCGATATGGCTGCTGGCGAAGGTTTGCGGATCGCGCACGTCGACCACCACCGCACCCTGTTCGCGCAGGGCCTGGGCTTGGGCGGGAGGGATGCGTTTGAATTCGGTCATGGACCGCTCCTTTTATACGGTTTATACGGGCTGAGCTGCCATTCTAGCCCTGACTGGGCGGGGCGGCTAATGGCTGGGCAGCCGATTTCGTCGGCTCGACGGCAGGGCTGGGGGCCGCCGGCTGTACCCGCGCAAAGCCCTGTTCGGAGCAGGCGCAGCCGTAGCGCTGGCCGGTGTCGACGTTCATCAGGGTCATGGCGTTGCCCCACACGCAGCCGGTGTCCAGGGCAAAGATGCCCGGCTCGTTGCAGCGCCCTTCAAGCGCCGCCCAGTGGCCGAAGATGATCCGCGTGTCGCGGGTCTTGCGCTCCTTGTAACTGAACCAGGGAGCGTAGCCAGGCGCGGCTGAATCGGCGCCTTCCTTGCCCTTGAGGTCGAGCTTACCGTCGCGGCTGCAGAAGCGCATGCGGGTGAAATAGTTGGTGATGGTGCGCAGGCGCGCGATGCCGCGCAGGTCCTTGTCCCATTTGTTCGGCTCGTTGCCGTACATGCCGTCGAGGAAACCCGGGTAGATGGTGTCGTCGCGCAATGCCGCCTCGACCTCGCCGGCGTAGCGCAGTGCCTTGCGAACGCTCCACTGCGGCGGGATGCCAGCATGGACCAGCGCGGTGTCACGCAATTCGTCGTAGTGCATCAGCTTCTGCTGGCGCAGCCAGCCGAGCAGTTGCGGGGCGTCGGGCGCGTCCAGTATCTCGCGCAGGGTGTCGCCTTTTTTCAGGCGCTCGGGCTTGGCGGCGGCGGCCAGCAGGTGCAGATCATGGTTGCCCAGTACGCAGGTCAGCGAGTCGCGCATGGCGTAGAGGTAGCGCAGGGTCTGCAGCGACTGCGGGCCGCGGTTGACCAGGTCGCCGACCAGCCAGAGGTGATCGTGCTCGGGGTTGAATGCCACTTGCGCGAGCAGGGATTGCAGGGGGTCCAGGCACCCTTGCAGATCACCGACGGCGTAAAGGGTCATCAGTGCAAGGCCCCGGGCACCGCCAGGCGAAAGGGCGCGATGACGGCGTTGAAGCGCTGGCCATCCTCGGCCAGCATCTCGTAGCTGCCCTGCATGTTGCCGACCTTGGTGGTCATCACGGTGCCGCTGCTGTACGTGTGGCTCTCGCCCGCCGCGATCAGCGGCTGCTGGCCGACCACGCCCGCGCCGCGCACTTCCTCGACCTTGCCGTCGCCGTCGGTGATGACCCAGTGCCGCGAGAGCAGACGCGCCGGCACCTGGCCGTTGTTCTGTACGGTGACGGTGTAGGCAAAGGCAAAGCGTTGCTGCTCCGGTTGCGACTGTTCGGCGAGGAAGCGGGTGACGACGCTGACGTCGATCTGATAACGGGGATCGGACATGCAATGAGCCTTTCATTCCAAATGCAAAATAGAACCGGCTGGTGTGCCGATTGGATCAGTCTAGGACATGAGACAGCAAAGGTCGGGAATGATGCGCAGGGCATTCAGGCCTCATCGCGTCCGGCGTCGCGATGAGGCTGATGGATTACTGCAGGGCCAGCTGATCGGCCAGGCGCACGAATGCGGCCAGATCCAGCTGTTCCGGGCGCAGTCCGCCGTCCACGCCAGCCGCCTTGATGGCCTCGTTGGGCAGCAGCGCCTTGAGCGTGTTGCGCAACGTCTTGCGGCGCTGGTTGAATGCTTCGCGCACCACCCGCTCGAGCAGCCGGTGATCCTTGGCCGGGTGGGGCAGGACCTCATGGGGTACCAGGCGGACAATGGCCGAGTCGACCTTGGGTGGCGGGTTGAACGCCCCGGGCCCAACATTGAACAGGTGTTCGACGCGGCAGTGGTATTGCACCATGATCGACAGCCGGCCCCAATCACCGCCGCCCGGACCGGCAGCGAGGCGCTCGACCACTTCCTTTTGCAGCATGAAGTGCATGTCGCGGATCAGCGACGCGTTCTGCAGCAGATGGAAGATCAACGGCGTGGAGATGTTGTACGGCAGGTTGCCAACCACCCGCAGGCTCGCTGGCGCTGCGTTCAGGCTGTTGAAGTCGAACTTCAGGGCGTCGCCCTGGTGCAGGCTGAAGTTGTCGCGGCCGCCGAACTGGCGGTTGAGGATTGGCACCAGGTCCTTGTCCAGTTCCACCACGTCCAGCTGCGCGCCGCTGTCGAGCAGGCCTTCGGTCAGGGCACCCTGACCTGGGCCGATCTCCAGCACACGGTCGCCGGGGCGGGCGTGGATGGCACGCAGGATGCGATCGATCACGCCGGCATCGTGCAGGAAGTTCTGGCCGAAGCGCTTGCGCGCCCGGTGTTGGTATTGCTCACTCATGAATGGGTCTCGGCCATCTGGTAGGCGGTGTGCAGCGCGACCTGCAGGCTGCCGGTGTCGATCCGGCCGCTGCCGGCCAGGTCCAGGGCGGTGCCGTGGTCAACCGACGTGCGGATGATCGGCAGGCCCAGGGTGATGTTCACCGCAGCGCCGAAGCCCTTGTACTTGAGTACGGGCAGGCCCTGGTCATGGTACATCGCCAGCACTGCGTCGCAATGCTCCAGATATTTGGGGGTGAAAAGGGTGTCGGCCGGCAGCGGTCCGCGCAGGTCGATGCCTTCGCTGCGCAGCCGGTCAAGGGCGGGTTCGATGATGTCCAGTTCTTCGCGGCCCAGGTGGCCGCTTTCGCCGGCATGGGGGTTGAGCCCGCAGACCAGGATGCGCGGGTTGGCCAGGCCGAACTTGCCGCGCAGGTCGTTGTGCAGGATGCGCGTCACGCGTTCCAGGCGCTCTGCGGTGATGGCGTCGGCCACTTCGCGCAGCGGCAGGTGAGTGGTCACCAACGCCACCCGCAGGTCGCCCGTGGCCAGCATCATCACCACCTGCTCGGTATGGGTCAGCTCGGCGAGAAACTCGGTATGCCCGGAAAACGCGATGCCACCGTCGTTGATCACGCCCTTGTGCACCGGGGCGGTGATCATGCCGGCGAAATGCCCGCTCAGGCAGCCTTCGCCGGCACGGGTCAGGGTCTGCAGGACGAAGTCGGCGTTGCGTTTGTCCAGCTGCCCAGGCACCACGGGCGCGCCGAGCGGCGTGTCCCACACATACAGCGCGCCAGCCTTGGCCGGCGTATCGGGCAGGGCGTCGAGGCTGACCGTGATCAGTTCGACGGCCACGCCCAGCTGCGTGGCCCGCTCGGCGAGCAGGTCACGGTTGCTGATGGCAATGAGAGGGTACGGCTGGGCTTGCGCGGCGAGCAGCAGGCACAGGTCTGGACCTATGCCCGCCGGCTCGCCGGGCGTCAACGCGAAACGGCGAGGGGTCACTGCGCAGCCTGGTCGGCGCCAGGCAGCTTGATTTCAACGTAGGCTTCGTCGCGAATCTGACGCAGCCAGCTTTGCAGCTCTTCGTCGTACTTGCGGTTACGCAGCACGTTCATCGCCTGTTGCTCGCGCGCCTGTTCGGTGTTGTCGGTGGCGCGGCGGCCCAACACTTCCAGGATATGCCAGCCGAACTGGCTGCGGAACGGCTTGGAAACGGTGTTGACCGGGGTCTCGTTCATGACCTGGCGGAACTCCGGTACCAGCGAGTTGGGGTCGACCCAATTGAGGTCGCCACCATTGAGCGCCGAACCCGGGTCTTCGGAGAAGCTTTTCGCCAGTTCGCCGAAGTCCTCGCCATTCTTGATGCGGTCGTACAGACGGTCGGCCAGGCGATGGGTTTCCTCGTCGCTGCGGATTTCGGTCGGCTTGATCAGGATGTGACGCACGTGTACTTCATCCTTGGTCTGGGTCTCGCCACCGCGTTTCTCCAGGACCTTGAGGATGATGAAGCCACCCGGGGTACGGATAGGCTGAGTCACGTCGCCGGCGCTCAAGGTGCCGAGCAGCTTGTCGAATGGCGGTGGCAGTTGCGCCGCCTTGCGCCAGCCCATGTCGCCGCCTTCCAGCGCGTTGTCGCTGGAGGACTTGGCGATGGCCATCTGGCCGAAATCGGCGCCACGCTTGAGCTGGTCGTAGATATCCTGGGACTGTTTGGCTGCGGCCTGGATGGCCTCGGAATTGGCGTTCTCCGGGGTTGGCGTGAGGATGTTGGCCAGGTGGAACTCTTCGGAGATCTGCATCTTGCCAAGGTCCGAGGCGAGGAAGTTCTTCACTTCCTGCTCCGAGACCTGGATGCGCTCGCCGACACGACGCTGGCGCACGCGGCTGATGATCATTTCCCGGCGAACCTGGTCACGCGCGGCGTCATACGACAGGCCGTCGTGGGCCAGGGCCGCACGGAACTGATCCAGGCTCATGCCATTGCGCTGGGCAATGGTGCCCATCGCCTGGTTGAGATCCTCGTCGGTGATTCGGATCCCCGAGCGATCGCCGATCTGCAGTTGCAGGTTTTCCACGATCAGGCGCTCGAGCACCTGTTGTTGCAGGACGTCGGCCGGTGGCACTTCGGCGCCACGCTTGGCGATCGTCTGCTGGACCTCGCGAACCCGCTGGTCCAGCTGGCTTTGCATGACCACATCGTTATCGACGATGGCGACGACCCGATCCAGGGGACGAACCTCGGCGTGCGCCGCGGAACCCAGTAACAACGCGCCCAGCATCAGCGGGCGCAGACGATCAATAAGCTTGGTCTTCACGTTCACGATAACCTTGAATGCCTTTGTCGAGGAAGCTATCAACCTTGGTGCCGACGATGCCACCCAGGCCTTTGAGCACGATCTGCAGGAATACGCCGCGGTCGCCTTTTTCGTTCTGCGGCAATGTCTGGCTGACTTCGTCGTAATCAACCCAGTAGCGGCTGATCAGGCGCATCTTCCAGCAGCAGTTGTCGTACTCGAAACCACCGAAGGCTTCCAGGGTACGGTTGCGGTTGTAGTCGTATTCCCAACGGCTGATGGCGTTCCATTGCGGGACGATCGGCCAGATGACCGAGAAGTCATGCTGTTGGATCTTGTAGTAGTCCTTGATGTAGCCCGGTTGACCTGGCGTGCCATAGTCGCCGCCGCCTACTGCCCACTTGCCAGTGGAAGCGTCGTAGTGGATCAGGTCGTTACGGTAGCGGTAACCGAAGTTGACCACCTTGTTCGGATCGTTCTCCGGCTGGTAGTGGAACATGGCCGCGCCCGAGCGGGTCGAGGCGGTGTCCGGGTCCCAGTTGAAGTTGCCGGTGAAGCGCCAATCGTGGTTGAAGCGGTATTCGTATTCCTGGGCAATCGGCGAGTAGTTGGTCTGTGCGTCCTTGCGGGTATCGAAGTCGATGCCCGGCAGCTGCACTTTCCGGTCGCTGAAGTAGATGGCCTGGCCGATGCTGTAGCGCTGGCGTTCGAAGCCATTGTCCTGGATCCAGCGGCTGGTCACACCCAGCGACAGCTTGTTCTCGTCGCCGATGCGATCAGTGCCCGAGAAACGACTGTCACGGAACAGTGAGGCGTAGTTGAAGGTGTACTCACTGGTGTCGAAGATCGGAATGTCATTCTGGTTGCGATACGGCACATACAGGTAGTAGGCCCGCGGCTCGAGGGTCTGACGGTAGTCGGTACCGAACCAGTTGGTGTTGCGGTCGAAGTACAGGCCGCTGTCCACGCTGGCGACTGGAATCGAGCGATCCTGAGAGCTGTTGAATTCCTGACCATAACCCGGAACGGTCAGGTTGGTAGCACTGGCCAGGTTCGCTTTGCCCGTGGAATCGAGGTCCAGGTCGTATTTGGTGTACACATACTTCAGCGTTGGCCGCACGTAACCATAAGAGGCTTGCAGTGGCAAGCTCATGGAAGGCGCCAGTGTCAGGCGGTCGCCGTTCGCGCGAGCAAGACCAAACACGTTCTGGTCCAGGCGCGCAGACACATCGCCGTCCTGATCCGTGTAGGTACCGCTTTGCAGGTCACGCTCGAAGCGCACCGCTTCAGTGTGGTAATCGAACGCCAGGCCGTATGGGTGATAAGGCAGCGCGCCGTCGAGGGTGAGCTGCGGCAGCCTATTGTACGGAGTGGTGTCCGCTACGGTCGCCAGTTGATAGGCTTGCAGGTTGACACTGGCTACATAGTGGTCACCACGGTAGCTGACCGAACCTTGTTGATTCACGTAATCGGTCTTGCCAATCCCCGACTCGTTGGTCGACAGGTCCTGGAAGTAGTAGGGGTCACTGATGTCGGTGTAATCGACCTTGGTCGTGATCCGATCGCTCAGCCCGCCTCTATGTTCCCAGTGCAGCATGTAGCGCTGATCTTTGGCGTCGGTCTGGCCGCTGCGATCGTCGTCCTGGTCATTCAGGTATGCAGCACCCAGCTGCCCTTCGCTCGAAGGCGTCAGGTAGCGGAATTCGCCTTCCACCATCATGCCGCGCTTGGCCATGTAGCGTGGATACAGCGTGGCGTCGTAATTCGGTGCCAGGTTGAAGTAGTACGGCGTCATCAGTGTGAAGCCGGTGTCGCTGCCGGTGCCGAAGCTCGGCGGCAGGAAGCCGGACTGCCGACGACTGTCGATCGGGAAATAGATGTACGGCGTGTACAGGACCGGAATGTCCTTGACCCGCAGGGTGGCGTTGGTCGCGGTACCGAAGCCGGTCGCCGGGTTCAGGGTGATGTTGTTACCCTTGATCTGCCAGGCGTTGCTGTTCGGTTCGCAGCTGGTGTAGGTGCCGTCCTTCAAGCGGATGATCGAGTTCTCGGCCCGCTTGGCGTACAGCGCGCTGCCGCGAATGCCCTGCTTGTGCAGCACGTACTCGGCGTTGTCGACCTGGGCTTCGCCAGTGTCCATCTGCACGTCGGCGTGGTCGCCGACGATCAGCGCGCCGTTGTCGCGCAGCTTGACGTTGCCGTCCAGCTCGCCGCGGTTCTGCGCCTGGTGCAGGTTGGCCTCGTCGGCCTCGATCTGCATGCTGCCCTGGCGCATGACCACGTCACCAGCCAGCGTGGCGACCTGCTCTTCCTGCTGGTAGCGCGAGGCCTTGGCACCGATGAAGGTCGGGGCGTCTTTCTTCGACGTAGTGTCGTTCATGCCCGGACGCAGCGGCTCGATGTAGGCACCGGCGCAGTATGGCCCGGTCTCGGCGAGCTGAGCGGGGGTCAGCTTGTCGCGGGGTACCCAGTCCAGGTGGCTGAAATCCGTGCTGCGCGACTTCAGGCCGCGGCCCTTGGCCGCTGTCACCGGAACCGGCTTGGCATCCGTACCGCTCGCAGCCACGCCGCCGTCGGCCGCGCTGGCTGGCGCGGCAGGGTCGGCGTGCATGGGGCGCGGCGGCAGGTTCGCGCCATCGGCCTTGGGCTTGCAATCCCAGGCTCCCGTAGCGGAAACAGAACAGTCATACTGCTCGGCGGCGTACACCATAGGTGCGGCCAGAGGTTGCATGGCCAGCAAACCGCCTGTGACCAGCAATGGAAATTTTTTACGAAACGCGGGGGATTTCAATGCCATCTTATTAGTCCGGGCTTCCTGCGTGCCATCTGCCCGCGGGGGGGCCGCACGCCTCTCGATGGTCTGAAAAAGATTCCGGATAATAAAGCATGACCCGCTTGACGGCTAGCGCCGTCGGAGACCCTTGCAATGCCCGATCAAGATGTACGTCTTCAACAGCTCGAAGTCTGGCTCGAAGAACAACTGTCAATACTTTTCTCGGCCCAGGGCTGGGGCCCGATACCCCCGGCCACGCTGGTCGCGGCCAGCAGTGACGCCAGCTTCCGGCGGTATTTTCGCTGGCAGGCCGACGGTCGCAGTTTTATCGCGATGGATGCGCCGCCGCCTCAGGAAAACTGCAAACCCTTCGTCGATATCGCACATTTATTGGAAAAATCTTCGATCAATGTGCCGCAGATCATCGCTCAGGACCTGGAGCGAGGCTTTCTTCTGCTTGGCGATCTGGGCACCCAGACCTACCTGGATGTGATCGATTCGGCCAATGCCGACGCCCTGTTCGCCGATGCGATGCAGGCGCTGCTGGCGTTTCAGCAACTGCCGATGGACGCCCCGTTGCCCAGCTACGACGTGGCCTTGCTGCGCCGCGAACTGCAGCTTTTCCCGGACTGGTATGTGGCCAGGGAACTGCGCAGCTCCTTCGACGATGCTCAGCAGGCGCGCTGGGAAAACATCTGTGCGCTGTTGATCGACAGTGCGCTGGCGCAACCCAAGGTGCTGGTGCATCGCGACTACATGCCACGCAACCTGATGCTCAGCCAACCGAACCCCGGCGTGCTGGACTTTCAGGATGCGGTCTACGGGCCGGTGACCTACGACATCACCTGCCTGTTCAAGGACGCCTTCATCAGCTGGCCCGAGCCGCAGGTCGAAACCTGGCTGCGCCGATACTGGGAACTGGCGGGTGGCCTGGGCATCCCAGTGCATAGCCGCTTCGAAGACTTCCACCGCGCCAGCGACCTGATGGGCGTGCAGCGCCACCTCAAGGTGATCGGCATCTTCGCGCGCATCTGCCACCGCGACGGCAAGCCGCGCTACCTGGCGGACGTGCCGCGCTTCTTCTCTTATATAGAAGCGGTGCTGGCGCGGCGCCCGGAACTCGCCGAGCTCGGTGAGCTGGTCGGCCAACTGCATCAGGCAACCAAGGAGAGTTGATGAAGGCGATGATTCTGGCGGCGGGCAAGGGCGAGCGCATGCGCCCGCTGACCTTGCACACGCCCAAGCCGCTGTTGCCGGTGGCTGGTGTGCCCTTGATCGAATATCACCTGCGTGCGCTGGCCAAGGCAGGCTTCAACGAGGTGGTGATCAACCACGCCTGGCTCGGGCAGCAGATCGAAGACGCCTTGGGCGATGGCTCGCGTTTTGGCTTGGCCATTCGTTATTCCGCCGAGGGGGAACCGCTGGAAACCGCCGGCGGCATCCTCAAGGCGCTGCCGTTGCTGGGCAGCGAGCCGTTCGTGCTGATCAATGGCGACGTCTTTACCGACTACGATTTCAGTGCCCTGCGTGCGCCGCTCAAGGGGCTCGCGCATCTGGTGCTGGTGACCAACCCGGAGCACCATCCGGGCGGCGATTTCACCTTGAACCAGGGTGCCGTTCGCGATGTGCCGCACGGCGACCCGCGCCTGACCTATGCAGGCATCGCCGTGCTTGACCCGCAATTGTTCGACGGCTGCCCGCCGGGGGCGCACAAGCTGGCGCCCTTGTACCGCAATGCCATGGCGCTTGGCCAGGTGAGTGGCGAGCACTTTGCCGGCCTGTGGGTGGATGTCGGCACCCACGAACGCCTTGCCGAAGCCGAGCGCCGGCTCAAGGACAAGTCCTGAGATGCTGTGGCCGGGGACGGTGGTCGGCGCAGTATCCGGATATCTGATCGCCAGCATCCCGGGCGCCATGCTGGGCGCCTTGCTCGGCCAGGCGCTGGATCGCCAGTTGCGGCTCAAGAGCTGGCAGGACCTGCGCCAACGCTTTAAGGGGCAGGCCGGCCTGCGCAACGACGAGCTGCTGTTCATCATGCTCGGCCGCCTGGCCAAGGCCGATGGCGCGGTGCAGCCGGCGCATATCCAGCAGGCGCGTCAGGAGATGCACGATCTGGGCATGGAGGCGCCGGCGCAACGCCGCGCCATTGCTTCTTTCAATCGCGGCAAGAGCGGCCAGGACAACCTGCGCATCGACCTGGAACGCCTTGGCCTGCAGCCCCATGCCGCCGAGGGCGTGCTGCGGGCATGCTGGCGCATGGCTTGGGCTGACGGTCGTGCCGGGCAGGGCGAGTGCGAGTCGATCGTCCTATGGGGCAGTTGGCTGGGCTGGTCGGTGGCCCGAGTCCAGGCCTTGTCGATGGAATATCAACCGCGCCAGCGGCCGCCCGCCAGCCGTGAAAGCAGCTACGAGCAGGCCCTGCGCCTGCTGGGCGTGGGCGCCAACAGCGAGCCGGCGCAGATCAAGCGCGCCTACCGCCGCCTGCTCAGCCGCCACCACCCGGACAAACTGGCCGGCAGCGGGGCGACCCAGACGCAGCTGCGCGAGGCCACCGAGCGCACCCGGGATCTGCACAACGCCTATGCGACGATTCGCGAGCAGCGCGGGTTTCGCTGAGAGGCTTGCCAAATGGGGGAGGGCGTAACGGCCCCGAGAGGTTGCACGGCCGGACACAAACTCGGGAAAACGCCCCTCCTGCACAAGGCTTTCATTGGGCGGCCGGGCTCAACCAGCCTCGCACCCGCTTGGCCAGCTGCTCTTCATCGGCGCCGTTGTCGCCGAGGATCGGGGTCAGGCCGATCTGCCGATACGCCGCGTCCTTGAGCCGCTTGCTGGCTTGCAGGCGTTGCTCGGCGGCGTTGCGTGCGAGGTCGCGATCGGTGTAGTAGATGTCGGCAGTCGGCACCTTCACCCCAGGCATTAGCTGCACCAGGGTGTTGACCGCGTCGGCCGGGGTGCGCACGGCGACCATCACCAGTTTCTGTACATGTGGCCCCTGCCGCTCGTTGAGGTAGCGCGCGGCCCAGTAGGCGCCGGTGCCATGGCCGATCAGGGCGATGCTGCGGGCACCCTGCTGCTGGGCGAATGCCAGGCCGGCGTCGATGCGGGCGAAGATGCGCTCGGCATCAGCCTTGGATTCGTCCTGGGCGGCGTCGTTGGCGGGGGCCTTGTAGCCGTTTTCGGCGCCTGGCGCGGTGGCTTTCTCGACCCCGGCGCCAGCGTCCGGTGGCGACGACTTGTTGTCCGAAGATACCGGCGCCGCTGGCTCGGTGGCGGCCCGTGCAACCGGCGCGTCGACACTCAGGTCCGGCAGGGTCAGGCTCAGCGTCGCCCAGTGCGCATCCGGCAACTTGCGTCGCAGCGGGCCGACGGCTTGCGGCCAGTCGGCGGTTTCACCCGCGCCGGGGACGATCACCGCAGTGCCCTGCGCTTCGCCGCTGTTGGCCGGTTTCCACAAGGCCAGGAAGGTATCGCTGCCGGCTTGCAACTGCTGTTGTTCATCGGCGGGCAGCTGACGCTCCAGCGCCAGGGTGTCCTCCTGGCTGCGCTCGAGCAAGGGCGCGCGCGGTGTGGCCGCCGGCGCGGGGTCGGCCGCCAGCACGGGCAGGGCACAGGGCAGTAGCAGTGACAGGGCAAACGCTGGTAGCGTCGCGCGGTGCATGAAAGGCATTGGCAGTTCCTGGCCGAATCGATTACCGGCAGACTAATAGCATTTACCCGAAACAGCCAAGCTCGCCTGGCTGCGGCCTGCGTCGAGTCAAGAGTAGCCACCTGTGTTCATGAGCCTGTTGCGCCCCTTTCCGTTGCTGGCCCTGATCTGCCAGGGTCTGCTCATGAGCCTGGCCGTGAGCCTGACCGCCTGGGCCTCACCACCCGCCGAGCCCGCCGTGAGCCTGGACAGCGCCCAGCGCCAATGGCTCGATCAGCACCCAGGCCTGCGTGTGGGCATCGTGCTGCAAGCGCCCTATGCGCAGTTCGACCGCCGCCTGCAGCAGTTGTCGGGCGCCAATATCGATCTGATGAACCGCCTGGCGACCCTGCTCGGGGTGCAATGGCAATGGCGCACCTACACCGACCTCGATGCGTTGCAGGAGGCCCTGCGCGAGGGCGCCATCGACCTGGCGCCGGGCCTGCTGCAAACCCCGGCCAGTCTGCGCCAGTGGGTGTTCAGCGACCCCTATCTGCGGGTTGCCCAGCTGCTGGTGGGGCCGCGCCATGGCGCTGTGGCCGTGGACCTGGAAAAACTCGACGCCAGCGCGCGCATCGCCGTGCGCATGCCTTCGGCGGTGGCCGATTACCTGCAGCGCACCTACCCGCGCCTGGAGCTGCAACCAGTGGCGCAGGAGCGCCTGGGCCTGCAGGCGCTGGTCGGCGGGCAGGCGCACTTCGCCGTGGTGGACGAAGCGCAGTTGGGCCGCCTGGGCCGTGAGCCGGAGTTCGCCGAGCTGGCGGTGGTGGCCGATGTCGGTTTCTCGCAGTTGCTGCGCGTCGGCTCGCGGCGCGACTGGCCGATGCTTGCGGTCATCCTCCAGCGGGGCGTGCACGGCCTTGGCGCCGGCGAGCTGGACCAGTTGCGGGCGCACTGGCTGCTGCCGCAGTATCCGCGCCTGAGCGAGTCCCCGGGGTTCTGGCAGAACCTGTTCCTGTTGCTGCTGGTGCTGCTGTTGTCGAGCCTGGCCATTGTGGTCTGGCAACGCCGCCAGTTGCGCTGGACCGCGCGGGCGCTGCTGACGGCGCGCGAGCGCCTGGCCGAGCGCGAGGTGGCCGAAGAGGCGCTGCGTCTGACCCAGTTCTCCATTGAGCAGAGCACCGTGGGCATCCTCTGGGTCAACTGGGACAGCCATGTGCGCTACGCCAACCCGGCCGCCGAGCAGATCCTCGGCTACCCGCGCCGCGCTCTGCTGGACCGTCCCCTGAGTGATGTCGAACCCGGCCTGGACATGCAGGGCTGGATGAACCTGTGGAAAAACGCGCGCTCCCGCGAGCAGGTTGCGCAGAGTTACGAGAGCCAGTGTGTGCGCGCCGATGGCAGCCTGCTGCCGGTCGACCTGTCGCTGAGTTTCCTGCGCGCGCGCGACGCTGAATACCTGGTGGTCTACCTCAGCGACATCAGCGAGCGGCGGCGCACGGTCGCCGCGCTGCGCCAGAGCGAGGCGCAGCTGCGCGAGCTGTCGGCGCACCTGGAGACGGTGCGCGAAGAAGAGAAGGCGCGCATCGCCCGCGAGGTGCACGACGAGCTGGGGCAGATGCTCACCGTGCTCAAGCTGGAAACCTCCATGTGCGAACTGGCGCATGCGCATCTCGACCCGGGCCTGCAGGAGCGCCTCAACAGCATGAAGCGCCTGATTGCGCAGCTGTTTCAGTTGGTGCGCGATGTCGCCACGGCGTTGCGCCCACCGATTCTGGATGCCGGCATCGGCTCGGCTATCGAATGGCAGGCACGCCGGTTCGAGGCGCGCACGCAGATCCCGTGCCTGGTGCGGGTACCCGAGCACCTTCCGGAGCTCGGCGATGCCAAGTCCACGGGACTGTTCCGCGTGCTGCAGGAGGCGTTGACCAATGCCATGCGCCACGCCCAGGCGCATACTGTGCAGATCACTCTGACCCTCGAGGGGACAAGCTTGTGCCTGGTGATCAGCGACGATGGCTGCGGTTTCCAGGTCGCTGGCCAGCGGCCGCCGTCGTTCGGCCTGGTGGGGATGCGCGAGCGGGTGCTGATGCTGGGCGGCAGCCTGGAGCTGGACAGCGAGCCGGGCGAGGGCACCAGCGTCACGGTGCGGGTGCCACTGGAATGAAATTATTGCGCGGAGCAAGGCTGTGATTCGGGTATTGGTAGCAGAAGACCACACCATCGTTCGCGAAGGTATCAAGCAGTTGATCGGCATGGCGCCGGACCTGGTCGTGGTGGGCGAGGCCAGCCATGGCGAGCAGTTGCTCGAGACCTTGCGCCAGGTCACCTGCGACGTCGTTTTGCTGGACATCTCCATGCCCGGGGTCAACGGCCTGGAGGCGATCCCGCGGATCCGCGCGTTGAGCCAGCCGCCGGCCATCCTTGTGCTGTCGATGCACGACGAGGCCCAGATGGCGGCCCGCGCCCTGAAAATCGGTGCGGCGGGCTATGCCACCAAGGACAGCGACCCGGCCCTGCTGCTTACGGCCATCCGCCGGGTCGCCGCCGGCAGCCGCTACATCGACCCGGACCTGGCCGACCGGATGATCTTCGAAGTCGGCCTGACCGAATCGCGGCCGTTGCACTCGCTGCTCTCCGAGCGCGAATTCTCGGTGTTCGAGCGCCTGGCCCAAGGGGCCAACGTCAACGACATCGCCCTGCAGCTGGCGCTTAGCAACAAGACCATCAGCACCCACAAGGCGCGGCTGATGCAGAAACTCAACGTGACCTCGCTGGCCGAACTGGTGAAGTATGCGATGGAGCATCGGCTGATCTGAAAGCGACGCGGGCGCTGCTGTTTGCGCCTTGGCGGTTGATCGCTTGTTCCAAAAACGACAGGGCAGAAGCTTCCCTGCACGACCGATCTTGTCCGGGAATTGCGCCAGGCCGGCTCCCTTGCCATCTGGGCCCCGCAGGGAGACGCCTGCCACATGCCCATCCGCGCCATCCTTGTAGGGCAATCCCTACGGCAAAGTCTCCGCTGCCCCGATGTGCGCCGCCGGCGCGCTTGACTACGCTGCACGCACTGCAAGTCATCAAGCAAAGGTGTGGGTATGGGCGAGGTCGATTCAGGCGCGGTGGCGAGTGACGTGCTGGTCAGTTTCCGCGGCGTGCAAAAGAGTTACGACGGTGAGCAGCTGATCGTCAAGGACCTCAATCTGGATATTCGCAAGGGCGAGTTCCTGACACTGCTCGGCCCTTCCGGGTCGGGCAAGACCACCAGCCTGATGATGCTGGCCGGCTTCGAAACACCCACCGCCGGCGAGATCCTGCTGGCCGGTCGTTCGATCAATCATGTGCCGCCACACAAGCGCGATATCGGCATGGTGTTCCAGAACTACGCGCTGTTTCCGCACATGACCGTGGCCGAGAACCTGGCGTTCCCGTTGTCGGTGCGCAAGCTGAGCAAGGCCGACATCAGCGAGCGGGTCAAGCGGGTGCTGGGCATGGTCCAGCTCGACGCCTTCGCCCAACGCTACCCGGCGCAGCTGTCCGGCGGCCAGCAACAGCGCGTGGCTCTGGCTCGCGCGCTGGTGTTCGAGCCGCAGCTGGTGTTGATGGACGAACCGCTGGGCGCGCTGGACAAGCAACTGCGTGAACATATGCAGATGGAGATCAAGCACCTGCACCAGCGCCTCGGCGTCACCGTGGTGTACGTGACCCACGACCAGGGCGAGGCGTTGACCATGTCCGACCGCGTGGCAGTCTTCCACCAGGGCGAGATCCAGCAGATCGACGCGCCACGGGCGCTCTACGAGGCGCCGAAGAACACCTTCGTGGCCAACTTCATCGGCGAGAACAACCGGCTGGCGGGCACCCTGGCAAGCCGCGACGGCGAGCGCTGCGTGATCACCCTGGCGCGCGGCGAGCAGGTCCAGGCGCTGGCGGTAAACGTTGGCCAGCCCGGCTCGCCGGTAACCTTGTCGATACGGCCCGAGCGCGTGCGCCTCAATGGCTTGAGCGACGACTGCGTCAATCGCTTCTCCGGGCGCGTCGCCGAATTCGTCTACCTGGGCGACCACGTGCGGGTGCGCCTGGAAGTGTGCGGCACGACCGATTTTCATGTGAAACAACCCATTGCCGAGCTCGACCCCGAGCTCGCCGTGGGCGATGTGGTACCGCTGGGCTGGCAGGTGGAGCACGCCCGCGCGCTCGACCCGCTGCTGAGCAACTGATGCAGCACCCGTAACGCACCCTCGGCAAGCACAACAAGAACAGGCCCGACCCGATCGCGCCACGCCTTACCTCTATGCCTCACCAACTTGCACTGTGGAGAGAAGAATCAATGCTCAAGCACCTCAAATTCACCGCCCTGACCCTGGGCATGCTGGCAGCGGCCCAGGCGATGGCCGCCGGCCCTGACCTCACCGTGGTGTCGTTTGGCGGCGCCAACAAGGCCGCCCAGGTCAAGGCGTTCTACGAGCCTTGGGAGCAGGCCGGCAATGGCAAGATCGTGGCGGGCGAGTACAACGGCGAAATGGCCAAGGTCAAGGCCATGGTCGACACCAAAAGCGTGACCTGGGACCTGGTCGAGGTCGAGTCGCCCGAGCTTTCGCGCGGCTGCGATGAAGACATGTTCGAGCCGATCGATCCGAAAATCTTCGGCAATCCTGGCGACTACGTCAAAGGCTCGATCCAGAGCTGCGGCGTCGGCTTCTTCGTCTGGTCCACGGTGCTGGCCTACAACGCCGACAAGCTCAAGACCGCGCCAACCAGCTGGGCGGATTTCTGGGACACCAAGAAATTCCCCGGCAAGCGTGGCCTGCGCAAGGGTGCCAAGTACACCCTGGAATTCGCCTTGATGGCCGACGGCGTCGCACCCAAGGACGTCTACAAGGTGCTGGCGGGCAAGGATGGTCAGGACCGCGCGTTCAAGAAGCTCGACGAGCTCAAGCCCAGCATCCAGTGGTGGGAGGCCGGCGCCCAGCCGCCGCAGTACCTGGCCTCCGGTGACGTGGTCATGAGCTCGGCCTATAACGGCCGGATCGCCGCCGTGCAGAAAGAGAGCAACCTGAAGGTGGTGTGGAACGGCGGCATCTACGACTTCGATGCCTGGGCCATCCCCAAGGGTGCGAAGAACGCCGAAGCGGCGAAGAAGTTCATGGCCTACTCGGTCACCCCGGCCCAGCAGAAGATCTTCTCCGAGAACATCGCCTACGGCCCGGCCAACACCCAGGCAGTACCGTTGCTGGACAAAGGCATCCTCAAGGATATGCCGACCACCCCGGAAAACATTGCCGACCAGGTGCAGATCGACGTGAGCTTCTGGGCCGACAACGGCGAGCAGCTGGAGCAACGCTTCAACGCCTGGGCCGCCAAGTAAGGCCTGAAGCAAGGGCCAGCTGCAAGCGGGCCTGCCTGAACGCCGCGCGACCTGCGAGGGCCGCGCGGCCACTGATTTGTTGCACAGGGTTTAGGAGTTTGCGATGGCCCTCACCGTACCGCTGGCCGAAGTCACCGGACCCAGCCTGAAACAGCGTCTGGCCCGTGCCGAGCGGGTCAACCGCTGGAAGGCCCAGGCCTTGATCGCGCCGCTGGTGATTTTCCTCCTGCTGGTGTTTCTGGTGCCCATCGTGGCGCTGTTGTACAAGAGTGTCGGCAACCCCGAAGTGGTCGGCGCCATGCCTCGCACCGTCGCCGCGATCGCCCACTGGGACGGCCGCGGCCTGCCTGACGAGCCGGTTTATCAAGCCCTCGCCGAAGACCTCGGCGAGGCGCGCAGGAATCAGCAATTGGGCGACTTGTCCAAGCGCCTGAACATGGAGTTGGCCGGCTACCGCAGCCTGCTGACCAAGACCGCCCGCGCGCTGCCGTTCGCCGACGCGCCGGCAAGCTGGAAAGATGCCCTGCAGAACCTCGACGAGCGCTGGGGCGACCCTGCCTACTGGCAGGCCATCCGCCGCAACGGCGGCAGCCTGACGCCGTACTACCTGTTGGCGGCCGTCGACCACCGCGTCGACGATTCCGGCCAGGTGGCACCGGCCACGCCGGACCAGGCCATCTACCTGGACATCTTCGCCCGTACCTTCTGGATGGGCCTGGTCATTACCGTGATCTGCCTGCTGCTGGCCTATCCGCTGGCATACCTGCTGGCCAACCTGCCGGCGCGGCGCAGCAACCTGCTGATGATCATGGTGCTGCTGCCGTTCTGGACCTCGATTCTGGTGCGCGTGGCCGCCTGGATCGTGCTGCTGCAGTCCGGTGGCCTGATCAACAGCGCGCTGCTGGCCATGGGCATCATCGACAAGCCGCTGGAACTGGTGTTCAACCGCACCGGGGTGTACATCTCCATGGTGCACATCCTGCTGCCGTTCATGATTCTGCCGATCTACAGCGTCATGAAGGGCATCTCGCCGACCTATATGCGCGCGGCGATTTCCCTGGGCTGCCATCCGTTCGCCAGTTTCTGGCGGGTGTATTTCCCGCAGACCTATGCCGGTGTCGGCGCTGGCTGCCTCCTGGTGTTCATCCTGGCCATCGGCTACTACATCACCCCGGCGCTGCTGGGCAGCCCGAACGACCAGATGGTCAGCTACTTCGTGGCCTTCTACACCAACGTCAGCATCAACTGGGGCATGGCCACTGCGCTCGGCGGCCTGTTGCTGCTGGCCACCGTGCTGCTTTACCTGATCTACAGCTGGCTGGTCGGCGCCAGCCGCCTGCGCCTGAGCTGAGGAGCGTCGCCATGTCCAATACCCCATTCATGTCGCCGGTCGAGCGGCTCTGGTACTACAGCCTGCGCATCCTGTGCGGCCTGGTGCTGCTGTTCCTGATCCTGCCGGTGCTGGTGATCGTGCCGTTGTCGTTCAACGCCGGCAGCTTCCTGGTGTACCCGTTGCAGGGCTTTTCGCTGCACTGGTACCAGGACTTCTTCGCCTCGGACGAATGGATGCGCGCGCTGCGCAACAGCATCATCGTCGCGCCGGCCGCCACCGCGCTGGCCATGGTCTTCGGCACCCTGGCCTCGATCGGCCTGACCCGCGGCAACTTCCCCGGCAAGAGCCTGGTCATGGCCCTGGTGATTTCGCCGATGGTGGTGCCGGTGGTCATCGTCGGTGTGGCCAGCTACCTGTTCTTCGCGCCGCTGGGGCTGGGCAACAGCTTTGCCTCGTTGATCCTGGTACACGCGGTGCTCGGCGTACCGTTCGTCATCATCACCGTGTCGGCGACCTTGCAGGGCTTCAACCACAACCTGGTGCGCGCCGCTGCCAGCCTCGGCGCATCGCCACTGAAGGCATTCCTGCGGGTGACCCTGCCGCTGATCGCGCCCGGGGTGATCAGCGGGGCGCTGTTCGCCTTCGCCACCTCCTTCGACGAGGTGGTGGTAACGCTGTTTCTCGCCGGTCCCGAGCAGGCGACCCTGCCACGGCAGATGTTCAGCGGTATTCGCGAGAACCTCAGCCCGACCATCGCGGCCGCGGCGACCTTGCTGATCGCCTTCTCGGTGGTGCTGTTGCTGACCCTGGAGTGGCTGCGCGGGCGCGGCGAGAAGCTGCGCACGGCGGCCTGAACAGCGCTTGGGGGCAGGGCGGGGGCGCGGCGGGTGGCGCGGGTGATGTACAATGCGCGCCACTGTGATATCAGCCAACAGGTGCGCCATGCTGCCCTTCGTCATTGCCCCGTCCATTCTTTCTGCGGATTTCGCCCGTCTGGGCGAGGAAGTGGACAATGTCCTCGCCGCCGGCGCCGACATGATCCACTTCGATGTGATGGACAACCACTACGTGCCCAATCTGACCATCGGCCCGATGGTCTGCGCGGCGCTGCGCAAGTACGGCGTCACCGCGCCGATCGACGTGCATCTGATGGTCAGCCCGGTGGACCGCATCATCGGCGACTTCATCGAGGCCGGCGCAACCTCCATCACCTTCCACCCGGAAGCGACCCAGCACATTGATCGCTCGCTGCAGCTGGTGCGCGAAGGCGGCTGCAAGTCGGGCCTGGTGTTCAACCCGGCCACGCCGCTGAACCTGCTGGAATACGTCATGGACAAGGTCGACATGATCCTGCTCATGAGCGTCAACCCCGGCTTCGGCGGGCAGAAATTCATCCCTGGTACATTGAACAAGCTGCGCGAAGCGCGCGCGCTGATCGACGCCAGCGGTCATGAAATTCGCCTGGAGATCGACGGTGGGGTCAACGTCAAGAACATTCGCGAGATTGCCGCGGCGGGCGCCGATACCTTCGTCGCCGGCTCGGCCATCTTCAACACACCCGACTACCGTGAAGTGATTGCCCAGATGCGCGCGGAACTGGCCCTCGCCCGCGCATGAGTGCCTTCGCCCAGCTGTTTGCCGGCAACTACCCGAAACTGGTGATGTTCGACCTCGACGGCACCCTCGTCGACTCGGTGCCGGACCTCGCCGCCGCGGTCAACCGCGCGCTGGCGCAGATGGGCCGCGAACCGGCAGCGCTCGAGTCGGTGCGCCAGTGGGTCGGCAACGGCGCACGGGTGCTGGTGCGCCGTGCCCTGGCCGGTGGGCTGGAGCACACTGAGGTGAGCGAGGCCGACACCGAACAGGCGCTGGCGCTGTTCATGGAGGCCTATGCCGACAGCCACGAGCTGACGGTGGTCTACCCCGGCGTGGCGCAGACTCTGAAGTGGCTGCACAAGCGCAAGGTGCCCATGGCGCTGATCACCAACAAGCCCGAACGCTTCGTTGCGCCCTTGCTCGACGGACTGGGTCTGGGTCGTTACTTCAAATGGATCGTTGGCGGCGACACCCTGCCACAGCAGAAGCCCGACCCGGCGGCGCTGTTCTTCGTCATGAAAATGGCCAATGTGCCGGCGCATCAGGCGCTGTTTGTCGGCGACTCGCGCTCCGACGTGCAGGCCGCCAAGGCCGCCAATGTCCCTTGCGTGGCCATGAGTTATGGCTACAACCACGGTCGCCCGATCGCCGACGAGTCGCCGGCGCTGGTCATCGACGACCTGCGCCAGCTGATCCCCGGTTGCGCCGATTCATCCGCTGAGATAACGTTGGCGGACGATTCAACCCCCTGCCGTAGAGATTCCATCGTGGTGGTCACCCGCAAACTCTGGATGAAAGTCATCAAGGCCCTGGCCCGCTGGCGTTGGCGCGCCTGACTGTCATCCGCCGGCCTGCCGGCTCGTTTGCCTACCCGACCGTTTGCTCCTCATGCCACGAGGCTGATCATGATCCGCGAAGAATTCCTGCGCTTGGCCGCTGCCGGCTACAACCGCATCCCGCTTGCCCGCGAAACCCTGGCTGACTTCGACACGCCGCTGTCGATCTACCTGAAACTGGCCGACCAGCCCAACTCCTATCTGCTGGAGTCGGTGCAGGGCGGCGAGAAGTGGGGGCGTTACTCGATCATCGGCCTGCCGTGCCGCACCGTGCTACGGGTGTACGACCACCACGTCAGCATCAGCCATGATGGCGTCGAGATCGAAAGCCATGACGTCGAAGACCCATTGGCCTTCGTCGAAACCTTCAAGGCTCGCTATAACGTGCCGACCATCCCCGGCCTGCCGCGCTTCAACGGTGGCCTGGTGGGGTATTTCGGCTACGACTGCGTGCGCTATGTGGAAAAGCGCCTGGGCAAATGCCCAAATCCGGACCCGATCGGCGTGCCGGACATCCTGCTGATGGTCTCCGATGCCGTGGTGGTGTTCGACAACCTGGCCGGCAAGATGCACGCGATCGTGCTCGCCGACCCGGCCCAGGCCGATGCCTATGCCGACGGCCAGGCCCGTCTTGAAGCGCTGATGGAAAAACTCCGTCAGCCGATCACCCCGCGTCGCGGTCTGGACCTCGACCGGCCGCCCGCCGCCGAGCCGGCGTTTCGCTCCAGCTTCACCCAGGATGACTACGAGCGCGCCGTGGGCGTGATCAAGGAATACATCCTCAGCGGCGACATCATGCAGGTGGTGCCCTCGCAGCGCATGTCCATCGACTTCAAGGCCGCGCCCATCGACCTGTACCGGGCGCTGCGCTGCTTCAACCCAACGCCCTACATGTACTTCTTCAACTTCGGCGACTTCCACGTGGTGGGCAGCTCGCCGGAAGTGCTGGTGCGGGTCGAGGACAACCTGATCACCGTTCGCCCGATCGCCGGCACTCGTCCGCGCGGGGCCACCGAAGAGGCCGACCACGCGCTGGAAGTCGACCTGCTGTCGGACGACAAGGAGATCGCCGAGCACTTGATGCTGATCGACCTGGGGCGCAACGACACCGGTCGCGTCTCGGAAATCGGCTCGGTGAAGCTGACCGAGAAGATGGTCATCGAGCGCTACTCGAATGTCATGCACATCGTTTCCAACGTCACCGGGCAGTTGAAAGAGGGGCTGACGGCCATGGACGCCCTGCGCGCCATCCTGCCGGCCGGCACCTTGTCCGGTGCGCCGAAGATTCGCGCCATGGAGATCATCGACGAGCTCGAGCCGGTCAAGCGTGGCGTCTACGGCGGCGCGGTGGGCTACCTGGCCTGGAACGGCAACATGGACACGGCGATCGCGATCCGTACCGCCGTGATCAAGGACGGCGAACTGCACGTGCAGGCCGGCGGTGGCATCGTCGCCGATTCGGTGCCGGCCCTGGAGTGGGAAGAAACCCTGAACAAGCGCCGCGCGATGTTCCGCGCCGTGGCGCTGACCGAACAAACTCCCGACTTCGACGCCTGAGGCCCTGACCATGTTGCTCATGATCGACAATTATGACTCGTTCACTTACAACGTCGTGCAATACCTGGGTGAGCTGGGCGCCGACGTCAAGGTCATTCGCAATGACGAACTGACCCTCGCCGAGATCGAAGCGCTGGCGCCGGAACGCATCGTCGTTTCGCCCGGGCCGTGTACGCCCACCGAAGCCGGTGTGTCACTGGACGTGATCAAGCATTTCGCTGGCAAGCTGCCGATTCTGGGCGTGTGCCTGGGCCACCAGTCCATCGGCCAGGCTTTTGGCGGCGACGTCGTGCGCGCTCGCCAGGTGATGCACGGCAAGACCAGCCCGGTGACCCACCATGACCAGGGCGTGTTCGAAGGCCTCAACCACCCCCTGACCGTTACCCGCTACCACTCGCTGGTGGTCAAGCGCGAAACCCTGCCGGACTGCCTGGAGGCGACCGCCTGGACCGAGCACGCCGACGGCTCGGTCGACGAGATCATGGGGCTGCGGCACAAGACCCTGAACATCGAGGGCGTGCAGTTTCACCCCGAGTCGATCCTCACCGAACAGGGCCACGAGCTGCTGGCCAACTTCCTCAAGCAGACCGGCGGCAGCCGCCCCATCAAGGATTGAGCATGGACATCAAGAACGCTCTGGGGCGTATCGTCGATCAGTTGGACCTGACGGTCGATGAAATGCGTGACGTGATGCGCCAGATCATGACCGGGCAATGCAGCGAGGCGCAGATCGGCGCCTTCATGATGGGCATGCGCATGAAAAGCGAGAGCATCGACGAGATCGTCGGCGCCGTCTCTGTGATGCGCGAACTAGCCAGCAAGGTCGAACTCAAGACCCTGGACAACGTGGTCGACATCGTCGGCACCGGCGGTGACGGCGCGAATATCTTCAACGTTTCCACCGCTTCGGCTTTTGTCATTGCCGCGGCCGGGGGCACCGTGGCCAAGCATGGCAACCGCGCGGTGTCCGGCAAGAGTGGCAGTGCCGACCTGCTCGAGGAGGCGGGGGTCTTCCTAAACCTCACGCCTGTGCAGGTGGCGCGCTGCATCGATAGCGTCGGCATCGGCTTCATGTTTGCCCAGTCCCACCACAGCGCCATGAAATACGCGGCAGGCCCGCGCCGCGACCTGGGCCTGCGCACCTTGTTCAACATGCTCGGCCCGCTTACGAATCCGGCCGGCGTCCGCCATCAGGTGGTCGGCGTGTTCAATCAGGCGCTGTGCCGGCCGCTGGCCGAAGTGCTCGGGCGGCTGGGCAGCAAGCATGTGCTGGTGGTGCATTCCAAGGACGGCCTGGATGAGTTCAGCCTGGCCGCACCGACCTTCGTCGCCGAGCTGAAAAATGGCGAAATAACCGAGTACTGGGTCGAGCCCGAAGACTTGGGTATAAAGAGCCAGACCTTGCACGGCCTGGCCGTCGACGGCGCCGCCGCCTCCCTGGCTCTGATCCGCGATGCACTGGGCAAGCGCAAGACTGAAAATGGCCAAAAGGCCGCCGAGATGATCATGCTGAATGCGGGCGCCGCACTGTACGCGGCCGATCTGGCCAGCAGCCTCAGGGAAGGCGTGGCCCTGGCCCATGATGCGCTGCACACGGGCCTGGCCCGGGAAAAACTCGACGAGCTGGGTGCCTTTACGGCGGTATTCAAGGTGGAGAACACGCAATGACCGAGTTCAAGGTGCCGACCGTGCTGGAGAACATTCTCGCGCGCAAGGCTGAGGAAGTGGCCGAGCGCAAGGCCCGGGTCAGTCTGGCCGAGCTGCAGGCCCAGGTCAGCGGCGCCTCGCCGTTGCGGGGTTTTGCCAAGGCGTTGATGGCCCAGGTGGCGAAGAAGCAGCCGGCGGTGATTGCCGAAATCAAGAAGGCCTCGCCCAGCAAGGGTGTCATCCGCGAGCACTTCGTGCCGGCGGACATCGCCCGCAGCTACGAAAAGGGCGGGGCGACCTGCCTGTCGGTGCTCACCGACGTCGACTATTTCCAGGGTGCCGACAGTTACCTGCAACAGGCCCGTGAAGCCTGCAAACTGCCGGTGATCCGCAAGGATTTCATGATCGATCCCTACCAGATCGTCGAATCGCGGGTGCTCGGTGCCGACTGCATCCTGCTGATCGTCGCCGCGCTGGATGGCGCTCGCCTGGCCGAGCTGGCTGCAGTGGCCAAGGACGTCGGCCTCGACGTTCTGGTCGAAGTGCATAACGGCGACGAGCTCGACCGCGCGTTGAAAACCCTCGACAGCCCGCTGCTGGGGGTCAACAACCGTAACCTGCACACCTTCGAAGTCAGCCTGGAAAACACCCTCGACCTGCTGCCGCGCATTCCGCGCGACAAGCTGGTGATTACCGAGAGCGGCATCCTCAACCGTGCCGACGTCGAGCTGATGGAAGTCAGCGACGTGTATTCCTTCCTGGTCGGCGAGGCGTTCATGCGCGCCGAGAGCCCGGGTTCGGAACTGCAACGGCTGTTTTTCCCCGAGCGGGTCTCGCAGAAGATCGTTCCGGGGCTGGACTGATTCACGTGCTGCAGCGCCTGAGCGTCGAGGCCGGCTTGCGTGCCGAGCAGGAGCTGCTCGCGGACGTGTGTGCAGGCCGGCGTGGCAACGCCTTGCTGTTGTGGCAGCCGACCGATCGGGCCCTGGTGATGCCGCGGCGGATGAGCCGGCTCGAGCACTTCGAGTCGGCCTGCCGCAGCGTCGAAGCCTCCGGTTGGCCGGTGCTGCTGCGCGAGACGGGTGGCGAGCCGGTACCGCAATCGCCGGCCACGCTGAACATTGCCCTGGTCTATGTGGCGCCGCGCAGCGAAGGCGACTTGAACCGCATCGAAACTGCCTACCAGCGGCTGTGCCAGCCCCTGTGCGATGTACTGCAGCGCTGGGGTGGCGCCGCTTCGCTGGGCGAGATCGACGGCGCTTTCTGCGACGGTCGATACAACGTCAACCTCAATGGCCGCAAATGGGTCGGTACGGCGCAGCGCTGGCGCCAGGGCCTCGGCGGCTCGCGGCCGGTGGTACTGGTTCATGGTGCCGCGCTGCTGGATGACGAGCGCGAGGCGATGGTTGCGGCGGTCAATCTGTTCAACGAACGATGCGCGCTGGTGCAGCGTTGCCGGGCGAGCAGTCATGTCGCCTTGCACGAGGTGTTCCCTCACGCGCCGCTGCTCGAGTCGTTGCAACTGCAGTTCGCCCAGATGCTGGCGCAGGTCGACAAAGACTAGGTGCCCCCTAGCGGGTGCCGAACACCACCATGGTCTTGCCCTTTACATGCACCAGTCGCTGGTCCTCGAGGTCCTTGAGCACACGCCCGACCATTTCCCGCGAGCAACCGACAATGCGGCCGATCTCCTGGCGGGTGATCTTGATCTGCATGCCGTCCGGGTGAGTCATGGCGTCGGGCTGCTTGCACAGCTCGAGCAGGCAACGGGCTACGCGGCCGGTCACGTCAAAGAAAGCCAGGTCGCCCACCTTGCGCGTGGTATTGCGCAGCCGCTGGGCCATCTGGCTGCCCAGGGCGTAGAGGATTTCCGGTTCCTGTTCGGCGAGTTCGCGGAATTTGCCGTAGCTGATTTCCGCCACTTCGCATTCGGTCTTGGCGCGCACCCAGGCGCTGCGCTGATGATCGTCACCGGCAGGCTCGAACAGGCCCAGCTCGCCGAAGAAATCTCCGGGGTTGAGGTAGGCGATGATCATCTCGCGGCCGTCATCGTCCTCAATGATGATGGTCACCGAGCCTTTGAGGATGAAGGACAGCGTCTGCGAGTGATCCCCGGCGCAGATGATGGTGCTCTTGGCGAGGTAGGTCTTGCGCTGGCAGTGAACCAGCAGCCGTTCGATATTTTTTATCTTCGGTCGAGGAGCGGCCATGCTGTGACTTCCAAGGGCTGCGCAGCGTTCGGCGTTCTATTGACGCCATGGGTTTGGCGCAGCTTATCAGAGAGTGTGAACTGTATCTCTTTATTTCAGCGCCCACTCGTCACCCTAGCTCAAACCCGCCAAGTCGGCCTGTCGGAAGTCCTGTGCTAAGCTGGCCGCCATTTTTCAATTTGTTGCAAGCAACGGGAGTCCGGGATGAAAGCGCGTATTCAATGGGCCGGTGAATCGATGTTTCTCGGTGAGTCAGGCAGCGGCCACGTCGTAGTGATGGACGGCCCTCCCGAGAGCGGCGGGCGCAACCTCGGTGTGCGGCCCATGGAGATGGTGCTGATCGGGCTGGGTGGCTGCAGCAACTACGACGTGGTGAGCATTCTGAAGAAGGCGCGTCAGCCCATCGAAAGCTGCGAGGCGTTTCTTGAGGCCGAGCGTGCCAACGAAGACCCGAAGGTATTCACCAAGATCCACCTGCACTTCGTGGTCAAGGGGCGCGGCTTGAAGGAAGCTCAGGTGAAGCGGGCGATCGAGCTGTCGGCGGAAAAGTACTGCTCGGCCTCGATCATGCTTGGTGCAGCAGGCGTGGAAATCACCCACGACTACGAGATCATCGAGTTGGGCTAAGTTGCCCGCTTCAGCAAAAAGGCCATCCTGCGATGGCCTTTTTTTCGTTCAGAGCCGATAGGTGCTCTTGGTCATGACCTTGGCCAGCAGGCTCATGCCGAATTTCACCGGCGCCGGAAAACGGTAGCCGCCAGCGTCCAGGGCCGATTCGGCGTGCTGCTGCTCGTCGGTGCGCATCTGCTCGAGAATGGCCCGGGACTTTTCATCGTCCACTGGCAAGGTCACCAGGTGCTCGTCCAGGTGCTTGCACACCTGGTGTTCGGTGGCCGCAACGAAACCCAGGCTGACCCGGTCGCTGACCAGGCCGGCAACTGCGCCGATGCCGAACGACATACCGTAGAACAGCGGGTTGAGCACGCTGGTGTGGCTGCCGAGCTGGCGAATGCGTTGGTCGCACCAGGCCAGGTGGTCGACTTCCTCTTCAGCGGCATGCTCCATGGCCTTGCGCACTTGAGGCAGCTTGGCGGTCAGCGCCTGGCCTTGATACAGCGCCTGGGCGCAGACTTCACCGGTGTGGTTGATGCGCATCAGGCCTGCGGCGTGGCGGCTGTCCTCTTCGCTGAGCTTGGTCTCGGCCCGCACCAGGGCTGGCGATGGACGCGACGGCGCGCCGCTGAACGGCAGCAGCGTGCGCATGGCCGTGTCGGCCTGCAGGAGCAGTCGATCGATGGGTGAATAATGACGTTGGGTGGCCACAGGCACCTCCATTCGGGGTTTTATGACGGAATGCAGCGGCGCTCAGCCCGGTGGCCAGTGCATCTGGCGCTGACCCAGAACATGCATATGGATGTGGTAAACCGTCTGGCCGCCCAATTCATTGCAGTTCATGACCACGCGGAAGCCTTCTTCACAGCCCAACTCCAGCGCCAGCCGCTGCGCGGTCAGCAGCAAATGCCCGGCCAGCGACTTGTCGTCTTCGGTGAGGTCGTTGAGCGTGCGCACCGGCTTCTTCGGGATCACCAGGAAATGCACGGGTGCCTGGGGGGCGATGTCATGGAAGGCCAGGACCTGGTCATCCTCGTAAATGATCTTGGCCGGGATCTCCCGGTTGATGATCTTGGTAAACAGAGTATCCACTACCGTTTCTCCAGGGTGATAGATGGGCTGAGTGTAACAGGCTCGCGGGTCAGCCTGGGCCCGGCTCACTGCGGCAGGCGCGGGCGGTAGCGCTTGTTGATCATCCCGGCGACCTTGCGGGCCAGCCAGCGCGAGGCGAATCGGCAGCCGCGAGCGAGCCAGCGATTGCCCTGGCCGGGAATGATGACAGCACGGTTGCGCGCCAGCGCCCGTACCGTGTAAAGCGCCACTTGCTCCGGGCTCAGGCAGCGGCGGCCGTCACGCAGGCGCTCGACCCACCGCAGAGGCGAAGTCACCGGCCCCGGGCAGAGTACCGATACCCTGATCCCGGTCTGCTTCAGCTCCTCGCGCAAGGCTTCGGAAAAGTGCAGCACGTAGGCCTTGCTGGCCGCATAAGTGGCCATCCAGGGGCCTGGTTGAAAGGCCGCCAGCGAAGCGACATTGAGGATCTGCCCGCCGCCGTGCACCGCCATGCGGTTGCCCAGGGCGTGGCACAGCCGGGTCAGGGCCAGAACGTTGAGTTCGATTAGATCCTGCTCATCGGCCCATTCCTGGGCCAGAAAATGTCCGTAGGAGCGAACCCCCGCGCAGTTGACCAGCAGGTCTATGCGCCGGTCGCTTTCTTCCAGCTCCAGCAGAAACCCGGAAAGGCGCAACGGCTCGCCCAGGTCGCAGGCGCGAAACAGCACCTCGACGCCAAAGCGTTGGGTCAGTTCGCCAGCCACTGCCTCCAGTGGATCACGGTGGCGTGCGACCAGCAATAAATGACGACCCCGGCGCGCCAGGGCCTCGGCCATTGCCAGGCCAAGGCCGCTGGATGCGCCGGTGATCAATGCGTAACTCGGCATGCTCCTCTCCGTGCCTTCGATGCCGGCAGTTTACATGGATGATGCGCCGGGCTCAGCCCGCATCAGAACGGTTTGACCACGACCAGGATCACCACGGCGATCAGGATCAATACCGGTATCTCGTTGAACCAACGGTAGAATTTGTGGCTGCGAGTGTTTTCTGCGCGGGCGAATCGTTTGAGTTGCGCGCCGCACACGTGGTGGTAGCCGATCAACAGAAACACCAGCGCCAGCTTGGCGTGCAACCAGCCTTGGCTCATCCAGCCGGGCGACAGCACGATCAGCCAGATCCCGAACACCAGCGAGGCGATCATCGAGGGCAGCATGATGCCGCGGTAGAGTTTGCGCTCCATCACGCAGAAGCGTTCACGGCTGGCGGTGTCTTCGCTGCTGGCGTGGTAGACGAACAGACGCGGCAGGTAGAACAGCCCGGCAAACCAGCAGACGACGCTGACAATATGCAGAGCCTTGATCCATAGATAGAGCATTCGACGACTTCCCAGGTTCACGGTACGCCGATAGTAGAGGCTTCCCTCCCGAGCGTCACGCAGGCATGTGCAACAGCGGGTGGCGTTGCTCAGGTGTGACGTCCCACCTTGCCGCACACTTGCTGCACAATAGTTGACCAATTTCGTAGGGGAAGAGGATAATGCTCGCCATCAGGCAACATGACGGCCAAGCGCCGGGAGATTACCAGCATGACTGTTGAATCCTTCACCCCTATGGCTTTGCAATTCACCCAGGGTGCGGCGCACAAGGTGAAGAACCTGGTCGACGAAGAGGGCAATGAGCGCCTCAAGTTGCGGGTGTTCGTCACCGGCGGCGGCTGCTCGGGCTTCCAGTACGGATTTACCTTCGATGAAGACGTCGCCGACGACGACACCATCGTCGAACGCGAGGGTGTCAGTCTGGTGGTCGATCCTATGAGCTTCCAGTACCTGGCCGGTGCGGAGGTCGACTACCAGGAAGGTCTGGAAGGTTCGCGGTTCGTGATCAACAACCCGAACGCCTCGACCACCTGCGGTTGTGGTCAATCGTTCTCGATCTGACTGCGTCCCACACAGCAAAACGCCGCGCCTCTGCGCGGCGTTTTGCTGTGTGGTGCCCGGCTCAGGCGGGGTAGAGAGCCCCCAGCACGCGCAGGCCACGCGCGCCAGTGACGCTGGGACGGTTGCCGGCAATGCCGGCAATGCAGCAATGGGCCAGCCAGGCAAAAGCCATCGCCTCGACCCAGTCCGGATCGACGCCGACACTGGCGGTGCTGGCCACTGTCGAGTGTGGGAGCAGGGCCTGCAAACGGTTCAGCAGAGCCAGGTTATGGGCACCGCCGCCGCAGACCAGCACCTCGCGATTGTCCGGTTGCGCGCCTTGCAGTGATTGGGTGATGGTCTGCGCGGTCAACTCCAGCAACGTGGCCTGCACGTCGACGTCAGCCACAGCGGGGCCCTGGCTCAGCTGATGCTGCAACCACGGCAGGTTGAACACCTCGCGGCCAGTGCTTTTGGGGCCTCTGGCGCTGAAAAACGGGTCGCTCGACAGCCGGGCGAGCAAGGCTGGGACGACCTGGCCCGATGCCGCCCAGCGCCCGCTGCGGTCGAACGGGTGGCCCTGCTTGAGCTCGATCCAGGCATCGAGCAATACATTGCCCGGCCCGCAATCGAAGCCGCGCACTGGTTGATCCGGGGCAATCAGGCTCAAGTTGCTGAAACCGCCGACGTTGAGTACCGCGCGCTGACGCTCCCGCCCGGCGAACAAGGCTTCGTGAAACGCTGGGACCAAGGGCGCGCCCTGGCCGCCGGCGGCCACGTCGCGGCGGCGGAAATCGCCGACCACGGTAATGCCGGTCAACTCGGCGAGCAGCGCAGGGTTGTCGATCTGCACCGTGAAGCCGCGGCCGGGTTCATGGCGGATGGTCTGGCCATGGCTGCCGACCGCCGTCACGTCCTGGGCGGTCAGCTTCTGCTCGTCGAGAAGCTGGCCGATGCCGGCCGCCGCCAGGCCGACCCAGGCATTGGCCGCCAGGGCGCTGCGGGCAATCTCGTCGGGGCCGCTGCTGCACAAGCTCAGCAGGTCGGCCCGCAGCGTTGCCGGCATCGCCACGTAATGCGTGGCCCGCAACAGCGGCTGCTGCTGTTGCTCGATCAGGGCAATGTCCAGCCCGTCGAGGCTGGTGCCCGACATCACACCTATATAGAGAGTCATGGCTTAGCGCTTGCTCGCAAGTTGCGTCGACTTTTCCTTCTCCATGCGCGCCATCAACGGCTGGCTTTGTTGCAGGAAGCGCGACTTTTCATTTTTGGCGATGGGGTCGGCCATGGGCAGCTTCTGCCCCAGCGGGTCGACGTGTACGCCGTTGACCTGGAATTCGTAGTGCAGGTGTGGCCCGGTGGACAGGCCGGTGGTACCAATATAGCCGATCACCTGGCCCTGCTTGACGCTGCTGCCGGTGTGAATGCCCTTGGCGAAACCCTGCATGTGCCCGTAGAGCGTGCGATAGGTCTTGCCATGCTGAATGATCACGGTGTTGCCGTAGCCGCCATTACGCCCGGCCAGCATCACCTTGCCGTCACCGGTAGCCTTGATTGGCGTGCCCCGTGGAGCGGCGTAGTCGACGCCCTTGTGGGCGCGGATCTTGTTGAGGATCGGGTGCTTGCGCTCCAGTGAGAAGCGCGAGCTGATGCGTGCGTAGTCCACCGGGGTGCGGATGAACGCCTTGCGCAGGCTGTTGCCTTCGGCGCTGTAGTAGGTGCTGTTGCCCTGGCGGTTGGTGTAGCGCACGGCCGTGTAGGTCTTGCCGCGGCTGGTGAAGCGGGCCGAAAGGATGCTGCCGGTGCCGATGACCTTGCCGTTGAGCACTCGCTGCTCGTAGATCACGTCGAATTCGTCGCCGGGGTGGATGTCCTGGGCGAAATCGACGTCGTACCCGAACACGCTGGTCAGGTCCATGGTCTGTGCGTGGCTGAGCCCGGCGCGCTGGGCAGCGAGGGACAGCGAGCTGGTGATGACGCCGTGGGCGTAGGCCTCGCGCACTACGGGCTTGAGGGTTTCGCGGGTGAACACGTAGCCGCTGGCCGACTTGTTCAGGCGGATGGTTTCCAGGTCGCTGACCTTGCTGTGCAGGCTCTGCAATTCGCCGGCGTCGCTGACCTCGAACTCGAGGATCTGGCCATGTTGCAACTGCGAGAAACGCTTGGCCTGGCGGTCGCTGGCAAGCACGTCGTGGACGATGCCAGGGGCCAGGCCGACCTTGGCAAACAGGGTCGATAGGGTATCGCCGCGGGTGACCTTGACCTCGCGATGGCCGGGGCCCTTTGGGGCCGGCTCCGGTGTGGGCGGCGTGACGGTTTGCGCGGCGTTGGCGGTTTCGTCCTGGCCATTGTCGATCTGCGCGAAGGGCGATGGCGCGGGGTCTTCGACGCTGCTGTCGACCGGGTTCTCGTCTTTTTCTTCTTTCAGGCGGTCGCTGGGGGTCTGCACGTCGAGGTTGTTGGAGGTGCGCTTGGCTTCTACTTCGCTGGAGGGAAATACCAGCAGCGCCAGGCTAAGGAGGGCTGCGATGCCGCTGGCCGCCAATAGGTGGCTCTTCGGATAAAGCGGCGGCGCTTTAGTCGGTTCGGTGGTCATAGGTGATTTTTGGCTTTGGAATAGATGAAAAGGAAAAGATGAATGACATGATGAAGATGAAATAACTGTATAAAATATAACCAAATCCTCCGCGAGGCAAGCGTCCAGACGCCGCCTGCCCCATTGCAGGTCACATCCGCGGAGCCGGCGTGGCGCAGTGGTCGCCGGAACTTGTATTTGCCGGGTGATCTTGTATGGTTGAGCCCCTTTGAATCTGAGCCTGTGGGTCCCTTTATATGAAGTCGGTTGAAGAGCAGCTGGCGCTGATCAAGCGCGGTGCCGAAGAGGTGTTGGTCGAGTCGGAGCTGGTCGAAAAGCTCAAGCGTGGGCAGCCCCTGCGCATCAAGGCTGGTTTCGACCCCACCGCGCCCGATCTGCACCTGGGGCACACGGTGCTGATCAACAAGTTACGCCAGTTTCAGGAGCTGGGTCATCAGGTGATCTTCCTGATTGGCGACTTCACCGGGATGATCGGCGATCCAAGTGGCAAGAGCGCCACGCGTCCACCGCTGACCCGCGAGCAGGTGCTGGCCAATGCCGAGACCTACAAGGCACAGGTGTTCAAGATTCTCGATCCGGCCAAAACCGAGGTGGCATTCAACTCCACCTGGATGGATCAGTTCAGTCCCGCCGACTTCATCCGCCTGGCGTCGCAGTACACGGTGGC